>JAIOYP010000067.1 GCA_021741155.1 Flavobacteriales bacterium | reverse complement strand
CCGAATAACGTAGCGTTCAATAATGGAAGCAATGGTTGGGTAGAAATCCCAAACTCAAACTCAGCTACCTACGATCCGGGCATGTTGACAGCATCAAGATGCTTTATCCGTTGCTCACGCAGAAGCGGATGTACAGACTACCCAGGCGAGAGCAATGTGATCTGTGTAACGGTTAATCCAGTACCAGTAGCAGTTTGCACCCCAACCAACGGAAGTTGTTCAAACAACAACCAAGCATCAGCATCAGTAAGTGCAACAGGCGGAACCTCACCATATACCTACTTGTGGAGCACGGGAGCAACAACAGCACAGATCAGCAACCTGACAGCAGGTTCATACTCAGTAACAGTAACGGATGTAAACGGATGTTCAGCAGTATGCACCACATCAGTAGTAATTACACCATGCTGTAATGTGACCAACGGAGGACAGATAGCAGGCGCACAAGAAAACTGTGGACCATTCGATCCAGCAGCATTTACAAGTGCAAGTCTTCCAACCGGAGGACTTGGAGACTTGGAATACGTGTGGTTGTGGAACCCAAGCAACGTAGCATTCAATAATGGAAGCAACGGTTGGGTAGAAATTCCAAACAGTAATTCAGCAACTTATGATGCTGGTTATTTGACGGCTTCAAGATGCTTTATCCGTTGTGCACGAAGAAGCGGTTGTACAGATTACGTAGGCGAGAGCAACGTGATTTGTGTAACGATTAATCCAATTCCAGTTGCGAGTTGTACTCCTACAAACGGAACGTGCGCAAACAATAATGTAGCTTCAGCTTCAGTAGCTGTTGCTGGTGGAACAGCTCCTTATTCTTACTCATGGAGCAATGGAGCAACAACAGCTTCAATCAGCAACCTAGCTGATGGAACGTATTCTGTAACGGTTACTGACGCGAACGGATGTACTGACGATTGTTCAGTTACCGTTTCAATCACTCCTTGTTGTGATGTAACTGATGCAGGAACTGTAGAAGGAAGTCAAGAAGGTTGTGGTTCATTCGATCCAGTTGCGTTCACAAGTGTTGACCCTGCTTCAGGCGGATTGAGCGGTATCGTATACCAATGGTATCAGAAAGAAACGGAGACTTCTTGGGCACCAATCCCAGGAGCAACTTCTGCAACTTACGATCCAGGAATGTTGAGCATCAATACTCAATTCAAGCGTTGTGCTCGAAGAGAAGGATGTCCAGAATTCACATTCTGCTCTGACATTCTAGAAATTGAAATTCACCCAGTACCACAGGTTAACTGCACCAGCATAAGCGGAAGCTGTGGCAACGGAAACGGTGCTTCTGCATCTGTAAACGTTCAAGGTGGAACTGCTCCATACACATACGCTTGGAGCAATGGCGGAACGACTCAAACCATTGGAAACTTGGCGGAAGGAACGTATTCGGTTACTGTAACTGATTACTTCGGATGTTCTGCAGATTGCAGCGTGAACGTAACCGTTCAAGGATGCTGTAACGTGACCAACGGTGGTACAATCGCTGGAGTTCAAGAGAACTGCGGTGCATTTGATCCAGCAGCATTTACAAGCTCAACACTTCCAACAGGAGGATTAGGCGACTTGGAATATGTATGGTTGTGGAATGCGAATAACGTTCCAATGAACAACGGAAATAACGGTTGGGTAGAAATCCCTAACTCAAATTCAGCTACTTACGACCCAGGAATGCTGACTGCAAGCAGATGTTTCATCCGTTGCGCACGAAGAACTGGTTGCGACATCTACATTGGAGAGAGCAACGTAATCTGTGTAACTGTTAATCCAGTTCCAGTTGCTGTTTGTACTCCAGTAAACGGAGATTGCAACAACAATAACTCAGCTTCTGCATCAGTAGCGGTAACTGGCGGAACATCTCCTTACGGCTATGCTTGGAGTAACGGAGCAACTACTGCTTCAATCACAGGATTGGCCGCGGGAACGTATTCAGTGGTTGTGACTGACGCAAAAGGATGTACTTCTGATTGTTCAGCAACTGTTGCAACTAATCCATGTTGTGATGTTACTGACCCAGGAACGGTAGAAGGAAGTCAGGTTGGATGTGGTCCATTTGATCCAGCTGCCTTTACGAGCATCGCGCCAGCAAATGGTGGTCTTGGTGGAATCGTTTACCAATGGTATCAGAAAGAAACGGAAACATCTTGGGCACCAATCCCAGGTGCAACAAATGAGACTTACGATGCAGGAATGATTAGCATCAACTCTCAGTTTAAGCGTTGTGCTAAAAGAGAAGGATGTCCAGAATTCACATTCTGCTCAGATATTCTAGAAATTGAGATTAACCCAGTTCCAGTTGCAACATGCACCAAGGTTGATGGTAACTGCGGTAATGGAAATCTTGCTTCAGTTTCGGTTACTATTCAAGGTGGAACTGGTCCATACACATATCTATGGAGCAATGGTGCAACAGCATCAAGCATCAATGGCTTGGCTGGTGGAACTTACAGCGTAACAATTACTGATCAAAACGGATGTGAGGCAACTTGCAGCAAGACTGTAACAGTTACTCCATGCTGTAATGTGACTAACGGAGGTGTGATTGCTGGAGCACAAGAAAACTGCGGTGCATTTGACCCAGCTGCATTTACAAACGCGACTCTTCCAACAGGAGGCTTAGGAGATTTGGAATATGTATGGTTGTCGAATCCAAACAATGTTCCGATGAACAACGGAAACAATGGTTGGGTTGAGATTCCAAATAGCAACTCAGCTTCTTACGACCCAGGAATGGTAACTGCAACTACTTGCTATATCAGATGTGCAAGAAGAAGTGGATGTACAGTTTATGTTGGCGAAAGCAACGTAATCTGTGTAACGGTTAACGAAAGCCCAGTTGCTTCTTGTTCATCTACAGATAGCGGATGTAACGGTAACGGAACTGGAACAGCTTCTGTTTCTGCAACAGGTGGCGAGGCTCCTTACACTTACTTATGGAGCAATGGTGGAACAACTGCTACAATTTCTAATCTTGCCGCAGGAACTTACAGCGTAACTGTAACAGACGCTAATGGATGTACCGATGAGTGCACTGCAACAGTTGGCGAACCAAGTGGTTTAACTGCCGATTGCAACTCAAGCAATGCGTCTTGTAATGGTGCTGCTGATGGAACATTAGGAGTAAACGCTACTGGCGGAAGCGCTCCTTACACATACGCTTGGAGCAATGGAGCAACAACTGCTTCTGTTTCGGCTGTGGCAGCTGGTTCTTACTCAGTAACTGTTACTGATGCGAACGGATGTACTGCAACTTGTTCAGCAACGATTGCCGAACCTACTGCACTTTCTGCAGATTGCTCCTCAGTTAACGGAAACTGCAACAACAATAACGAGGCTTCGGCTTCTGTAAGTGTAAGCGGTGGCGATGAGCCATACAGCTACGCTTGGAGCAATGGAGCAACTTCTGCTTCTATCTCAGGATTGGCTGCAGGTTCATACAGCGTTACTGTAACAGATGCAAATGGATGTACTGCCGATTGCAGTGTTACTGTTTCAATCACTCCTTGCTGTAATGTAACAAGTGGTGGTCAGATTGCAGGAGCACAAGAAAACTGTGGCGCATTCGACCCAGCTGCATTCACAAGCACAAGTCTTCCTGCTGGTGGTCTTGGTGATTTGGAATATGTTTGGTTGAGTAACAGCCAGAACGTTCCAATGAACAATGGAAACAATGGTTGGGTAGAAATTGCAAATAGCAATTCGGCTACTTACGACCCAGGAATGCTTACAGAAACTACTTGCTTCATCAGATGTGCAAGAAGAAGTGGATGTACTGTTTACGTTGGCGAAAGCAATGTAATCTGCGTAACGGTTAACGAAGCGCCAGTTGCAACTTGTACTCCAGTTAATGGAGATTGCAACAACGGAAACGTAGCTTCTGCTTCGGTTAGTGTTACTGACGGAACAGCACCATACACGTATCTATGGAGCACAGGTGCAACAACCGTATCTATTAGTAATCTGACCGCTGGTTCATACTCAGTAACAGTAACAGACGTCAACGGATGTACTGCTGACTGTTCAGCAGCTGTAACTACAACTCCTTGCTGTAATGTGACCTTCGGAGGTACGATTGCTGGGCCACAGGAAAGCTGTGGACCGTTCGACCCTGCTGCGTTCACCAGTGTTGCCCCTGCCACAGGCGGATTGGGTGATTTGGAATACGTTTGGATGTGGAATACTGAGAACGTACCGAACTACGGAAACAACGGTTGGGTGATGATTCCTAACAGCAACACAGAGACCTACGACCCAGGTTACCTTACAGAAAGCCGTTGCTTCCTACGATGTGTACGAAGAGTGGGCTGTGACAACTTCATCGGAGGTGAGAGCAACATCGTTTGTATCACAATCAATCCAGTTCCAGTTGCAACTTGTTCTTCTGTGAATGGAGATTGTAACAACAATAATGGAGCTTCTGCTTCTGTAACTGTTGTTGATGGAACCGCTCCTTACACATACGCTTGGAGCAATGGAGCAACAACAGCTTCTATTGATGGACTTGCAACTGGTTCGTACAACGTAACTGTTACGGATGCAAACGGATGTACTGCGGTTTGTACTACTGCGGTTCAAATGGTTGGATGTTGCAACGTAACCAATCCAGGTTCAATCGCAGCAAATCAATCTAATTGTGGTCCGTTTGATGCGGCCGAGTTGACTAGTGTTGTTGACCCATCAGGTGGCCTTGGCGCTCTTGACATCATCTGGATTACTAGGACAGGAACATCAGGTCCATGGCAAATGATTCCAGGGTCAACAGGACTTACGTACGATCCAGGAATGATTTCTGTGACTACTCAGTTTAGAAGATGTGTTCAGAGAGTTGGTTGCCACGAAATGTTGGAGACACCAATCATCACCATCACCATCTTCTCTCAACCAGAAGTTGTATGCAACCCAACACATGGCGATTGCTACAATAATGGAATAGGAGCGGTATCAACTTCAATTACTGGAGGAACAGCGCCATTCACTTACGCTTGGAGCAACGGAGCAACAACTGCTTCTATCAGCAATCTTGCCGCAGGAACTTATTCAGTGTCTGTAACGGATGCAAACGGTTGTACTACCGATTGTTCTGTAACTATCACTTCTCAGCCATGCTGTAACGTAACGGATGGTGGCGAAATCGCAGGAGTTCAAGAAAACTGTGGTCCATTCGATCCAGCGGCAATCACATCTGTAGTTCCAGCAACGGGCGGAATCGGACCAGTTGAATACGTTTGGTTGTGGAATGCGAATAATGTTCCAATGAACAACGGTCAGAACGGTTGGGTAGAAATCCCGAATAGCAATTCTGATTCTTACGATCCAGAAATGTTGACTGAAAGCAGATGTTTCATTCGTTGTGCACGAAATGTGGGTTGTACAACTTACATCGGAGAAAGCAACGTGGTTTGCGTCACAATTAATCCAGTTCCTGTAGTGCTTTGCACGAAAGATGATGGTGATTGTACCAATGATAACGTTGCCTCTGTGTATGCAACGGCATCTGCTGGAACGGCACCTTACACCTATCTATGGAGCAACGGAGCAACCACTGCTGACATCAGCAACTTGGCTGCTGGAACTTATACGGTGACTGTAACTGATGCAAACGGTTGTGAGGCAACTTGCAGCAAAACCGTTTCAATCACTCCATGTTGTAACGTAACTGACGGTGGCGAAATCGCTGCGTCACAAGAAAACTGTGGTCCATTCGACCCTGCAGCAATTACTTCGGTAGTTGATGCAACTGGTGGACTAGGAGACCTAGAATACGTTTGGTTGAGCAACAGCCAAAACGTTCCAATGAACAATGGAAATAACGGTTGGGTAGAAATTGCAAATAGCAATTCAGCCACTTACGATCCAGGAATGTTGACCGAAACAACTTGTTTCATCCGTTGTGCACGAAGAAGTGGATGTACCGTTTATGTTGGCGAAAGCAACGTGGTTTGCGTTACAATCAATGAAGCGCCAGTTGCAACTTGTGCTCCAGTAAATGGAAATTGCAACAATGGAAACATCGCTTCAGCTTCGGTTAGTGTAGCTGGTGGAACCGCCCCTTACTCGTATGAGTGGAGCAACGGTGCTACAACAGCTTCAATCAGCAACCTTGCTGCAGGAACGTATTCAGTTACTGTAACGGATGCGAATGGATGTGCTGATGATTGTTCAGTAACTGTTTCAATCACTCCATGCTGTAACGTAACTGATGGTGGTGAAATCGCTGCATCACAAGAAAACTGTGGTCCATTTGATCCAGCAGCAATTACTTCAGTAGTTGATGCAACTGGTGGACTTGGAGACCTTGAATACGTGTGGTTGAGCAACAGCCAGAACGTTCCAATGAACAATGGAAACAATGGTTGGGTAGAAATTGCAAATAGCAATTCAGCTACTTACGATCCAGGAATGTTAACTGAGACAACTTGTTTCATTCGTTGTGCACGAAGAAGCGGATGTACTGTATATGTTGGCGAAAGCAACGTGGTTTGCGTAACGATCAACGAAGCGCCTGTTGCAACTTGTTCTCCAGTAAATGGAGATTGCAACAATGGAAACATCGCTTCAGCTTCTGTTAGCGTAGCTGGTGGTACCGCGCCTTACTCTTACGAGTGGAGCAACGGTGCTACAACGGCTTCAATCAGCGACCTTGCTGCGGGAACGTATTCAGTAACTGTTACGGATGCGAACGGATGTGCTGATGATTGTTCAGTAACTGTTACAATCACTCCATGCTGTAACGTAACGGATGGTGGCGAAATCGCTGCTTCGCAAGAAAACTGTGGTCCATTTGACCCAGCTGCTATCACATCTGTGGTTGCTGCAACTGGCGGACTTGGAGACCTTGAATACGTGTGGTTGAGCAACAGCCAGAACGTTCCAATGAACAATGGAAACAATGGTTGGGTAGAAATTGCAAATAGCAATTCAGCCACTTACGATCCAGGAATGTTGACCGAAACAACTTGTTTCATCCGTTGTGCACGAAGAAGTGGATGTACCGTTTATGTTGGCGAAAGCAACGTGGTTTGCGTGACTATCAACGAAGCGCCTGTTGCGACTTGTGCTCCAGTAAATGGAGATTGCAACAATGGAAACATCGCTTCGGCTTCGGTTAGCGTAGCTGGTGGAACCGCCCCTTACTCGTATGAGTGGAGTAACGGAGCAACAACAGCTTCTATCAGCGATCTTGCTGCAGGAACGTATTCAGTAACTGTAACAGATGCGAACGGATGTGCTGATGATTGTTCAGTAACTGTTTCAATCACGCCTTGCTGTAATGTTACCGATGCAGGTGAGATAGCTGCGAACCAAACAAATTGCACTGCATTCGATCCAGCTCCATTTACAAGTGTTGCTCCTGCAACAGGCGGAATTGGACCAGTTGAATACGTATGGATGAGCGGAGCTTGCGGAACGCCAGTTAATACGTGGGCTCAGATTCCAAACTCAAACAGCGCGACTTACGATGCTGGAATGATTACTGAGACTACTTGCTTCATCAGATGTGCACGCAACAGCGGTTGTGAGCCATGGATTGGAGAAAGCAACATCATCACTATCACAATCCAAAATGCTTTGACTATTGAATGCGCGAGCATCAGTGGAGATTGCGGAAATGGAAACGCTGCAAGTGCAAGCGTTGATGTGATTGACGGAACAGGTCCTTTCACTTACGTGTGGAGCAATGGAGCAACGACTGCTTCCATTTCAGGATTGACTGCTGGATCTTACACAGTTACTGTAACTGATGCGAATGGATGTTCTGCATCTTGTACTGAAGAGGTAATTGTTACACCATGCTGTAATGTGACTGATGCAGGTGAGATTGCTGCTAGCCAAGAAAACTGTGGTCCATTTGACCCAGCTGCGTTTACAAGTGTTGCACCCGCAACAGGCGGAATCGGTCCAGTTGAATACGTTTGGATGAGCGGTGCTTGCGGAACTCCTGTAAGTTCTTGGGCTCAGATTCCAAACTCAAACAGCGAAACGTTTGATGCAGGTATGATTACGGAAACAACTTGCTTTATCAGATGTGCACGCAACAACGGTTGTGAGCCATGGGTAGGAGAGAGCAACATCATCACAATTACGGTTTACGCAGCGGTTGAGTTGACCTGCAACGGAGTTGATGGAGATTGCTCTAACGGAAATGTGGCAAGAGCAATTGCTCACGTTTCTGGTGGAGTTGAGCCTTACACCATCTCTTGGAGCAATGGCGAATCAACTGCAACTATCGACAGCCTTGATGCTGGTTCGTACACAGTTACTGTAACCGATGCAAACGGCTGCGAAGCAACCTGCACAACTTCAGTGTCTGTTACTCCATGCTGTAATGTGACTGATGGCGGTGAAATTGCTGGAGAGCAAGAAAACTGTGGTTCATTCGATCCAAACGAAATTGTGAGTTTGGTACCTGCAACAGGTGGAATCGGTCCAGTTGAGTACGCTTGGTACAGTGGTCCTTGCGATAATCAAGGAAGCCCAACAGCAATTCCTGCTGGATTCACATTGATTGCTGGTGCAACTGGCGAAAGCTATGACCCAGGAATGTTGAGTGAGACTACTTGCTTCATCCGTGTGGCAAGAAATCAAGGATGCGAAGAGTGGATTGGCGAATCGAACATCGTTACTATCACAGTTAATCCGAATCCAGTACTTACATGTACTGGTGAAAACGGAGATTGCGAAAACGGAAACGTTGGTTCTGCCAGCGTGACTGTGAGCGGTGCTCCATCTCCTTTCTCTTACGAGTGGAGCAATGGCGCTACAACTGCCAGCATCTCTGCACTTGCTGCAGGAACATACAGTGTAGTAGTTACTGACGCAAACGGATGTGTTGATTCATGCAGCACTACGGTTTCAGTTGTTCCTTGCTGTAATGTGACCGATGGTGGCGAGATTGCTGGAGAGCAAGAAAACTGTGGTCCATTTGATCCAAACGAAATTGTGAGCTTGGTACCAGCAACAGGTGGTATTGGCCCAGTTGAGTACGCTTGGTGGAGCGGCCCATGTGATGAGCAGGGAAGCGAAACGATAGTAGGACAAGCAATTCCAGTTGGATTCACATTGATTCAAGGAGCAACTGGCGAAAGCTATGATCCAGGAATGTTGAGTGAGACAACTTGCTTCATCCGTGTTGCTAAAAATGAAAGCTGTACTGAATGGCTAGGCGAAAGCAATATCGTGACCATCACGGTATACCCGAACCCAGTTGTTTTATGTGCTTCTGAGAATGGCGATTGCCAAAACGGAAACCTTGGTTCGGCTAGCGTAATAGTTAGCGGCTCACCATCTCCTTTCTCTTATGAGTGGAGCAATGGTGGAACGGGAGCAAGCATTTCACAACTTGAACCAGGAACGTATTCTGTAATTGTTACTGACGGAAACGGATGTGTTGATTCGTGCAGCGTTGCTGTTGAGAACGTACCATGCTGTAATGTGACAGATGGCGGTGAAATTGCGGGTGAGCAAGAAAACTGTGGATCATTTGATCCAAACGAAATCGTGAGCTTGACGCCAGCTACAGGCGGTATCGACCCAGTTGAGTACGCTTGGTGGAGCGGTCCTTGCCCAGTTAGTTCTCCAACAATTGGAGGATCGACTCAAGGAGCAATTCCTGATGGATTCGTCTTAATTGCTGGTGCAACTGGCGAGAGCTATGATCCAGGAATGTTGACCGAGACTACTTGTTTCATTCGTTGTGCAAGAAATCAAGGTTGTACAGAATGGAATGGCGAAAGCAACATCGTTACTATAACCATCTTCGGAGCACCAACAGTTGATGTGGTTGTTTCAGGTGGAGTTAGCCCAAGCTGCGCTGGCACGGTGGTCGAATTGACAGCTGATGCTACGACTACAGTTTCTTACGAGTGGTCGACTGGAGCAACCAGTTCTGCTATTTCTGTAACTGAAGACGGAACATACATCGCTACTGTAACGGACGAGAATGGTTGTTCTTCAATGGACAGTATCAGCATCGAATTCTTCCCAGTTCCTGAAGTGGAAATCACTGGTGGAAGCCCATTCTGCAACGGAGACAGCACGGAGCTTACAGCTGTTTGTCAATCAGCAGTTGGTTATTCTTGGAGCACAGGTTCTACCGAATCAAGCATCTGGGTAACTGAAGCTGGAACCTACGAAGTTGAAGTGACTGATGCCAATGGCTGTACTGCTTCTACTAGCATTGATGTGGAAGTATACGAGTTGCCAGAAGTTGCCATCTCAATTGATGGAAACAATCCACTATGTGCTGGAGACAGCGCCATGCTGACTGCGGTTTCGCAAGGAGCGGTTAGCTACGAGTGGAGCAACGGAACTTCAGCTCACTCTATCTGGGTGTCCGAAGCTGGAACTTACAGTGTGGCTATTGTTGATGCGAATGGATGTGAGAACAGTACTTCGTATGTAATTGAAGAAGGACTTACGCCATTGCTCGAAATCACTGGCGACTCAGTTGCTTGCGCTGGAGGAAGCATTGAACTTACAGCTCAGTATGCTGGAGGCGAAGGTGTTACTTGGTCAACAGGTGAAATCACGCAATCAATCGTGGTAACGCAAGCTGGAGAATACTGTGTAACTACAGTTTCAATTGATGGTTGCTCAGTTACGGATTGTATCAACGTTGAGTTCAACGCGTTGCCAGTTGTTGAAGTGGAAGTTACCGCAGGTAGCAATCCACTTTGCCCAGGAAGCGAAGTTGAATTGACGGCAGTTTCTGCAACAGCAGTAACCTACGCTTGGACTCCAAGTGGAAGTGGAGCAAGCATTGTGGTTGACGCAGCAGGTACTTACACTGTAGAGGTTACTGATGCCAACGGATGTTCTGCAACAGCTTCTATCGCGGTTACTGAAGGACTTGTTCCTCTCATCGAGATTACTGGTGATACCGTGTTCTGTACAGGAGATAGCCTTATGCTTACGGCACAATATGCAGGTGGCGAAGGAGTAACTTGGTCAACAGGCGAAACAACTCAGGATATTTGGGTAAGCTCAGCTGGTCAGTACTGTGTAAGCACAACTTCAATATTTGGTTGTGAGGCTAGTGCATGTGTGGTTGTTGCAGAGGATGCAATTCCAGTGGTAAACGCTGGTGCAGACATCAATATCTGTGTTGGAGAAAGCACTACGCTTGCTGCAACTGGCGGAACGGCTGGCACTACCTACGCTTGGTATGTGGATGGCGAAGAAGTTGGAACAGGCGCCATGATTACCGTTAGCCCAGGAGTTGGAATCACCGAGTACTCGGTTGTTGCCACCAACGGAAACTGCAGATATACAGATGAGGATCACGTGAAGGTTTACGTGTATGATTATCCACTTGCTGGATTTGAGCGTGATCCTGCCGGAGATGTTCCGTTGGGAAGCAGCGTTCAGTTCACAGACACTACGTTTGGTAACGTGACAGATTGGAGCTGGAACTTCGGAGATGGTCTGACTAGCATGCTTCAGAATCCAGGACACAACTATGCTGATCCGGGTTCATATTGGGTAATGTTGATTGCGTCAAACCATGGTTGTGCCGACACAGCAGTTGGAGGTTTGGAAGTGAAAATTATTATCGACATTCCAAACGTGTTCACACCGAACAGCGATGGAAACAACGATGTGATCTGGATCCAAGGAACAGATGTTGACGCTATCAGTATGACCATTTACAACCGATGGGGATACAGCGTTTACGCGAGTGAAGGCCGTACTTTCTCATGGACAGGTAAGACAAGTTCAGGAGTAGATTGCGAACCAGGCACGTACTATTACGTTATCGAAATGGAGTACAAAGACGGTAACGTGAGCGAGCAAACTGGATTCTTTACCCTTATCAGGTAATACGTACCGACTTAGATTTGAAAAGGCCCTGAGAAATTTTTCTCAGGGCCTTTTTTTTTGGCGAATGGCAAAACGATGGTCTGCTGTCATGCCCAAATTAGTAGATGCACGACCGTCAGTTAGTTGAACAGACCCAGACCCAATTTAGAATGAACCTAACCTCTTCTTAGAATAGCCTATCATCTATTGAGAATAGCCTAGCATCTCTTGAGACTAACTAGGGAGTTTGTTCAATAAACCGTGTCAGTGGTTAGAAATGATAAACCTTATAACTGAAAACAACACTGTTGGTTGAACAGCCCCTAGACTCTTCTACGAGCATGCTAGATGTCTGTGCTTTCACAGCAAAAGTGGGTGAGAGCACACGACATGACTGTAAATTTATACCACACCTATTCCAACTTGCCACAGATAGTTTGATGAGAAATCAGGTTATGTATGTCGTTTTATCATCCCTTGGCGTGTACCTTTCCGAAAATTCGATGAACACCCGTTACAGACTGACCGTTATCAACTTTTAACCGACAGATGTGGTACTTTTGTTCCCCTTCAAAAAAACGAAAGACCGATGATGATAAAGACTTTTATGAAAAGTAGCCTGATACTGCTTTTCTTGTCGCAGTTTGCGCAAAATGCAGTTGCACAAACGTATGCTACGCCTGAGCTTCAACAAAAAGGAGAGCAACTTGCCAAACAGAAACTGGCTAAATCGGTTACAGGAGAGGCTAATGTTGCCAGACCTCAGGTGGTTAAAAATCCTGATGCTGTAGAACTTACAAGGGAATTGTATGCTAAGGGTGGATTGTTTGAAGGACTTGACCCGAATAAAGAAGATGTTTCGCTGAGGTCGGCCAGTGCAAAGCACTTTGTAAATGACGATGGAACTTCAACCGCGATTGTGGGTGCAGGAGATCTTCATTATCAGGAAGATGGTGTGTGGAAGTCGGTTCTTCCGTACTTGTTTGCAAATGATAATCCACAATTTTCTCAGTTTAAGTACGCCACTAAGTATAATCAGCACACATCCTACTTCCCAGAAGTTCCTGGAAATGGAATTTCAACGGTATTGAAGGATGGTGTTTATGCAGATTGGACAGCTCCATCCTTGGTTTGGTTGGATGCTAACGGTCAGGTTTTGGGAGAGGTTTTTTCAGCTGGCACATCGGTTGCATTTCCATCTGAGAACAGGGTAACCTATCAGGAGATGTTTCCAAGCGTGGACGCAGAGATTGTGAATTCGTCTCGAACCAAGAAATTGAACTACTTACTTAAAAGTCAATCTATCTTGAATGGTAAGCCCGCCAATGCCGTTTACTTGGCTTTCAAAGAAAACATCAGTACGCCTTCAACTTGGACGTTGAACGGTGGCAAGCAAGGTTCTTTTGGTAGATCATTTCAAGAACTAGGATTTAAAGATGCTTCGGGAACGGATGTTCTTGTGGTGCAACGCCCTGTTTTCAATGATAAGATCTCTCAAGGAACGTGTACCGATGCAAACTTTGATTCATCAGCCAATAATGTAGACGGAGTGATTGAAGGTGATTATCTGGTAAATCAGATTAATCAGAGTACGTACGAGGTGTTCACACGAATTTCAATTAATTGGCTTTCTGCGCCAGAGCGTAAGTTTCCACTTACAATTGACCCGGTCACGGATTTCTATCCGGGCTTTACTTGGCCGACCTACACGGCCTATCGGTCAAGTAACTCAGGAAGCTGGGTCTGCAACAATGGATCGTATGGTGGTCGAACCTACCCCACCAGTGATATTACTTATGGTTGGATTGATGATTCTTGGCCAACCAATAATCCATATTTTGATGGATATGCCAGTTTCAACCTCTCTTCCATACCTGATAATAGCTGTCTTTATTCTGTCTCTTACAACTGGTATCGTTATGGCGGAAGAACATGCGATGACCAGATTACACTGAAGTTGGGAATGGTGTCCTCCAACCTCAATTTGGCTAATGAGCCTGATTGCAATATCACTGGACAAGCTATCAGGAACAATAATGCCTATTACAATGGTACAGGCAACAATGGCAGTGGGTGGCATTCTCAAACAGGAAACCTGACAAATCTTACGAATGCATTACCTGTTGATCAAATTACGATTGGTTGGGCCTATAATGGCGGTGATGATTGTTGCACCTTCATTTGTGCTGGTAATGATGGCGATTACCATAATGTTTATGGATATGAACATCCAAGCGCAAAGCCGTACGCTCGAATCAACTACGAGACGCAATCTACCGTGCCAACAGGTTTTTCTGGATCAACGACAATTTGCAGCGGTGGGTCTACTACCATTACTGCCACTGGTGGAACTTTAGGCACAAGTTCAAGTTATCAGTGGTATGCTAATGGCTGTACTTCAGGGTCTGTTCTTGGAACAGGAGCAAGCTTACTTGTATCTCCATCCAGTACAACTACCTATTATGTAAGAAGAACTGGGCCATGTAATACTACATCTTGTGCCAGCGTTACGGTTACGGTTTTACCAGCTTTCAACCCTGGTAATATCACGGGTGGAGGCGGCTCACTTTGTTCTCCTGCTGATCCAGGAACAATGACCGTTGCACCTTCTGGTGGCGCGGGAACTTATACTTACCAGTGGTACTATTTGGATGGCGCTTCGTGCCCATCCACCGGAAGTGCGACATCCATTTCAGGAGCTACATCAGCTACTTACGATCCACCATCAGGTCTTACAACTACGAGAACATATCAGGTTCAGGTTAATCCTACAGGGACACCAGACTGCGGTGCGGCAACTTGGTCTAACAACTGTATAACAGTTACAGTTAAGCCAACGCCAACCGCTACCATCACCAATTCTGCGCCTACAATTTGTAACAACGGATCAACCAGTATTACATTGGGGTCAAATGTTGGAGGAAGCACTTTTGCTTATATTGCTTCTCCTTCTAACGGAAACATTGGCGGTTATTCAAATGGTTCTGGAGCTTCCATCGGCCAAACGCTTACCAATTCTGGAACTTCAACAGGCACTGTTACTTACACGGTAACTCCTACGGCTAATGGTTGTCCTGGTGCAGCGGTTCAAACTATAGTAACGGTCAATCCAGTTTCGAATGTTGTTGCAACTCCAAGCATTTCTACCATCTGTTCTGGGGCTCAATCTAACGTTGTATTAACTTCTTCAGTTGCAGGCACAACATATAGTTGGACTGCTTCAAGTGGTAATCCACAGGTTAGTGGCTATTCAGCTTCGTCTGGTTCTACCATTGCTCAAACGCTTTCTAATACAGGAACGGTTCAAGGAACTGTTACGTATACCATTTCTTCGTCTGCCAACTCTTGTCCAGGCACAGGAGGTACGGCCACGGTCAATATCAACCCTTTGCCACAAGGTTCTATTTCGGGTACAACCACAATTTGTAACACAGGAAGCACTAACCTCACGTTTAACTTTTTGGCTGGAACACCTCCTTATGATGTGATTTATTCTAACGGTGTAACCACCTTTAGCCTTAATGATATTAACTCTGGTCATACAGTTTCTGTAAGCCCAACCTCAGCAACTACTTACACGCTTGTGAGCATTATTGATGCGGCAGGCAATGGCTGTACCAGATCTTCTGGTTTCTCAGGTTCGGCTACCATCTCAGTAAATCCTCTTCCTGTAGGAACTATTTCTGGTGCAACTACTACTTGTTCTGGTAATCCTACCAACCTCACGTTCAATTTCACGGTTGGAACGGGGCCTTTTGATGTAACGTATTCAGACGGCACCAGTTCTTACAACTTAGTTAACATCCCTAACGGACACACGGTTTCGGTTTCTCCGTTGGTTACAACAGTTTATAGCATTGTCTCTATAACAGATGATTTGGGATGTACAAGAACTCCAGTTGCGAGTTCAACTACCATTACCGTTAATCCGCTTCCTAACGGAACGATGGCGGTGTTCACTCCAATTTGTTTTGGAGATCAGACCACACTCACATTCACCTTCACCAACGGAACAGGTCCTTACAGTATAGCTTTCACCGATGGAATCACGAACTTCTCATTGGCTAATGTTACTAGTGGAACCACATACAATCTGACTCCGCCAACGAGTGTGACGTACAATTTCACATCTATCACGGACAATAATGGATGTATCCGAACCAGTGGATTTGCAGGAAACGTTCAAGTAATCGTAAACCCGTTGCCTACGGTAAGTTTTACTGGGTTGGCTGCTGCTTATTGCCAAACAGGTGCATCTGCAACCCTAACAGGAAATCATGCTCCTGGAGGAGTATTCACCGGCTTGGGAATTACTAATAATGGAAACGGTACGGCAATCTTCAGTCCTGCTAGTGCTGGAGTTGGAACGCATACTATTACATACACCTTTACAGACATCAATAGCTGCACAAATAGTACATCGCAATCGGTGATAGTGGATGCGCAGCCAGTAGCAAATGCTGGTTCTTCCGTTAATCAATGTGATCTTGATTACACCTTCTCTGCAGTTCCATCTGTTGGAGTAGGAACGTGGTCATTTTTTGGAGGTCCTGGAAGTGCATTCTTCTCCAATGCTCATTCGGCAACGTCTGGAGTTCAGGTTACTGCATACGGAACGTATACGTTCCAGTGGCAAGAGGTGAACGGCCAGTGTTCAGATAACGAGCAGATTACGGTTACGTTCTATCAGCAACCGACCGTTTCGCTTGGGGTTGACCAGAGTCAGTGTCAATTGACGTATAGCCTTACGCCAACCACAAACATTCCAGTTACATCTTATTCGTGGACTCAGATATCAGGCCCAGCGGCTACAATTGTTAATAATGCCGCACCGGTTGCAGCTATCGTTTCTTCAGGAATACTTGGAACCTATGTGTTTGAAGTTACGGTAACAGTTAATGGTTGCTCATCTTCAGATCAAATAACCATAACTCAAGTTGGGATACCAGTTTCAAATGCTGGCACTGGAGGAAATGAGTGTGACCTAAACTTTAATCTTGGCGCAACGCCATCGGTTGGTGCTGGAGTTTGGACTCAGACTGGAGGCCCGGGATTCTCGAATTTCGTACCGAATGCAGCTGCAGCCAATGCAGTGGTGAGTGTTTCGCAGTACGGAACGTATCAGTTCACTTGGACAGAGACTAACTTGAATTGCACAAACGCTTCAGCAGTTTCTGTCAATTTCTACTGGCAGCCAGTTGCCAATGCAGGAACAAACGGCAACGAATGCGACCTTGATCATGTGTTCAATGCTGTGCCAAGTGTAGGAAATGGAACGTGGACGCAAGTGAGTGGGCCAGGAACTTCATCATTTGTGGATGCATCTTCTGCCACTACTACAGTAACGGTTACTCAAATAGGACAATACGTTTATCAATGGCAAGAAGTGAACGGAACGTGTTCATCGGCCGCCACAGTAACAGTAAACTACTTTGCTCAACCAGTGGCCAATCCTGGATTTGGAGGCTCAGAATGTGATCTTGATTTCCAACTTGGAGCTGTTCCAAGTGTAGGAAATGGAGGTTGGACTGCTCAAGGGCCAGGAACGATAACGTTCAGTCCAAGTGCTACTGATCCGAATGCAGTTGCAAACGTCTCAGTTTATGGGATTTACATTTTCACATGGAGTGAGGATAACTATGGTTGTACTGATAGCGGTAATATCACGGTTCATTTTGATCAGCAGACCAATGCAAACGCTGGAAATGGTGGTGATGAGTGTGATTTAAATTTCACATTCAACGGTTCGCCAAGTATTGGCGCAGGCGTTTGGACTTATTCTGGTCCAGGAAACGCATTCTTTAGCAATCCAGCTAGCCCAACGGCAACAGTTACCGTTGATACTTATGGGGCTTATCTGTTTACTTGGACAGAAACGAACGGAACGTGTACGGCTACCGATCAGGTTAACGTTAATTTCTATCAGCAACCAGTGGCGAATGCTGGACTTGGAGGAAACGAGTGTGATTTCAACTTCCAATTTGCCGCAGTTCCGAGTGTTGGAAACGGACTTTGGTTGCAAACAAATGGCCCCGGAACATCAACGTTTACTTCTAATACAAGTGCTACTTCAACCGTAACGGTTAGCCAGTATGGAACATATACTTACTCTTGGACTGAGACAAACGGTGTTTGCTCAAATAGTGCCACCGTGGTTGTCAATTACTACGAGCAACCAGTTGCAAATGCTGGAACAGGAGGAAACGAATGCGACCTTGATTTCAGCTTGAATGGAGTTGCTTCTGTCGGGGTCGGTCTTTGGACGGCTTCAGGACCAGGTTCCGCGACTTTCGTTAATGATATTTCTTCCAGTACCAATGTTACCGTATCAAACTATGGAACATACATCTTCACTTGGACGGAGATTAACGGTACTTGCTCAAGCAGTGCTTCTGTGACTGTCAATTTCTATTTGCAACCAGTTGCCGTTGCAGGACAGGGCGGAGATGAATGTGATCTTAACTTCTTGACTAGTGCTGTTCCAAGTATCGGAACAGGTCTGTGGTCGCAGACCTCTGGCCCTGGAAATTCAACGTTTAGCAATGCATCTTCTGCCATCAATACCATTACGGTTGATACCTACGGAACGTATGATTACACATGGACAGAAACCAACGGAACGTGCGTGGATTTCAGATCTATATCTGTCAATTACTATCAACAGCCGGTTGCCGATGCAGGTTTGGGTGGAGATGAGTGCGATTTTGATTTCACGTTGGCGGCCAATGCAAGCGTTGGTAATGGAACGTGGACTTACACAGGGCCGGGAACTGCAACATTCGCTTCGGCTTCTTCAGCTAGCACAGTTGTTACCGTTTCACAATCAGGTGCCTACACGTTTACTTGGACTGAAACGAATGGAATCTGCTCGAATGCGGATAACGTGGTCGTTACGTTCTACAATCAACCAGTTGCAAATGCTGGAAGCGGTGGAAATGAATGTGATTTGAATTTCGTGTTCTCTGCTGTACCTAGTTTCGGTACAGGAACATGGACCGCTACTGGACCAGGCAATGCATCATTCACAAACGCAAACAACGCTACTGGTACTGTAACGGTTGATGCATATGGAACATACATTTTCACTTGGACTGAAGTGAATGGAATTTGTTCTAATGCCGCATCGGTTACTGTTAATTTCTATCAGCAACCAGTTGCAAATGCAGGTACAGGAACCAATCAATGTGATCTAGATTTCACATTCAATGGAACAGCTTCGGTAGGAATCGGAACATGGACGTATACTGGTCCTGGAACAGCTACGTTCAGTCCAAATGCAAACGCAGTTAACGCAACGGTTACAGTAAATGCTACAGGTTCTTACACATTTACATGGACAGAGAATAACAATGGTTGCACAGCTTCAGCCAATGTTACTATTGCTTTCAATGCGCTTCCTGTTGTTTCGTTCACAGGTTTGGCTGCTAGTTACTGCGTTGATCGTACAACCCCAGTTCCTTTGGTAGGAACGCCAGCGGGCGGAACGTTCAGCGGACTTGGTGTGAGTGGTAACTCATTCGTACCATCAGTAGCTGGTGTTGGAACAATCTTCTTAACATACACTTACACGGATGTTAATGGATGTACTGATAGCGAAACGCAAAGCGTGGATGTAAATGGACTTCCGAACGTATCGTTCACTGGGCTATCATCACCTTATTGTGTAGATGATGCCGTGGCGCATACGTTAACTGGAGTTCCTACTGGTGGAACGTATACTGGCCCTGGGATTTCGACCAATCAGTTCACCGCTTCAGTTGCAAACATTGGAAATCATACGATAACGTATTCCTATACGGATGCTTTCGGATGTTCTAGTTCGCAACCGCAACCAGTTACGGTGAATGCACTTCCAGTTGTTTCGTTTACAGGATTATCTGCAGCTTATTGCTCAGATGCTTCCAACGCCCAACTTGTAGGAACACCTACTGGAGGAACGTTCTCAGGAACGGGCATCACAGGAAATACCTTTAGTCCCGTAGCAGCAGGTGTTGGACAACACACGATTGTTTACACATATACTAATGGTAACGGTTGTACGAATACTAGTACACATCAAGTAACTGTAAATGCAGTTCCGCTTCCGGTAATTACACCTTCTGGGTCTACCGCTATCTGCGCTGGAACCAATATTACATTAGATGCTGGTGTTGGATATGCTGGATACGCATGGAGCACGAGTGGAAACGGACAGTCTATTACTGTTGGATCTGCTGGAACCTACAACGTAACTGTTACAACAGCTGCTGGTTGTGTCGGTACTTCTGCCGATGTGAATATCTCGGTGAACCCACTTCCTGTTGTAAATCTTGGACCAGACACGGTTGTTTGTACGGGGTCATCGTTCACTATTAATGCAGGAAACCCAGGAATGACCTATGCATGGTCTACGCAGGAAATTTCTCAATCAATTACTGTAACTACCACTGGTAATTATACCGTCAATGTGACCAATCAGAATGGTTGTGTTGGAACAGATCAAGTGCTGGTTTCAGTTAGCAGTTTGCTTGACCCAGTTATTGTTGCTGGTGGCCCAGTTACATTCTGTGCTGGTGGTTCTGTAACGCTTGATGGTGGCTCAGGATATGCCAACTATCAGTGGAGCACAGGAGCAACTTCTCAGACAATTACCGTTTCAACAGCTGGTCTAATTGAACTGGTCGTGATAGATCAATTTGGCTGCACTGGCAGTGATGATGAGGTTGTTTCACTTCTTCAACTTCCGAATGCGGTTATTCAGCCAACAGGTCCAATCCAGATATGTAGTTCAGATACCATTACGCTTTCTGCAAGCAACACATTTGTTTCTTACCACTGGAATCCTGGAGGACAAACATCTTCTTCAATCGAAGTTTGGCAATCAGGAACATACACGGTAACTGTTGTTGATCCAAACAACGGATGTGTGGCAACTTCAACGCCAGTAAGCGTTATTGTGAACAACTCTACTCCGCCTACTATTGTGCCAAGCGGTGTCACCGAATTCTGTGATGGAGGAAGTGTAAGTCTTACAGTAGTGCCTGGGCCTTACAGCGAGTATCTATGGAGTAGTGGGTCAACCACGCCATCTATTGTTGTGACTCAAACTGGAGATTACGGGGTGACCGTACTTGATGGTAACGGTTGTCTTGACAGCACGCTACTAGGGAACCCAATTCATATTGAAGTTTGGAATCCTGAACCAGTAATTGAGCAACAAGGAGCGAATTTGGTGGTTGTCAATGGACCGTTTCAGCAATACCAATGGTACTTTAATGGTGCACCGATACCGGGCGCAACGGTTGGGCAACACACACCTGCTTCTAGTGGAAATTACTACGTGGTAGCTTGGGATTCGCATGATTGTGCTGGAAACTCATTTATTTACGAGTACACCTTTACGGGCATTGCCGACCTATCCGATAGATATGACATTCGGGTTTATCCGAATCCGACCAATGGTTCATTCACCTTAGAAGTTGACTTTGGAGGAAGGATTACGGGCACAATATCTCTAGTGGATATTACTGGTCGTGGTATTATGGTACCCGAAAAATTGGTCGATGTGTCGAGTATCAGACGTCAGTTTAATATCGAACATCTGAGCCTAGGAGTGTATTATCTCAGATTGATTACTGATGAGGGTGTTGCTGTGAAAAGCATCATCAGAAACTAACTGGCAGACATCTAGCTTCCAAGACGGCTCTTTGTCGTGAGGTAAATGTGACAGTTGGTCGAGGGATTATCGTCAGTTGTAGAAATTAGGTATTTTCGTAACCCTATTATTTGCCCACTGTGGACAAATAATAGGGTTACTCCTTTTTCAATTGAAGACCATTCCTATGAATAGATTCTACTTCAGCCTATTAACATTCATTTTTTCTTTAAGCACATTGGGTGCTTTGGCTCAGTGCGGAACCAACACGCAATTAGGAGGTTCATGTGGTCGCGCACCAGCTGGCAACTCCCCAAGTGGTATCCCATATCTTTATGGAACGATTCTCCCAAATGCGGGCTGTGGTGTCTGGAATACGGTTTCAGGATATGGTCCGGGTCAATACTTTCAAATGCCAGTACTTGCTGGGGGCTGCTATTCAATTAGCACGTGTGGAAACGGTATTGACACTCAGATTGGCTGCTTTCAAGGTAACGCGGTATCAGGACCTTTTGCCTATGATGATGACAGTGGTCCTTCATGCGGGGGGCTTCAAGCATCCGTAGACATTACCCCAACTTTCACGGATTACACAAGGGTTCAAGTAAGTCAATTCAGTTGTCAAGTAGGAGGTAGTGCATCTATCACTGTAAGCGTTAGACAGAACAATAACCTGAGCATAACTTCGGCCTCAACCGCCATGTGCGAAGGGCAGACAAGAACACTCACGGCCACTCCAGCCTCTATTTCTGGCTCGCTTATAGCAGGTAGTGGAAACGGTGGTTCCTTTAGCGGATCTGGTGTTGCAGGAACAACATTCACTGCCCCAACGCCAGGTGGTGCCTCTCAAACGTATACCATCACCTATACATTCGGGTATTGTACTGCTACGCAAAATATTTTGGTTTACCGTGCTCCTACAACTGCTAATGCTGGTCCAAATCAGAGTATCTGCGGTAATACTGCCACCTTGGCTGGCAATGCCGCAACTATTGGAACAGGTGCTTGGACGGTAGTTTCTGGTACTGCCATCGTTAGCGTGCCAAGCAGCCCAACCAGTTCGGTTACAATAACAAGTAGTTCTGCCACTTTTAGATGGACAATATCTAACGGTAGCTGTACGTCATCTACAGACGATGTGGTGATTAATAGAGATGTTACTAATCCAGTCATCACTTGCCCTTCCAATATTAACACCAACACTACGGTAGGCCAATGTGGTACAATCGTCAATTATAATGTCAGTGCTTCTGATGCCTGCGGAACGACTCCAGTGGTAGTTACTGCAATCGGCTCTGGTGGCTTCTTCCCGGTTGGCACAACCACCGAATCTTATCAAGCAACTGATCCATCTGGGAATGTTGCCAACTGTTCTTTTTCGGTTACGGTCTCAGACTTTCAGGTACCTGCCATCACGTGTCCAGGTAATATAAACGTCACATCAACCACTGCCAATTGCAGTGCGAATATTAGTTATACACCTCCCGTAGGAACCGATAATTGTGCAGTGAGTACAGCTTTGACAGCAGGCTATCCTCCTGGAATTTTCCCTGTTGGAACAACACTTGTTACCTATACCGCTACAGATGCATCGTCCAACGCTGCTTCCTGCTCATTCAATGTAACAGTTAATCCAATTCCTAATGGAACGATTTCTTTGTCGCCATCTCCTATTTGTCTTGGAGATCAGACCACACTGACTTTCACATTTACATCTGGTCAGGCGCCATTTAACGTTATTGTCACCGATGGTGTAAATACATATAACGTGAACGGAATTAGCAGTGGAGCAACCTATAACGTGACCCCACCAACGACTGTTACTTATAGCTATGTGGCAATTCAAGATGCCAGTGGCTGTAGCAGAACTTCAGGTTTCCTTGGAACGGCTCAGGTAATAGTGACACCGCTTCCTTCTGTAAGCTTTACAGGTTTGAATCCCGTTTATTGTGAGACGAATGCGCTTGTAACATTAACGGGAAATCAGAATGGTGGAACATTCACAGGAACGGGTGTTACTAGTTTAGGAGGAGGACAAGGACAGTTCAGTCCTAGTGCTGCTGGCCCAACTGGTCCATACAGCATTACCTACACCTATACGGATTTGAATAACTGTACAGATTCTGATGTGCAACAAGTTTATGTTGACGAGCAACCAGTGGCAAATGCTGGTTCAGGTGGCAACGAATGTGACTTGAACTTTACGTTTTCAGCCGTTCCAACCGTTGGTGTTGGAACATGGACAAAGATTTCAGGGCCAGGAACTCCTTTCTTTTCTAATATCAATGGAGCGGGTTCAGTTGTTCAAGTTTCAGCCGTTGGAACATATGTTTTTAGATGGACTGAGGTGAATGGGCAGTGCTCTGATTATGAAGAGATTACTGTGAATTTCTATCAAGTTCCTACCCCAAATCCCGGATTCGGAGGTGGGGAATGCGACCTGAACTTCCAATTGGGAGCTACGCCAAGTGTTGGAACTGGAACGTGGAGTGTCACTGGTCCAGGAACAGCTACGTATTCTCCAAATGCAAATGATCCAAATGCGGTCGTAACTGTGAGTACGTACGGAGCCTATGTTTTGACATGGACTGAGAACAACGGAGGCTGCTCAAACGCAGCTTCCATCAACGTAACATTTGATCAACAAGCGGTGGCAGATGCTGGTTCAGGTGGTAATGAATGCGACCTTAACTTTACTTTCTCGGCAGTTCCAAGTGTTGGAGGTGGTGTTTGGACAGGGTCTGGTCCAGGTCTAGCAACATTCGTAAATGCTGCAAATCCAACAACTTCGGTTACTGTGAGTAATTACGGAGCATACACATTTACGTGGACTGAAACCAATGGAAACTGCATTGCGGTTGATCAGGTGATTGTTAATTTTTATCAGCAACCAATTGCCAATGCTGGTCTTGGAGGAAACGAGTGCGACCTTAACTTCACTTTCAACGCTGTTCCAAGTGCTGGGTTAGGTGTTTGGACGTACTCAGGGCCAGGAGTTGCAACTTTTGCTAATTCAGCTAGCCCGACATCAACAGTTACTGTTGATACGTATGGAGCATACAACTTTACTTGGACTGAGACTAACGGAACGTGTTCTTCCAATGCGTCCGTGCTCGTCAATTTCTACAATCAACCAGTTTCAGATGCTGGTACTGGTGGAAATGAGTGTGATCTTGATTTCACATTTAACGGAACAGCCTCGGTAGGGGTCGGTCTTTGGACTGCAACTGGTCCGGGAACAGCAACCTTTGTAAATGATTTGGATGTGAATACGGATGTTACCGTTTCTGCTTATGGAACATATACTTTCACATGGACAGAGATTAACGGAACATGTACCAGCGCCTCTTCGGTTACGGTCAATTTCTACCAACAACCAGTTGCAAATGCTGGTACTGGCGGAGATGAATGTGATCTCAATTTCTTGGTAACAGCCACGCAAAGCGTTGGCGTTGGGGCATGGTCGCAAACTTCTGGGCCAGGTACAGCAACCTTCAATAATTCGAGTTCTCCAACTTCGTTAGTAACAGTTGATACTTACGGAAGCTACGATCTAACTTGGACTGAGACAAACGGTACATGTTCGGATTCTGAAACAATTACAGTTAATTTCTATCTACAACCAGTGGCAAACGCTGGAACAGGCGGTAATGAATGTGATCTTGATTTCGTGCTGTCGGCAGTTCCAAGCAGTGGTATAGGGCAGTGGACATCGGTTGGTCCTGGTTCAGCATCATTTGCTGATGATTCAGACCCAACAACAACGGTTGCCGTGTCTCAATCAGGAGCTTATACGTTCACTTGGACAGAAACAAACGGTGTTTGTGTTGATGCTGATGTGGTAACGGTCAATCTTTACGACCAACCAGTGGCCAATGCTGGAACAGGTGGCGATGAGTGTGATTTGAATTTTACTTTTTCAGGAACTCCAAGTTTTGGAACAGGCACTTGGACGTATACGGGAGCTGGAAACGCATTTTTCAGTAACGTCAATAGCGCAACGGCAACTGTATTAGTTGATGCTTACGGTACTTACAGTTTCACTTGGACAGAAGTAAATGGCGTTTGTTCAGACAATGCAACCATTTCGGTGAATTTCTATCAGCAACCAATTGCTGATGCTGGTAATGGAGGGTCGGAATGCGACCTCGATTTTGATTTGAATGCAACACCAAGCATCGGAAACGGTCTTTGGTCTTATTCAGGGCCAGGAATCGCCACTTTCTCTCCATCCGATACCGATCCAAATGCTACAGTTACTGTTGATACAGATGGGCCATACGTCTTTACCTGGACCGAAGACAATAATGGTTGTACAGATTCTGAAAACGTCAATGTTGTCTTTCATCAGCTTCCAGTTGTAAGTTTTACAGGATTGGGCGCCCAGTATTGTATTGATCAAACTACACCAGTTCCAATGACAGGTACTCCAACAGGTGGAACTTTCAGCGGACTTGGAATTAGTGGAAACTCATTTGTTCCATCCATTGCTGGTGTTGGAACGATATTCATCACTTACACCTATACAGATGGCAATGGATGTACCAATACTGAAACACAATCTGTTGATGTGAATGGACTTCCCAACGTTTCTTTTTCTGGTTTGGGTCTAGCATATTGTGAGGACGATGCCAATGCTTACACACTTCTTGGTTCGCCAGTTGGAGGTACATTTATCGGTTCAGGTATTTCTGGGAATAATTTTGTTCCTGATAATGCTGGAGTTGGCGTTAACACGATAACCTATACATACACCGACCCGTTCGGTTGCACTAGTCTTAATCAACAACAGGTTACAATCAACGCATTGCCGACAGTAGCATTCACGGGATTGGCGTCATCCTATTGTGCCAACGCTTCAAATGCCCCATTAACAGGAAGCCCAGCTGGCGGAACATTCAGCGGGCAGGGAATTATCGGTGCTTCCTTTAGCCCAGTTGCTGCTGGCACAGGAATCCATACCGTTACTTACACATTCTCGGATGGTAATGGATGTACTAATATTTCTAGTCAGCAGGTTACCATCAATGCCAATCCTTTGCCAACCATTACTCCTAGCGGAACTTCGGCAATCTGCGCTGGAAGCAATCTTGTGTTGAACGCTGGTGGAGGATACTCGGTTTACAGTTGGAGCAACAGCACAAATGGGCAGACAACAACGGTAACTCAGGCTGGCACTTACAATGTGGTTGTTACCACAGCAGAGGGATGTTCTGGAACTTCTCCAGCTGTTCAGGTGGTTGTAAATCAACCACCAGTAGTTAATCTAGGTAACGACACCACCATTTGTACGGCTTCCTCTGTAACGCTTAATGCTGGTAACTCGGGGGCATCTTACTCGTGGTCAACTCAAGAAATATCGCAATCGATTACGGTTAATTCAACTGGGGCGTACATCGTTTCTGTTACTGATCAGAACGGATGTGTTGGAACGGATAATATCGCTGTTACAGTAAGCAATCTGCTCAATCCAGTTATTGTTGCTGATGGTCCTCTTGAGTTTTGTGCTGGCGGTTCAGTAGGATTGAATGGAGGTGTAGGATATGATTCCTACCAATGGAGCACAAGCCAAGTTTCACAGAGCATTACAGTAACAACTCCAGGCGTTATTGGTTTGCAGGTTTGGGATGAGTTTGGTTGTAGTGGTACTGATGAAGTTATCGTTTCCACGTTGCAACTTCCAAATGCCATTATTACGCCAAGTAGTACCGTTACATTGTGTGATGGAGATACGGCAACACTTTCTGCAAATGGAGGTTTAGCCTCTTATCTCTGGAATCTAAATGGTGAGACGACAACTGCAATTGAGGTTTGGGAATCTGGAATCTATACCGTAACGGTTGAAGACCCTAATAATGGATGCTTGAATACGTCAGCTTCAGTTCAAGTTGTCGTGAATTCGACTGTTCCGCCAACAATTGTTGCAAGTGGCGCTACAGAATTTTGCCAAGGAGGAAGTGTAAGCTTAACAGTTGAGCCTGGACCATACAGTTCGTATCTATGGTGCAGCGGATCTACCACGCCATCTATTGTAGTTACTCAAACAGGAGATTACTGCGTTACGGTTCTTGACGCCAATAATTGCATAGATAGCACGCTAGTTGGAAGCCCAATTCACATTGAAGTGTGGAACCCTCAGCCAACGGTTGAGCAGCAGGCAGATATAATTGCCGTGACCAACGGTCCATTTGACCAATATCAGTGGTATTTCAATGGCTTACCGCTACCAGGGCAAACAGGTTCAACAATTACACCTACAGTCAGCGGCAATTACAGCGTGATAGGTTGGGATAATCATGGATGTTTCGGTACTTCTTTTAATGTTGAATTCACATTTACTGGAATTGCTGATGCCAATTTGGATTATGACATTAATATCTATCCAAACCCTACGCGTAATCAATTTACGTTGGAGGTTGACTTTGGTAAGCAGATAACTGGAACGATTTCATTGTCAGATATTACTGGCCGCGATATTCTGAACCCAGAAAAACTTAAAGATGTTTCAAGGATTAAACGACAGTTTAATGTCGAAAATCTCGGTGCCGGAATTTATTATCTGAAATTGATGACCGATGGTGGAGTTGTTGTTCGCTCCGTTGTGAAAGAATAGTTGACTTGAATGAATTTTGATTTTAAGTTTTTATTTAGCACCAGTGAGTTCGAACCTAAAGCCGCATTTTTTGGGTTTATCATTTTAGTGTTAAAAAAAATTAATTTAGACGGTTGATTTTAAAGTGTTGAAAAAGATTTTCCAAAACCCCTATAGCAATTGAAAATGAAGTTTTTTTTACGATTATCCATTCCTGTTTTGGTGTTGATGTCATACGTGACCACGTATGGACAGACCGTTACCAAAGCCTATGTAGCACCATCATCAACCTCTGTTGATGGAGTTGGTAATTATGGAACTCCAATGCCCAGTGTTACATTTGCTCCTAGCGACTTTACACAAGGATGTCAGGTAACGGATGTGGATGTTATCATCGCATGGGCCAAAACTGCAGGAACCTGTACCAGTCCCACAGGAGGAAACTCTCAGCACCAAGAAACCAGTTTTCGGATTAATGGCCCTGCTGGTCCTCAAATATTGGCTTTGCCTGGTACTTGGAGTGGAGCTGTTTCAACTTCCTCTGTAATAACTCGATTTAGTACTGGAAATCCGATTCCAAGTGGTACTCCAGTTACTGGAACCTTCGGTCCCAATAATGGAAACTTGGCGGCCTATAATGGTCAGTCGCCTTATGGTGCCTGGAACTTGGATATTGGAGATAATGCAACAGGCGCGCCAGTTTGTTTGGTTTGGTATCAGGTTGAGATAACCAGCGCTCCTGATGTTACGCCCCCTACAATTTCGGTTCCTTCAAACATTTCAGTAAACGCTACTACTGGGCAATGTGGTGCGACAGTAACGTTTGCTGCACCTACAACAACTGACAATTGTAGCTCAACCATTAATCAAACAGCGGGATTACCTAGTGGTACATTTTTTCCTGTCGGAGTAACTACTCAGACCTTCATTGCCAGCGATGCGTCTGGAAATACTGTCAGTGGATCCTTTACGATTACTGTAGTTGATACCCAAAATCCAGTAATTACCTGTCCTCCAACTGTTTTTGCAGGATGTAATCCGATTGTTAATTATCCAGACCCTACGGCTTCTGACAACTGTTCGTTAGCAGGTGGTGGTGTTACCGTTGGACTCCCTTCTGGAAGCACGTTTCCGTTAGGAACAACACTGGTTACTTATGAGGTTGTTGATGATGCAGGACTAACAGCTTCATGCTCTTTTAATGTTATAGTTGATACTGAATCAACGGATCCAACGTCAATAGTTGCCAGCGGTACTACTGTTTGTTCTGGCTCTCCTGTAACGCTCACCGTGAGTGGCGGTTCATTGGGGACTAACGCACAATGGTTTTGGTATATCGGTGGTTGTGGAGGTCAGTTGGTAGGTAGTGGAACTTCAATCGTGGTGAATCCGCTATCAACTACCAATTACTTTGTAAGAGCTCAAGGGCCTTGTAATAACTCTGCGTGCGTGAACGTGCTTATAAACGTAACTCCAGCTCCTTCGGTAGGGTTTAGCGGAATTACAAGCCCATCTGCATGCGGTGCGGCCGATGGAATCATAACTGCTATCGCTGGAGGCGGAACAGCTCCTTATGTATTTACTTGGAGCAATGGTTCAGTTGGGCCAACAATTAGTGGATTGGCTGCAGGACCTTATGAAGTTATTGTAACTGATGCTACTGGATGTACAGACTTCTCTTCTGTTTCATTGAACGATCCCGGAGCATCTCCAGTAACTTTGGTTAGCAGTGATGGTGATAATACAATCTGTGCCGGAGAATCAGTGACTTTCACTGCATCTGGAGCGTTTCAATACCAGTATTATATTAATGGGGTTCCAGTAAGCACGCAAAATCCGTTCACCACCACTGGATTACTTAATGGTCAAACCGTTTACGTTACCGGTACGGATTACAATTTCTGTACTTCTACATCCACAGGTATCAACTTCACCGTACGAGATAATCCGATTATCACAGAAACCGTTGCAGACCCTTCTGGTTGCGCTTTGTCTGATGGTGTAATTCAAACATTAGTGTCTGGTGGCTTGCCTCCTTATGTTTATCTATGGAGTAATGGTCAAGTCACACCAAACATTTCTGGCTTGCCAGCGGCTCCATATTTCCTGACCGTTACGGACGATAATGGTTGTTCTTCAAGCGAAACATATGCTCTAAGTGATCCGGGTGCACAGCCTGTCACTATGACTAGCAGCGAAGACCCTAATAATGAGATTTGTGCTGGTGAGAGTATTGTGTTCACAGCATCTGGATCTAATACATATCAGTTTTATGTTGATGGTCAGCCAACATCTACTACAAACCCTTTCATTATTGCAACTTTGACAGATGGCCAATCAGTTGCCGCCACAGGGACTGACGGTAATAACTGTACTGCCACAAGCAACATCATTTATCCGATTGTTAATCCAGGTCCTACCGTCTTGCTTGTGTGTAATGATGCGGACACGACCATTTGTGTTGGTCAGAGCATTTCATTCTTCGCTTCTGGTGGTTTGGTCTATCAATTCCTAGTGGATGGAGTTCCTGTAGGCCTTCCAAGTTCGACTAGTGTATTTGTTACTTCTACATTAACCAACGGTCAGGTAGTTTCTGTTATCGCTACGGACGGTAATCTTTGTGATGTGGAAAGTGCTGGAATGACAGTAACGGTTAACCCAAGTCCTACGGTAACCATCACTAGCTTTTCTGATCCAACTTCTTGCGGTGCGACTGACGGTGTAATAACTTCGGCCGCTACTGGCGGAACACCTGGATACACCTATCAGTGGAGTCACGGACCGCAAGGACCAACTGTAGCAAATTTGAATGCAGGTTCGTACTTCGTAACGGCAACGGATGATGCTGGATGTACAGCGGTTATCAGTCAGTCACTTAGTGATGTCGGTTCAAGCCCTGTAACCCTTACTTCAGATGCCACCAACAGCACAATCTGTGGTGGAGAAACAGTCACTTTTACGGGTTCAGGAGCAACTACTTATGTGTTTTATGTGAATGGATTCCAAGTAAGCACTCAGAATCCATACATTTCTGACACGCTGGTTGATGGAGACATCATTGCGGTGATGGGTCTTGATACTCAGCTTTGTGCAGCAACAAGCGCACCAGCAACATTCCTAGTACATCCCGAAATTCAAGTAGGTATAACCTCTTTCGTCAATCCTTCATCATGTGGAGCATCCGATGGATTTGCAAATGCTTTGACTATCGGTGGCGTACCTGCCTATGATTACTTATGGACACCAAGTGCTCAGACAACTCCAGTTGCAGTAGGATTGAGCGCTGGACAATATTCAGTAACTGTTACAGACGTAAATGGATGCCAATCTACTGATGCCGTCTCGCTCAGCGATCCTGGAACATTGGTGATTGCACTTGCAGCGACTCCATCTGGCCTGACAATTTGCGAGGGAACTCCGGTGCAATTCACTGCATCTGGTGCAAGCACATATCAGTTTTTTGTTGATGGAGTATCTGCTGGAAGCACAAATCCATACACAAACTCAGCATTACAGGATGGTCAAACGGTAGCAGTGGTTGGTACTGATGCCAACAACTGTTCGGTTACAAGCCCAGGACTTCAATATAATGTCCTGCCAACACCTGTTGTTACTCTTACTTTGCCATCGCACGCTTGTTCTAACGAGGATTTCGTTGAATTTATGGGTGGTAGCCCAGTGGGTGGAGATTACACAGTTGTGTATGGTAACTTCTCCATTATCGGAGATCTTTTCTTCCCAGACCTAGCGGGGCCGGGAGCTACTAACGTTGATTATACTTACGAAGCCGCTAATGGCTGTGATGCTACTGCTTCAGCTGTGTACAACGTTCTTCAGGCTCCTCAAGTTGACCTAGGAAACGACACAACGGTTTGTTTAATCACGTTAGATGCTGGAGCAGGATATGCTTCGTACGCTTGGACACCGACTGGGGACATTACACAAACTACTTCTGCAAGCCAAAGCGCTGGTTATGAAGTGACAGTAGTGGATGCAAACGGTTGTATTGGAACTGACGTCATAGTGGTTACTGTGAATCCAATTCCTACTCCAATTATAACGCCAGCTGGGGTTGTAGAGTTTTGCATCGGAAATACAGTTATCCTTTCTGCTGAACCAGGATACGATGGATATTCTTGGACAACGGGTGATAATACTCAAACGACAGAATGGGGACAGTCAGGAATCATAGTTCTTACTGTGACCAACCAATATGGTTGTGAAGGCACAAATGAGGTAGAACTAATTATGAATGAACCGATGACTGCTTCACCAATCACTGCTGACGGTCCGCTTGAGTTCTGCGTTGGTGGTTCGGTTAATTTGAGTGTTGCACCAGGATATGCTTCTTACTTATGGAACAGTGGTTCTACAACGCAAAGCGTGACAGTAATTGAGTCTGGAGATTATTGGCCGATTCTTATGGATGGTAATGGTTGTATCGACAGTATGCTACAGGTAGCTCCAGTTACGGTAACCGTTTGGAATCCAGAACCAATTGTTAGTGAAGATGCTGGTTTACTTACAGTAACCAATCCGGGAGACTTTACAGGATTCCAGTGGTTTCATAATGGAAATCCAATTCCGGGAGCCACGAGTGCAGCTTACGCTATAAATCCAACAGGAAGTGGAAACTACCACGTGTGCGTTACCGATGCCAATGGATGTTCTGACTGTTCTCCGAACTTTGAATTAACTTGTTGTGTTGGAATTGAAGAGGCTAATTTTGAAGGCAATGTGAGCGTTTATCCTAATCCAAACAACGGACAGTTTACACTTGAGGTTGAGATGGCTCGTCAAATGGATATAACCGTTGGACTTTTCGACATGGTTGGCAAGCAAGTTTGGTTAGATAGCCGTTTGGGTAACACCGATAGCTTGCGCAAGCAATACGACATGACAGACATTCCTAACGGAGTTTACTTCCTTCGTATTTATGCTGATAATCAAATGACGGTTCAGAAGATAATCAAGCAGTAAAAACTGCTTAGATCATAAACAAGAAAGGCCCGATATTTCGGGCCTTTCTTGTTTATGATAATAAATGAGGTTACTTCCTCAAGTGATAGCTCTTTGGCTGAACGAAGGTTCTAATTCCAGCATGAGACAGGGTAGAGCCTAAACCAGAAGCACCACGGCCGCTCCAAGGGATATTTGGACTTACACGATCGCAGCAGTTCCAGTAAACCGTTCCTGAGTTAAGCTGTTGCATCAAATCTAAGGCACGGTCTTCATCTTGTGTGTATACTGCTGACGTTAGTCCGTACTGCGTGTCCAGCATTAATTTGACGGCTTCCTCATCGTTTTTTACTTTTTGAATTCCGATAATAGGACCGAAACTTTCGTCCATCATAACTTTCATCGAGTGATTCACGTTGGTCAAAACGGTCGGCTCGAAATAGAATCCTTTTTTATCTACACGTTTCCCACCGAAAAGGAGTGAGGCACCTTTCTCAACTGCATCTTTCACTTGATCTTCCAAAACAGATAACTGTTGAGGGCGTGTTAATGAACCAAGAAAAACGTCTTCCGCAGTCGGGTCACCCAATCTCATCAACTTCGTTTCTTCAATAAAAGCTGAAACGTAAGCATCATAAATGTTCTCGTGAACATAGATGCGTTCCACTGCGCAACAGCTTTGGCCGTTGTTGTAGAAAGCCCCTTCAACACCCGCGGCAGCTGCGGCCTTTACATCTACATTTTCACATACATACATTGGGTCTTTTCCTCCCAACTCCAATCCAACAGGAACAAGTTTTCCTGCAACGCGTTCGGCAATGTATTTCCCTGTGGCGTACGAACCGGTGAAGAAATAACCATCCAAAGGAAGGTTAAGCAAAGCTTCGCCAGCTTCTTTAGCTCCGATAACCACTTGGAAAACGTCCTTAGGAATTCCAGCTTTCCACAGCATTTCTGCCATGTTCAACCCCGTAAGTGTGCTGAATTCTGATGGTTTGTAAAGCACCGCGTTTCCACCAATCAAGGCAGGAATGAACACGTTGAAACCAACTAGGATTGGATAGTTCCATGCTGAAATGTTTGCGATGACACCGAGCGGTTCATAAGTGATTTTCTCACAAGTTGCACCTTCCGAAACCATCCATTCCTCTGCAAGGTATTTTTCGCTGTTTTCCACAAAGAATTTGCTTCGACCAAGGCCACCATTGATTTCGCCTTTGGCTTGTTGCAATGGTTTTCCCACTTCGGAAGTGAGGTCAGCCGCAATCTTATCTGCATTGGCCAACATCAATTCATTGAACTTGACGATACAAGCGATACGCTCTTTTAGCGGAACTTTTGCCCACGATTTCTGAGCGGATTTCGCGGTTTCAAACTTGGTTTGAATTGAAGTTGCGTTGTCTTCAGCCACTTCCTTAATGACCGCCTCTGTGGCGGGATTGATGATTTTCATTTATCTGTTTTAGCGAATGTTAGAAATGTATCGATGATTTTGAATGGGTTAATGAGTTTGTCGCCCATTGTATGGAAAAATTCTGGATGCCACTGCACGCCCATAATCTTACCTGGTTCAGCACTCTCATGAATGAATGCCTCCAGTATTCCGTCTTCAGCGCAATAAGCCTGGGGAATAAGTCCTTTGCCAATATCCTTTGCTGCCTGATGATGTACGGAGTTCACCATTGGATTTTTCCCATTGCCATATAGCGATTCGAAAAATGAACCTTTTTCAAAGCGTACGCCATGATGTACGTGGTCGTATTCAGTCGCATCACGGTGTTTAATGCTTTCTGGTCGTTGTGTTTCGATGTCCTGAAAAAGTGTTCCTCCGTAATATGCATTCATCACTTGAAAACCTCGGCAAATACCGAGAACTGGTTTTCCAGCATCAAGAAAAAGCTTCATCAATTCAAGTTCGTATTCATCTCGAATGCGATCTCCGAGCCATCTTCCAATTGGTTGCTCTCCGTAAGATTCAGGAGCTAAATCCACTCCGCCCTGCAACACCAATCCATCCATTTCCTTAATCATTGCCAGCTTCTCAGCTTTCGGCAATTCAGGAATGAGAACAGGCATCACGTTTGGTCGTGCAACATAAACAGCCATGTCGTTTTCGAGGTACGAAAGTGTTTTCGGCCCGAAGGTTGCCCTGTTCAGGTCAGGATGAAAAAAGCACGCAGAAACTCCGATTTTAATCATGCTGCAAAGATACATTCGCAATACATCCACGCGAGTCGCGTTCGTTAACTTTATCGCTGAATGAGACTGTTTTTATTCATACTTATTTTGGTACAATTGCCATTTGGACTTTGGGCTCAAAACGTCAGGTGGGAAACGACTACCGTCAATTTCGGAAGCATTGGTGACTGGAACAGTCCACCAGCAACTTTCAAGTTTACAAACTCTGGGAATGAGAGGTTGATGTTCTTGCCGCAACATCACGACCGTGAAGTGTTGGTGCGTTATCCAAACCGAGCTATTCAACCAGGAGAAACAGGTGAGATTGAAATTCTTTATTACACGAGTCAAACGGGTTCGTTTTCAAGAACGGTTGAGGTTTACTCAAACGCTTCGAACAAGGCTGAAAAGTTGACGATGAAGGGGAACATTAGGAGCATCTACGCAAATGCGTTGACTGCTTGTCCGTCATTTCATGAAACAGCACCAGTTCGGTCTTCAGAACCTAATGTGGTTCAGGTTGTGGATGCTGCCACTAATAGACCGATTCCAAATGCGAGTGTTGAGATTTATGACCGTGGAATACGGAAAGCCATCAATGGAACCAATTTGGATGGTGTGGCCGTCAATTGGATTGAGCCCGACAAATACATAGCAGTCGCATCAAAGGAGGGTTATGAAAAGGCCGAGCAAGAGATTGTGTTCACCAAACGAGATAGAACGCAGGTCATTTATTTGAATCGAAAAAGTTTGGAACCTGAATTCAACGAGGAGGAAATTATTGCTTCTGTCGATAATCGTTGGGAAGAACCTAAAGAGGTTTCAGACGAAAGATTTGAGACGCCAGAATCTGAGCATTTGGGAGTTACGACCAATGTCCTTTTGGAGGAAGAAAGTGCTCGACCATTGGAAGAAATTGACACTTCGACCTCGCTCAGCGCAAGCCTTGGAATAACCACCAATGAAGTTTTAGCAGAAGAAGTGTTTGAGGTTTCAGATGACAGATTTCAGATATCAGAAGAGCCTGCTGAAGAATCGTTCGATTTCGGAATAACCACCAATGACCAGTTGGATGAGGAAAATCGCCAATCGATAATCGATAATCGTTCATCGCCAATCGAAGAAGAGGTTGAAGCTGCCTTGGCTAAAGCTGAATCCGCTCCAATTGAGAAGGAAATTGCCGTTGAACCAGAACCTGAATTCTCAACCGAAAAATACCGACCAAATAATGTGTTGTTGTTGCTGGATGTTTCTGGTTCGATGAATGATGAAGGAAAGATGGATAAGCTTAAATCATCCATTCGTAGGCTAGTAATGATGCTGCGAGGTGAGGATGTACTCACTATGATTGCTTACAATTCAGATTCGTGGGTATTGCTTCCGCCAACGCCAGTAGCCGATAATCAGCCTATTCTTGAGCTTGTAGATAGCCTTCGGCCATATGGATATACGAATGGTGTGAAAGGAATGGAAACTGCATACGAGAGTTTAGAGACGCAGCTTATTGAAGGAGGAAATAACCAACTCATTATTGCCACTGACGGGAAATTCAATTCTTCCAAATTCTCGGAAAACGAAGCCGTTCAGATGGTAAAGGATAATTCTGACAAAGGAATTGTACTGTCTATTATCGGCTTCGGAGAAGACAAGGAAGCTGGTCGATTAATGAAAAAGCTTGCTGACCTTGGAGAAGGCAGTTTTCTTCAGGTTAGAGATAATGAAGATCCAACAGAGTTGTTGGCAGAAGAGATAAAACTGCGGTCGCTGAAGTAACTATTTGGTCATTGCGTACCAATCTCTTTCTAGCTGTTCCCTGTGTTGAGGATGCGCTATACCGATGAGAAGTTTGGCACGTTCTTCCAATGTTTTGCCATAAAGATTTACGGCTCCGAATTCCGTAACCACGTAGTGAACATGCGCTCTCGTGGTAACTACGCCCGCACCAGGCTTCAGTGTAAGCACAATTTTAGATTCACCTCGTTTGGTGGTTGATGGCAGCGCAATAATTGGTTTTCCACGTTCAGAAAGAGAAGCTCCGCGAATAAAATCCATCTGTCCACCAACGCCCGAATAGATTCTATGTCCAATGCTGTCAGCACAGACCTGTCCCGTAAGGTCAACCTCAATGGCACTGTTGATAGCTGTAACTTTCGGATTCTGACTAATGATTCGCGTGTTGTTCACGTATTCGGACGAAAGCATGTTCACCAACGGATTGTCGTCAATGAAATCGTAAATGGCTCTTGTTCCCATTACGAACGATGAAACGATTTTACCTTGATGTTTTTTCTTGTATTTACCAGTAATCACTCCCTTTTCAACTAAAGGAAGAATTCCATCTGAGAACATTTCGGTGTGTATGCCGAGGTCTTTATGATTATTGAGAGAAGCTAAAACAGCATTAGGAATGTTTCCAATTCCCATTTGTAGCGTAGCACCATCTTCAACCAATTCTGAAATATGTCTACCTATTGCTACTTCAGAAGCCGATAGTTCCTCTGACTTGACTTCAGCAATTGGTTCGTTGTGTTTTACCAGATGATTGATGTTGCTTATGTGAATCAAACCATCGCCATGGGTGCGTGGAACGTATTTATTGACCTGAGCAATGACTGTTTTGGCCGCTAATACAGCAGCTAAGGAAACATCTACTGATGGCCCCAACGAACAAAATCCGTGCTCGTCAGGTGGTGAAACCGAAATCAGCGCAACATCAACAGGTAATACTCTGTCTCTAAATAATCTTGGTATTTCACTCAAGAAGACAGGAATATAACTCCCGTGGCCGTGTTGAATGGACTTTCTAATGTTTGGCCCAACGAACAGACACTTGACAGTAAAAGCCTCCACGGACTCATCTGCATAAGGCGCAATTCCCTCTGTGTGAATCTGATAAATAGTTACGCCCCTAAGCTCATCTTTCCGCTGAAACAGCTTCCGAATAAGCTCCTGGGGCGCAGCAGCAGCCGAGTGAATGAAAATGCAATCGCCCGACTTAATATTTTTCACAGCATTTTCTGCTGAGACACTCATTTAGTGACCGTGACCAGAATGATCTGTTCCGTCATTTGGGTCGTGCGCAGGCGCATTTACCACACCTTTAATTCGGATAACCTTTGAAGATTCAACGGCATTAGACTCAAGTGTTACAGTCTTTTCAAAAGCACCAGTTCTTTTTGTGTCATAATGAACTTTGATGCTAGACGAAGCACCTGGAGCAATTGGCTCTTTTGGCCATTCGGGAGTTGTACATCCGCAAGATCCTTTCGCGTTCGAAATGATTAATGGTTCGTTACCAACGTTCTTGAATTTGAACTCACGATTACCATCAGAATCGTTTTCAATTGTTCCGTAATCAAGAGTTTCCGTTTCAAATTTGAACGCTGCACCACTTGCTGCTTTATCTTGAGCAAAGGTAAAAGTTGAAGTTGCGAACAACGCAACAAGGGCAATAACTGTGTTTTTCATTAGTAATAGATTTAGTTTAAAATTCCTTTATCAATTAGAGTGCCGAACGGTAAAGTTCGTAGAAATTATTTCTTGAGACAGGTTTTGGGTTATTTGGATGGCAGAAATCTGCAAAAGCAAGATCTGCTAAGGTGTCAAGATGTTCGATTTTTACGTCAACGGCTGACAATTTGGTAGGCAGACCCAATCGCTCATTCAGCTTGAAAAGCTCGTCAATCAATTGAATGCCGTTTCCATTTTTCATCCCGAAAGCATGAGCCATAGCCTCAAATCGGTCTTCAAATCCTTCTAAGTTGAATTTCATTCCGTAAGGAAGATTGACCGCATTTGCCAAACCATGGTGTGTGTCTAACAACTGCGACATCGGATGTGCCAGCGAATGCACCACGCCTAATCCTTTTTGGAATGCAACTGCGCCCATCATGCTTGCAAGCATCATATCGGCACGCGCTTGTTCGTTTTGTCCATCATGAGTGGCTTTTTCGATTGATTTTCCAATCAACTTAATTCCTTCCAAAGCAATTCCATCGCACATTGGATGATAGTTCTTCGCTACGTAGGCTTCCATGTTGTGCGTCAACGCATCCATTCCCGTTGCGGCCGTAACAAAAGGTGGAAGACCGAAAGTCAAGCTTGGATCTGCAAAAACGCGGCTTGCCAATAATTTTGGTGAGAACAGAATTTTCTTTTGATGTGTTACATCATCAGCAATAATGGCGCTTCGGCCAACCTCACTTCCTGTTCCGCTTGTAGTTGGAACAGTCACAAAATAAGGAACATCTTCAGTCACATATTGATCACCTCCGATTAAATCATCATAGTCAAACAAATCGCGATGATGATTGATGGCCAAGGCAATGGCGCGTGCTACATCTAACCCAACGCCACCGCCAATTCCGACAATGCTATCACAATCAGCGCCAGCAAATGCCGCTTTCCCATAAAGTACATCCGACTTTACGGGATTTTTGTGCATTTCGGCATAAACAGTAGGAGTGAGGCCAGCCTTTTTAAGGTCATCGATAATCTCAAGAAAGAAAGGAAGTGTGGCAACTATTGGGTCTGTTACAACCAGTGGTCGCAGTTTTCCTTGCTCTTTTAAATGACCTGAAAGTTCTCTTACCGCACCTGATCCGAAGCGGATTACTGTAGGAAAATTGAATTGTACGACACTCATTTTGACAAAATTGATGTGATTTAATGTGAGTTGCAAAACTAATCCACGCATTGATCTGTATATTCGTAACATCAAAACAAAAGACATGAAGTTTTTAACCACCCTTTCGCTTGCCACACTTCCATTTTTTGGAATGGCACAATCCATCGAACCACAAGTTATTGCAAGTGCTGGAGAGCATTTCGATAACGGAACTACTCAATTGAGCTGGACGCTTGGAGAGGTGATGATTGATACCTATGATAATGGGACAAACATCCTCACGCAGGGTTTTCATCAGACGGAATTGACAGTTACTTCTGTTGAAGAAACATTGGCTAATATCCGTTTGAACTTATATCCAAACCCAACTTCAGAATTGCTGAATATCGAGTTGGGAAACAACGAGGCAGACATTACTCTTCAATTGTTTGATATGGGCGGAAAACTTATCCATTCAGATAAGATTGAAGCTTACCAAACCAAGTATGTGTTGCCAATGAACAAGGTTGCAACTGGAAACTACCTAGTGCGTATGCAAAGCGTTGATGGTAAAATGAACACGACACACAAGGTGGTGAAGATGGGGGTTGCTCAGTAGAATATCAAACTTGAAAAGTGCAGCCTTCGATTTATCGGGGGCTTTTTTTTGTTTAAGCCTCGCTGTGGAACTTCTTAATGTGATCTTGTGTGCTTTTCGTTTGCACAAGGTTTCCTAGTCGATAAGTATTTAAATATTTGGTGGGAGTTTATTGCAACTACAACAATATAATTGATACATTGTGGTGTAAATCTAAAACACATGAAAATACTAACAATTGTATGCTTCTGTCTGGGTGCTACTTGTTGGGCGAATGCGCAAAGCATTTCGCCTGATGTTGTGGCATCTGCTGGAACGCACTTCTCAAATGGATCAACTCAATTGAGCTGGACTATCGGAGAACCCGTTATTAATACCCATGATAATGGAAGTAACATTCTCACTCAAGGATTCCATCAACCGGATATAACGGTAACTGGAATTCATGAAACGGAAATGGCTTTGGAAGGCGTTTCGGTCTATCCAAATCCGACCGACCAACTGTTGAACATCCGTTTGGAAGGACAGCAGAATGATGTGACGTTGGGTCTTTATGATTCAGCTGGTAGAATGGTTTTGTCTGATGAATTGACATCGGGCAGCACGCTCAGTCAGCTTAGTCTTACAGGAATTGCCAATGGCACATATTTACTTAGGCTTGTAACCAAAGCAGGTCTACAAGCAACATTCAACATTCAAAAAATTCAACCATAAACCTTAAATACATTAATTATGAAAAAAATACTTTTAATAACACTATTGTTCTTTGCTGTTGCTTCCATTTCGATGGCGCAAACATGGCAGAAATTCAACTACCAAGGCGTTGCTCGAAATGCCCTAGGTGAAGTACTTGATAATCAAGCTGTAGGCGTTCGGATAACGGTTCATAGCGGTACAGCGGCAGGTACAACGGTATATAAGGAAACACATGCAGTTACCACGAATGATTTTGGTCTCTTTGATCTTGTTCTTGGGGGAGGAACCGTGGTGTCTGGAACCTTCGGCTCAATAGGTTGGGGTGCAGATGACTTCTTTGTCCAGGTAGAAATGGATCCAGCAGGAGGAACGGCCTATGCTGATATGGGAACCTCGCAATTGCTTGCAGTTCCGTACGCTCTTTATGCAGAAACCGCTGGTCCATTGGCAACAGGCACAAGTGGTCAGACCCTTAGGCATGACGGTACGGCTTGGGCGGCCAATTCATTCCTTTACAACAACGGTAGCAGTATAGGTATCGGCACGTCCAGTCCAACCAGACGCCTTCAGGTGGCTGGCGCATCTGCATCTTCGACCTACATTCAGGTTGGAAATACGACCACAGGAGTAACTGGCGCAGATGGAGCCTCAATCGGTGTAGAAGCCGATGGTGGAGCACACCTTTGGCAGTGGGAGGCCAATTATCTGAAACTTGGAACATCTAACGCTGAAAGAATGCGTATTGATGCTGCTGGTCTCGTAGGTATCGGTACAGCTGCACCTATAAGAAACCTTCATTTGGTACAAGACCAGTTTACTGGTGGTGGTGGTGCTGGAGGATTGGAACTGGAGCAAACAAGCACTAATGATAAATGGACTATTTATGTTTCCCAATCTACCAGCGACCTTAAATTGTACTTTAATGGGGCTGACAGAGGTGGATTCAATAATTCTACTGGAGTATATACTTCGGTGTCAGACAAGCGACTTAAGAAGAACATTGAAAGTTTGGATGGAATGTTAGGTAAAATTATGCTTCTTAATCCAAGCAAGTACAACTTCAAAACGCAGTCTGATGATGAGGCCAAGTGCTATGGTCTTATTGCGCAAGAGCTGGAAGAAGTGTTTCCTGAGTTTGTTACCATTAACGGTGATGATTCGAATGGAAACGGAATTACTGACCTTAGAATGGTGTCATATACCGAGTTAGTTCCTGTACTGATAAAAGGGATGCAGGAGCAACAAGAAATGATACTACAATTACAAAAGGAGATTGAATTGTTGAAAAGCAAGTAATTCAAACAATTTTGAATGAGAAAGCCGCCTCGATTTATCGGGGCGGCTTTCTTTTTTCTCATCTTATAAGGTCAAATAATCTCAAAATACCGCTTGGTCTCCCAATCGGTAACAGCCTTAGAGAATTCTCGCCATTCCCACTCGCGGGTGGCTACAAAGTGATTCACGAACTCTTCTCCGAACAATTGCTTCGGAATATCTGAGTTCTTCATGGCTTGTGTGGCGTCCCAAAGGTTTTTAGGCAGCCTTCCAGCACCTGCATCTGCATAGCCGTTTCCTATCGTTTCAGGAAGTGTTAGTTTTAATTTATTCTCAATTCCGTATAAACCAGCTGCCAAACAAGCAGACATAGCGATGTATGGATTTGTGTCTGAACCAACGATTCGTGTTTCCAATCGGCAGGACTTTTCTCCTGCTGGAAGTGAACGCAGAGCAACCGTTCTGTTGTCAACTGCCCACGTGAGCGTAGTTGGAGCCCAAGCACCTTCTACCAAACGCTTGTAGCTGTTGATGGTTGGAGCAATCATTGGCAAAATGTAAGGCAAGCAAGCAAGCTGCCCAGCCATGTAGCTTTCCATCAATTTGCTCATGCCTTTTTGGCCTTTGGCATCGGAGAAAAGGTTCTTTTTTTCATCCCAAAGGCTTTGATGAATGTGGCCGCTGCAACCAGGTAGAGTAGGGCTAATCTTCGCCATAAACGTTGGAATGACTCCGTGTAAATGAGCAATTTCCTTCACGCCACCTTTAAAAAGGACAGCTCTATCGGCAGATTGCAAAATATCTCCATACATGATGGCTGCCTCGTAAACGCCTGGACCGGTTTCGGTGTGCAAGCCTTCAATTGGTACATCAAACTGATCCATGTACTCGAAAATGTCGTTGAAATATTCCTTCTCCTGCGAACTGCGTAAAAGCGAATACCCGAACATACCCGGAGTAAGCGGCTGCGGTTTTGTGAAACCGCGTGCGTGAAGATCATCTGCGTTCTCAGCAAAATTGAACCACTCAAATTCTTGAGAGAAGAATGGTCTGTAGCCCATTTTCTCAGATTTGGCTTTAATGGTTTTTAGCAAACTTCGTGGACAAACGCCAAGCGGTTTTTCCTTCGCATTCACAAAATCTGCCAAGAAAAATGGAATATCGTCATCCCACGGAACAAGTCGGAAGGTACTGAGGTCAATTCGCGCTTGGGCATCTGGATATCCAGTGTGCCAACCAGTGTAACTCACGTTATCATAAGCCACATCTCCGCTATCCCATCCGAAGACCACATCGCAGAATCCGAAACCACCTTCTACTGCCGAAAGGAACTTGTCTTTGCGCATGAGTTTGCCACGCAGCACGCCATCAATATCGGTAACGGCAACCTTTATTTTGTTGTGAGATGAGTTGCGAACCTCGTTCAGGATGTGTTCGCGTGAAAGTTCTTTTTCGTTCATGAAGTTTTACCGTAAGTCAGTTTGTATGCGATGAATGAGCCAATCATAAGCCCAAAGAAAATAAATGCCAGTTGTAGATTGTAATAAATCATGGCCACCATCGAAATGCTAGCAATAATTAATGCCAATGCTGGGAAAAGAGGGTAGAAGGGAACCTTGAAAGGACGTTCCATGTCGGGTTCGTTTTTTCTCAGCTTAAAGAACGAAATCATCGATATGATATACAGCGCCAAGGCACCGAAACATGCAATGGTGATGATTTCGCCCGTCTTGCCTGTCATCAATGCAATGATGCCAATAATCATGTTTACGATTAACGCATTTGCAGGTGTTTTGAACTTAGAGTGCACTCTTCCTAGTGCTTTTGGAGCAAGTCCTTGTCTGCCAAACTCGTAAGTGGCGCGACCTGCTGCAAGGATAATTCCGTGAAAGGAAGCAACCAGTCCAAGTAAACCGATTGTCAACAAAAGGTGATACATCCATCCACTATTGCCTACAACTTGCGCAATGGCTAATGGCAGCGGGCTATCTGACATGTTTCCTTCTGCATCATACACCACTGCTTCCCAGCCACCAACTCCAACCGAAGAAACGAATGTCAATACACATAAAATGACCAAGGTGAAAATGGCCGAGCCAAAACCAAGCAACACGTTCCGCTGTGGATTTTTGGTTTCTTCGGCCACGTTTGCCACACCTTCAATGGCTAGGAAAAACCAAATGGCAAACGGAATGGCTGCAAAAATTCCGGGAATTCCGTTCGGGAATGAGTTAGTTGTAAGGTTGACTACTTCAAATTCTGGAAGCGTAACGCCAGCGAAAATGAGCAGCTCGGCCACAGCCAAAATGGTGATGACCAACTCAAACATCGCGGCAGCCCGTACTCCAAAAATGTTGAGTGCGGTAAACGCGAAGTAGGCCAAAATCGCCATCCACGGGAGTTCAAGGTTCAAAGTTCCAAGTTCAAGGATGAGTGGTTCGGTCTTAAGAAAGAGGTTGAAATAGGCTCCAATCGCGGCAGCAATAGCAGGTGGTGCAAACACGAATTCAATAATCTGTGCCATGCCACCCATAAATCCCCAGTTGCGGCCAAGCGCTTTATCGGCATAATCGAACGCGCCTCCAGCTTTCGGAATGGCGCAAGCCAATTCCGTATAACTGAAGGTGAACGTAACGTACATAATCACGATGAAGAACGTGGCGATGGCCAATCCGAGGGTTCCACCTTCGGCAAGACCGAGGTTCCAACCGAAATACATGCCTGAGATAACGTAGCCAACGCCCAAGCCCCAAAGCATGACGGGGCCGAGCGTGCGTTCTAATTTGGGTGATGAATTTTCGGTCTGTTGCATACGCTTATCAGCTGATACGAATTACGAATGAGTGCGAATATGACGAATGTTCTTTAACCGCAAAGGTTTCGCAAAGAACGCAGAGAAATTCTCCGTGAAACTCTGTGCGGTCTCTTTTTGTCTCTGTGAAACAACTTCATTTCGCCTAATTTAGACAAATTGCGAACGATTGAATTCAGCACTATGGAAAACAAAGACATCATTATATACGGAGCATACGGATACACAGGCGAATTGATTGTGAGGCGCTGCCAAGAACTCGGAATTAGACCACTTCTCTCGGGAAGAAATGAGGCTAAACTGAAGCCAATTGCAGAGAAGTATGCTTTGGAGTACCAAGTAGCGGACTTGAAAAATGATGATTTGGATAAGTTGCTGAAAGGTTCTAAGGTGGTTATTCATGCTGCCGGGCCATTCATCCATACGTCTAAGACGATGGTGGAGGCGTGTATTAGGAATGGAGTGCATTATACGGACATAACGGGTGAGATTGCCGTTTTTGCACAAGCAAGAAAATATGATGAGCAAGCGAAGTTGGCTGGCGTGATGTTGCTTCCTGGAAGTGGATTTGATGTGGTTCCGAGTGATTGTTTGGCGGCTCATCTCAAATCGAGAATGCCAGACGCGGAGGATTTGGTTTTGGCTTTTTACGGAACGGGGCGTGCTTCGCGAGGAACGAGTTTGACCGTTGTAGAAGGATTGGGAACGGGCGGAACCATTCGCCAAGACGGAAAATTGAAACAGGTAGAAGATGCCCACGATGTGAAACGCTTTGATTTTGGCCCCACCAACATGACAGCCGTCACCATTCCTTGGGGAGATGTTTACACGGCTTTTTTTAGCACTGGAATTCCGAATATCAAGGTGTATATGGGTTTGCCAGAGAGAGTGATTAACGGAATGAAATGGAGTAAGTATTTAGGATGGTTGATGCGTTCTGAGTTTGTCAAGAGCCGAGCCCGCGCAAAAATTGTGGCTGGAAAAGCAGGTCCGAGCGATATACAGAGAGAGAAAGCCACCACCTATTTGATTGGAACGGTGACTGATAAAAATGGCAAGTCGCTGACATCAACCATGAAAACACAAGAAGGCTACACACTTACGGCCATGTCCGCTGTTGATATAGCGCAAAGAATCGTATCAGGAAAATTCAAAGCTGGATGGCAAACTCCGAGTTTGGCTTATGGAAAGGATATTATTTGCGAAGTGAGTGGGGCGGAGTTTAAGGACGTTTAGGGGGTCTATGCGGCAACAAACCCTCACTTACCGCATAAAACCTAGCGGGTTGCACCGCGTGAAGGATTGGAGCGGCATCCTTTTCTGAGGAACGAAGAAAAGATATAGCGCAAAGCCTGACCCGAATGTGGGTGGCGCTGTGTGTGGGGGAGGGACACGCCCAAATATCAATGGAGATTGTTCTTGTAGTTCTTCCTGAAAGGCAATAGGAAGCCAACTCCAAAATTGATATTGAGCAGATAGTAGGTGAGAAGTCGGGATTCGGCATAGGCGCGAAGTTCTTGTTGTTGGGTGCCGCGAACGATACCATCGCCCATATCTTGCAGATAAGGCGAAATGCCCATGGGTACAAAACCAAGTTGAACTCCTGTGCGAAGAATGAGGAAATCCCAGAAGATGCGCTGTTGTCCGAGGGTGAATGAAAAGGCGGGAGTGAAGAACCTATCGGAGTAGGAGTGGGCCGTTTCGGTGGTCAAATTGTATGGGCGCAGGCGCACATCCAACAGCATTACGTCAAATTTTATGTAGCTACCAATTGGAGCGATGCCACCACGAGACGGATTCCGGAACACCTTATAGTTGATGCCATAACCATAACCCGTGATGCGAGAGTGCTCGAATTTTCGGTCGATGTTTGGGATTAGTAATTGGGCGTGCTGATCCGAATTCCAATGGTATTTCATGCTAGTGGAAAACACATCGAAGGTTACGCCAATGGTTCCGTTTCGGGCTACTACATAGTCGATGTCGGTTGTGGAACGGAGGTTGAAACTGAATTTTCTTATCCCTTCATTAAAGTTGTGATTGGGATTGAAAAGGGCATTGAAAAAACTCACTTCGCTGGTGATGAGCAATTTTCTGCCCATGTAGCCGGGTGCTTGTCCGAAGCTTAATTCGGCCAACAGGATGAGTATGAAGGTGAGTCGCCTCATCCTTTCTTCGGTTTTTGCTTCATCTGCCAAAAGGAGTCGTAGATGCTGCTGTTCATCAAATCGCGTGCATCCCGCTTGCGGTAATTGTTGTAGTTGACCTGCACGGGTTCTCCTGTTTTTAGATTGAAGGTGATGCAGTAGTAATAGGTGTCGTAATTGGGTCGTGCCAAATAGTAAATCGCAAGCGGAATGGCAGGAGGAATCAGCGCATAGAGCAGGTAGAATAACATCAGCGGTTTGTTCTCGCGGTAATTGATAACGCCCGTCCAAGCATAGTATTCGGTTCCGTATCGGGCAATGATGGAGTCAATCCGAGTTTGATTGAGATTGACCATATCCACATCTACATGAAGAAATCGTTGGTCAACCCATTCGTTGAGGAAAGTAATATCGTTGAAGGTGTTGACTTCACTTGAATCGAGTAGCGTTACATCCAATATCTTGGTGTCGAGATTTAGAAGGTCGGTTGATTTTTCTATCTGCTTTACCAACTTCTGTTTTGCAGATTCTGAATGGAGGAATTTGTGCTGCTGCTTTTTTCGTAGGTCGAGTTTGGTATATGTTGGTGTGACTACCGCCACTCGCTGAAGCCCGAGAGAAAACCCGTGATTCTTCCAACGCCTTTGGTCGTCTTTGCTTTGCTTAATTAGCTCATTTCGCGCAATCGATTTGTCTTCACCTCCCCATCTTTTTTGTTCCAGTATGTCGAAAAGCTCCACAAACCCGTCATTTTCAAAAAGGTCGACCAATGCATATGTCACCATGGTCAACTTCGGGTTTTCCTTGCTTTTCTGCTTGAGGCGGTCGTACTTGTTTGTGATGGCAGTCGTGTCTGGAATATCCCAGCCTTCTAACGGCCGCTCCTGAGCAAACATTCCTGGGGTGTGATAGAATTTGATGAGGTCTTTGAGGATGTCTTCGCTCATTGCCGTGATGTCCACATCATCAGGATATTTGAGTCTAAGCCGCCAAATAAATCCTGTTGCAAGAATGCACAGCTCCTCTGGTTGCAGGCGGTAGAATAGGTGATAAAGCTGTTGCGATTCTCCTTCGATATGAGAAAATCCAGGATGAACATAGCCGTAGTTGCCACCTGTTTTGAACTTAGACAGCGTGTAAAGTGCTTTGGCAATATTTTTCTGCAAGAATGGATTTTCGGGAAACGACTTTCTAAGGAGGTACGAATTGTAAATACTCAGTACTGGTTGATTGCTCTTCAGATAAAGGTTGGAAAGTTCAAATCGGCAAGAGTTTCTAAGTGCTTTGAAACGTTCTTCGGAAATCAAGTGGTTTGAGGTATTTGCTCTCGGTTCGCCATTGTTAATGTACCTCCCAATTAGTTGCTGACGCTCGGTTGGGCTTGGATGTGTATCACTTTCAGGATTCTCGCTCTCATTAGCCTCAACTGGCCGAACTTGATTTAGGAAATAGGAATCATCCATTCGATAATACGCCTCATTAAAGAATTCCTTTTCAAAGGCAATATCATCGAACGGTAAATGGGCGTAACGCATCACATCAAACACATTTGAGACTGTTTCAGAACTGTACTGTGTATCCAGAAATCGCTTTAGACCCAATCTATCGGCTTCCTTTTCAAAGTCTTTGGAATAACCGCTTTTGGCAAGCATTCCTTCATCGAATGAGCCGCGTTTATACTCACCTGCACCTCTTTTTAGTTCCTCATTTTGAACATAAGCATTAATGACGTGGTGTTCTGTGAAATGCGCCAGTTCGTGACAAAGGACAAATGCTAATTGAGCTTCGTTTTCTAATTGGGCCACAAGACCTAGGCTGACTAGAATGATTCCGTCATCCGTTGTGAAAGAGTTGACCAACGATGAACGTAAAGCATAAACTCTAACTTTTGATCGGAGTTCAGGTTCGTTTATCAGAACCGTATCGAGAATTTGACTCAGATATGTTGAAACGGAATCATTAAAAAGAACCCTTCCACTGCCCAAAACCTGATTGATTAGGAAACTACTTTCGAGCAGAAAGGTCTGCTTGGTTTTCTTTTCTTCGCCCTTACTGGCAGAAAGCAAACTGTCAGCGGCAGTCTTATATTTCTGCGAGGAAAGTGTGAGAAACTCGCTCGGAATGTGGCCTTGACATTCGAGTTCCCTGTAATCCACCGTTTGTTGTGCCGCAGCGAAGAGGGGCAGAATAACGAAAGCGGAGAAGAGTAGTTTTCTGAGCGTCAAGAAAAATGATTTCCGTAAAGTTACGGACTGAGGATTCGGGAATCCTAGAATTTGCTAATCAGAAACCCTAGGATGGAAATGCTCATGCAAACCATTCCTAAAATAATTACCACATTGATGCGTAACATCCGCTGAGACCCAGCCTTTTCAGGCGAGACTTTCTGGAAAAAATCTTGCGATAATTGCTTGTAAACATCCAAGAGGCCAAACCCACCTTTATCAATTACTCGACCTCGCGCCATGGCTAAAAGAATAGCGAAGAAAATTGAAATTAATGTGGTGATAAGCGCCAACCAGACCAATCCCTGATCTTGTGCGTTACTCTTCAATTGATTGTTTGATAGTCGATCAACAGTTTCGTTGTAGCTATCGAAAATCTGTTGATCTAAACGAATGATATGATTAGAAACGTCAACTATTTGTGTGAACGAGGAGGTTGAATCGTTCTTCAGTTGTTCCAATTCGGATTGAAGTTGCGTGCGTTTCTGCTTCAAATCAAAGGTTTCGCCAATGTCGGCAACGGCCATTGTTGCCAATCCAATGGTAAAGATTAAAGACAGAAGGAGTTTTGCTATTGCTTTCACTGGAATAAAAACAGGGAGGATGCCATTTGCATGATAACCTCCCATTTCACTTTCGTGAGCGTTACTGGATTCGAACCAGTGACCCCCACCCTGTCAAGGTGGTGCTCTAAACCAACTGAGCTAAACGCCCGAAGACGGCCGCAAAAATAGCCTTATCCAATTAATCTTAGCATTTAAACACGTGAATTGCTTAATTTTCGAACCTGAATTGACCGAAGGAGGTCACAACCTGAAATATTTGATTGAAATGCGAAATTCCCGCACACTGCTGATAGCTTTTTTAGCTTTAATTCTTTTCATTCCAGCATCTAGTCTTCTTGCTCAAGATAATGTGGGTATCGGGACTATTACCCCAGATCCAAGCGCATTGCTTGAAATTCAAGCACTCAATAAAGGACTTCTGATTCCAAGAACGGATACGCTGGCTATTACCAGTCCAGCAACGGGACTCTTAATCTATACAGTTACGGATAGCAGTTTTTGGTATTTTGATGGAATCTATTGGAGGCAGGGGCTTGGTCCACAAGGAGATCCAGGGCCGCTTATTCCAGGTTTGCAAGGACAAACCATGCGGTACGACACTGTTTTCTTCCATGATTGGGTTGCTAATAGTTTCATTTGGAACAATGAATTCCATGTTGGAATAAATACAGATACACCAGACTCTAGCGCGGTGATGCATTTGGTTTCTGAGAATAAGGGATTCCTCGCTCCGCAGATGGACGAGACCATGAGGAACAACATTCTCAATCCGGCAGTTGGTTTGGTTATCGTAAATACGACTGACAGCACCTTGGATTATTACAATGGTAGTTGTTGGCTGCCCTCATTCGCAGAAGATTGCAACTCATGTTACCTGAACGTAACGCCAAGTAGCATTGCCGATACAATCGACAGGGTTGTTTCGCAGACTCAAAACCTTTCTTTGAATATTGTTCAGACTGCAGGTAATCCGCAGCAGCTTGCCATTTCAATTCTGTCAACGCTGCCTGCTGGACTTACTGCTACAATCACTCCGAATCCAGCACCATCAACAGGTGTAGTGAATATTGATTTTTTTGCAACACCTTTTGCTCCAGCAGGAACGTATCCTGTTGTGATTCAAGTGCTATGTAATAATAGTACATACAATATCATTTACTCGATAACGATTCTTCCTTGCTATCAGGTTCCAGTTATTAATACAACCAATAACTACAACCTAGGAACGGAATTCTACAATCTTTACCCAAATGCGCCAACTACATCACCTGTTTGCGTGGTATGTCTAATTGATCCAGGTGTTGAGATTTCTAGCCCAACAACTGCTACACCAGCATTTACAACTGGAACTTTGCCTGCAGGTTCGTTGGTTGCAATCGTAAACGAAGGAAACATTCTCGGAAGAGGTGGTGATGGTGGCGATGCTTACGATCCTGCTCTTGGACTAACGGGCGATGGTTTTGTTGGAGGAAATGCTATTGAACTTACACTAGATGCCGATATCGTAAACAACTTCAACATCTTCGGTGGTGGAGGTGGTGGAGGTTCCATGGCATTTTCAATCAGTACAGGAAACCTGATTCCACCGCCAGCACCCTCATTCGGATTCTTTCTCGGAGCAGGTGGAGGAGGTGGTGCCAATTTGGGTGTGGGAGGAGCCCAGCCACCGAACATGATTGGACTTTCTTGGTACAGTCCTGGAATGGACGGTACTGGCGGACAGTTTGGAGTTCCTGGGTTAGGAGGTAGTTTGAACTTCCCGATTACATTTGCTATTGGTCCAGCACAGATTGACATCAACCCAAATGCGGTTGGCGGAAATGGAGGCCCTTACGGTTACCCTGGAACGCAAGGATTTATGCAGATTCTGATCTCGGTAAGTGTGGTGGTGAACATTCCTTTCATTGGCCCGATTGTTATTCCAATTGTTACCAACATGGCTTTGCCGATTCCGATTCCGCCTCCGTTGGCCGGAAATGGAGGACACGCGGTTAAACGCAATGGTTTTACAACCAACATTCCAGACAACCTTTACAACACATCATTCCTACGAGGAACTGTAGGGCCATAATTTGAATTGATATTAGACATGAAAACGATGAAAACGATATTTACGCTACTCATTCTGACCATGACAAGTTGGTCAATGGCCCAGAATTTTGAGGGAGTAATTACCATGAATACTACCAACGAGGCGATGAAGGAAAAAGCTTCTCTTACGTGGTATTTGAAAGGAAACAAAAGCCGAATGGACATTTCTTCTCAGGCTGGCGAAATCAGCACCGAATATGCCATTATCGCTGATGAGAAAGGACTTGATATGGTGGCCGAAGGTCATGTAACTGCTATTAATAAAGCAGCTTTGGACTTAGGACTTCAAACCGTTACGCTACTTTCTGAGAAGAGTGCCGTTCAAATGAATGGTTATGCTTGCAAGCAGGAGGTTTATTTTGATGGAAAGACCCAAACCACGTATTGGTTGACGGATGCTTTGGGTCTGGCGTTTAACGACATTCCAGCCATCATCAGAAGAAACATGCCAACTATTGATTCTAACGGATTTCCGGTGAGAATGGAAAAGCGGAACGCTGAAGGAAAGGTGGTTCTTACGCAGGATGTCGTTTCGGTGAAGCCATCCAAAGTGGAAGATTCCAAGTTTGACAGGAAATAAACTGTCGTTTTACACATGAAAGCGAACACGAAGAAGGAATTACTTGAATTACTGCACTTAAACAGCGCAGAAATATGTTCGTTCGGGGTGGTTCGTCTTGGTTTGTTCGGTTCGTTTGTGAGAGATACAGCCGATACCGAAAGTGATGTTGACCTGTTGGTTGAGTTTCAAACAGAAAGCAAGACCTTGAAGAACCTTGTGGGTCTTTCCAATTTTCTTCAGCAATTGCTTCAACGGAAGGTGGAGGTAATTACTCCTCAGTCGCTCAATCCTTTTATTGGTAGGCATATCATCAAAGAAGTTGAGTATGTCTCCCTCGCTGCTTGATTTTCTGCGTCACATCCTGAATGAATTAGACTACAGGAGGTGGTTCCTGTCATTCCGAGTGTGCGAGGAATCTAAATTCAATAGGGATGCTTCCTTCGTCAGCATGACAGCCGGTGCAGATGCTTCGGTGCGTAATCACGCTTGTCATTCCGAGTGTGCGAGGAATCTCATACCTTAAGACCCCACAGAATTCTCTTAAATTCGTGGCAATCAACTTAAGGATGAAACCAATAGGCACTCACAACTACTTCGTCTACATCATTACCAATAAGATGAAAACGGTGCTTTATACAGGCATGACCAACAATCTTGAACGAAGATTGTCGGAACACGAACAGCCGGATACAAACCGATTCACAGGAAAATATAAATGCCACCACTTGCTGTATTGGGAGCGGTTTCAGTACGCTGAAGAGGCAATTGCCAGAGAAAAGCAGATTAAAGGTTGGACAAGAAAGAAAAAGGATGACCTCATTTCTGCGTTCAATCCAGAACGGAAATACCTGAATGAAGATGTGAAGGACTGCTATTGAGATGCTTCGTGCCTCAGCATGACAAACGGGATGGATGCTTCGGGTAGGTGACCCCAGTTGTCATTCCGAGGAACGAGGAATCTTTATGATAAGAAAAGAGATGCTTCGTTCCTCAGCATGACAAACGAGGCAGGCGTCAGAACGCGGACAATCATTTTATCCGAAATGAACAAGACCAATAATTTAAAGTGATATGAAAACAGTTCTTAAAGTCGTCAAGTGGGTAGCAATTGTCGTGGTGATATTGGTTGCTGGGTTATATCTATCAGGGAATCAATTCCTACTGAAAGGAATGTGGGCCGCATATCTGCACGGAAACACTTCGGCAACCATTAGCGATGCCAAATTCTTTGACACACGAACCGTTGAGGCTGGAACAGCCAATCCGTGGAAAGTAGCTGCTGAGTTGAACAAGAAGCCACTCTCTGATCGATTGCGATCAAGTTTGGAAGACACACGCTCCGTGGCTTTTCTCATTGCTCAGGGTGGTGAGATTACGTATGAGGAATACTGGGATGGTTATTCCGATTCATCGCGAAGCAACTCTTTCAGCATGGCAAAAAGCATTACAACCATGCTTACTCAGTGCGCCATTCAAGACGGCTATATTGATGGTTGGGATGCGAAGGCTATCAAATTACTTCCTGAATTGAAAGGAGAATATGCTGAGGAATTAACCTTGAGAAACCTCAGCACCATGACGGCAGGACTGGATTTCAACGAGCATTACACGAATCCGTTTGATATCACCGCCAAACTGTATTATGGCCCTGATGCTAGGGAACTCATGCTGGAGAATGTCCCTGTGATTACTAAACCAGGCACCTACGAGTACCAGAGTGGTGCTACGCAACTTTTGGGTTTAGCTGTGATGACCGCCACGGGCAAATCGCTTGCAGAATATGCTTCCGAAAAATTGTGGAAGCCAATGGGCGCAACGCATTCGGTAGAATGGCACTTGGATAGCGAAGATGGGAAGGAATTGGCTTTCTGTTGCTTCAATTCTAACGCGCGCGACTTTGCTCGTTTTGGGCAAATGATGCTGCAAAAAGGGAATTACAACGGGGTTCAAATTCTAGATACCGCTTTTGTCGATATGGCCACCGTTCCGTTTGTAGAGCCATATTACGGACATAGCTTTTGGATGACCGATGAATACGGAACGCACATCTTCTATCAGCGTGGCATCCTCGGGCAATACATAATTGTAATCCCCGAGTACGATATGGTAGTGGTTCGTTTAGGTCACGAACGACTCGGAAACGACCACAATCATACAACCGATTTCAGGGTGATTGTAGAGGAGCTGATGAAAGACCTACGATAAAAACATCCCCACCATCACAGCGGTAAACAAACACGCCAGCGTTCCGCCAAGTAGTGCAATCAGACCCAGTTTAGAAAGAAGTCCTTTTCGGTTTGGGATGAGTGAGCCTATGCCGCCAATTTGAATGCCGATGGAGGCGAAGTTGGAGAAGCCACAGAGAATGTATGTGGCCATAATCATCGACTTTTCGTGAACGAACATGCCGCTGAATTTCATTTCGCCCAAGGTTTTGTAGGCATAGAACTCGTTGAGGATGGTCTTTTCTCCAAGCAGCTGTCCTACTAGGAAAATGTCATCGCTCGGAACGCCCATCAACCAAGCAATAGGAGCAAAGGCGTAGCCTACCAAAAACTGAAAGCTGAGGCCGTCATAACCCGTAGTGTTGAGGATAATGGCGTTGAGGCCAGTTACATCTCCAATAAGATCGCGCAATATCCAATTGCCCATGTAAACGAATGCGGTGAATACAAGTAGCATGGCACCAACGTTTACGGCCAGTTTTACTCCATCAGAAGTGCCGTTGGCAACGGCTTCCAACACATTGGCGCCCATTTTATCCTTGCTAATCTCCATGCTCTCGTTAAACTTTTCCTTCTCCGGAACGAGCAACTTGGCGGCTACAACAGCGGCAGGAGCAGACATAACCGAAGCAGCCAAAAGATGTTTGGCAAAAAGCGCTTGCTGTGCAGGGTCATCGCCACCCAAAAAACCAATGTAGGCAGCCAAAACGCCTCCAGCAATGGTGGCCATGCCGCCCGTCATCAAGCACATAATCTCGCTCTTGGTCATCTTATCCAAATAGGGTTTGATGAGGAATGGCGATTCGGTCTGCCCCAGAAAGATGTTGCCTGCCGCAGCCAAACTTTCTGCTCCTGAAAGCTTCATGGTTTTCTTCATCAACCAAGCAAAAACGTAAACCACTTTCTGCAGCACTCCTATATAATAGAGCAGGCTAGTGAGGGCAGAAAAGAAGACGATGGTAGGCAGAATGCGGAAGGCGAAACTGATAACGGCCGATTCTGAACTGCCCGTAACGAAAGACGAGAAGAGGAAATCGGTACCGAAATCGGTGAAGGAAATGAGTTTGACAAAGCCTTGTCCTACCACATCAAATCCGTATTGAAACCAAGACACCTTCAGTATGCCAATGGCAAGTACGAGTTGAATAAGAAGACCTGTTGCAATAAGTTTCCAATTGATGGCCTTTCGATCTTGACTGAATAAGACACCAATGAGAACCAGTGTGGCGGTGCCGAGCAGTCCGCGAGCGATGCTCATGAAGGAAAAACCTGCGTCCATCAATGGTATGCTCAATAAGAAATTCGTCATTCTCGTTTCTGTCTAAAAGGGCTTTTCAAGGATAAGCAAAAATGGAACACGGTGGGGGCGTATGGAAATACGCATCTTAGATTAAACTGTACATGAAATAACCACAGAACACAGATTTACACAGATTTTTCACAGAGAATAAAATCTCATCAGCGAAATCAGAGCAAATCTGTGCATCTGTGGCTAAGAAAATGTATGTGTATAAAGGGTTTCGGGATACTTGACCCGATAGACGGGCGTATTTCCATACGCCCCTACTTCTTTCTTCGATTCAATTCGTCTCGAATGAGCGATGCTTCTTCGTAATCTTCTTTTGCCAAGGCGGCATTGAGAGATTCTTCTAGCTCGTCTTCGGTGAGTTGAGAGAATCCGCCCTGATCAACAGGAGTGTCATCTGCAATGGCAATGGCACGAATGCCTGTTCCGCTGTTGTCCTTCTCAAAGGCTGCGGCATTCAGAATAAACTCGTGGGTAAAAATGGGACACTTAAACCTCACGGCAAGTGCAATGGCATCGGAAGGGCGACAATCTATCTCCACCTCTTCGGTACCGTCAGTACAGACTATTTTTCCATAGAAGACACCATCTACAAAATTGTAGATGATGACTTCTTGGATATCAATATGAAAGGATTGTGCGAATGAGCGGAAAAGATCGTGGGTCAACGGTCGGGTAGGAGCCATGTTCTCCAATTCAATGGCAATAGCCTGAGCCTCTGAACTACCGATAATGATTGGCAACCTGCGCGTACCGCTTTCCTCCTCCAAAACCAACGCATAAGCACCAGTCTGAGTTTGGCTGTACTGCAGCCCAAATATGCCCATTTTGATCTTATCCATGCAGCAATCCGCTAGTGCGAAACCAACCTTAGTTTAACCGTTGGCAGCTTTGAATTTACGAAAAGCCTCGTTCAAACGTGGAACGACCTCAAACGCATCTCCAACAACACCGTAATCTGCAGCTTTAAAGAAAGGAGCTTCAGGATCCTTGTTAATCACAACAATTACCTTACTTCCGTTCACACCAGCCAAATGCTGAATGGCTCCAGAAATACCGATAGCGATGTACAGATTTGGACGAATGGCAACACCAGTCTGTCCTACGTGCTCATGGTGAGGTCTCCAACCAATATCGGCCACTGGACGAGAACAAGCAGTTGTAGCGCCAAGAATCTCAGCCATTTCTTCAATCATTCCCCAGTTTTCTGGTCCTTTTAGACCACGACCTGCAGAAACAACCAATTCAGCTTCTGGCAATGGAACAACTTTGCTGTTACCACCTTTCACTTCTTTCACCGTAATTCCAGAATTGATTCCGCTTACATCTACCGAGAAAGACTCTACCGTAGCCGAACCTTCGCCAGCCTTCACTCCGAAAGCGTTTGGAAGGATTGAAACAATTTTTTCATCGCTAAGGATGTTCACTTGTGCGTGAGCTTTTCCTGAGAAAACGTTTTTGCTAACCACAAATCCGTTTGATGTATCAGGCAAAGAAGTAACGTTGGTTACCAATCCTGCACCTGATTTTGCAGACAAACGTGGGGCAACTGCTTTACCAGTTGAATCGTGTGCAAACACAACCACTTTTGCGCCAATTTGGTTTGCTGCGGCAACAATGGCTGCAACCACTTTTTGTGGGTCAGAAGCCGAAACAGAAGCATCTGTTACGTTCAAAACCTTTTTTACACCTACAGTTCCAAGAACCTCGGCATTGCTTGCGTTTAAAGAAAGCGCAACAGCTTCTCCACCTAAGGCTGCTGCCACGTTGACTCCATACTGAGCCGCTTCTAACGATGATTTCTTAACCTCACCGTTCTTCGTATCTACTACTATAAGTACTGACATCTTAATTCTTTTTTGATCGTTCGTAAATAGGACTTAGATAGATTTTGCCTCTTCGTGCAAGAGTCTAACCAATTCGTCCATGTTCTCTGGGTCAACCAGTTTAACGGCCGATTTTGGTGCAGGAAGACCATACTTCACATAAGCAGTCTTCGCAGCTGCACCACTTGCCGCAACAACCGTCAAAGGCTTAGTACGTGCAGCCATAATGCCACGCATGTTTGGAATACGTTGCTCTGCCATTCCTTTGGCAGCACTTGCCACAAACGGCATTTTTACCTCAACCACTTCAGTACCTCCCTCAGTTGTACGGTCAAGTGTTGCAGTGCCACCGGTTACTTCCAATTTAGAAGCAAGAGAGATGAAAGGCAAGTTCATAAACTCGGCAAGCATACCGCCCACCTCAGAACCGTTGTAGCTGATGGTCTCTTTTCCAAGAAGCACCAAGTCAAAGCCTTTATCGGCAGCGTAAGCCGCAATTTCTTTTGCAATTACGTACGAATCGGTAGGATTTACATCCACTCTCACCGCTTCGTTAGCACCCAAAGCCAATGCCTTTCTAATAACAGGCTCAGAAGTTGCGTCTCCAACGTTGATAACGGTAACGGTACCACCGCCAGCTTCAACCAATTCCAATGCGCGTACAAGCGCATACCATTCATCATAAGGGTTCACAATCCATTGGATTCCTTCTTCGTTGAATTTTGAATCTCCATCCGTGAAGGCAATCTTGGACGTAGTATCAGGCGCTTTGCTGATAGGTACTAAGATTTTCATGCTATATATTATTGAATTACTGTTTTCTAAAATCGAGCGCGAATTTAAGGATTAAGAAGCGCAATCTCTAGCTAACTTTGGTCAGGTTCTGGACGGATTCTAAACCATTAAAAAGAGGGGTCGTTTCGGGCTTGTTAGGGTTTGATGCATCAAACCCTTACTTCTAGGGCGTTCCCCCGATGAAAAGTCGGGGTCAGTCCGCCAGGCGGATGTTAGGGTTCGATGCATCGAACCCTAACTTCAATGGTGCAGCTTTTAGGGTTCGATGCATCAAACCCACAACTAGAATCTCAACCCTCCCCGGTCAACGCCTTCACCACTTTAAACTGGTTGAAGAACTCGCCCACAAACACACGGCCAATACTGTAGGTGGGAACGGCTAGAATCATCCCAGCAATGCCGGCCACGTTTCCTGCCATCAGAATGACAAGGAAAATCTCTAATGGGTGCGCCTTTACGCTTTGCGAATAGATGTAGGGTTGTAGAAGGAAGTTGTCGAGCAGCTGCGCGGCAGCGTAAACGATAGTCATTTGTCCAGCGAGGCTAAGCATTCCAGCTAAGTCAAGTCCTACAGAATTTGTGCTAAGACCGATGGTAATTCCAACAGCCGCACCAATCATTGGCCCCACGTATGGAATCACGTTAAACAGACCGGCAATGAACCCAATCAGGATGGCGTTATCCACTCCCACAATGGCCAATCCAACGGAAACAATGGTCATCACTATGGCCACTTCGATAATCACTCCAATGAAATAACGGGTAAGAAGTTCTTTGCTCTGATGTAGCACCTTGCCGATGCGCTCTTCGTGCTCATCTGGCACTAAGGTCATAATCATGTTTTTGAAAAGTCCTTTGTCTTTGAGAAAGAAAAAAGTGATGAAGGTGATGGCGAAAAAGGCGATAAAGATGTCGCCAGTAAGTCCAATCGCGTACTGCACGCTATCGCCAACGGCAGAAATATCGAACAAATTGGTGAGTAGTTTTTTGAGTTCTAATTCAAGTATGATAGGTGTTTCGGTCAGTTTGAACTGGTTGAAATAGTCTTGCGCTGACTGTATGGGTCCTTGGATGTTGTAGAGGGTTTCTTCTACATCAATAGTGGAGAGTTTGCGTGCCTCATCTGCCACCATCGGAACAATAGCGCTGATTATTCCTCCAAAGAAGGAAAGCAGTCCCAGTATGGTAATGGAGGCGGCCAAAGCCCGTGGCATGTGTCTTCCTTTGAATTGGAGTTTCATGAGGAAGTGGATGATGGGTTCGCCAATCAGCGAAATAACCCCAGCCACCAATATGTAAGCAATGATGGTGTGGAAATACCATGCAAGCACTAGTAGGAGTAGGATGATGGGGAGGTAAATTCAGTTGCGGTTTTTCATGGGTTGCTTGTGCGAATTTGAGACGAATATACGAATGGGAAGACCCTTCCTTCGTCAGGGTGACAGACGGAATTAGCTCAGCCTGCTTGTTACCCCGAGGAACGAGGGGTCTCATGGTTTTAGAGCAAAAAAAGAAGCAACCCCCGTTTGGAGATTGCTTCAATTTAGTTGCTATTACGCGATACTTAATCTACCGACTGGTGTAGGAATTCGTTGCTATCACTCAATCCGCCACGCTTGTTTCCGTTCTCATCATTTTCGTCCGTGTCGCGCACATCAAAACGTGTGACAGAACTTTCGGATGAATGAGGCGTGTCGTTCAGATTTACGTTACGTCTTTTGAAAGCAGGAACGTTTTCCAATTCTGCCAAGTTGTTTGGCGAACGGAAACGTTGGTTCATGCTTTTCAAACGTTCCATTCTTTCTGCCTGCTTGCGTTGCATTTCTTCCGCATCGATTCCGTTGTCAAAACGGTTTTCAATTGGCTGGTTTCTTGTGATGAGTTTTGGCTCTTCGGTAAGTCCGTTTCCATAACTCTTTTCACTTACAACAGGCTCATCGTCATACAAAGCGAATGTTTTGACCTCATCTTTCGCAGTTGGAAGCTCGGCCTTCAATTCGAATTCAAACTCAGTAGCCGTTTCTGTTGTGATGATGTCGTCATCCACATTCTCATCCTCTTCAACCAAAGCAAAAAGATCTTTGGTAATCTCAGAAGCTGGTCGTCCTTTGAATAGGATGAAAGTTGGTACAGCGATTTCCTCTTCTTCAACTTTCTCTTCCATTACAGGAAGCTCGTTTACTTCTGTTTCTAAAGTTAGTTCGAGGTCAGATTCGGCCAACACGGTAAGATTAGAATCCAACTCACCAGTCATTTCAAACTCGCTACCGTTATTATCGTCATCGTCTTCGTCATTTTCGTAAAGCGGGAATTCCTCGCCATCCTTGATGCCAATCATTTCAGGAGCTTCTGCATCCAAAAACGCAGTAATCTCATCATCACTTTCATCCACCTTAAACGCCATAATAGACGGCTTCACTTCTGAAATCGTATCATCTAAAAGCGAATGCTTGATAACAGGTGTTTCAGCAACGGGCTCCACCTTCATATTTGTAGGTGTAGTTAGCTCATCTGTAGTGTTTAGCGTTGAGTTAGGAGTAGAATTGAAAAGCACTGGACGCTGCGTAAGACCTGCAGGGATGGAGGATCTCTGCTCTAGTGTTGGCGCAGCGGTTGTTGTTTCCGTTTTTGCTCTTGGATCAAGTACGTGACGAATAACGTTCTCCTTTCCTGTTACTTTCTCTAGTTTCTCCCCAGAAAAACCAGTTGCAATAACTGTAAGCGTGAGTTTGTCGCCCAAGGTTTCATCGCTGCCGTTACCCCAAATAACATCGGCATCCATTCCGGCTTCTTCCTGAATGTAATCAGTGATTTCGGCCACCTCATCCATCGTAACTTCTTCACTTCCAGAGCTGATATACAGGAGGATATTGCTAGCTCCGTAAATGTTATTGTCGTTGAGTAGAGGAGAGGCCAAAGCCTGCTCAACCGCTTTAATGGCGCGGTCTGGTCCAGACGTAGTTGCCGATCCCATGATGGCAACGCCAGACTTGGTCATAACGGTACGAACGTCTTCAAAATCCACGTTCACGTATCCTTCAACCGTGATAATCTCGGCAATGCCTTTGGCGGCAATTGTCAAAACATCATCGGCCTGTCCGAACGCTTCGCTCAGTTTCAGATTTCCGTACATCTCGCGCAGCTTGTCGTTAGAGATGATAAGCACGGTATCAACGTGTTTCTTCAATTCTTCTAGTCCGAAATCGGCCTGAAGCTTACGCTTCTTTCCTTCAAATCCGAACGGAATTGTAACGATACCAACGGTCAGGATTCCCTGTTCACGTGCAGCTTGCGCAATAACGGGCGCTGCACCAGTTCCTGTTCCACCACCCATTCCTGCGGTGATGAAAACCATCTTAGTCTCTGATCCAAGAATTTCCTTGATGTCATCAAGATTTTCGATAGCTGCATTACGACCTACTTCGGCCTGCGCTCCTGCACCGCGACCTTCCGTTAGGCTAGAGCCCAACGCAATCTTCTTCGGCACGGGACTCATGTCGAGCGCCTGCTGGTCCGTATTACAGACTACGAAGTCTACACCTCGAATGCCTTGTTTGTACATGTGGTTGACAGCATTTGAGCCGCCTCCACCTACTCCGATCACTTTGATGATCGAGCTTTCCTCCTTGGGGAGATTGAAATTCATCATTTCCTTAGCCATGTTTCCTCCGATTTATGGTTAGTGTTAATTATTTGGGTTTCTGTTTAGGTTGTAGGCCTTAGCTGTTAGCGTTTAGCCTTACGTTTTTCTTTTTTCGTTTACTCTTTTTATCCTTTTAATCAATCAATTCCTTCGTTCATCCACTTATCCAGCTTGCTTCTGAGATTGGCAAGTCCTGCAAACGGGCTGCTTGCACTTTTTTCTTCTGCCACTTCCGCAGCTACTTCCTCGGCCTCAGTAATGGTGGTGGTTGGTTTTTCTTCTTCCACCTTCGGAACTTCCTTTTTTACAATAGGGGTTCCCTCTCTTCCTTCAGCCCAATCATCAACGGTTAGTCCACGAGCGGCCAAATCGTCTTTGAAATCGAGTCCTTTCATCACCAATCCAACACCTGTTGAGAAGATGGGGCTGGTTACATCATCTGGGTTTCCAGCAGCCAAATGTTCGTTTGGATATCCAACACGCACATCCATTCCAGTCACGTATTCCATCAATTGCGGAAGGTGTTTTAGCATAGCTCCACCACCCGTTACCACGATTCCGCCAATGAGTTTTTTCTCGTAGCCAGAGTTCTTTATCTCGTAATAAACGTGCTCAATAATTTCTTCCATTCGAGCTTGGATGATGCTCGCAAGGTTCTTCAAGCTGATTTCTCTTGGCTCACGTCCTCTCAATCCAGGAATGGAAACGATTTCGTTGTCCTTTGCTTCTGTTGCCAAAGCGGAACCGAACTTCACTTTCAGCAATTCTGCTTGATGCTTGATAATGGTGCAGCCTTCTTTGATGTCTTCCGAAATGATGTTTCCACCGAACGGGATTACAGCCGTATGGCGAATGATGTTGTCTTGAAAAATGGCGATATCTGTTGTTCCACCACCGATGTCAACCAACACGACTCCTGCTTCCATTTCCTCATCGTTGAGAACGGCAGCCGAAGAAGCCAAAGGCTCCAAAATCAATTCTGTAACCTGCAATCCAGCTTTGTGCGCACAACGGTGGATGTTCTTTCCAGCAGCAACCTGCCCCGTAATGATGTGGAAGTTGGCCTCCAAACGAATGCCGCTCATTCCAACAGGATTCTTAATTCCCTGCTCGTTATCCACAATATATTCCTGTGGAAGCACGTGAATGATCTCTTCGCCAGGAAGCATCTGCAACTTGTACATGTCGCGAATCAGGTTGCGAACGTCTTCTTTGCTGATTTCCGTATCCAACGAATCTCGTGTGTAAATACCACGGTGCTGCAACGACTTGATGTGCTGACCTGCAATACCAACATTCACATATTTGATCTCGATTCCAGTCTTGTTCTCCGCCTCTTCAACAGCAGTTTTAATCGACTGAACCGTCATGTCGATGTTCGAAACAACGCCACGGCTTACGCCCAGCGATTCCGATTTTCCGATTCCAAGAATCTCAATCTTGCCATGCTCATCCCTGCGTCCAACGATGCAAGCAATCTTGGTTGTTCCGATGTCTAGTCCTACTACGATGTCTGAATTTTCCATTAGCTGTTCTTTTTGGTGCAGATGACCTGGTCTTTGTATTTAAGATTGATGTGGGAATATTGATCCCAGCCTGTTTTGTTGAGTCCTTTACGATAGAAAAGGAGCAGTTTTTTGAATTTCTGTTCCATTTTGTCTACATGTCCGAGCAGAATGTGGTGGTCGCCAACGGTTGGAATCAATGTCAATTCTCCGTTTGCCTCCACAGTAATCTGTTGGATCTGCGCTTTCCAGAATTCATCATTTCGGATGAAGGTGGCGAGCCGGAACAACTCGTCTAGACGTGATTTTTGATTCATGCTATCCGTCATTTCCGCTACGTTGTATCGTTGCATTTTAAACTGCTTATCCATGATGAAACCGCTTGCAACAGGTACACGAGCCGTGTAGTTTTCGCTAGTTGGCATCACGTTTCCGTCCCTATCCAAATAATAGCTTTCGCCATACGCGTTGAACACACGCAGGATCGGCTCGCGTTGATAAACCTTCACCGCAAACACACCATTGTGCTTGGTGTAAACCTCGGCTCGTTTCACAGATGGGTCGGCAGTGATTTGACGTTCGTAAACTGCAATAGGAATAGAAGTGATTGGGCTACCGACCAAACTATCGCCTTTACTGAAAATAATGTCCAGCACATCATCGTTCGTCACGAAGAAGTTGCCTGCGTTGTTGTCCACCTCAATCTTGATGCTCTTGCACGGAATCTTGTCCGATTCGCGCGCGCTGAATGCCAACGAGACGAACAAGCCAGCTATCGCCAGAACCCAAACGGTTATGTTTAGAATCTTCCTGATCATGACAGCAGTTTCGCTTTAATAGGTGAAACTAATTGGTCGATATCGCCAGCTCCCAAAGTCAAAAGCACGTCTGTGTTTTCCTTCGTGATGGATTCCAAAACAGCCGTTTTGCTCTGTAGTTTCTTGTTCTTAGCCGTGATTTTATCAAGCAGAACCGAAGAGGTAATTCCAGCCATTGGTTCTTCCCGTGCAGGATAAATTTCAAGCAAGGTCACTTCATCCAACGCACTCAACGAATGCGCAAATTCTTCCATGTGATCTTTCGTTCTACTGAACAAATGCGGCTGAAAAACAGCCTTCACTTTTCTTCCAGGAAAGAGTTCACGGACTGAATTCACGCAGGCTGAAATTTCCGTTGGATGATGCGCGTAATCATCAATGTAAACCAACTCTTCTGTGTTGATGTGTACTTCAAATCTGCGCTTCACGCCTTTGTAAGTGGCAAAGCCAATTCTGATTTCGTCTTCCGATAATCCGAGTTGATCAACAGCTGCGAAAGCAGCAACGGCATTCTCCACGTTATGCAATCCTGGCATTCCGAATTTCAAGTCTTTTATTATTCCCGAAGGAGAATGAAGGTTGAATCTGTACTGACCAGATTCGATGGAAAGATTGGAAGTGTAATAGTCACTTGCCTCGCTGAGAGAATAAGTGAAATGCTTCTTTTTCGTGCCTGAGAATGGAAGTCCGAAACGATAAATCAGCGTTCCATCAGCCGTTATCTTTTCTGTGAATTCGTGAAAGGACTTCAGCATTTCATCAGCCGAACCATAGATATCTAGGTGGTCGGCATCTACGGAAGTCACAATGGCAATATCTGGCGAAAGAGTTAAGAACGAACGATCGAATTCATCCGCTTCAACCACCATCAAGTTGCTACTTGTGGAGGTGAGAAGATTCGTGTTGTAGTTGGAAGAAATTCCACCCAAGAATGCGTTGCAATCTTTAGATGAACATTTAAGCAAATGTGCAATGATGGAACTGGTGGTTGTCTTACCGTGTGTTCCAGCTACGGCAACAGTGTTGTAGGTTCTCGAAAGCTCGCCCAAAACTTGCGAACGCTTCAGAACTTCAAATCCATTGTTTCGGAAGTAATTGAGTTCGGAATGATTGGTCGGAACCGCTGGAGTATAAATCACCAATGTTGTTTCCGCATTCTTGAATTCCGCTGGAATGGCATCAACATCATCAGCAAAACGAACCGAAATTCCAGCAGATTCAAGTTCCTTAGTCAAATCAGTTGGTGTGCGGTCGTAACCAGCAACAAGTTTACCCTGTGCCGCGAAATAGCGCGCAAGACCGCTCATTCCGATACCACCGATACCGATTAGATAGACAGCTTTTATGTTGGTCAATCCTTTCATGCCGCTTTCGCCAGTTTTAGGATTTCCCTCGCAATGTCTTCGTCTGCATTTGGCAACGCCAACTTTTGAATATTCGTTCTGAATTTCGCCTGTGTTGCTTCGTCTGAAAGCAGTTTCAAAGACTCTTCGCAAGCTCGCGTTTCAGCTTCGCTATCAGGCACGAGAATGGCTGCATCAACATCAACCAATGCTTGCGCATTCTTGGTCTGATGATCTTCTGCCGCAAATGGGAATGGAACCAGAACTGATGGCTTTCCAACGATGCACAGTTCTGAAATGGAACTTGCACCAGCACGAGAAAGCACTACATCCGCAACTGCGTATGCCTGATCCATTGTGTAGATAAAATCTGACACATAAAAGTTAGTGGCATTTGCATCAGCGACAGCTTTCTTCGCTTCTTCAATGAAGAGTTTGCCTGTCTGCCACACCACTTGCACATCGGCTTTCTTGAAATCTTCGATATGAGATTTCATTGCCAAGTTGATAGAACGCGCACCCAGACTTCCTCCGATTACCAAAAGCGTTTTTTTGCTTGGGTCAAGGTTGAATGTTTTGTGCCCGATTTCTCGTTTTCCTGCCAAATTCAGAATGTCCTGACGAACTGGATTTCCTGTTCGGATGATGTTCTTAGCTGGGAAGAATTTCTCCATTCCATCATACGCCACACAGACTTTCTTAGCTTTTGCTCCAAGTAGTTTGTTTGTGATTCCAGCATACGAATTCTGTTCTTGAATCACGGTTGGAATGCCTTTGGTACTAGCGGCATACATCACAGGGCCAGAAGCAAAGCCGCCAACTCCCACAACCACGTTAGGTTTGAATTCCTTGATGATTTTCAAGGCTTTCAACAGGCTTCCGATTAGCTTGAATGGGAAAGCCAAATTCTTAAGCATGTTGCTTCGGTTCAATCCAGCAATGTTGAGTCCGATAATTTCGTAGCCAGCCGCAGGAACTTTCTCCATTTCCATCTTGCCGATGGCACCTACGAATAGGATTTCGACATCCGCTTGAAGTTTCTTCAGCGCGTTGGCAATCGCAATGGCAGGGAAGATGTGTCCTCCAGTGCCGCCTCCTGATATGATGACCCTAACCTTCGACATTAGCTAGTTCTGGTTCAGGTTGTTTTTCATTCAAAGAGCGACTCACACTCAGTATCATTCCAATGGCAATGGATGTGAACCAGATGGAGGTTCCGCCCATGCTCAAAAGCGGTAACGCTTGGCCTGTTACTGGAAACAAATTCACAGCAACAGCCATGTTGATGAATGCTTGAAAGATGAGGCTGAACGTGCAGCCAAATGCGAGTAGCGTTCCGAATGTGCTGGTGCCTTTGTGTACGATTCTCAGTCCCCGAAAGAGCAGAATCAGGTATAGGAAGAGAATGCCCATGCCGCCAACGAATCCCCATTCTTCTATGATGATAGCATAGATGAAATCCGCATACGCACTAGGAAGCCTGTTTCGCTGAACGCTATTTCCTGGTCCCACACCTGTTATGCCGCCAGTTGCAATGGCAATTTTTGCCTGTTCGGTTTGGTAGTTTGCGTCAGCAGATTCGGGCGTTTCTTCGTTGCTGATGTATGTTTCAAGCCGTTGTTTCCAAGTTCCAAATCGAGGAAGTACTTTTTCAACTGGCAACGCGAGTGAAAGCAAGAACACGAACGCACCTGACAGGATTATCGCACCAATCAATCCTGCTAAGTATTTAAACTTTACTCGACCAATAAACATGACGACCAACGATGTGGCAAAAAGCACTGCTGCCGTTGAGAAGTTGGCTGGCAAAATCAAAGCGCAAACAATCAAAACAGGCCAAACGACTTTGAGGAATCCATCCTTGAAATCATCCATTGAATCCTGTCGCTTGGCAAGCTGTCGAGCTAGAAATGCGATGAGTGCCAACTTGGCCAAATCGGAAGTTTGGAACGAAATATTAATGACGGGTAAGGTCAGCCATCTCGAAGCTGAATTCACGGATGTTCCAGCAATCAGCGTAACTGCCAAAAGTGGAATGGAAACCCATAAGGAAATTTGTGCTGCGCGTGAGAAATAGGTGTAAGGAACCTTGTGAACACCATAAATCATTGCCCAACCCAACACGATAATCAGGAAATGCTTGAATAGATAATATTCGGTGTTCCCTTGATGTTTGTAGTGCGCCAAATTGTTGGTCGCGCTGTAAACCGCAAGTATGGAAACTAGCGACAGCAGAAACACCACGACCCAAATGACCATGTCTCCCTGTAGATATTTCCGTATTAGTTGATTCATTATTTATTTACTCTCAATCAATTTTAAAACAGCTTTCGTGAATTGATTCCCTCGGTCTTCGTAGGTCTCAAAAAGGTCGTGCGAAGAACATGCTGGTGAAAGGATAACCTTGTCGCCCGGTTTGGCAAGGGCTACAGCTGCTTTCACCGCCTCATCGGCTGTGCTGGCTCCAACAATCACTTCTGCATCTGTCAAAAACGTTTTAAAAACGTTGCCGTTCTCTCTACCCAGACAAACCACCGCACGTACCTTATCAGACACCAATTCTTTCAGCATGCTGTAATCCTGTCCAGCTTGAAGGCCACCCACAATCCAAACGGCAGTTCCTTGCAAACGCTCCAACGAATACCACGTCAAATCCACGTTTGTTGCCTTTGAATCGTTGATGAATTCAATATCATTCCATACACCAATCACTTCTTGACGGTGACGTGTGCTTTGTACATCCGAAACACTTTCTTCAAGAATCTGCTTCCTCAATTCAAGCAGACTATTGAACATTTCCTGTTCCGTTTGCACTTCTTTATTCCAGTTTTTGTCTTTCATAGGTTGATGGTTCCTAGGTTTATAGTGATCGAACGGCAGCTTTAAACTGACGTCCTCGGTCTTCGTAATTCTCAAATAAATCGAAACTGGCGCATGCAGGAGAAAGCAGAACGGTATCTCCTTTTTTGCCCAAATAATAGCTCGCTTTTACCGCCTCAACTGCGCTTTGCGTGTCTACAATCGTCTCAACAATTCCCTCAAAAGCCGCGTGGATTTTCTCGTTATCCGTTCCCAGACAGATGATGGCCTTCACTTTATCCTTCACCAATTCGGCAACCATCGAATAGTCGTTGCCTTTGTCAACGCCACCCACAATCCAGATAACTGGTGTGTTCTGACACTCAAGCGCGTACCACGTGGAGTTGATGTTGGTTGCCTTGCTATCGTTGATGAACTCGATGCCCTGAACTTTTCCGACTGGCTCCAATCGATGTTCAACAGCGCTGAAATCGCTCATACTTTCACGGACTACGTCTTTGCGCAGTTCCAAGAGGCGACCCACAATTCCCGCAGCCATTGAGTTGTAGGAATTGTGTCGGCCTTGTAATGCAAGTTCGTGGATTGACATGGTTAGGTTTGAATTATTGAGGTTTATGTTGAGATTGTTCTGTTCGATGTAAGCGCCTTCGGCAACTGTGCCATTGAGGGTAAAAGGAAGGCGTTTTGCCTTCATGGAATCATTCAAAGCATTGGTGATATTCACGTCATCAGCGCAATAGATGAAAGCATCTTCCACTGTCTGATTCTGAGTGATTCGAAGCTTAGAAGCGATGTAGTTCTCCATGCTTCCGTAGCGATCTAAGTGGTCTGGCGTGATGTTCATCAACACAGCCACATTAACTCGGCTTTCAAACATACCATCCAATTGATAGCTACTAAGTTCAAGAACGATGTAATCAAACTCTGAATCGGCTACTTGCCAAGCGAGACTCTTGCCAACGTTACCAGCCAATCCCACATCCAAACCTGCTTTGGTAAGCATGTGATGGGTGAGGAGTGTAGTCGTAGTCTTTCCGTTGGTTCCTGTGATGCCGATGATTTTGGCATTGGTGTATTTCAAGCCAAATTCAATTTCTGAAATGACTTTCACGCCTTTCTTCAAAAGGGCTTGAACCAAAGGAGACGAATCAGGAATTCCTGGGCTTTTGACGACCAAATCAGCATTCAGAATCTTTTCCTCAGAATGTTTTCCTTCCTCAAAAGCAATCTTCCAGCTACGCAGTTTTTTGGCGTACACGTCCTTCAGCTTTCCTTTATCAGAAAGGAAGACCTCGTAGCCTTTCATCTTACCGAGGTACGCTGCGCCCGCACCGCTTTCGCCACCACCCAATATGACCAGTCTCTCAGCCATTATCTAAGTTTGAGAGTTACCACGGTGAGTACAGCAAGCATGATTCCCACAATCCAAAACCGACCAACGATTTTGGCTTCGTGCATGCCTTTTTTCTGGAAATGATGATGAAGTGGCGACATGAGGAAAATCCTTCTGCCTTCACCGAATTTCTTCTTCGTGTATTTGAAATAGCTCACCTGCATTACTACAGAGAGGTTTTCCATTAAGAACACACCGCACAGAATCGGAATCAAAAGTTCCTTTCTGATTGCCAGTGCAAAAACAGCGATGATTCCACCCAAGGCAAGACTTCCTGTGTCGCCCATAAAAACCTGAGCTGGATATTGATTGTACCACAAGAATCCGATGCAGGCACCGATAAATGCAGAGATGAAAACAACCAATTCGCCCGAACCTGGGATGTACATGATATTCAGGTAATCGGCAAAAATGATGTTACCCGAAACGTACGCGAATGCCGCCAACGTCACTCCAATAATGGCGGATGTTCCTGTGGCCAATCCGTCCAGTCCATCGGTAAGATTTGCTCCGTTTGATACGGCTGTGACGATGAAAATCACAATCGGAATAAACACCAACCAGCCCCAATCTTTTGCTTTATCGCCAAGGAAGAATAGGAGCGAGCTGTAATCAAATTCGTTGTCTTTTACGAACGGAATTGTTGTAACGAGTGAATGTTCTGCTTCACCATAAACAGGGTGAGTTTCACCTTTTACTACTTTTCCATCAATGGTTACGTCAATGATTTGTCCACCGCTCACAAGTCTGTCCTTAACAGAGACGCTATCATTAAAATAAAGTGTGCAAGCCACAATAAGGCTGATGCCAACTTGACCCATAATCTTGAATCTGCCAGCAAGACCTTCTTTGTCTTTTTTGAAAACCTTGATATAGTCATCAATGAAGCCGATTGTTCCAAGCCAAATGGTGGACACAATCATCAGAAGCACATAAACGTTATTTAGTTGCGCGAAAAGGATTGTCGGAATGAGGATGGATGACAGAATGATGATGCCACCCATCGTTGGCGTTCCCTTCTTCTGGGTTTGCTCCGCGAGACCAAGATCACGAACAATTTCTCCTACTTGCTTTAGTTGCAAATACTCAATCACCTTTTTGCCAATAATCATGGAGCAGATGAGCGAAGTAATGACGCTGGCAGCTGCTCGGAATGAGATGTACTGGAACACTCCCGTGCCCGGCAAATCATAATTGGCTTCAAGAAATTCGAACAGATGATATAGCATCAGTTAATCTGTTTGAGGTTAGTAGTCAATATTTCCATGTCGTCAAAAGGCGTTTTCACCCCTTTAATCTCTTGGTATTTCTCGTGCCCTTTTCCTGCCACAAGAATGATGTCGCCAGGTTGAGCCAACATGCAAGCAGTGCGAATAGCTTCTGCGCGATCAAGAATCGTTACCGTTTTTCTCACCGTTACAGGGTCAAGACCTTTTTTCATGTCTTCGATAATCTGCTGAGGCTCTTCGCTTCGCGGATTGTCCGAAGTAAGAATCACCTTGTCGCTTCCCTCGGCTGCAATACGCGCCATTTCTGGTCGCTTGGTTTTGTCGCGGTCACCACCGCAACCTACAAGTGTTACCAGTTTTTCGTTGCCTGTTCTCAGTTCCTTTATGGTAGAAAGTACATTCTCCAACGCATCTGGCGTGTGGGCGTAATCCACAATTCCGAGAATATTGTTCGGGGTTTTGAAGAATTGGAACCTTCCTTCTGGCGAATGAAGATTGCTAAGCGTGGTCAGAATCTGAAGTTTCTCTTCCTTCAATTCAAGCGCAGCTCCGTAAACACTCAAGATATTGTAAGCGTTAAACGAGCCAATCAATCGCGTGATTACTTCTTGTCCGTCAATATTGAGAATGAGGCCAGTAAGATTGTTCTCAAGGATTTTCGCCTTGCGGTCAGCCATGGACTTCAATCCGTAGGTAACGACCTTGGCTTTGGTGTTCTGCACCATCACTTCACCATGCCTATCATCCACGTTTATGAGTGCAAATGCTTTGGAAGATAGACCATCAAACAACATTTTCTTCGCAACGATATAATTGCTGAATGTTTCATGGTAATCGAGGTGATCGTGAGTGATATTTGTGAAAATCGCTCCCGCGAAATTCAATCCAGCCACACGATGCTGATGCAAGGCATGTGAACTCACTTCCATGAAGCAGAATTCGCAACCAGCATTAACCATTTCGGCCAATAGTTTATTTAGGTTAATGGGGTCTGGAGTTGTGTGCGTAGCGGCTACCTCAACTCCATTAATCAGATTTCTAACAGTAGAGATAAGGCCAACTTTATAGCCAAGTCCCACGAAAAGCCCGTAAAGCAATGTAGCTGTGGTTGTTTTTCCGTTCGTGCCAGTTACGCCAACCAATTTCATGTACTGAGATGGATTGTCGAAAAAGTTTGAAGCAATGATGCCAGCCGCATAGTGGCTGTTCTTCACTTGAACGTAGTTGACGTCTTTTTCAAGATGCTCAGGAAGAGTTTCGCACACGATTGCCAACGAACCTTGCTTAATGGCCTGAGCGATGTAGTCGTGCCCGTCCGTTTGCGTTCCCTTCACAGCTACAAAAAGCGAGAATTTCTTTGCCTGCCGAGAGTCAGTGCAAACGTTCTCAATCGCCACGTTAGTGGAGCCGACAACTTCCTCAAGGCCTGCCTTATATAATATGTCCTTCAGGAGCTTCATGATAGTTGAAGGATTATTTCATTGCCACGCATCGTGCGGGTTCCTGGGGTGATAGATTGTTGACGCACAACACCAGAACCAACCATGCTTACTTTCAGTCCTGAGTTTTCTAATAGAAAGAGTGCGTCCATCGCGCCCATACCTATAACTCGCGGAACGAGATTCTCGATTACCTCACGCTCAATGATGTTCACTGAATTGGAATCCGAAGAAGCTAATGCCCATTTCGCGTCAGGATCTTTTACGTCCGTTTTAATGTTTAGAGTCTCAAAAGCTTTAACGAGATCGTGTTTTTCGCTGATTTTTGAGAACGGAATGATGGAATTCGCTAGTAGTGGGTCTGTCTCAACTTCTTCCAACATTTTCACTTGCGTGGAGTAAACTTTGTCCGAAATCTCTTTGAAAATTGGTCCAGCAACCACGTTTCCGTAATAGACAGAACTGGTAGGTGAATCAATAACCACAATGCAGGTGTACCGCGGTTTGTCAGCAGGGAAGTAACCCACAAACGATGCTTGGTAGCTCTTGTCCTTGTGATAACTTCCACCTTTGGAAATCTGAGCGGTTCCTGTTTTGCCCGCAATTTTGTAGTTGGCGTGTTTCAGGTTACTGGCAGTGCCATGCTCCACCACGCCTTCCATCATCAATTTCAACTTGTCAACAGTTTTCTGAGAACAGATGCGTTCTTTGAGGACTACAGTTGGGAATTCCTTCACTACAGTTCCGTGCTTGGTGATGCTGTTGACAAACTTTGGACGCACCATTTTTCCATCATTCGCAATCGCATTGTAGAATGCCAGAATTTGTATTGGGGTTTGTAGTACTTCGTATCCAATGCTCATCCAAGGAAGTGAGATTCCCGACCAGCTAGCATCTTTAGGAGAAGGAATTGATGGCTTTCCTTCTCCAGGAATTTCCAATCCTAATGGATTGTCCAGACCCATGGCAACCATGCGGTCAATCAGTTTCTGAGGATCTTTCTGGTAGTATTGATTCACCAGTTTTGAAACGCCAACATTGGATGAAATCTCAAATACTTTGGCTACCGTTATCTTGTTGTAAACGCCCGTTTTCGAGTCCTTCATCGTGGCGTTGTGAAAGCGTTTGATGCCTCCTTCGATATCAACCGAATCGGTGATGTCCACGAATCCATCTTCCAAAAGACAAAGCAGGCTGGCCAATTTGAATGTAGAACCGGGTTCAGTAGTTGATCCAATAGCGTAGTTGTATGTTTCAGCATAAGAACCATCACCCTGAGAAGTCAGGTTGGCAATGGCCTTGATGTTGCCTGTTTGAACCTCCATCAGAATGGCACAACCATGATGCGCACCGTGCTTTTGTAATTGGTTGAGTAGCGCGTTTTGTGCCACATCCTGAATGTTAATATCAATGGTTGTAACCAAATCAGAACCATCCTCAGGTTCAATTTCGTTCTCATCGCTTAATGGTTTCCAGTTTCCGCCAGCAATTTTTCGCATGAGACGTTTGCCTCCAACCCCAGCCAATTCGGTAGAGTAAGCACCTTCTAGACCAACGCTGGTTCCAGGCTGGTCATAACCAATGGTTCTGGCAGCCAATTGCTTGAATGGCATTGCCCGTTTACTGTTTTGATTGTAGATGAGGCCACCGCTGTACTTTCCAAGATTAAAAATCTCAAACTCACGGAGCGCCTTCAATTCCTTGTGCCCGACCTTCCTTTTAATAAGGTAATACTGACTCTTATTGAGTCTGGCTTTGGTTAGTTCTCGTTTGTAAGATTCGGCAGATTTGTCTCCGAAAAGCCCAGAAAGTTGACGTGATAATTTACCGATATGTTCATTGAAATAATCATCCGACAATGTTGGAACTGCTGCATCCCAACGGATTTCGTAGATTGGTTCTGAAGTGGCCAAAAGGCTACCATCAGTAGCAAAAATATTGCCGCGCGATGCCTCGATTTCACGGAAAGCGGTGGTTTGTGTCTCAGCCTTTTCTTTCCACTTTTCGCCTTCAACGAACTGTATCTGAGCTACGCGCGCAACAATTGCGATGGCGAAGACACACATCAGTCCATAAGAGACATAGACACGGGTTTTTATTTCCTTTTCGTGGCTCAATTCTCAGGATGTTCTTTTGATTTGACCACGATTTTCTTAGGCGGCACCACGCTTTCGTAAATTCCCATCGGTGCCACTGCTTTTGCTACTTCACTTTGCTTGCTTGCAAACATTAACTCTGATCGTGTGGAGATGAATTCTGATTTCAATTCCTTGATTTCACGATTCATTTTTTCCATTCCGATAATGGTACCTTCTCCAAAGTGGCTGTTGCCGATGTAGAATATGCCAATGCCGAACATGAATAACAGAAATGGAATGTTGTTCAACATATTATCTCGCGTGAGGAAACTCCCGTCAAGCACACCGAGAACGCGCTTTGCAGCGCCTCTTTCCTCTGTTGTATTTTCCGTTTCCTGACTCATTAGATTTTTTCTGCAATTCTCAATTTCGCACTTCTGGCGCGTGGATTTCGTGCTATTTCTTCATCCGTTGGTATGATGGGTTTTCTTGAAATAGCATTGAATGGAACAAGAGGTTTTCCGAAGAAATCTTTCTCCATTTTACCTTCAATGTTTCCGCTTTTTACAAGATTTTTTACCAATCTGTCTTCTAGCGAGTGATAAGAAATAACCACCAATCGCCCGCCCTCGGTAAGGATGTTTGGCATTTGAACAAGCATTTCTTCCAATGCATTTATCTCATCGTTTACTTCTATTCTTATCGCCTGAAAAACGCGCGACATGAAGCTGTTTTCTTTTCCGCGCTGCGCGCTGGGAAGAATTACCACTTTAAATTGTTCTATGGTTTCAATTGGCTGAACTCCTCTAGCAGCAACAATTGCTTTTGAGAGTTTCCAGGCCTCATTCAAATCCGCATTTTCCCGAAAAATTCGCGATAGATTTTCTACTGAATACTCATTGATGATGGTTCTCGCTGTAAGCTCAATTCCATCTGACATTCTCATGTCTAATGGACCATCTGCTCGTGTGCTGAATCCGCGACTTGGCTCATCAATCTGAAAGGAAGAGATTCCTAAATCGGCCAAAACGCCATCAACAGGAACGGCTTTAAAGTACCGCAGGAAGTTGCGCACATACCTAAAGTTGTGTGGTATAAATGTGAAACGTTCGTCCTGCAACAGGTTCATTTGTGCGTCTTTATCCTGATCGAAGGCGTACAGATGTCCGCCTTTCAAATGCTTTAAAATCTCTCGTGAATGACCGCCTCCACCGAAGGTGAGATCCACGTAAATCCCGTTGGGATCGATCTTTAAGCCGTCAACGCAATCCTGTAACAGGACGGGGTCATGGTAGGTCATCAGCCCTGTCTTTTAGGCTGCCCATGACTTCTTCAGCCAGTGTGGCAATGTCTGTTTCAGGATTGCTCAACTTCTCCTCGTAAGCGTCCTTGTCCCATATTTCCACATAGGTACCGGCACTTGCGAGAACGATGTTGTTGGTGATTGAACTGAATCCCACTAAATCTTTTGGAATCAGCAATCGGCCCGTCACATCCAGCTCAACGATCCTCACCCCAGCTGTAAATAACCTGATGAACTCGACATTCTTGCGCTTAAACCTGCTCAATTTAGTCACGTCACTCATCGTATCATTCCACTCACTCATCGGGTACAATTCAATGCATTTCTCGAACATGCTGCGCTTCAGAACGAAGCCGCTTTCGAGTTGAGACGTCAATTGCTTCTTCAACGCTGTAGGTAGCATGAGTCGGCCCTTGGCGTCCACTTTGCATTCATATGTGCCGATAATGTTGGTCACTTACACTAGAATTTATCAGGTAAAGGAATGGATTATCTACCACTCTTTACCACAGTTTACCACAACTGTTGAAAACTTTATAGTTCAAATTTACGAAAAGGTTACGGTACAGCGCTATTCAAGTACATTTTAGTACAAATATGGTGGTGGTAGAAAGTGGTATTAATGTTAATAACCACGCCACTTTTTGATTGATTTATTCGAGATTGTGCCCCCTCATTTTTGGTTAATTTTGGCGAAAGCGTCAATCCAAGTGGTAAAAGAGGAATCAGGACATAAATACATTGAGCAGGGCGAGGGTCCAGTCTTGCTCGTGCTTCATGGTCTGTTCGGGGCGCTCAGTAATTTTCAGGATGTGTTGGAGGAATTCTCCAAGGATTACAAAGTGGTAATTCCGATTATGCCTATCTACGAACTACCGTTGTTAAAGACCAACGTGAAGGAATTGGCGGCTTACATCCACGAATTTGTCGTTTTCAAAAACTTCGATGACTTGACTTTACTCGGCAATTCACTTGGTGGTCACGTGTCGCTTGTTTATTCAGTTGCGCATCCAGAAAAGGTGAAGGCTTTGATTCTGACTGGAAGTTCTGGTTTGTATGAGAATGCTTTTGGTGGTTCTTTCCCAAGACGAGAAGACCGAGAGTACATTAAGAAGAAGGTTGAAGACACATTCTACGATCCAGCCAATGCCACCGAAGGCCTTATTGAGGAGGTTTTTGATATTATTAATGACAGGAATAAGCTGATTCGTGTTTTGGCCATTGCTAAGTCAGCGATTCGTCACAATATGAAGGATGATCTTCCCACCATTACAATTCCCACTTGTTTGATTTGGGGAAAGAATGATGGCGTTACTCCACCTGAGGTTGCGGAAGAGTTTCATGAACTGCTTCCGAATTCGGAGTTATATTGGATTGATAAATGTGGACATGCGCCAATGATGGAGCATCCGAAGCAGTTCAACGCGCTCTTGTCGCCTTGGCTGAAAAAACACGTTCTTAAAGATTGATTTTATGCTGATAAAAGATGTCGAGTTTGTGATGAGCAACTCGGACATGCGAAAGTGTCCTAAACCCGACCGACCTGAATTCGCATTCATTGGTCGTTCGAATGTGGGTAAATCTTCCCTTATTAATATGTTGATGGGAAGAAAGAACTTGGCTAAGACCAGCTCTACTCCAGGAAAGACTCAGCTCATCAATCACTTCTTGGTAAATGAATCTTGGTATTTGGTTGATCTTCCAGGATATGGATACGCCAAAGTTCCACCATCACACAGGAAGAAGTTTGAGAAGATGATTAACGATTACATTCTCCAAAGGGAAAATTTGGTGACTGTGTTCGTTCTGGTTGATATTAGACATACTCCGCAGCAGATTGATTTGGAATTTATGGAATGGCTGGGTGTTTCGGGAATTCCATTTACAATGGTTTTTACCAAGCTCGACAAGCTTAAACGCGGAGAAATTGAGCCCATGCTGAAGAAGTACCGGACGAAAATGCTCGAAACATGGGATGAGTTACCACTTCAGGTGTTAACCTCAGCCGAAAAGAGCGATGGCAAGGAAGCACTACTCGAATATATCGAGACCCTCAATTCGGATTTCAAATCGAAGTTTACTGCATAAAAAAGGACTCCATTCGGAGGCCTTTTTAGTAGATGTCAAATTCTTCAGCTTTTATCTCAAGGGTTGAAGCCAACCATTAGTCCAGCTCTTTCCAGCAATGTCGAAATTATCATTATTGTCTTCAATCGCAATTCCAGAAAGCATTTCTGCTTTGGAGATTACCTA
>JAIOYP010000061.1 GCA_021741155.1 Flavobacteriales bacterium | reverse complement strand
TGGTCTTTTCTTCGGAATCATGGTCATGATTTTGCAAGGTTTTCGCCATGAAGATACCGAACCTTGCATTCTGAATCCAATCGAAATAATCATATGTTATTAACAATCAGTGTGTTAATGACTTATTAAGGGTTGACTAGTTAATCTCTAGCCAACATAATCTTTGAAAAAGAGATGCTTCAGTTCCTCCTGTAAAAACTCAGGACAGGCAGTATGACAGACGGAATTAGAATCCAACACCGAAACGCATACCCACCATTAAAAGTGTAGCGTTCTTTCGAGTACCATACGAGTCGTAATACCCGTTCAAATCATCGTATAGGTAGTAGGTTTCCTCGTAGGTTACGTTCTTAAAGTTGGCATTCATCAATAAGCTAAAATTGATGCGTCTGCGCGTATTGAATCGCACACCGATACCAACCGAACCCATGGCGCCACCATGCACCAATTCAGTAGTTCCGTAGTTGTAGCCTATGGCATCTTCGTAGAGATAATCTTCATTTCCAATGCCATTCGAAAAATGTGGTCCAAGGTGTGCATACCCTGCTTCAATCGCATAGAATGGTGTGATTTTACTCTTGAGAATGTCGCCAGCATAATATACGTACAGTGGGAGATAGGCTCCTGATAAATCATTGGTATTTAGACCATTAAGAACGTTATTGAAAGGAGAACCTATTACACCATCTAATCCAACACCAATGCCCAAATGTCCGAAACGTCCGAACTTATAACCATTTACTATCTTGAAACCAAGTTGTCCAGCTTCTAGCATCAATTGACTCTGAAAGAAGAAACCCTTTGTACGTGGCTCAAATTGAAGTTTGACTCGTTCGGCTGGTTTTTCTTTGGTAACAGGAGCTGCTTTTGCCACATCTACTCCGTAAGGAGTTTCTTTCGTCATTTTGGCAACATTATTCATTGTCACAGCCATAACACTACCGCCCATAACCTGAATTTTTAGGCTTTCATTTGGAACTTGTTCGATGATAACCCCACGGTAGATGCTGCCATCTTTGAGATAGACCACGTCTTCTAATTGCTGTTGTGCAAAAAGACTGAACGGTAAAAGGATGGTGAAAAGGAGAATTAGCTTTTTCATAGTTGTTGAATTACAAGTCAAATGTACTTGCAAGTTTATTTACGTGAATTGACTTCATCGAAATTTAATACCCAGCAGGAAGTTAATGCTGGGTTTTGATTCCGAATAAGAAGTACAGAATAACCACTGAGGTTGCTATTCCTGTTACTAAAAAGGTAGTAGAGGCTCCAAACTGATACCAGAGCAATCCAGCAAATGAACTGGCAATCATGACACAGATGCTTTGAAAACCGGTAAACGTTCCAATAGCCGTGGCAGCATCTTTCTTGGCAGAAACATTGGTTATCCATGCTTTAGAGACTCCTTCCGTAGCTGCCGCGTAAATTCCATAGAGGAAGAAGAGCGCTACAATCAGGTACACGTTTAATTCTAGACTCATTCCGAAGTAAACCACTGCAAAACAGACCAGCCCGAAAACAACCATTTTTTTGAGTCCAATCTTATCAGCCAAAATGCCAATCGGAAAAGCAGCCAAGGCATAGATGAGATTGTAGAAAATGTAAACGCCAATAACCCACGTATCCGAAAGACCCATCTCTTTCGCTTTCAAAAGGAGAAAAACATCTGAGCTATTGAACAGAGTAAAGGCCAAAAAGCCAATTACCACCTTTTTATACTCCGAAGAACTGGTTTTCCAATATCCAAGAAAGGAAAATAAAGACGGCTTTGCGGCCTGTTTCTCAGCAGTTGCTTGTTTCTCTTTTAAGTTCAATGATGCAGCTACTGCCAGCAATCCGGGAATAACAGCTAGGAAAAAGAGCAAGGCGTACTGCTGCGGATAGAAATACAGAAACACGAGCGCAAGCATAGGTCCCAAAACGGCACCCAACGTATCCATTGAACGGTGGAATCCGAATATTCGCCCTTTGGTTTCTGGAGTAGCCTGATCAGAAAGAATGGCATCTCGTGCTCCGGTACGAATTCCTTTCCCAAAACGATCTATGGTGCGCGCGAAGAAAATCCATAGCGGATACACAAACACAGCCATCATGGGTTTGGATATGGCACTTAGCGCATAACCCATTTGCACGAAGGGCACGCGTTTACCAACGCTGTCAGAAAGCTTTCCAAAATAGCCTTTACTCAAACTGGCGGTAGCTTCTGCCACACCTTCCAGTACCCCAATGAGCACAATGGAAAAACCAATTGATTTCAAATAGATGGGCATAATGGGGTATAGCATTTCGCTGGCCATGTCTGTAAACAGACTTACCAACGACAAAATCCATACGGTTTTGCTAATTCCCTTCAAATCAAACAATGAGGCGGTAAAGTTACTTTCTCAAAAACACCGCTGGTGTTCCCAAAGGAGCTTCTACTTCGTGCCAAGCACCGCCTTCTAGCACTTCTTTGGTAAAGTAATGCATCCATTTTCCTTCTGGGAAATACCCACGAACAGTTGTTTGTTTGCGCTCGGTAACGGGCAGCACCAGTAAATCATCTCCTACAAAGAATTGATTCTTGGTTTGAAGGCAATTGGTATCGGTTGGACACACCAACCACGGATGACGAATAACTGGAACGCCTGTTTCGGAAGCTTCCTTTACCAAATGCTTGAAAAGCGGAGTCATTGCCTTGTGGATTTTAGCAAAAGCTGAGAAGTAGGTCTTCGTTTCGTTATCCGAATAATACTGAACCATATCGTTAGGTAGCAAGCCTTCGTGCGTTCGGAAAAGTGGGGTAAAGGCCTCTAGTTCAATCCAGCGGAAGAGGATTTCTTTATCGCGCAGCACATTTTTGAAGAGGGGAAACTTGAGAGCAGTGTAACCACCAATATCTGAATGATTGAGAGACATGCCACTCAAACCAGAACTAAGCATGGCGGTAATGGCAGAACCCAAACCATCATTCTCACCAAAATCAACCATTTGGTCGCCAGCCCAGAAGAGGGTAGAAATACCTGAAGAACCCGTAAAACCCGAACGGGAGAAGAAGACCACTTCGCCCAGTTTTCCTGCTTCTTCCACTGCTTCTCTATTCACTTTTGCCCAATCTGCCGCAAAGCGGTTGTGGTAATCTTTTGGGCTTTGACCCGAATGGAGCTTGCAATCAAACGGCAACCACTCGGCAAAGTCGGCCATCCAACCGCTCAATCCATTACCAATCATGTTGGTTTTGATAATATTTTTTATCCAATTGCGTGCTGAGGGATTGCTTAAATCGATGATGTAGCCTTTGAAACCTCCAAAGGGAATGAGGTACGGACTGCCGTTCTTTTTATGAACGATGTAGCCTTTTTCCAACGCTTGGTTGGTCATGTCGGTTTCTTCTAACAGAAATGGATTGATGTAGCCCATTACTTTGATGTCCTGCGCATTCATATCGGCACAGAACTGCTTGAAATTGGGATAGGTGAGTGTATCTGGTTTCCATTCCCAGCGCAAGCGCGAACCAATGCTGGTTTGCTTTTTGCCTACCCAATCCTGTATCCAAATGGCTGAAACGGGATTGCCATACCCTTGGGCATCTTTCACCAATTGCTTTACTCGTTCGGCTCCTCCCTGAATACCGAGAATGGTTCCGTAGGTCCAATCGGGGAGTTGGGGCATTCGGCCTAAATCAGCGGTTATCTTTTCTAGCAGTTCTTTGGGCGAATTTGCTTCCCACGTTCTAAGTTTTAGTTCATGGTCATGTACAATGAAGGTGATTTCGCCATCAACCGTAAGGTCAATTTCAGAATAACAATCGTTCTCAATCAAATACGCCTTATTATCTGTAGAAAGAATGAGCGGAATAGGGCAGTAGGTGGTCCATTCGTGTCCGCCTGCGCCTACTAGATTGGCGGTTTTGGTGGCAGGCTTATCGCCACGACCAATGCCGTTTTCTTCTACCAGAAAGGGAACGTGTTTACCAGTGAGTTCTAGGTGAGAGAATTGTTCGCCACCACCGAAGAAATGTAGTCCCTTCGAAACAGGAATTTTCAATTCGGTTATGTCTATTGGTATTGTCTCATCCAGAGGTAAAACGACTATCAGATTTTGGTCATTTACCCGCCTGCAAATGGTTGCAGTAACCACATCGTTCGGTTTGTCTTTCCTCTTTACTTTGTAGGAACCAAGCTTTCCTTTATACTGGAATGTTCCGTTATAGAACGTTGCTTTCGCATCACTTGGATTGAACGTTTGTGCACCAACAACGGTGATTTTTAATAGAAATAGAAAGATCAGAAAAGTCCTCATCGTGTCGAAGCCAATATACAAGTAGAATTGTCAAACTTGATAGTATGAGATGCTTCCTAACGTCAGCATGACAGGCGCGTTTGCCACTTTCTCCTTATGTCTAATTCCCTGTCCATCCCCTCGGATTCCTCAAAAACTCCGTTCTAAAATCTACAAGCACCCGCTGCATTTCTTTCACTTTTTGCCCGTTTCTGGTGGCAAGATTATACGATTCGCTTGGGCTTTCGCTTAGGTTATAGAGTTTGGGCCAATTATCGAGTCTATTGATGGAAGTATCGCTATTTGCCGGAGAATACTCAGGCACAAAGCCCTTGGTTGCATAGTTTGGGTGTTCTAACGGAAGTGGCCACAAATAACTGTAGTTGGTTTCTAGAAACTTCCAATCGCCTATGCGCACTGCTTCAAACGCGTAATCGTGAAAGAAGAACAGCGGACGAGAAGCCGCCAAATTGGTATCGGCTAGTATGTCGAACAAATTATGCCCATCAATAATGCGGTCTTTTGGTAGGGAGATTCCTGCTTCGGCCATAAGAGTAGGGAAGAGGTCAATGCCCATGGCAGGCACATCTGTTTTATAGGCCGTTTTTAGCTTCTTCGGATACCGAAGTATGAACGGAACTCTGTAACCACCTTCAAACAATTGGCCTTTTCTGCCACGCAAACCACAGGGGTTTCCTTCAAACCAAGGGCCGTTATCGCTTGTTACCACAACAATGGTATTCTCACTCAAACCAAGACTATCCAAGTGTTTGAGGATTTGTCCCACGCTGTGGTCAAATTCTTCCACGGCATCGCCATACGAACCACCTTTCGATTTACCTCTAAACTTCGGAGAAGGAAAAAACGGTTGGTGCGGGTCTTTGTGCGCTACATACAGGAAAAATGGTTCGTCTTTATGTTGGGTCATGAAGCTCTTGGCAGAATCGGTGAATAGCTGCGTGTAATGCGTTTGATCCAATCCAATATCGTCTAGCATTTTGCGATCGTTCTCATAAAACGCCACAGGCCAATCATCATTAGAAGCTTCTAAACCCACGAAATAATCAAACCCATGGTTGAAGGGATGAAACTGTTCATCCTGCGAAATGGTGCCCAAATGCCATTTGCCCACAACGCCTGTTTTGTAGTTGGCCAACTTCAACATTTCGGGAATGATAATCTCCGATTGCATCAAGCCATCAACGATATTGTGTTCGCCCCGCATATCCACAACACCCAAGGTGTTTGCTACTCGGTTTCCAACCTGCATAACAAAACTGCCATTTACATGATGAAAAGGATACGCAAGACCCTGCCTAAGCGCATATCTACCCGTTAAAAAACCAACCCGCGATGGCGTGCAAATAGAAGCAGGGGCGTAAAAATTGGTAAACACCACACTCTCACTTGCCAAAGCATCTAAATGCTGGGTATTAATGGCAGTTTGCAGGTTAAAACCAACATCTCCATAACCCAAATCATCTGCCAAAATGAATACGATATTGGGTTTATTGGCAATGGGCGTTACATCTACAAGTGTCTCAATCTTAAATACTTGATCTGCGAAATCAGAACGCACCAATCCTTGATGCGATGGACCTTGAAGGAAATACCACGTAAGAATTCCACCAATTAACACTAGCAGAAAAAACAAAAAACCTAAGAGAATGGGTTTCAAAAACTTCATGTCGAAATGTACTAAAAGTGTTTTCATTGCGAAGCACTCCGTCTATCATTCCGAGGTATGAGAAACGAAGTTCAGCGGAGCTAAATCTTGTTATAAAGATGAAAGAGATGCTTCGTTCCTCAGCATGACAAATATTGAAAGCACTATCGTTCTTATATTGCAGCCTCACAAACAGCGCGAAATGTTCAAATCATTATCAATACTAGTAGTAGCAAGTTTCCTTATTGTAGGATGCGGAGAAAGCACCTCAGAAACGGAAACAACTGAGACGGATGCAGCTCAAACAGAACTTCCTACCACAACCGAAGGAGGACAAGCGGTAGAAACCAGTACATCACCTGCACAAACTGCTGGATTAAACCCAGCTCACGGAGAACCCGGACATGATTGTGCTATTGCCGTTGGTGCGCCATTAGATGGTTCAGCTGCTTCAAGTGTGCCTGCTGGTATGCCATCATTAGTAACGCAACCTGCTGTTCAACCCATGACACAACCTGCCGCAACTGGCAAAGCACCAGCAAATGGTTTAAATCCTGCACACGGAGAACCAGGTCATGATTGCGCCATTGCTGTTGGAGCTCCTTTATCGGGTAAATAAGCCATAGCATTTTATAAAACAGGCGGTAAATGCTCCTTTAGGTTGCATTTACCGCCTGTTTCATGAATAAGAATTCTTCAATTCTTATCTCGGAGGTCGTTGACCTTTTGCAGGTTTTGGTGCTTTTTCCAATTCTTCCTTGCTCAAAAGACCGTCTTCATTGGCATCAATCTTCTTGAAATCATCAGAAAGAGGTCCTTTTACCTCAGTTTTGCTCAAGAATCCATCTTCGTTACCGTCCATTTCTTTAAACAGTTGTTCAACGCTTGGTGGATTTCCTGGTTTGCGATTATCCTGCTGAGCTTGCGCCTCGTTAACTGTTGTCAAGCCTATTACTAAGGCAACTGCTGATACTATTTTCTTCTTTGCTACCATGACGTTGTGTTTAGGTATTTAGACGCTAATGATTACGGAATCCTTCGGTAAGTTGATAAATGAGATAATTGATTCTTTCATTCCGAGGCACTCCGCTTGTCATTCCGAGGAACGAGGAATCTCTTTTATGGAAAGAGATGCTTCCTTCGTCAGCATGACAGACGAGATAACAGATGAGATAATTGATTCTGTCTTTCCGAGGCACTCCGCTTGTCATTCCGAGGAACGAGGAATCTCTTTTATGGAAAGAAATGCTTCCTAACGTCAGCATGACAGACGAGATAACAGATGAGATAATTGGTTCTGTCTTTCCGAGGCACTCCGCTTGTCATTCAGAGGAACGAGGAATCTCTTTTATGGAAGGAGATGCTTCCTAACGTCAGCATGACACAGACGAGAAACAGATTGAATGGGAAAACGCGCGCTATCAAACATCTAAGTAATTTGTAACGTATTGAATACCAATAAATAAGATTAAATATTAAAGACTTATAATTAATATTATGTTAAATAGTATTCAATAAAGAAAGGGAGCTGTTGCTCCCTTTCTTTATTGTTTCAGTCTACGAATGCAGACAAATTAGCCTTTCATTCTGGCAATGATTTCATCATACTTCGATTTAAAAGAAGCATCCTCCACCATCTTACGGTAGTACAATTGCTTCAACGAAACCAATACACCTTTATCGTCTGGCGTAATGGCGTATGCTTTCTCTAGAATTGGCAATGCTTTATCAAATACCACATCCGCTGCTTTTTTAGCAACTTCATACTTTTTGGTATCGTCAATTAAATTGGCTGCTTCATTCAGTTTAACGGCTTGGTTAAAATACAACGCTCCTAAGTTGTAAACCGCATCAAAGTTTGAACCATCCAATTCTACCGATTTTGAGTAGCTTTTCTCCGCTGCGGCCAAATATGCTGTGTATGCATCGTTTCCTTTAGGATTTGCTTCAATTTCCTTAGCAGCCAATCTATCGTTCACGAATCCAAGCGCAAAATGCAACGAAGCATTTCCTGGCTCTCCAGCAATGGCTAATTCCAACGATTTCATCGCCTCAGCATGCTGATCTGATTTCAGATACACGTTCACCTCATTGGTAATCAACGACTGGTTGTTTGGATACAGTTTCCGCCCTTCTTTTAGGATAGCAAGTGATTTCTCATCATTTCCAGCGGCAGCATACATGTTTTGCATACGCACTATAGCAGCTTCAGCCTTGTAGTTGGCAGCCATTGCATCGCGGTAGTGTTTCTCCGCTTTTGCAAGGTCTCCTAACTGCTCTGCACAGGCACCGGCATAATAGATGGCTAGCGAGTCTGTTCGTTTGATTTCTGGAATAGCACAGGCTTTCAGCGTGTTCTCAAAAGCTGCCAATGCTCCTGCGTAATCCTTCGCGTTGTAGCGGGTAATTCCCTCGTTAACAAACTGTTTTCCTTGAACATCCAAATACTTCAAAGTCATCTCCGTATGGAACTTCTTATCATCCAACTCCTCACACTTAAGGAAGCTTTCAAATGCCACCTGTAAAGGATTTGGATCCAATGACTTATACTTCTCTTCTTTAGTCTCGTAAATCGCCTGATAGATTTGTCCGCGAAAGAAATAGGTCTTGGCTTCCAACATGGTTGTTTCGTTGGTAATACATGGGTCAATAGCCTCTTTGGCATTGTCCAATTCTCCGTATTGCAAGTAGTTGTTGGCGCTTGTTCGCTTTGCTTTCTGTCCGAAGACAGCAACACTCACCAAAAGGGCCGCTGTAATTAGGCTTGTCTTCTTAATGGTCATCTTTTTTAGTTTTTATTATTGATTCTAAAATCTACTATTCTTCGTTATCGTTTGTTTCTGATGATTCTTCATCATCTAGGTCTGAATCAGTATCAGGAGTTTCTCCATCTTCAGAAGCTACAATGATTGGATTTCCATCTTCATCCAATTCTACTTCTTCATCCAAAGACATTTCCACCTTAGCAATGGCAGCAATGCTGTCCTTTCCTTTTAGGTTGATGAGCTTCACTCCTTGCGTTGCACGACCCATTACTCTGATTTCCGCAACATCCATTCGAATGGCAATACCTGATTTGTTGATAATCATCAAATCGTTGGCATCAACCACGCTCTTAATGGCAATTAACGAACCTGTTTTATCAGTTACGTTCAGGGTTTTCACACCTTTTCCTCCACGGTTGGTAACACGGTAATCTTCAACAGAAGAACGCTTACCATATCCATTTTCAGAAACTACCATTACCGATTCGGTTTCCACGTCTTCTACACAGATCATGCCAACCACCTCTACTCCTTTCGGAAGGCTGATTCCTTTTACCCCTGCTGCAGTACGACCCATTGGACGAACTTTAGCTTCTGGGAAGTGAATACAACGACCATGCGTTCCTGCAATAAGGATGTGACTTTCGCCAGTTGTAAGCTTGGCTTCCAACAGTTGGTCACCATCCTTAATCGTGATGGCATTGATACCATTAACACGTGGTCTTGAGTATGCTGCAAGCGTGGTTTTCTTGATGATACCCTGCTTAGAACACATGATAACGTAGGTGTTATTGATGTACTCCTCGTCTTTCAAATCCTTCACGTTGATAAAAGCTTTCACTTTATCGTCCGATTCAATGCTGATAAGGTTTTGAATGGCTCGTCCCTTGCTTGTTTTGGTTCCTTCCGGAATCTCAAATGCACGCATCCAGAAACAACGGCCTTTCTCTGTGAAGAAAAGCATGTAGTTGTGGTTGGTAGCAACAAACATGTATTCCAAGAAATCCTCATCACGCGTGGTACTTGCTTTCGCTCCTACTCCTCCTCTACTTTGAACACGGTATTCGCTAAGTGGCGTTCGTTTGATGTATCCCAGATGAGAAATGGTAATCACCACGTCTTCATCTGCAATCATGTCTTCCATTCGAAGATCATTGGCATTGTGCTCAATTACGCTTCGTCTTTCGTCTCCGTATTTGTCTCTGACAACGATAAGTTCATCCTTGATGATGCTCATTCTGAGGTCTTCACTCTCCAAAATGCTCTTCAAGTATTCGATGGTTTTCATCAACTCTTCGTACTCAGCACGTAGTTTGTCTTGCTCTAGTCCTGTTAACTGACGTAGACGCATTTCAACAATGGCACGAGACTGAATGTCGCTAAGGTTAAAGCGTTCCATCAAGTTCTCACGCGCTTCATCTGGGCTAGCCGAAGCACGAATAATCTTGATTACTTCATCAATATTATCTGAAGCAATAATGAGACCTTCTAAGATGTGAGCACGCTTTTCAGCTTGATCCAACTCAAATTTGGTACGTCTTACAACTACATCATGACGGTGATCCACGAAGTGAACAATCATGTCCTTCAACGTTAACATCTCCGGACGACCTTTTACAAGCGCAATGTTGTTTACGCTGAAAGAGGTTTGAAGTGCAGTGTACTTATATAAGGTATTGAGAACCACATTTGGAATGGCATCACGTTTCAGTTCGTAAACGATACGCATACCTTTTCTATCCGACTCATCGCGGATATCGCTAATGCCTTCGATTTTCTTGTCAACCACCAATTCGGCAGTCTTCTTAATCATCTCGGCCTTATTTACTTGGTAAGGAATCTCTGTAACGATGATTTGCTCACGACCAGACTTCGTTTCTTCAAACTCAGCCTTGGCGCGCATCATTACACGACCTCTACCTGTTTCAAATGCTTCGCGAACGCCATCATACCCATAGATTGTTCCTCCTGTTGGAAAATCAGGAGCTTTTACATGCTCCATCAATTCTGGAATGGTGATGTCGCGGTTATCGATGTACGCGATGATGCCATTCACCACCTCTGTAAGGTTGTGAGGCGCCATATTGGTTGCCATACCTACGGCAATACCAGATGAACCGTTAATAAGAAGGTTCGGAATACGAGCTGGAAGAACCGTTGGTTCCTGCAAGGTATCATCAAAGTTTAGCTTGAAATCAACAGTATCCTTGTCGATATCAGCCAATAATTCCTCAGCTATTCTACGAAGACGTGCTTCCGTGTAACGCATGGCAGCAGGGCTGTCACCATCAACGGAACCAAAGTTACCTTGTCCATCAACCAATGGGTAACGCAACGACCACTCTTGGGCCATACGCACCATGGTGTCGTATACAGATGAATCGCCATGCGGATGGTACTTACCAAGTACCTCACCCACAATTCTAGCCGATTTCTTGTGTGCGCTACCTGCTCGAACTCCAAGGTCGAGCATACCAAAAAGTACTCTTCTGTGAACTGGTTTCAAGCCATCCCGAACATCAGGAAGCGCTCTTGAAACAATTACGGACATCGAATAATCGATGTACGCGGTTTTCATCTCTTCTTCAATATTGATCGGTATTATCCTCTCTCCTTCTGCCATGACAAAATGTTAGTGTTTTATGTTTGCACGGTCTTTGATAAACCGTGCTAAAAAATTGTGATCGAAGATACACTTTTAGCTAGCGTTGGCGTACTTTTCAGGAGCTTAAAAAGGTAGTTATTACTAACAGATTTCTGTTGATAAAAACGAACTTAATCAAAGGCATGCCGTTAGTGCAAAAGTAATTTTGAACATGAGAGAATTGTTTGCTGTTTGATTCAGTAGATCACTGCATAAAACCGACATTTGACGAAGAACGATATGGACGCGAAATTTTCACCAAGAGTAAAAGATGTAATCAGTTTTAGCCGCGAAGAAGCGCTGAGATTGGGTCATGAATATATAGGAACGGAGCATTTGCTACTTGGCATTATTCGAGAAGGCGAAGGAACAGCTCTTAAGATATTGACTTCGTTAGGGATTGACATTCAAGACCTTAGAAAGGATATTGAAGCCGCCACGCATACGGGAAAGGCAACAAAGAAGGCCAATCTTGGAAACATTCCATTGATTAAACAGGCAGAAAAAGCCTTGAAAATCACTTACTTGGAGGCGAAAGTTTTTAAAAGTCCGTCTATCGGAACAGAACATTTGCTGTTGGCAATTTTAAAAGATGACGATAACGTTGTAACACGAAGCATGAAGAAAATGGGCGTGGATTACGACCTCGTAAAAGAAGAGGTTGAAGTATTATTGGGAGAAACTGAAGGGCGAGTAAGCCCTGAAGCGAAGCACAGTGAATCTGCTGATGACGATGAGGATGGTGATAACTTTGGAGCTGGCGCCACTGGTGGTGGACAGATACGTAAGGCAATTGACCCAAAATCAAAGACTCCAGTTCTAGATAATTTCGGTAGAGACCTTACTAAAGCTGCTGAAGACGGAAAGTTGGATCCAGTTGTTGGTCGTGAAAAGGAAATTGAGCGCGTTTCGCAAATCCTTAGCCGTAGAAAAAAGAACAATCCAATCCTTATTGGTGAGCCTGGTGTTGGTAAATCTGCCATTGCAGAAGGTTTGGCACTGCGCATTATTCAGCGTAAAGTATCACGTGTTCTGTTCGGAAAGCGTGTGGTAACGCTTGATCTTGCTTCGTTAGTAGCAGGAACAAAATACCGTGGTCAGTTTGAAGAAAGAATGAAAGCAGTGATGAATGAATTGGAGAAATCTCCAGACGTCATTCTTTTCATTGATGAGATTCACACAATTGTTGGTGCCGGTGGCGCTTCTGGTTCTATGGATGCATCCAACATGTTCAAACCAGCTTTGGCACGTGGAGAAGTTCAATGCATCGGTGCAACCACCTTGGATGAATACCGACAGTACATTGAGAAAGATGGTGCGCTCGAAAGACGTTTCCAAAAGGTAATTGTGGATCCAACTACTCCTGAAGAAACAGTTGAGATTCTGAACAACATTAAGGGGAAATACGAAGAGCATCATAATGTGACTTACACACCAGAAGCGATTCAAGCGTGTGTGTCGTTGACAAACCGTTACATGACAGACCGTTTCCTTCCAGACAAGGCTATTGATGCTTTGGATGAAGTTGGATCACGCGTTCACATCACCAATATCAACGTTCCAGAAGTGATTGTGGAATTGGAGAAGAAGGTAGATGAAGTAAAAGAAGAAAAGAATCGTGTTGTTCGCAGTCAGAAGTATGAAGAGGCTGCAAACTTGCGTGATAAGGAGCGAAAGCTGCAAGAAGAGCTTGAGCGAGAAAAGAACAAGTGGGAAGAAGCCACAAGAGAGAATCGCGAAACGGTAACCGAAGAACATGTTGCTGAGGTTGTATCTATGATGACTGGAATTCCAGTTCATCGTGTGGCTCAGAACGAAGGCAATCGTCTCAAGAATATGGCTGAGGAACTGAAAGGAAAGGTTATTGGTCAGGATGATGCCATCAAGAAAGTTGTTCGTGCTATTCAACGTAACCGTGCTGGATTGAAAGATCCAAACAAGCCAATCGGAAGTTTCATTTTCCTTGGGCCGACTGGTGTTGGTAAAACGGAATTGGCAAAGGTGCTTTCGCGTTACTTATTCGACTCTGATGATTCGCTCATCCGAATTGACATGAGCGAGTACATGGAGAAATTTGCCATCTCTCGTTTAGTTGGTGCCCCTCCGGGATACGTTGGTTATGAAGAAGGCGGTCAGTTAACTGAGAAGGTTCGTAGAAAGCCGTATTCAGTTGTACTGTTGGATGAGATTGAAAAAGCGCATCCAGATGTGTTCAACTTGCTTCTTCAAGCGTTGGATGATGGAATGATGACGGATTCTTTGGGTCGTAAGATTGACTTCAAGAACACGATTGTTATCATGACTTCAAACATTGGTTCACGTCAATTGCAAGATTTCGGTCAAGGTGTTGGTTTTGCCACAAATGCAAAAACCTCATCTTCTGATGACCATTCAAGAGGTGTGATCGAAAAAGCATTGAAGAAAGCGTTTGCTCCTGAGTTCTTGAACAGAATTGATGATGTTGTTCTCTTCAACCAATTGAAGAAAGAAGACTTGCATCAAATCATTGATCTTGAATTGAAAAGTGTATTCAAACGAATTGCTGAGGCTGGCTACACAGTTGAGTTGGACGAATCTGCCAAAGAATTCCTTTCTGATAAAGGTTACCACCCAGAGTTCGGTGCACGACCATTGGCAAGAGCTATCCAAAAGTATTTGGAGGATCCATTGGCAGAAGCCATTATTGGTTCAACCATTTCTGAAGGAGATATCCTTATTGTGACGCACGCGAAAGATGCGGAGGAATTGACAATTGATGTCAAAAAGCAAAAAGCCGAAAAGAAGAAAAAGGACTAATCAATGATGTAATTGATTTACAAAAAGGCTGACTCAGTATTTGAGTCAGCCTTTTTTTTATGGCTATCCAGTTAAGTCACACTGCACCTGATTGAAAGGTATGTGAATTTGATAGGAATATTCAGTCCAGTAATTTTTCAAAAATGCTTGTCCGAAACTTTCCCCAAATGGTCAGTTTAGAAAGAAAATAGGGTTTGAGAAATGGAAAAGAACATGTTTTTAGCCACAGATACACGGATTTCCACTGATTTCTCTGATGGACTTCCTTCTATCCGTGAAAAATCAGTGGAAATC
>JAIOYP010000060.1 GCA_021741155.1 Flavobacteriales bacterium | reverse complement strand
GACTCCGACATGGTCATCCGACCAGCCTCTAGCTCTCTGATTATCCAGCGCTTTTCTGTAGTACTGAATTCTTTTTTCCTTTCCATTCTCTTGAGTTTTTATCCTCAAAATGTGTCAGGCTATTTCAGGAGTAGACAGTCTGAGGGTTTTGCGTTATTCAAATAGCACATCAATCGTAAAGTCGTTATCGACCAGTTCAGATTTTTGTGCGTTCTCAAACAGTCCATAAGTTGTGATGAACGTGAGTACAACCATTTTTTTGGTGGATGTCACCGCTCTCAGCCCTACCTTTTTAGTTCGCAGGTTGGCCGCGTAGCTTGCGTTGATGGTAAATTTATCAGCATAAAACTTCATTTCGCAGATGTTCATCACCTCATCTTTCCTGTCGATGAGCATATCTATCTGAAATCCTTGGCCGAATGTGTCGTCCGAGCGATGTAAAAAACTGTTAATCGAAGTGCTTACACCTGAGATTCCGAGGGCTTTTTTGATGTTATGGACATGCTTAATACACAGATTTTCAAACGCATAGCCGCACCAAATTTTATATTCTTGACTTTGGGATGTTCGCATCCAATGGTCGGTTTCGGTGGTGCTTTTTCCCTCAATGAACTTCAGGTAAAACAGAGAATACTCGTCTGTGAGTCTGAAAAGCGTGTCTTTTTTCTTGTTCTCCAACGGACTGAATGTGGATATGAAACCCGATGCTTCCAGTTCGTTCAACACTCTGGTAAAACTGCCACCGTCCGAAAGGTTGGTCTGGTTAAGTATTTCCGACCGTTCCATGCCGCTTGCCGTGCTAGCAAGTGCGCGTATTATGCTGATGTGGTTGGAGGCATTCTCAAAAAGGGCTGTGTAAAGATTATTGAATTCATTTCTCAGCGTTCCATCCTTATCAAAACACGTTTCCTGAATAATTTGTGCGGCACTTTTCCCCTTCGATATCTGATTGAGGTAATGCGGAATCCCACCCATTGCCAAATACAGTTGAACGATTTGATAATAGGTCATTTCGATGTTTTTTACCTCTAAGAACTCCTTTGTTTCCGCCAAGGTGAAAGGCATGAGGTGGATGGTCTTGGTGATACGATTGTGAAGGCCTCCTTTTGCGTTCACCACCCGTTCGAGCATCCACGATGCGGCCGAACCGCACACCACCACAATAATGTTTTGTTGCGATGCCCAACTGTTCCACCAATGCGCCAAGGCCTCCATAAAACCCGAACGTCTGCCAGCAATCCACGGAAGTTCGTCAAAGAACACTACAGGTTTATTTGGCGTGGATGTTTTTTCTAACGCCACGCTCAATTGGTTGAAGGCCAATAACCAGCTTTCTATAGTTTCATTTGTTGAGAAATGCCGGCTCATCTGAAGTGAGAAGTTAACCAACTGGGTTTTCAGATTGGCATCTTTTAGCCCCGTCATCTCAAACACCTTATTCTCATTATAAACCTCCCTTATCAGAAATGTTTTTCCAACCCTACGTCTTCCAACCACGGCAAAAAAATGTGAGTTGTTATCACTTAGGTATGATTGCATTAACCGTATCTCTTCTTTTCGTCCTACAATTGCCATGGGGATTATTTATTAGTGGCGGAATGAATTATTTTCATAGTGATTCCGCCAAATATAATTCATATATAGCGGAATAGGAAAGTTTGAAAAAGATTCCGCTGATAATAAATCACGTCTCTACCACAATTCAGAATCTCTTCAGAATTCACCTCCTACATTCGTAGCATGAAAATCCTAATTGTGGAGGACGAACGCGAATTGGCTACCGATATGGTTCGATACCTATCGGGAGAACAATATTTGTGCGAAGTTGCCCCTGATTATGAGAGCGCCATCGAGCGCATCAATCTTTACGATTACGATTGCATTCTTCTCGATTTGATGTTGCCAGGCGGCAGCGGACTTCAGATTCTTCAACACCTGAAAGACAGAAACAAGCAAGATGGCGTCATCATCATTTCGGCCAAAAATTCTATTGAGGATAAAGTGAAAGGATTGCAAATTGGAGCAGACGATTACCTCGCCAAACCTTTTCATCTTTCAGAATTATCAGCTCGCATTTTTTCGATTGTTAGGCGCAAGCAATTCGATAATTCAAACATATTGGAGCAGGATGGATTGAAGATTGATTTGCTGTCCAAAAGCGTTTCAGTAAACGGAAAAGAACTTCAATTGACCAAAAAGGAATTCGATTTGCTCTTACTTTTTATCGGAAATAGAAACAAAGTCGTTTCTAAGAATGCGGTGGCAGAACATCTTTCGGGCGATTTGGCTGACATGATGGATAACCACGATTTCGTGTATGCACACGTCAAAAATCTAAAGAAGAAATTGTCTGAAGCGAACTACGGCAACCATCTGACTACTATTTACGGAACTGGTTACAAATGGCAGGCATAATCTTCTCAATTTTGAAACTATAACGCAGTGTTTGTTGTTTCTGTTATTTGTACCTTGATGCAATAATGAACGTAATTGAATCTAAGACGGAAACAAATGAAAAGGCTTGAGGAATTGAAAAGGAATGCTGTTTTGGTTGTCAGCATTATGCTGTTATCAACCTTGTCGACCATAGCTCAGAACAAGGAAATGGTTAAAGTTGTCGGAGTTGTTTACAATGACGACCATATTAGAAGCGTGCTTTCAGACGTGGCGGTGTTCAATAAGAATCAGAAAAAAGGGGCAATCAGTAATGAAAAAGGAGAATTCATCATTGAAATGAAGCAGAATGATACGCTAATCTTCTCTACAGTTCAGCATATGGATGAAGAATTCTTTTTTGGTACGAATGACCCGTTTGAAGACCAAGTACTTGAAATTCAGTTGAAAACAGATACCATCTGGCTGAAGATGATTTCGGTAATGGGAAATGGAAATTACCAGAAATTCAAAAGAGAATTGCTGGCGCTAGATATGCCAGAAGATGATCATTCATTGGCGCTTCCTGTTGTCAACAAGTATGCAGAAGAGTATAGCACTGGAGTTGCTGCAATCAAGATTCATGGCCCACTCACCTACCTGTCGCACAAAATCAGCATCTGGAAAAAACGTGGAAAAAGCACTCCGGTGGAGTAGAGGGCAAGTCGCGTTAATCTTTTATGAGCCGATTTTAGCAATCGGTAAAAATGGCAAGCATGAGCAAGCTTCTCGATAAACCGCTTAAGATGTTTGCGCTTTACGCGCTGCTATTGCTCTCATGCAGTATTCCAGTATATTATTTAGTGGTGGATCATATTTGGCTGGGAGAGTTAGACGAGCACAACCACATCATTCAACAGCGGATTGAAAACAAATTATCGAAGTCTGATTTTTCGGATGAAGAAATCGGAAATGTGGTCAAACTGTGGAGTGTGGTAGAACCCGGCACTTCGCTCGAACAGGTGTTTATGTCATCTATTCCGCATGACAGTCTTTATGAAGTTACTCGTACCACCGATTTTGACGGTGAAATTGAAACTGACCGTTTCCGAGGATTGCAATCGTACATTCAGATAAACGGTAAAACCTACCGTTTGACCACGGAAACCAATGTGGAGGAAGCCGATGAAACACTGTCGGCAATTGCTGTTGTTACTGTAGCGTTTTTCGCTTTGCTTTTACTCGGGTTCATCCTCCTAAACAGACGAATTTCTAAGCAAATCTGGCAACCGTTTTATGCCACTCTCCGCAATCTCCGAGATTTTGACTTGAACAAGAATCCTGCATTGAAATTGGATTCTAGTGATATTGAAGAGTTTGCTGAACTCAATCAAGAGTTGGAGAAGCTGATTTTGAGAAGCGTTTCCACCTTCAATCAGCAAAAGGAATTTATTGAGAATGCTTCACATGAGTTGCAAACTCCATTGGCAATTTTGCGCACAAAATTGGAATTGTTGCTGCAAAATGAAAGCCTTACTCAAGAGCAGTCTGAACTTGTTTCAAGCATCAACGCGCCACTTTCACGCATTTCACGCATCAATAAAAACCTTCTGTTGTTGGCTAAGATTGAGAATCAGCAGTTTGCAGATTCAGAGCAAGTGGAGATAGTGAATTTGACAGAAGAAAGCCTCGAACTGGTTTCTGATTATATCGCCAACAAGCATATTTCCGTGGAACGATTGATGCTTGGAAATCCAATCATTCAATGCAATCATGCCTTGTTCGAAATATTGGTTAATAATCTGCTCATCAATGCCATTACACACAATGGTGACAACGGAATAATGCTGGTTGAAGTGAGCGAAAAAGGAATTGCTATTTCAAATTCAGGCTCCGCAGAATTGAATGCCCAGAAGTTATTTCAGCGCTTTTCAATGAGTTCATCCAGTGCGCAAAGTAGCGGTCTTGGTTTGGCCATCGCTAAAGAGATTTGCGAGCGGTACAACTGGACAATTTCCTACCGATTTGAGAACGGATTGCATGTTTTTTCTTTCGATTTCTGAAAATTCAGAATCTCTTCAGGATCAATGCGAACCTTTGGTCTCAGTAAATCACTAAACACTTTTTATCATGAAAAAATCAATGGTCATTGCGCTTGCTATGGCAGCTATTTCTACTGCTGCTTGCGGACAGAAAAAAGAATCTGAAATAGCACCAAAAGCGGTTGAAGCTTCCTTTCAGAAAAAATTCCCGAACGCTCAGAAAGTGAAGTGGGAAAAAGAGAATGATTCGGAATGGGAAGCCGAATTCAAGTTAGATGGAAAGGAATATTCAGCCAATTTTTCTGCGGATGGAACGTGGAAAGAGACTGAGCATGAAATTGCTAAGTCAGAAATTCCAGCCGCAGTTCAAAACGCCTTGAATACCGAATTTGCGGGCTACAAGATTGAAGAATCCGAGATTTCAGAAACAGCCGAAGGAACGGTATATGAGTTTGAGTTGGAAAAAGGAGAATCTGATTTAGAAGTAACCGTTGATGCCAACGGTAAGATTCTGAAGAAGGAAGTAGAGGAGGAGCACGAAGAAAAAGACTGATAAGTTTTTAGCAGGCAACAATCTGAAAGAAGGAAGAGGATGAGAATTGAAGGATTGTTGATTGTTGCCTATCTTTTTTTGGCGGCAATGGCACAAGGCCAAACAGTCACGGTATCTGGGAAAGTTGCAGATAAGGCTGCTAAGGAAACGCTGCCATTCGTAAATGTGGTGCTCAAAGCAGAGAAGGATTCGAGTTTCGTTACCGGAACCGTTACCAATATTGATGGCTTGTTCAGCATTTCTGGAGTCAATCCAAGCAACTATTACCTTGAGGTTTCTTACGTAGGCTACGTTGCCAAACGGCAATCGCTTTACGTAGGAAGCCTTTCTTCTTTTCTGGATGTCGGAACTATTTCGCTAGAAATGAGCTCTGAACAATTAGAAGAAGTTGTGATTGAAGCCAAGCAAGATGCCGTTGGCGGCAAAATGGACAAAAAGACCTTTTCGGTCGAGGATAACATTAGTCAAAGTGGTGGTTCTGTGCTGCAAAGCATGCAAAATCTGCCTGGCGTAACCGTTCAAGATGGAAAGGTTCAGCTTCGTGGAAACGATAAAGTCGCTGTGCTAATTGATGGTAAACAGACCGCGCTCACAGGTTTTGGAACACAGACAGGTTTGGATAATATCCCAGCATCGGCCATAGAGAAGATTGAAATCATCAATAATCCATCAGCCAAATATGATGCAAACGGGAATGCGGGCATCATCAACATTATCTTCAAAAAGGAAGAAAAGAACGGATTGAACGGAAAAGTGGGACTGACTGGCGGATTAGGTGCACTTTGGGTTAGAAAGGAGAATTTACCCACCATCAGACCTCAATATCAGGCCACGCCAAAGGTCAATCCAACCCTTTCGCTCAATTACCGAAAGGGAAAAGTGAACCTGTTTCTGCAAGCCGATTATCTCTACACGCAAACGCTCAATAAGAATGAGTTTGTGACTAGAACGTATGATGACGGAACTGTTATTCAGCAGCAGACCAAGCGTAACCGCGATACGCATTTCGCCACTGCCAAAGCGGGAATTGATTGGAACATTGATAATGCGAATTCACTCACGGTTTCAGGATTATTTGGAACAGAGAAGATTTTGGATAATGGCGATGAGCCATTTTTCAATTCGGACTTAACTAATCGAATTAGGCTTTGGAAATTTTTAGAAGATGAGTTGAAAACAACCGTGCTCGGAACTGTCAATTTTCAACATAAGTTCAAAGAGCCTGGCCACATATTGAAGGCCGGTGTCAACTATACGTTTCATCGCGAGAATGAGAAGTATTTCTTCGAAAACATCAATCCGACTTTCACTGGAAATGATGCCTTCAAATTGCTCTCGGATGAACAGGTAATCGACCTTACAACAGATTACACCAAGCCACTGAAATACGGGCGTTTGGAAGCTGGAATTAAGTTTAGATACCGAAACATTCCGACCAATATGCAGTTCATTCCAGGCATCAATTCACCGCTAGATACCAATGCTGGAGGTTGGGCCACGTACAATGAAATCATTCCTGCCGCATACGGAACGTACGTTTTTGAGAACAAGAAATTTGAGGCAGAAGCAGGAATTCGTTTAGAATATGTTGGGGTGCAATACAAGGTCAATCCAGATCATAACACCTACCAAAGCAGTGGTTACGATTACATCCAACCCTTTCCGAATGTGCGTCTGGCTTACAAAATCAACGATAGGAACAAACTCACGGTATTCTACAACCGAAGAGTTGACCGTCCGAACGAAGTGGACATTCGCATTTTTCCAAAATATGACGATGCTGAGATTATCAAAGTCGGAAATCCAGCGCTTCGTCCGCAGTTCACTAACCTTTTCGAACTCGGATACAAAACAAGTTGGAAGAGCGGCTATTTCTACGCTGCGGCCTACCATAAATTGGCAGATGCCACCATTACTCGAATCTCTAGCTCTGTTGACACCACACGACTTATCTACGCCATATTTCAGAATGCTGGGCGCAGTTACAATACAGGTTTGGAGTTGGTGTTATCGCAAGATGTAGCAAAATGGTATAGCTTCAATTTGAACCTAAATGGCTACTACAACATTATCGAAAGCTATTCTGTGGTCAATAAATATCCAGTAGAAAATACGTTCACAGCACCACGACAAACTGTCTTTTCTGGAAGCGCCAAACTGAATAACATGTTCAAATTGCCGAAGAAGTTTGATGTACAGTTGACCTTCGTTTATCTCGCACCCGACATCATTCCGCAGGGAACAATTTCTTCTCGTTTCTCCATCGATTTCGGAGTAAAAAAGACTATTCAGAAAGGAAAAGGAGAATTGTTCTTCAATGCTACCGACCTCGCAAATACATTGGTTTTGAAGCAGAAGATTAAAGGAGATGGCTTCCAATACACCAGCACCAATTACAACGAAACGCAAGTGTTTCGCTTGGGATACAGCTATAAATTCTAGTAGAGACGCGATTTATCGCGTCTCATAATCGTGCATCTATTTCGGAGCGCGGTAAAGCATAATCGCACCAAGAATCAAATACATGATATTCGGAATCCAAATAGCCAGACGGACATTCATATTTCCTTCAATGGCGAAGGTTTGCGATACCTGCATGAAGAGGATGTAAGAGAAACTCAGGAGCAATCCTAAGCCAATGTGCATTCCAATGCCACCACGTACTTTTCTACTAGCGAGGCTAACACCAATAATTGTGAGGATAAACGCAGCAAAAGGCATAGCCGTTCGCTTTTCTTTTTCCACCTCAAAAAAGTCAACATAATCTGATCCGCGCATTCTTTCGGTGGCAATAAAATCATTCAACTGCCAATAATCCATGGTTTCTATCACCTTCAGCCGCTGACTAAAATCCGCTGGTTTGAACGGGAAAATCGTGTCCAATTGTTCCTTTTCAACCACTTTCTCATTCAAACCATCAAAGGTTCGTTCGTAATACTTTTTTACACTCCATTTTTTAATGGTCGTATCGTAAACGATATGGTCAGAAATGAGTTTGTACTTCAGTTTTCCGTCCTCAAATTTTTCAAGAGCGAATTTGTAGCCCGTCATCCTTTCGGCACTGTACGAATCAAAATAAATGAACGTACCCGGCTCAATCTGATAATGTTGGTTTCGTCCATAGAACTGCCACGGCATGTTGATGTACGTATTTTCAAATAGAATACGGCCTTCGTTTGCTTTCGGAATAATGAGGTGATTCAATCCCAAACTGATGATTGCCAAGATGGTTGAGCCGAGCAGATAAGGAACCATCATCCGATAAAAACTAACACCGGCACTCAGAATGGCTACAATTTCTGAACGATATGCCATCCTCGAAGTGAAAAGGATAACCGCCACAAAAATGAATAGCGGGCTGAAAAGGTTGGCGAAATACGGGACGAAGTACACGTAGTATTCGGATAGAACAGTCCACATCGATAGGTCGTGTTCAATGAAATTGTCAATCTTTTCCGAGAGGTCAAAAACCATTGTGATGCAGATAATCAACGCAATGGTGAAGAAGAACGTTCCGAGGAACTGCTTCAGAATATATCGGTCGAGTATCGAGAACACGTTATGTTACAGCCTTGTGAGAAGTTTTGGAACGGTTTGGTCTTTCCACTTTCTGAAATCGCCAGCTTCAATATGAAGTCGCGCTTGTCGCATCAACTCTAAATAGAAAGCTAAATTGTGGATGCTAGTGATTTGCGGACCAAGCAATTCTTTACAGGCGAATAAGTGCCTAACATACGACCGGCTGTAAAAGCTATCAACCGTGCTGGTTCCTTTTGGGTCGAGCGGAGAAAAATCTCGCTCCCACTTTTTGTTCTTTATGTTGATAATCCCATCCCACGTGTAAATAAGTCCGTGGCGCGCGTTTCGGGTCGGAAGCACACAATCGAACATGTCAATTCCCAAGGCTATGTTTTCCAACAAGTTGGCTGGGGTTCCAACTCCCATCAAATAACGCGGCTTGTCTTTTGGAAGAATGTCGCAAACCACTTCGGTCATGGCGTACATTTCATCATCAGGCTCACCTACACTTAGTCCGCCAATGGCGTTTCCTTCCCGTTCAAATGAGGCGATTTTCTCAGCACTTTCAATACGTAAATCCTTGTAAGTCGAACCCTGAACGATCGGAAAAAGCGACTGATGATGCCCGTATTTCGGTTCGGTTGCATCCACATGGTCGCAGCAGCGTTTCAGCCAGCGATGCGTCATTGCCAGCGAATTTTTCGCGTAGCGATAATCGCATGGATAAGGAGTGCATTCGTCAAATGCCATGATGATGTCAGCACCAATACTACGCTGAATGTCCATGGCAGATTCTGGACTAAAAAAGTGCTTGGAGCCATCAATATGCGAGGCAAACGTTACTCCTTCTTCCGTGATCTTTCGTTTGTGGGCCAAGGAGTAAACCTGATAGCCACCACTGTCAGTAAGTATTGGTCTATCCCAATTCATAAACTTGTGAAGCCCGCCAACTTCTTCCAGAATTTCGGTCTTCGGACGGAGATAAAGGTGATACGTATTTCCAAGTATAATCTCGGCTTTTACCTCTTCAATCAGCTCCTTTTGGTGAATTCCCTTCACAGTACCGATGGTTCCAACTGGCATGAAAATCGGAGTTTCAATGACTCCGTGGTCGGTTTTTATCTGTCCTCTTCGAGCTTTCGAATCGGGGTCGGTATGCGTTAGTTTGAACTCAAGTCCCATGTTCATAAAATCGCGCAAATGTACTTAAATGCCCTTCAGCGGTTGGTTAGTTTTGCGCTATAACCGTATGAACCTAGTCGATTTTCAAACTCTTCCACTTTGGCAGCTCATAGTTGCTGGAATCTTTGTTGGATCGCTTGCGGTTCAACTTTTCTATTACGCCTTCTTTTTTCTTCGATTGGCGTTGTATAAACCTGCTAAAAGCACCAGTCATTCGGAGCCAGTCACGGTCATTATTTGTGCTTGGAATGAGGAAGATAACCTCAAAAAAAACCTTCAGTCCATTCTAGAACAAGATTTTCCTGAGTTTGAAGTCATCGTAGTGAATGATCATTCGCGGGATGAGACCGACTTGCTTCTTCAGGCTTGGCAGCTGAAATATGCCCATTTGCGTGTAATCAACCTTAATACGGAAAATGCTCAAATGCGCGGAAAGAAGTTCGCCATTTCAATGGGTATTAAAGGTGCCAAGTACGAAAACCTTGTATTCACTGATGCGGATTGCCGACCGAGCTCTAAGCATTGGTTGCGCGGAATGTCGGAAGGGTTGAAGGACGAGAAGCAGCTCGTTCTGGGTTATGGTGGATTCGAGAAGAAATCAGGCGTATTCAACAAATTCTATCGGTACGAGTCAGTCCATATTGCGATGCAGTACATGTCGTATGCCTTGGCAGGAATGCCATACATGGGTGTTGGGCGAAATCTTGCCTATAAGAAGGACTTGTTTTTTCAAACGAAAGGATTCATCAAACATCGCCATGTGGCTTCAGGCGATGACGATTTGTTGGTGAATGAAGTTTCGAACGGAAAGAACACAACTATACAGATTCAAAAGGAAGCGCATACTATTTCGGAGCCATGCGAAAGTTTTTCGGCATGGTGGATTCAAAAGAGACGGCATTTGTCTGCTGGAAGTTTTTATAAGGCTTCATCAAAAATAATTTTAGGAATATTTACGCTTACCCATCTTTTGTTTTACCTGTCGTTTTTTGGTGTTTTGTCGATGGAAACACTGTATTGGTTGGCGCTATGTGGAATTGCATTGAAATGGATGATTCATTTGTCGATCATAAGAGTGGTGACGCGGCTTTTGGACGAGCGTGATCTTTTGTTATTTTCGCTTCTAGGCGATTTGTTTTCCCCGTTTTTTAACACAGCAGTAGCCATTTCAAACCGAATTAACCCACCCATTAGATGGAGGTAGAAGTCAATCCAGACCTGTCAGAAAAAGCAATGTTGGATTACCGACTCGTAAGAGCGGCAATTGATAATGGCGATCAAAAGGCATATGCACAATTGATGGATCGCTATCGCGATAGCATCTATTTTATGCTGCTGAAAATGGTAAATAACCGCGATGACGCGGACGATTTGACCATTGAGGCGTTTGGAAAGGCATTCAATAAGTTGCATCAATACACGCCAAACTACGCGTTCAGCACGTGGTTGTTTAAGATTGCTTCCAACAATTGCATCGATTTCATCAGAAAGAAAAAGAAAAACCTTCTTTCGTTGGACAAACCTTTTGAAGGAAATGATGGTGGCGTAATGACCATGGATGTCCCTTCTGGAACACTGGATCCTGAAGAAACTTACATCAGGGAACAGAAAAAGATTCTGATGCATGGTGTAGTTGAAAAGCTGAAGCCGCGTTACAGAACGCTGGTTGAGCTACGTTACTTCAAGGAATATTCTTACGAAGAGATTGCGCAAGAGCTTGATCTTCCTCTTGGAACCGTAAAAGCACAGTTATTCCGAGCTCGCGAATTCCTGTACAACATTCTCAAAAACAGTAAAGAGAAGATTTGAGTACGGAAGATTTGACTCCTATTTCTTGGGAGATTATTCTCAAGTATTTTGATAATCTGACAGATACGCAGAAGCAGCAATTTGCCGCCTTGTACGATGCGTATTACGAATGGAATACACAGATTAATGTGGTTTCCAGAAAAGACTTTCATCTCTTTTACGAACGACACGTGCTGCATTCATTGGCCATTGCATCGGTAGTCGATTTCGAAGATGGAACTTCCATTCTAGATGTAGGAACGGGCGGAGGTTTTCCGGGAATTCCGTTGGCCATTCTTTTTCCAAACTGTCAATTCCATTTGGTGGATAGTATTGGGAAAAAGATAAAAGTGGCAAATGGCGTGGCTGCAACTATTGGTTTAAAAAATGTGAAAGCAGATCAAGCCAGAATGGAGCAGGGACGAGAGAAATATGACGTCATCGTAACGCGGGCGGTTGCTCCAATGGCTCAGCTAAAGCATTGGCTAATTGGAAAGCTTAACGCGAAAAGTAAAAAGGCTGTTTCTGGTCTTTTCTGCATCAAAGGCGGAGATTTGACAGAGGAAATAATTGAAGCCAAGGTGAAAGCCAATCTTTACAACATCAGCGATTCGTTTGAGGAGGAATTCTTCGAAACCAAGAAGGTTGTTTGGGTGAAGCGGTTCTGAAGCTATCGAAGCAGGTGTTTTTGCACCCAGTTCGGAATCCTGTCAGAGTAAGGAGTAACTGTTTTTCCTTCAAAAACCTCCAGGATCAGCTCCGCCTCCTTTCCCGAATTATCATAGATAAATGATCGGTAGGTCTGACTGACAGCGCTTCTTAGGTGACTTAAACTCCTCTCGTAACGGGAAATTATGAGACTTTCAGGCACAGGATGCCCGCCTTTCTCCACTCGCTGGTTTACCCGATCGCAGTTGATCCTCGAATCTTCTGTGCAGATGTAGTACAGATAATTCTTGTAACCGTTCTCCCTCGTCTTTTTCAGGATGTCAATTTTGGATTGGTCTGACATAACAGTCTCAAACGAGAATTTCACGCCTTTGTCGATGAGTTTGGAGCGGATAAAATCAGCAACCAAGGCCGCTTGATACGAATTGATTTTCCCAGTTGGATGAATCGTGTTTTTGTCAGAAAACGAAAAACCGATTGTGAACCCTCGTTCTTTGGCCTTTTCTATTAAGGAATGGGAATTGCAATAGTCGAGAAACTCGCTTTCTGAGATTTCGGAGATGCCAAAATCATTGAGTTGAATGCCGTGATCGGAAAAAATGGCCTTTTCAATGTCATCAGCATTTACGTAAATGCCAGCATCATATTCCTTTCTGATTTTGAAATTGATAGTACTCTTGCCAGAACCGTTGGGCCCAGCAAACATCCTCATTCTTCTATTCTTCAGATAAGGAGACTCCACCATTTTGAAGGATATATGTTGGCATTTCTGGTTCGGCAACCTCTCCAATCACTTCTTTTCTGCCATTCGGATATTCACGTATTATCTTCTCGTTCTCCAAATAGGTTATGGCAACATTCTGAGATTTAGATTCTTTTACCGCCTCACGCGAAGCAACCTTGGCCAACTTGTCCAACTTGTCCCAATGAATCGGGGTTTCCTCAATATACGTGAGGTAGTCTGTTCTTTTCTTCTTGCTTAACATGGTCACAAGGTAACGAAATTCAAACCAAGTTTGTTGCCATCAGGCCTGCATCTGCAATTCCAGCAGACCTTTATACAGGCCACCTTCTTTTGCCAGTAAATCTTCGTGGCGACCGTTTTCCGTGATTGTTCCCTTATCAAGAACCAAGATTCTATCCGCTTTGCGAATGGTTGAAAGTCGGTGGGCAATCACAAGAGAAGTTCTGCCAACCATCAATTTATCCAACGCTTCTTGAACCAATCGTTCCGATTCAGAATCGAGTGAGCTGGTAGCTTCATCCAAAATCAAGATTCTCGGATCCTTCAAAACGGCTCTGGCAATGGCAATTCGTTGGCGTTGTCCGCCCGAAAGCTGAATGCCACGTTCACCAACAATTGTATCGTATTTCTCAGGGAAACCATCTACAAAAATGTGTGCGTTAGCTTTTTTTGCGGCCTCTTCAATTTCTTGCAACGAAGCACCAGGCTTTCCATATTCAATGTTCTCACGAATTGTTCCTCCGAAAAGAATCACATCCTGTGGGACAATCGCCATCTGATTTCTCAAGAACTCCAATCCCATGTCCTTGGAATTAATTCCATCGATTGTAATACTTCCAGAATCTGGATCATAGAAACGCAAAACCAATGACGCAATGGTCGATTTCCCTGAGCCTGAAGGTCCAACAAGCGCAATTGTTTCACCTTGCTTGGCATCAAAGCTCACTCCGTTTAAAACAGAAATATCTGGCCTGCTCGGATAGCGGAATTGAACGTTATCAAATTTCAACGAACCGGAAATGGCCGAAATCTTGGCTGGATTTGCAGCTTCGTATGGCTCTGGATCTTCATCCATAATCTCCAAAATCCGTTCGGCTGCACCAATAGCCTTCTGAATTTGCGCATACATCTCGGCAATTCCGCCAATTGACGCACCCACAAAAACAGAGTAAAGCACGAATTGAATCAAGTTGCCAAAACTCATTTCATCTTGATTCACCAATCGAGCGCCATACCAGATAACGCCAACAATAGAACCGAACAAAGCCAGTATGATAAATGAAGCGAAAAAGCCTCTTGCTTTGGCGCCCTGAAGTGCTTTTTCAATTATCGACTCCGTGCTTTTTGCATAACGAATGCTCTCATACATTTCGTTTGCAAACGATTTCACGTTTGTAATTCCCGACAACGTTTCTTCAACGATGGTGTTTGATTCCGCAATTCTATCCTGAGTTTCCTTAGAAATTCTTCGGATAATTCTTCCGAATACAACCGCAAACACAGCCACCAATGGTACTACACCTAGCATCACCAACGTCAATTCAACGGAAGTGTAAGCCAAAAAGGCGATTCCACCTACAATCAGCATCGACTGTCGAAGAAATTCTGCCACTACCGTTGTGAACGTATCCGACAACATATTAATGTCCGTGGCAATACGGCTGTTCATGTCTCCCACACGATTTTGCGAGAAATACGACATCGGCAAACGAATCAGCTTATTATAGGTGTCTTTTCGAAGGTCAGCCAGCACATGCTCCGTTACATTCACAAAAAGGTAGATTCGGAAGAATGAAAAAACTGCTTGTAGAATGAACACAATCAGCAAAAACACTGCAATGCGGTCAATGTCGGCCAACATGGCTTCTTCAGCCGTATCAACCATATCTCCAATTAATTTCGGAAATATCAGAGCCGTAATTCCTGTCAAAAACAGGAAGAATAGCCCTAGGTAGTACTTAAAACGGTGTGGTTTGAAATAACTAAAAAGACGCGAAATCTTCTTAATACTATCCCCCGAAACTTTTACTTTCGGCAGGTCTTCTGTGTCTAAACGGTCTCTTCTAGCCATATTCGTGGGCAAAGGTATTTGAATGAAACTATTTTGCGGAAGATATGTTTGCACAAATTAAAACGAAGTCTATCTTTGCGCCCCCAAATAAGTAGGAGTTATGAAAAGAACATTTCAGCCATCAAGAAGAAAAAGAAGCAACAAGCACGGATTCCGTAGTAGAATGGCTTCAGCAAACGGACGTAATGTACTTGCGGCCCGAAGAGCAAAAGGAAGAAAGAAACTTACTGTATCTGACGAGAGAGCAGATAAGAAGTAAGCCTTACACATAGGTTTAGATATTGAAAAGCCTGTCACGCAATGCGTGATAGGCTTTTTATTTTTGGGCGTGTCCCAAGCTGCGCAAGGGGTCGGGTCGTCCGCT
>JAIOYP010000059.1 GCA_021741155.1 Flavobacteriales bacterium | reverse complement strand
AGTTTTGGCTACTCTTAATTGAAGAAATGAAACGGATTATTGTGGTGTTGGTTGGGGTGGTAATAGTGGTTGCTGTAGGTCTTGTAGGCTTCTATATTGGAAAATCTTCGGATGGCGTACAGCAGAAAGCCAAAGAGAAGAAAACCGCAAGCAGTAACCAAGAAACACGAATGAAGGGCAATTACAAGCTCATCAATCCACTGCTAGAATGTGACGATTTTGTAGCATCCGATATTGCTTCGCACAATAGGCTACGAGGAATACTTCAGGAGTATGTGCACGCTGCAGAGCGTAATGGGATGGCCACCGATATCGCTGTCTATTACAGAGATTTAAACAACGGCCCATGGATTGGCATTGATGAGCAAATGGTATTTGCACCCGCCAGCCTGTTAAAAGTGCCATTGATTATGGCCGCTTTTAAATATTCTGAAATTTCTCCAAACTTTCTTCAGACCAAAATTCTGTACTCACATGTTACCAACGGGTATGCGGCAAACATTGTAGATAGTGCCATTCAAGTAGGACATCGCTACACGATGCTGGAGTTGGTTGAACGGATGGCCATCTATTCAGACAACAACGCCATGGATTTGGTGATAGAGGCTCTGTCGAAGGTTGGTGTTGAATCAGAGGTCTGGTCTGACCTTGGAATGACGGCTCCGAATGCTCAGACACCTGCCGATTTTCTCACGGTGAAAGATTATTCATCTTTTTTCCGAATACTTTACAACTCCACATACTTGTCCAAAGCAAACTCAGAGCAAGTACTACAGATTCTTACGAAGACGCAATACAGGCAGGCCATGCGGTCAGGGGTGCCTTCCAATGTTGTAGTGGCAAGCAAGTTCGGAGAAAGAGGCCTGCCAGATTCTCCAGCAAAGCAATTGCACGAATGCGGTATCGTCTATGATGGAGATACACAATACTTACTATGCGTTATGACCAAAGGCTTGGATTGGCAAGCACAGGCCGAGGTAATTCAAGAGGTTTCTAAACTCGTTTACGAGAATCGTTAAAGAATTCTTGTTGGACTTTTGTCCAAAGTTTTAGTTTGCCCCCATAATCAAACGTCTATCAATCACAGGCAATTCAACATGCGTTGGATGCACTGCATCGTGATAGATTTCCCACGAACCGCCATTCGGATAGAGATTCTTGAAATTCTCCAGATCAACGCCAGCAAGTCGAATTTGAATTTTGTGTCCCGTCTTAAAAAGGTGAGAGGTTGGTAGCATTTCGAAAGACATAAATTCCGCTTTTGATGTGTCCATTGGCAACGCATCAACCTTCAAATAGCTGTGATAAGGAACCACATCTTTATAATGGGGGGCAGTACCGTGCAATTTTCGGTGCACAAATCTGAATTGACCATCTGTTACCTTCCACACGTTTCCGTTCTCATCCACATCTTCCAAATAAGCGAATATGGAACCGTCTTCTGTTGCGCTTTTGAGATAGATATTCACCTGCGGATGCCCCGTAATTTCCATGTCTTCGCTCAACTCAGCTAACGTAAAAACAGCCGTAATGCTATCTTCTGAAGAAGCGTTTGCGTAGGTAATTCCTGTGCGATTTGTATCAAAACTCCAACGACTATTTAGTCCCACGGTATGTGTAGTGTCAACAGTATATGAGGTGATGCTTTCAGTGTCTGTTGAGGCATTCCAATCAGCACCGTTGCTTGTAAGATAAAGCGGTTTACGCTCCGCTGCAACAGGCCAGACATCAGATGTCTTCCAAACATTTTCGCCCATCGTGTAATAATAGACCCGAGGCGATTTGTCCAATCCATTGTCCATTCCTTTCAGGTGAAAATCGAAGAAACGTACAACCTCCTTCACATCATCAAACTCAGAAGCTTTGGCCATGGTAGGACTAACATTTGCTCCGCCACCATGATTCCATGGCCCTAAACGAAGTCGGTTTCTTCCATCATCCAAATTGATGAACTGACGAATGGCTGCGTGAGAAAAGGCAGCATCCCACCAACCACTCCAAGAGTAAATGGCGGCACCCGAACCTCTGATTTTATCCGCGAATTGATGTGGCGACATCACGTCTTTCACTCTAAAATCACCATTCAAAGTAAACTGATCATCCATAAATGCGGCCGTGCCACCTTCTGTTCTATGGTAATGATTGCACGTGTGCTGATTCATAATCTCAACCATATCTTTCTTGTTATAGCCCTTTACGCGCTCTACACCGTAAGACAACTTTTTGCCACGGGCATTTCTACTTTCTGGAATGATGTTCTGATCGAGCGATTCGCAGAAATCGCCATACTGGCTAATAAACTGATGGAAATAAATGCCTCCTGGGGCCGATACATCGTCATAAATATCCCAAAGCGAATAGGTGGGAACGATGGCTTTTAGGTTCGGATGTTGATTGTAAAGCGCATACATAGCAGTATTGCCGATGTAAGAAACGCCCGTGGCGCCCACATTGCCATCACACCAATCTTGCTCCACAATCCAATCAATCATGTTTTTACTGTCCAAGACCTCGCGGATGTCGCATAGCGTGAGCGTCTTGTTTCCTTCCGATGCGCCACTACCGCGCACATCCACCGTTACAAGTCCATAGCCGTATTTAGGAAACTCCAGCACAGGGAAGTTGGCCGTGTGCGGCACTATGTCTACCAAACCAGAAAACGGCCATTTCAATCCAACACCTCTCCAGTAGCGAGTTTGAAAAAGGATGGCCGGAATCTTTTCGCCTTTCTTCAAGCCTTTCGGCAGATAAACGTTTACAGCCAGACGGATGCTATCATCCATCATCACATAATAAGACGTTTTCTTGTGCCCTTTATACTGCATTTCGCGCTCGTAAAAGGGGGCAGAAACTTCGTTACTCACACTGTCTGACGTGGGGTTGGTAAAAACGTGGGAGTAGCCAACGGTGCACAAAGCAACGCCAACTAGGACAAGAATTAATTTTCGCATAATTTGAATAAGGGGAGTGCAAATATAGTGGTGGTTCGTGCTTGATTAAAGCCAAGGCCGTTGTTATCAATCTAATTTTATCAATTTGCGACATATTTGTCGGTTAAAAGTTTTTGTGTGGGAATCTCTGTAGTCCAATAACCTTTGTCATTCCGAGGAACGAGGAATCTCTTTTGCTGAAACGAGATGCTTCCTTCGTCAGCATGACAAAAGGGACAGAACATTGGTAAGAAAGCGGATTATTAGTAAAGGATGCCGATAAAAATCGAAGAAAAACGGATTCTGATAGCGCCCCTCGATTGGGGATTGGGACATGCAACGCGCTGCATCCCTATAATTCGTCATCTTTTAGAGACCGGAAATAAACCTATTATAGCTGCTTCGGGTCGTCCGTTGTTGCTATTGAAAGCTGAATTTCCCCATGTCGAAAGCGTAGAATTTGAAGGGTACAATATCTCGTATCCTGAGGGAAGTGGCATGGCTTGGAAGATGTTTCAATCAACGCCACATATATTAGGTCGAATTCGAGCGGAACATTCGGAGTTGGATGAAATGATTGGAAGATTAAAACTCGATGCAATCATCTCTGATAATCGTTTTGGGCTTTATTCTGATAAGATTCCATGTGTATATATGACACATCAGGTAATGATTAAAGCACCATTCCTAGAAACGATGCTTTATCGGTTGCATGCAGATTATATGCGAAAATTCACACAGGTTTGGGTGCCAGATTATGAGAAGAGTGGACTTTCTGGCGATTTGGCGCACAAATTTCCGCTACCGCGAAATGGGCAATACATTGGTTCGCTTTCGCGATTCTCGCCTTCGGAAGATGAATTGAAAACAGACATTCTGGTCATTATTTCTGGTCCCGAGCCGCAACGCACACGATTTGAGAAATTAGTGCTAAATCAGCTCAAGGATTTTGGTGGAACAGCCGTTGCAGTTTTAGGCACGCCTGATAAAGATGTGGATAGGGTAGAGGGGAAGGTTCGAATTGTTTCGCACCTGAATGCGATGCAATTAGAAAGGGAAATCTCTTCTGCACGATTAGTGGTTTCTCGTTCAGGATATTCAACCATTATGGATTTGGCGGCATTAGGCAAACAAGCAGTCTTTGTGCCAACACCCGGACAGACCGAACAAGAATATCTTGCTCAAAAATATCACCGCGATGGAACACATATGATGATGAAACAGCGCGATTTGCAATTGCAAAAAGCGTGGGATTCGAGAAGTGAGTTTTCAGGATTCGCTCAACGCGCAAGTTCGGAGTTCAAACAAGTAATAGACGCTTTCGTTACTTCGCTTTCTTAAGCGTAAACGAGAAAGTGGTTCCCGAATCTGCTCCTACTTGCGAATGCACATTGATGGTCTGTTTGTGCGCATCAATGATGTGTTTTACGATGGATAGACCTAAACCTGTACCGCCTGCATGCCTATCTCTCGCTTTATCTACGCGGTAAAACCGTTCGAATAGCCGTGGCAAATGTTTTGGGTCAATACCTGGTCCATCATCTGCAACCTCACAAAGAATGTTCTGATCCATATCGTAAAACCGCAGTTTAATGGAGCCATTCTTTGAGCCGTACTTAATACTATTGTCTAGTAGATTGATGTAAACTTGTTTAATCTGATGGCTATCTGCCATCACGTAAATCGGCTTTTCGTATTTCTCGTTGAAACGGATGGTGATGTTGCGCTGCTCAGCTTTCATTTCCTCCATTTCCATCACCTCTTTGGCTAGGTCTAGAATATTTACTCGTTGAATATTGAGTTCTATTCTACCAGATTCTAAACGTGAAATCACATCCAAATCTTCAACAACAGAAATCAAACGTTCCACACTTTTATCAGCACGAATCAGAAATTTTCGATTGATTTCTTCATCCTCCAATCCGCCATCAAGCAAGGTGTGTACATAACCCTGAATATTGAAGATGGGCGTTTTCAATTCGTGCGAAACATTCCCCAAAAAATCTCTTCGATATTCTTCCTGTTCTTGAAGTGATTGAATTTCCTGCTGCTTCGTTTCTGCCCAAGAAATCACATCTTTATTAACTGTCTCCAATGAGTCCATGTCAGCCCTCAACATAGCTTTCAGTTGAGCCTTGGGCGTTTTTAAGTCGTGGATTGTCTTGTAAATGAGCTTAATCTTCTCATAAATGAACTGATTCACCACGTAGCGAATCATGAAATAACTCACGCCAAAGAGGATGAAAAACGTGACAAGGGCACGTAAAAAATTGAAATTACCGAACCAGATAAGGTCTAAGACGGAAAGCAGCAACGTAATGGTTACTGAAATAATGATTGCTGCGGAAGGAATTAAATTACGTTGGATTGGCCCTTTCACGACCGCGAAGTTATTGTTCGAACTTGTAACCGACTCCTTTCACTGTCTTGATCGCTTCATCGCCAATCTTTTCGCGCAGTTTACGAATGTGAACATCTATGGTGCGGTCTCCGACCACAACATGAGCTCCCCAGACCGAATTCAGAATATTATCGCGAGTGAAAACATGACCTGGTTTTGAAGCGAGAAGCGCCAACAACTCAAACTCCTTTTTGGGAAGAGTCATTTCTTTGCCAGCAAGTTCAATCAAGTACTTATCTCGGTCAATTTTAAGCCCCGATTCGGTTTCAAAAACCTGATTCTGCTGCAATGGATTATTCCTTCTCAGCAATGCTTTAATTCTACTTATCAGAACGCGAGGCTTGATAGGTTTGTTGATGAAATCATCTGCGCCAGCATCAAATCCAGCTATTTGAGAATAATCTTCGTTTCTAGCAGTGAGAAAAGCAATCAACGTATTCTTCAATTTCGGAATGTCGCGCAATTCTTTGCACGTTTCAATGCCATCAATACCGGGCATCATTACATCCAAAATGATGAGGTCAGGAGTTACTTTTTGAGCGATTTCAATGGCCTTTCGGCCCGATGATGCTACGTGAACATTAAACTCTTCCTTCTTTAAATTGTATTCAAGAAATTCGAGTATGTCTTCCTCGTCATCTACAATTAGTATTGTCGGATTGTCCTTCATCTTCTGATTATTTAAGTTACAAAGTTGGACATCCTTTGGAAATCAGGTGTTAATACACTATTAACATTAGCTTTCCTCTGAATGTTCTAGTTCAAAACCGTGAGGAGAACTTCTTCAATACGTGTACTATCGACCTGAGTAACGGTGAATTCGAAATCTCCAACACGGATTACCTCATCAACTTCTGGAATGCTTTGATGATGCTCGATAATAAATCCCGCAAGTGTTCCGTAATTATCAGATTCTGGAAGGTCAAGATTGAATTCCTGATTGATGTATGCGATTTCTAACCTGCCAGATAGACGGAATTGGTTTTTACCAAGTTTTTCCTCTACTAAATCTTCCACATCATGTTCATCTTCGATGTCACCGAAGATCTCTTCAATAATATCTTCAACCGTTACCATTCCTGCGGTTCCGCCAAACTCGTTAAGAACCACCGCAACACTTCTGCGCTGCTGCCCGAACTGCTTCAGGAGGTCTTTCACTTTAGTGCTTTCAGGCACGAGGCTTATTGGGCGAATGATGCTGTTGATGCTGCTCGGTTTCTGAAACAGTTCGAATGAGTGAACATAACCGATGATGTTGTCAATATCTCCTCGATAGATGAGAATCTTAGAAAGCCCTGTATCAACAAATTTCAGCCTCAGGTCTTCAACATCCGTGCTTATGTCTAGCGCAATAATCTCTGTACGCGGAAGCATGCACGTACGGACTTTAATCTCACTGAAGTTCAGCGCATTTCTAAAAATTTGAATCTCACTATCAACCGAATCTTCTTCGTCATGCCCCGTAAATTCGTTGACATAGTCGTCCAAATCAGAACGACCGAAGGTCATTTTCTCTTCGTTCAATTTTACTTTGAAAATGGATGATAGAATCTGCTTCGAAAAACGGTCAATAACCCAAACAAGAGGGTAGAGGAAAAAGTAGAATACCTTGGCTGGAACCGCAAAAATGTCGAGCATTCGGTTCGGGTTTATTCTGAAAAATGCTTTTGGAAGAAACTCGGCAGTAACGAGAATAAGTAATGTGGAGAGGATGGTCTGAACGACTAGAACAATCGATTCCGATTCGGTGAAGTATCGAATTTCTGGTTCCAGAATTTTGGCCATGGTAATGCCATAAACAACCAAAGCAATGTTGTTTCCTACAAGTAAGGTGCTTATGAACCTTGAAGGCTCTTCCAAAAAACCTCCAATTATCGAACCCGAAAGATGTCCTTTCTTTCGGTCAACTTCTATCTTGAAACGATTGGCCGATACAAACGCAATCTCCATTCCCGAACAGAATGCGGATATAATAAGACAAACGAGTATGATTACGAGATAGCTCAATTACCTCCGTTTTTCTGTTCTTTTTCCGACTGCTCGAATTTTAGGCGTTGCTTTCTTCTGAACGCGAAGAATACACCAGCAATCAACGCTCCAATAAAGAACCATTTCGATTCATCCCAACCGTGTAAGTTGAATAGGTATGCACCCATTATCATGGAGAAAACTCCGATGAGCAACCACGCCATTTCAAGGATTTTCAGAACTCTCAGCATCTTTCAGGTTTATTGTTCCTTTAATTTTCTTGATTCTGTACTTGGTAAAATCCTGATTGGACTCTAATCCATGACCAAAGATAACTTCATCTTCGGTAGTGATCTTCACAAACTCATCTGTTCTAATCTTTTCGGTTTTCTTTTCCCAAATCAGGTGTTCTGTATTTAGCGTTTCACCTTTCTTGTTCACTACAATCACATTCTCCTTGGCTTCCATAATGTCGGAATGCTCATAGCTAATGGCATAATTTGAGCGTAATTCAGATTCTATCGCTCCTTGATTGTTGAAGAAGCGAACATAAACGCCATTGGTCATTTCAAGGTAAGGGTCTTCTCCGAGGAAACGTTCGAGATGTTTTGCTTCTAAAATCACTTTCAGTAGGGCAGAATCTGAATAGATGATTTGAACATCATCGCCAACCGAAATGGGGAGAGTCTCAGTCTCGACAATGGCATTCACCTCGTCCATATCATTCACACATCCGCCCAATGCAAGCGAAAAAAGAAAAAGGCAAGAGAACCAAAGTTCTCTCACCTTTTTAAGTACAATTATTTTAAAATCAGTCTGCAAATCGTGCTGTCGTTTCAACACCAATCCATCCTCCAACTGTAACTGCATCTCCTGATTTCAATCCGTAGAAGAAACAGTCTTTGGCAGATGGATAGTATTTCCTGCAGGATGCAATCTTAGAGTTTGCATCTCCAGAAACGGAGGAATCAACAGATTTTGCTTTTCCGAACATGTCCTCGGCAGCCCAAACACCATATTTTTGGTTGCAAGCATTGTCTCCGCAGCTTGATGTTGTTCCAAGGTAAAGGTCGCCTATATAGATGTAAGGGTCTCCCCAACCTGGTTTTATAGCGGCTGCATCTTGCGCAGTTGACCGTGCTCTTCCGTAGTTTTTCTGTGAACCATAGACCTTGGCCAGCTTCAGCATTCTCTCAGCTTTTTGGTCCTTGTCCTTTTCTAGTTTGATTGATTCTTCCAAGAATTTTGTTGCCTCAGAATCGTTTCCTTTTCTCGCATGACCTTCATACAGATTGTAGGCAGCAGCAGCGGAAGGATTCAATTTGTAAAGTTTAGCCGAAGCGTCTAAGTAGAATGGATTGCTTGTCCAATTACGTCTCACCATCATACTAGTGACCTTTTCTAGCAATGCTGCATCGGTAGGAGCAGCGTCAACTTTCGGCTGCATCAGCGAGATGTACTGGTCTTCTTGTGCAATTCGCTCAAAGTTTTGATCGATAATGCCACGTGCTTGATTAATCTTCTTCAAGTCTGTATTGTTGTCTTCGGTTGCATCAGCAGGAAGCTTCTTCTGTTGAGTATCTAGGATTGCAGAAACTTCATCGTATAAATCATACATCACGTCCATTTCCAATTCCTTGGCCACCAATCGTTTCATTCCAGCCAAATAGAGTTTCATTAGAACGTATGGGTCAGTATCCAACTTATCTACCTTCATTGATTCGCTGAGGTTGTTGTATGCCCCAGTATAATCCTCTTCTGAATAATCATACATGTCCATTCCCATGCGACCAAGCACATAACCTTTATCCTCTGGATAAAGCTCAATACGTTTGTTGTAAACCATCCAAAGCGTATCCAAATAAGCTTTTTTCAAAGCTGGATTTGCTTCATTTTCTTTAATCTTGGCTTCAATGAGCGTTGTGCCGTTGATTACGATGTTCTTGGTTGATTCTGGGCAGTTGAAGAAAGCCCATCGCCACCCGACCATGGCATCTGCATAATTTTTCTGCTTGTAGTATTCTCGATATAGCGAAAGGTTTTCCTTGCACTTGTCTGGATTGTCTCCAAACTTTTCGTCCTGAGCAAAGCTCTTCATCGTTCCCATCAACACAAGTTGTACAAGAACGAGCATCGAGATGTTGGTAAGTGTAAAACTGTTCTTTTTCATTTTCATTCGTATTTACGTTTAATAAACCATCTATCGTTTAGGGTGAAACCAAGTTTAAAGTTCCAGTAGTTTTCAAGTAAGAGTGATTTGTCTGTTGTTCCCCTTTGTCCCCATTCAACCGCAAAGTTTACCATGCTTTGAATGAACTTGTCTCCAGCTGCTCGACTTCTTCTAAGTGGGAAACCAAAACCAAGAGTTATGCCATATTCCGGAAGTTGCAAACCATTGACTCTATATTGGCTCATGGCATAGTATCCGCCAAAGCGATAATGCATCTTTCCGAAGTAGGCCCAAAAACCACGATTTGTTTCTGGAACAGATGGCTTGAATTCAATTCCGGCTGAAGTTTTCCATGCATCTTCGAGCGAATCGTTTCTGCCATCAACATCTCTGTACGTACTCCAAAGTTCCTGCGTGTGCTCAACTCCGAAAAGCCACTTATCTCCCTTTTTCCAAGTAACGCCAAAACCGTATTTCCACGGCATGGAAATATGTCCACCCGTTATTTTTCTGTAAAGAATAGTGTCTCTGAAGAGGTCTTCCCCGAATGTAGTAAGTGTATATGTTCTAGCTAGAGTTGTGCTACTTGCGCGTACTTTCATGGGATGAGCAAACGTGCTTCCGAATGTGAGCACATCCTTTCCACCTTTTGCAGCCAATGTGTATTGTAAGCCATAATCAACATAGAAACCGCCAACGTCAGTATAACGGTCGGTTTTCACATTAAAATAATTTGATTCTTGAATTTCGAGCCGTTGAATACGGTTCATTCTTCCGAAAAGATAGGACGCGTTTAAGCCTATTGAGAAGTTTTTGAACGGAGACAGACCTATTCCTACAAAGAACTGGTTGACGCCTCCTTCACCTTGAAACTTGTAAGCGTAATTGAACGCGGTATCGCCTCCAAACGTGCCTGATTCATCTAATCTAGAATCGGTTGCGGTATAATTTACGCTACTGAATTCACGCAATCCGAACGAACCACCCCAAAACAATCGCTTCTGGTTTGTTTGAATCCATTTGTTCTCACCTTCCCCGACACTATCTCTCTTGATTCGGGTTCTGAGTTGCAGAATTGGAAATCCGAATGCGAAATAAGACAGATTCGCTTTATTCACATTCTGTGACTCGGTGCTTGATGAAATGGTTGCCACGTTTCCGTAAATCCCAATATCAAAAGCGGTAAACCCGATGGAAGTGTAAGATGCGGGATTGAGAAAATTGACCAAATAAGGAATGCTATCCTCTCGCATGGCAATGCTCATACCGCCAATGCCAGCCGAACGGACATTAGCACCATTGTTTAGATTACCCAAGCCATAGCGCGCATAAGGCGAATTATTGGCTGGTTGAGCGAAGGAAAAAAATGCCCATCCACTTAGGAGAATGAACATCAGCGACAGCAAAGGCCGTCTAAGTGTTGTGTAAGTAAATTTCATTTATGCCTCGTAGGACGAGCAAAAGATCCGCAAAGATGTGAGTTTTAAGTTCATTGACAAAAAAAGGCAAATCTCCGCCTGTTCCAACCGTTTTTAAGTTGGGGTGTAACGTCTGCATGGTGCTGATCATTGCCTGAATTTCAAACAACATTCCTTGTTGCACGCCAAGCCGCAGTGCTTCGTTGGTGGAACGACCAATTGGTCCGATTGTTCGTTCTGGTTTTAATGCAGGCAGTTTTGATGTGTAATTATTGAGGGAAGAGAAGCGCATTTGAAGACCGGGTGATATGTTTCCGCCTTCGTATTCGCCATTTACTGTGATGAATTCATATTTAATGCACGTGCCAATATCAATAGTTAGAACCGGATTCTCAGGAAATAGGCTTTTGGCTCCAATTGCTGCACACAATCGGTCCATTCCTAAAGTAGTAGGAGTGGCGTAGTTGTTTGTGATTGGAATTGGGGTAGTTGAATCAATTAGCATCGCGTTTGACTCTTTACAGAAGTCGAGAAAATTCGAATTCAGCTTTATTACTGACGAAATGGTGATGTCATCTCCACTATGAAATGCCATCAAAGCTTTTAATTCGCTCAAGTCAGATTCGGGAACCATACCAGACTCAATAACTTTTTGCTGCTCAAAACGAGCCCATTTAATACGCGAATTGCCGATGTCGATAGCCAGATTCATTGCGGCATAAAGGTAACTAGCGTAAAGTTTAAAGTTGAGGTTTCCTGAAATCGAAATATTTTTACATTTGCAGCCCTCAAAAGAGGTACCATAGCTCAGTTGGTAGAGCAACGGACTGAAAATCCGTGTGTCGCTGGTTCGACCCCAGCTGGTACCACCTCAAAGCCTCGCAATTTGCGGGGCTTTGTTTTTTCCTCTCCTTCGGTAACTTAGCACGGTGAGCAGATTAACCTCCAAAACCCAGAAAGACCCTAAATTGTTTGAGAAAATTCAACAAGACAGGGCGTTTCTTGAATCGGTTTTTGACCGTATTCCGGGAACAATTTACATCCATGATTTGGTGAATGATGTGAATCTGTACCGCTCGTGGACTCTGAAGAAAATTCTGGGATTGGAGGAATCCGAGAAATTGAACACCGGGAAAGGAATTCGTTCGTTGGTACATCCAGATGATGTTGCCGAGTTTAAGAGAGCCGCAAAAAGTTTGCAGCTTCTTGAAGATAATATGTCTGTTCAATTCAACTACAGAATGGAGCACGCAAATGGCAAGTGGCTTTGGTTTAGGAGCGAGGAATATGTTTACGAACGAGACGCTAACGGTAAACCCATCAAATGTTTGGGATATACGACCGATTTTACGAGTACCATCGAACAGCAACAACAGCTTAATCAGTTAAACCAAGTAAACGAATTTCTGCTTAAAGCGGCCCGAATACTCTCTCAACCAAATAAAGACTATAAGTCGGTTTTGCAGGAATTGGCAAAGAACATTTCGGTGTATTTGAATGCTGTTTGCGATATCTCCATTCTTAAGGAGGAAGACGGTATCATAAAACCCGAAGCTCTTTATCATCCAGACAAAGAGGTTCGTGCCATCATTTCAAAATTATTTGCGGAGATGGTGGTGAGAAAGGGGCAAGGTTTGGTAGGCTCCATCATTGAAAGCGGAAACGAAATTCTTATAAATGATGTGCCCGAGAAAATGAAGATTGGGCCGCGCGGGGTTAGTGAAAAAATAGTGCCTCGATCCATGATGTATGTTCCCTTGCAGGGTTCTCAATCTGTATTGGGCTCGCTCAATATTACAAGGTTGGTGGGGGAGGGAGAACTGACGGAATTCGAAACTAACCAGATTAGACGTCTAGGAGAGTACGTTTCTCTTTTTGTTGAGAATGCACTATTGAAAGAGCAACAGAAGCAGGAGATAGAGGAGCGGAAGAAGATGGAATCGAAACTCGAACGCACTACTAAAATCTTAGAACGAAGTGAAGCTGACATCAGAGCCACCCTCAATGCCATTCCCATCTACATTTCTAGGATTTCTACCAATCTGAAGTACCTTTTTCTTAATGATGCTTACCGTCAATTGGGCCAAAATCCCAAAAACATGGAAGGGAAGTACATTGGAGATGTTATTGGTGAGGAGGCGGTTGTGAAGCTAAAACCCCAGTTTGATAAAGTGCTTATGGGCGAAACCGTTACCTATGAACATGAAGGTGCAATGGCTGATGGAGCTTATCGCTATTTCAACGTGGCATTGGCACCAGATTATTCGGAAAACGGAGATGTGGTTGGGTTCTATTCTTGTTCAATTGATATGACCACCAAAGTTTTGGCTGAACGTGCTGCCAAATTGACTCAAGATAGACTTGAATCCCTCTCATTGAATTCTGGCGATGCCTTCTTTTTTCATGATGTGGAGCAGAATATTCTGGATGTGAATCAAGTGGCAACAGAAATGCTCGGCTATACGAGAGCAGAGTTTTTGACCATGAAAGCATATCAAATAGATCCTGTGTGGAAGGGAAAACTCTATCAACGATTTCTTGATTTGCTGGAGTTTAACTTACCTCAGACGTTTGATACAAAGGTTTTTCACAAGGATGGAACCGAAATTCCGGTGGAGGTTCGGTTTGTGAAACGGATTGAGGGTAATCAAATCTACATCCAATCGCTTATGCGAGACCGGACAGACAAACGAGATCAGGAATTGAAACTCCAGCGATCTGAAGAACGGCTTCGCCTCATTTTTGATAACGTTGAGGATTACATTGGTATTATCAATGAGGATGGGATATTCGAATCAATCAATAAGACATCTCAAGGATTGTCCATTGACGATGTAGTTGGATCTAGCATTTATGATTTTAGCGAGAACAACGATAGAGTAGAGCTACTCCGAGCTAGTTTTGAACGACTCAAGGCGGAGGGGCATAATTTTGAATTAAGTGAAATCTATACTGGACCTGATGGTTCTAGATTAATCTATTCTCGGAAGTATATTGGAATTTTTCATGGCAAAAAATTCTATAAAGCCATCCTTATCATAAGGGACATCACTGCAGAACGCGACCGGGAGCAATCGGTAATGAACGCGGTATTGCGAGGACAGGAGCAAGAAAGAAAACGACTTGGGGCCGAATTGCACGATGGAATCGGTCAGGTACTATCAGCTATTACGCTTCAGGTTTCACAAATACGGCAGGAAGTGTCAGAGAATGATATTGAGACCATCACTACAGATTTAAGTAAGTTGAATTCAAATCTTCAAGCAGCTATTCGGGAAGTGCGAAATATTTCGCACGATTTAATGCCAGAGATGTTAGAAAGTTTCGGGCTTAAAGAAGCCATCAATCAAACCTGTAGAAACTTGCACGACAGATCAGGAATCAATGTAAAGTTCGATCATATTGACCTCGAACCCAGATATGATCAATTGCTAGAAGTTAATTTGTATAGAATTCTACAGGAGCTTCTTAATAATATTCAGAAACACGCGTCTTGTAAAAAGGTATTTGTCAGTTTGATTGATCATGGCGATTCCTTGAATTTGACCGTAGAGGATGATGGCGTAGGATTCGACATTCATGGTGCTTCTAATGGTATTGGATTAACCAACGTCATTTCACGTGTGAACTCAATGAATGGACAAATTGACATAGAGAGTGCCGAAAAATCGGGGACTCTTATTAATATTGATGTGCCAAAGACACCGAAATGAACAAAGTTAAATTGCTTGTAGTAGATGATCATCCCGTTTTAAGAAGTGGAATTGTATCTCTTTTAGAGAAGGCTAAAAACATAGAGGTAACCTGTGAAGCCAAGAACGGAGAAGAAGCCATCAAGTGTATTGAGAAAGGGATGCCAGATGTTGTTTTGATGGACATCAACATGGATGGAAAGTTGGATGTCACCACCACAGAAACCATCAAGCATCGTTGGCCTGAAATTAAGGTTTTGGCATTCTCAATGCATGAAGAGGTTCAGGTTATTAGAAGAATGTTGAAGGCTGGTGCTTCAGGGTATATATTAAAGAACGCTGCGCATCAAGAGGTTTTGCGTGCCATTGAGACCGTAATGGAAGGTGGTAGCTATTATGGGCAAGAGGTATTGGATATTATGACTCAGACCATTACTTCTGATGGAGAAGATGAGGATGTTGTACTAAGCAACCGAGAGAAAGAAGTGCTTCATTTTGTGGCTAAGGAATACACCAATCAAGAAATAGCCGAAAAAATCAACATCAGCCTCAGAACTGTTGAAACCCACAAGCGGAATCTTGTCAAAAAACTAAGAGTCAAGAATGTTGTTGGGCTGGTTCGCTTCGCGATTGAACAAGGTCAGCTACTGGATATTCGATAATGTCTTGGTTAAGCAAGAGGCCCAGTTTTAAAGCAACCAAAGGGGCGCTTATTTATTTTTTAGGCTTTTACGTTCTTGTTCAGTTTGTGTGGTGGGCTTTTATGCTTGTTGAACTCAATGCAGAAATCTACAACCTGAAATTAGAAATGCTCAGCGTTTCAGATTTGGTCGGACCTGAGCAGCTTATTCAAAAAGCAGAACTAGATCAAAAGTTAACCCTTCGCATTTGGATGGTACTTGGCGAAGGTGCGGTATTCGTATTCCTGCTTCTACTTGGTTTTTGGGCTGTTCATAGAAGCATTTCCAACGAATTGAATGTGGCCGAACAGCAGAAGAATTTCCTCCTTTCTATTACGCACGAACTAAAATCTCCACTGGCCGCCATTAAGTTGCAATTGCAAACACTCAATACGAGAGAGCTTCCCGAAGAAAAAAAATTGCAATTATATAAGAGAGCACTTGCAGACACAGATCGACTAGAAAATCTGGTGGAAAATTTACTCCTTGTAAATAAGGTAGAATCGGGTGGGCTTCCGTTGAATAAAGAGACAATCAATTTTTCGGAATTGCTTACCAGCCAAATTCGAACTACCTATTCCAAAGAATTGGAAGAAGGAAGGCTCAAAACAACTATTCAAGATGGAATTCGAGCAGAGATTGATAAAATGGCCATCCAAAGCATTGTCATCAATCTCATTGATAACGCCATTAAATATGGTGGAGGTAGCGAAGTGATTGTGCAATTATCTGCACAGGATACCCATTCAATAGATTTTTCGGTCTCAGACCAAGGAGAAGGCATTCCGAACAGCGAAAAGAAAAAAGTATTCGAACGGTTTTATAGAAGAGGAAGCGAAGATGTCCGACAAACCAAAGGCACCGGCATCGGCCTTTATCTAGTAAAGCTCTTGGTAGAAAAACACGATGGAACAATCACAATTCAAGACAACAAGCCAACGGGAGCGCGATTTGTTGTCAGGTTTCCAGCAGCTACGTAGAGCCACCAAGAGTAGTCAGCTTTTCAAAAGTTGACTACTCTTTCCGCTTTCGCTCACTCCATTTTTCCGTCATTTTCCCCTGCCCAGGGGGGGGGTGGTTGGAGGG
>JAIOYP010000013.1 GCA_021741155.1 Flavobacteriales bacterium | reverse complement strand
CTGATAGTAATCGCGCACATTAGCAAAAACAGGATTCCACGCCAAGTTGCGCTTCTGCGTACGATCTTCGGCCTGTTTGCTCTTTTTGCTGCGCGTGTTCTCAAGAGCGGCTGCACTGTCTACGGCCGTTTCATCAACCGTAAAATCAATAGCATGTTGGTTAATAAAAGCCTCAATTGGGCTGGTGCCTGCTGCGTAGCTTTCGTGCTTTTCTTTTACCGAATCGAAAAGAAGACGCTGAAACAGGAAATTTTCGGGGAAAATGATACGTGCCATGATGTTAAGAATTAGTAATTAAAACGTTTATTATTGAATTGTCTTACCAAAGGAAAAGCAGATATTTTGTATTGTCAATGACTAGAAAAGGCTATTTTAACACTATTTTCCTCTGCACCATATTAACTGTTTTTGCGTTTTTTAGAGGTTATATTTCGCAAAAAGAATAACATAAAAACGATGTTGAATTTGAAACGCCATTATCGGTTTTTTCAAAACCATATTTTGGCGATTTGGCTTTTTGTCGAAAAACGTCAGATTTTGGGTTGGGCAAGCCTAAGGATGAGTTATTACTTGCATATAAGGTACGGGGCGTGTTTGCAGCGTGCGCTAACTGATGCCAACTTGTTGTTGTGATGTTGAAGTCGTAATCTTCACAGCAGAAATAGGTAGGAAACCAACCAAAAGACAGCTACTCGTTCCTCGCAATAAAAGGAGCAACCATTTGCTGTTCGCTTTCTGTTTGCAACTTGAGATTAATCCTTATATATTTGCCCCCGATTTGAGGATGAGTTGACAGAAGGGGCCCGATAGGCCCTTTTTTAATGATGATAACAGAAGCAGCAGTTCGGGCACTTGTTGAGGAGAAAATTGAAGGAACAGAAATCTTCATTGTTTCCATTCGAGTTGTGCCTACAAATCGAATCAGAGTGTTTATTGATGCCCTAGAAGGATTAGACGTGAGAGCCTGTGTAAACGTGAGCCGACATATAGAAGGCAGTTTAGACAGAGAAGTAGAGGATTATGAGTTAGAAGTGTCATCGCCCGGATTAACCGAGCCGTTTCAGCACCCACTTCAATACAAGAAGAACGTGGGGCGAGAGATAAAGGTAACGATGGCCGATGGCACAAGCATTAAAGGACAATTGACAGAGTTTGCAGGAGACACCATCACCGTGCAACCAGAACAGAAAAAGAAAAAAGAAGAATTGGAGCCAATAACGGTTTCATTGAGTGAAATAAAAGAAGCTAAGACAGTAATATCGTTCAAATAACTAGAGATGAACAGTTTAAATCTTGTAGAGTCGTTTTTAGAATTCAAAGAATTCAAAAACATTGACAGAGTAACCATGATGAGCATTTTGGAAGACACCTTCCGATCATTGCTAATCAAACAATACGGAACCGATGAAAACATTGATGTCATTATCAATGTCGATAAAGGCGACCTCGAACTTTGGAGAAACCGCACCATTGTGGCCGATGACGAGTTGGAAGATGATGTATTGGAAATTCCTCTGTCAGAGGCATTAAAGATTGAGTCCGATTTTGAGATTGGCGAAGAAGTATCTGAGCAAGTTAAACTGGAAGATTTTGGTCGTAGAGCAGTTTTGGCCATTCGCCAAAACCTCGCTTCGCGCATCACGGATCTTGAGAAAGACAACGTTTTTAGAAAATACAAAGACCGCGAAGGCGAGTTGATTACAGGCGAGGTTTATCAAATATGGAAGCGCGAAATCCTGATTTTGGATGATGAAGGAAACGAACTTATTCTTCCTAAAACAGAACAAATTCCGAGCGATTACTTCAAAAAAGGAGATTCTGTAAAAGCAGTAATCAAAGAAGTGGAGATGAGGAACAACAACCCAGTCGTCATTCTGTCCAGAACAGATTCAAGATTCTTAGAGCGTTTGTTCGAGAACGAAGTGCCAGAAGTTTTTGATGGCCTCATCACCATCAAGAAAATTGTTCGCGTTCCGGGCGAAAGAGCAAAAGTGGCGGTAGAGTCTTACGATGATCGTATTGACCCAGTTGGAGCTTGCGTTGGAATGAAAGGATCACGTATCCACGGAATCGTTCGTGAGTTGAGAAACGAGAATATTGACGTTATCAACTTTACAAACAACTCACAACTGTTTATTCAGCGTGCGTTGAGCCCCGCTAAAATTACCCGAATTGAGCTGAACGATGCCACTTCAAGAGCAGATGTGTTCCTTAAAGCAGATCAAGTTTCTCTAGCAATTGGCAAAGGAGGTTTCAACATTCGATTGGCTGGCCTGTTAACAGGATATGAGATTGATGTGTACCGCGATTCTGATGTGGACGTAGAAGACGTTGATTTGGAAGAATTTGCAGATGAAATCGAAAGCTGGATTCTTGATGAGCTGAAAGCAATTGGTTGCGATACAGCTAAGAGCGTATTGGAGTTGGGTAAAGATGAACTCGTTAAACGAACCGATCTTGAAGAAGAAACGGTTGTTGAGATTATCAATATCCTTAAAGAAGAGTTTGCTGACTGATACTATATCGGTCATGAATTGAATATAAAGTAACAAGCATAAATGTCAGAAGGAACACTGAGAAGATTAGGGGCCGTGGCAACGGATCTCAACGTTGGTAAGGGGACAATTGTCGATTTCCTAAAGGATAAAGGCTACGCAGATGTCAACCCCAACTCCAAGTTGGATCAAGTGATGTACAACATGTTGCTTGGGGAGTTTGCTGCAGACCGCAAACTCAAAATGGAGGCAGAGGCCAAATCCGAAATTCTTCAGCAACGTAAGGACGAGCGTATTGCCGCCACCGAAGAGCAGGAAGAAGTAAAGGAAAAAGCAAGAGAAGAAAGGAAAGAGAAGAAAGAAGCTGGCATTAAAGCTGAGACTGTTGCTAAAGTGGAGCCTGTAGTTAAGGCAGAAGCCGTAGTTAAGGCTGAAGTGGTAGTTAAGGCAGAGACTGTTGGTAAGGAAGAGGCTGTCATTAAGGCTGAGGCATCTAAGATGGAAGGCCCGAAAGTGATGGGCACCATGAACTTGGACGACCTAAAACCTGCAGCACGTAAAAAGAAGCTTGAGGAAGAAAAGGTAGCAAAGGCAGCAAAGGAAAAAGCCGCAGCAGAAGTGGCTGCAGAAGTGGCCGCCAAGAAAAAAGTTGACGCAGAAGAAGCCAGCAAGTTAGAGGCCGAAGCCGCCAAAAAAGCAGAAGCTGCAAAGGTGGAAGACGAGGTTATCAAGGTAAATGTTGTGAAACTGGCTGGTGCTAAAGTTCTCGGTAAGATGGAACTCCCAGTTGAGAAGCCAAGAGAGAAAAAACCTGTTGCCACCTCTAATGATTCTGCCGATAAAAAGAGAAAACGTAAACGCGTAAGAAGACCGGCCGAAGGAGCAGCCCCTCCAACAAGTGGAGGTGCAGCGCCAAGAAGCGCAGGCCCACCCGGACGTGCACCACGCGAGAAGAAGGCGGAGCTTACAGACGAAGACATCCAAAAACAGATTAAGGAGACGCTGGCTCGTTTGAGCGGTGGAAGTTCCAAATCAAAAGGATCGAAATACAGAAGAGAAAAACGCCAAGCGTATCAAGAAAGGGCAGAGCACGAAGAACAGCAGTCGGAACTTGAAAAGAAAACCATTAAGGTTACGGAGTTCGTAACTGCCAATGAGTTGGCCAAGATGATGGACGTTCAGGTAAACGAGGTAATCGGTGCTTGTATGAGCTTGGGACTATTCGTTTCTATCAACCAACGGTTGGATGCAGAAACGCTTTCTATCGTTGCCGAAGAATTCGGACATGAGGTTCAGTTCGTAAGTGCCGAGGTTCAAGATTCAATCTTGGAGGATGAAGATAATCCAGAAAGAGTAGTCGAACGGCCACCGATTGTCACCATCATGGGTCACGTTGACCACGGTAAGACATCTTTGCTCGATTACATTCGCGATGCAAACGTAATTGCAGGCGAGGCAGGTGGAATTACCCAGCACATTGGAGCCTACGGTGTAGAACTGAAAGACGGAAAGCGCATTGCATTCCTCGATACTCCGGGTCACGAGGCATTTACCGCCATGCGTGCCCGAGGTGCGCAGGTAACGGATGTGGTAATTATTGTGGTTGCTGCAGATGATGCGGTGATGCCACAAACCAAAGAAGCCATCAATCACGCGCAAGCTGCGGCTGTTCCAATGATTTTTGCCATCAATAAGATGGATAAAGACGGAGCAAATCCTGAGAAAATCAAGGAGCAACTTGCCTCTATGAACATCCTTGTTGAGGATTGGGGTGGAAAATACCAGTGCCAAGAAATTTCCGCAAAGTCAGGTTTGAATGTTGACAAGCTACTGGAAAAGGTACTGCTCGAAGCAGAACTCCTTGAACTGAAAGCTGACCCTGGCAAAAGAGCTGTTGGTACCATCCTTGAAAGCCAGTTGGACAAAGGGCGTGGATACGTTTCAACCATGTTGATTCAAAGTGGAACCTTGCGTGTTGGAGATGTCATCCTTGCTGGAAGTCACAGCGGTAGAGTAAAAGCACTTTATAATGAGCGTGGCCAAACAATGACACAGGCTGGGCCATCCATGCCAGCTCAAGTTCTTGGTTTGGATGGAGCGCCATCATCAGGAGATACGTTCAACGTAATGGACGATGATAAAGAAGCACGTTCCGTGGCCGCAAGAAGATTGCAGTTACAGCGCGAGCAAGGTCTTCGAACTCAGAAACACATCACGTTGGATGAAATTGGAAGACGAATTGCAATTGGAGATTTCCAAGAACTAAACCTTATTGTTAAAGGTGATGTGGATGGATCTATCGAAGCACTTTCCGATTCGTTGCTAAAACTTTCTACTCAAAAGATTGCCATCAATATCATTATGAAAGGTGTTGGTCAGATTTCCGAGTCGGATGTTCTACTTGCATCAGCTTCTAATGCCATTGTGGTTGGTTTCCAAGTTAGACCTTCGGTTAATGCCCGTAAAGTGGCAGAGCAAGAGCAGATTCAGATCAAACTCTACAGCATCATTTACGATGCCATTGAAGAGATTAAGTCTGCGATGGAAGGTATGTTGGCGCCAGAATTCGAAGAGAAAATTGTTGGAAACATCGAAGTTCGCGAAACATTCAAAATCACACGTGTTGGAACCATTGCAGGTTGTATGGTACTTGACGGAAAAGTTAGTAGAAACACAAAAGTTCGCGTAATCCGCGATGGAATTGTGGTCTATACTGGCGAATTGGCATCCCTCAAACGATTCAAGGATGACGTGAAGGACGTAAGCAAAGGATTTGAATGCGGTCTGAACATCGATAAGTACAACGACATCAAAGTTGGCGACATCATTGAAGGTTATGAGATTGTAGAAGTAAAAGCAAAGCTGTAAAGCGAGTCTTTGGATGTTAAAGCCTTAACTTTGAAAGAAAAATGGGCGCGTTGAAAATCAATAGCAAGTCAATCGATCATTATTTCGGCTATTTGCTGAATTTGGACAACCGTTCTAAAAAACAATTAATCATCAAGCTGACGAAGTCAATTGACGAGAACGAACCATCAAACTCAGGGTTTGACAAGTTGTTCGGAGCCTGGAAAGACGATAGAACTGCCGAAGAGATTATTAAGGACATCAGAGATTCACGAACTCCAAATCAGTAATCAAAAAATCTGTGTTCCTTCTGTGAAAATCTGTGTCTCTGTGGCTAAAAAAATGTGTTTCTAAGAATGAAACAAAATGGGCGGGTTCACAGCACCAAACAATTACAAGTGGCAACAAGCGTAGGCTTTCAAAGTAAAATGAAGGACTACTCAGAGTTCCTCAAACTTCGGTTAGCCTCGTTGGTTGTCCTTTCGTCAGTCATTTGCTACGGAGTGGCGGCTTCCGAATTCAGCCTGTCAATTATGGCTGCTTTAATCATCGGAGGAACACTTCTTACTGGAGCATCTAACGGTTTCAATGAAATTATTGAGCGCGACCTTGATGCCTTGATGGATCGCACCAAAAACCGTCCGTTGCCAACTTCTAAGATGAATCTGACCGAAGCAATTGTTCTGGCTGCAACGTTCGGAATTCTCGGAATAGGTATTCTAGGCTACTTCATCAATCCCATGTCAGGAATTCTCGGATTCATTGCCTTGGTTCTTTATGCGGCAGTTTACACACCAATGAAGCGAAAGACACCCTTCGCAGTATTTGTTGGTGCATTTCCAGGTTCCATTCCAACCATGTTGGGTTGTGTGGCAGCAACCAGCGGTTTCGGAGAAATAACGTTACTGGCTTGGCTCATGTTCTCAGTACAATTTATATGGCAGTTCCCACATTTTTGGGCCATCGCTTGGCGTGTGAATGATGATTACCTGAAAGCAGGTTTTAAAATGTTGCCATCAGAAGGTGGTCGCGACCGTGCAAGCGCCTTCCAAATACTTGTTTATACCATCGGACTGATTCCCGTTAGTTTGTTGCCTGTTCTATTTGAGCCCACACTGGGTCTTTTTTCAGCAGTCGTGGCTATCGTGGCAGGAGTTATTTTCGCACTTCAAGCGGCCAAACTTTACAAGTCGTTGTCATCGGAAGATGCAAAAAAGCTGATGTTCGGCTCGTTTGTTTATTTACCGGTGGTTCAACTCGCTTACCTTATTGACACATTCTTATAATGGAAGAAGAAAATCAACTACAATCTAACCGAGCTAAAAAGATGATAGTCTGGTTAAGCGTGGCAAGTATTGCCATGCTGTTCGCAGCTTTCACAAGTGCCTACATCGTTCTTCAGGCAGACCATTTTTGGGTAAAGGATGAGTTGCCGCAGATGTTTGCCATCGGCACAGCCCTGTTGATTATCAGTAGCCTCACCATGTTTCTCGCAAAGCGAAGTATCGTTGCTGGAAACATTGGAGGCCTCAAACGTTGGTTGGTTGCTACCTTGGTGCTGGGGCTTAGTTTTACAGCTACACAATACGTAGGATGGTCTGAGTTGAGGGCTGAAGGAAAATTCTTTCTAGGCCACCTAGGAGATTTACAAGGCGAATATGGAGTTGACTATACCATTCTAAGCAAGGGAGAACCACTACTGTACGACAAAGGAAACTTCTACAAACCGGGTGATATTTCGTTGTCAGAGCCGATAAACGAAAGAATAGACGCCACTTTTAACATAAGCGCATCATTCCTTTTTATCCTTACAGGACTCCATATACTTCACCTAGGTGGAGGTCTCATTTGGCTTTTGGTGCTAATTGCACAAACCTATTCAGGGAAAATTTCGCAGGCAAATGTGCTTCCATTTGAACTTGGTTCTATCTATTGGCATTTTCTCGACATTCTCTGGGCTTACCTGTTCTTGTTTTTACTATTAATTCGTTAAAATTGCACCGACTTTAAAATCAGGTCTTTATAAACCATTCCAAATAATGTCAGGACACGTTAGTCAAACAGCCGCTCCATCGCACAGCGATCATAGCGCAGCTCCATGGGGCGGAGGAACTTCTCCATTCAAAATGAGTTATGGAAAAATGATGATGTGGTTCTTCCTCGTCTCAGATGCTTTCACATTCTCAGGATTGCTTACCGCGTATGGTTTCATGCGCCACAAGTACGAAGACATTTGGCCAACTGCTGGCGATGTGTTTACCCACTTCCCATTTTACGATGGTCACATCGAATTGGCATACGTTGCCTTTATGACTTTCGTGCTTATTGCATCATCGGTAACGATGGTTCTAGCTGTTGAAGCTGGCCATCGAATGAATAAGAAATCGGTTCAATTCTGGTTGATTCTAACCATCATTGGTGGAGCCGTTTTCGTTGGTTCTCAGGCTTGGGAGTGGTATCACTTCATCCACGGAACCAAGCACGGAGCTTACCTTTTGGAAGATGGCGTGACCGTAATGCGACACAAAATTGACCCTGCCACGCATGTTCTCGAAGAAGGAGTATTCCTAGTTCCGGTAAACCGTGATGGTGCCTTGACAGAAGCAAGTGGATTTAGTGAGGTTTCCGGCTCCGAGGCCGAAGCCATGAAAGCAACAGCTACTCATATTCACGGTGCAAATTTGAGCCACAATGAATATGGAGTGCCACTTTTTGCAGATTTCTTCTTCTTCATTACCGGATTTCACGGATTCCACGTATTCTCTGGGGTGTGCATCAACTTCATCATCTTCTTGATGGTGGTTGAAGGCAAATTTGAAAAGACAGGACACTACGAAATGGTTGAGAAGACCGGACTATACTGGCACTTCGTGGATCTTGTATGGGTCTTCGTTTTCACCTTCTTCTACCTACTTTGAGAGACAAGAGACAAGAGACAAGAGACAAAGGACGAGTGAATAGAGAAAATAAGAAAAACACAGCTTGCAGCTTGACGCTCGCAGCTCTTAGCTAAAAAAAAAACAATGGACGCAAGAGACGATGTTTACGAATACAGCCTAGACACTCACCACAGCGAGGAGGAAGGCAAGAAAATGCGCAAGAAGTTTATGGTGGTGCTTGGCGCATTATCACTTGTGACAATTATAGAGGTTGCAATGGGCATGATGTGGTCGCGAGACGAGTCTATGGCCACCTTCCTGAAGGTTACTTTCATTGGCTTGACCTTGTTCAAAGCTGCAGGTATCACATGGTATTTCATGCACTTGGGCGATGAGAAGAAAGGCTTCAAAATGATTATACTACTTCCTTATTTCGTGCTTATAGGATACCTTATAGCTATCTGTTTGGTAGAAGCTTTGTACAGTGGCGGGATACGTCCAGCAATAGAAAATTATTTCGGACTCTAATGGACGACAATAAAGGGTCGAAAAAGTATCTGCTCCTTTTTGCACTACTTTTCCTTCCTACCATATTTTATTTGATCTACGTTTATGGGAAAGGTGAGCAGAATTTTGCTCACCTTCCTTTTATCACCTATACCGATGTAAACGGAGAGGTACAGAACCGCAAAGCACCTCAGTTCTCATTCACTAATCAGGATGGGAATACCATCACCAACAAAGATGTAGAAGACAAAATTTACCTCGTGGATTTCTTCTTCACCTCCTGTCCATCCATTTGTCCAATCATGACAGCCAACCTGATGAAAATTCAGGAGCGGTTTGCACACTATGACGACTTTATGATTCTGTCTCTTACGGTTGACCCAACCCGAGATACACCCGAAAAACTAAAGGAGTATGCCGATAATCGCAATATCGATTCCAAGAATTGGCATTTCCTTACAGGAGAAAGAGATTCACTTTATGCCGTAGCATTCGAGTATTTATCTAGCGCGATGGAAGACAGCTTGGCACCAGGAGGTTTCTTACACACAGAGTATTTCGTATTGGTTGATAAAGAAGGAGTTCTACGTTCTCGTGAGGATGACAATGGTAACATCATTGGAGTGTATGATGGAACGGATGGCCACCAAATGCGCGACCTAATTGACGACATCAAAGTGCTTATTGCGGAGTATCAATTGGAATTGAAGAAGAACAATAAACCTTAGTCCTCTCGTCCTTCGTCCCTCACTCTCGTCCCTCGCCCCTTACTCCTCTCAAAAAATGAATGACAAACGCGTTTTCCAGATTATCATGGCACTCTCTGTGGTTGTTTTCGGGGTCGTAACGCTGCTTTATTCACTCCCTAAGCAAGATTCTATACCAGAATGGGCAAAGATGCTTCCGCAGCTCAATGCCATCATTAACGGAACGTGTTCTGCGCTTCTAATCACATCGCTCTGGTGCATTAAGAACAAGAAAATTCAATGGCACAAGCGGTTAAACATCACCACCTTCGTGCTATCCAGCCTGTTTCTGGTATCCTATATCATCTTCCATTCTTTTGGGGTAGAGACCAAGTTTCCGGTAGATAGCCCAATCCGTCTGGTTTATCTTTTTATTCTACTCACCCACATCCTTTTGGCAGCAATCGTACTTCCATTGGTGCTTGTTTCGTTCTACTTTGGATTAACAGGTAAAATTGACAGCCATAGAAAAGTCTCTAAATTCACATTCCCAGTCTGGTTGTATGTAACCGTTACGGGTGTGATGGTTTACTTGATGATATCACCTTATTACGAGTTCTGATGAAGCGATATAAAGGCATAGCACTCGTTGTTCTAATTGGATTGGCACTGCTGCTGATTCTTCCAGAGTATGCAGATGCGCAATGCTCCATGTGCCGTGCTACCACCAACTCTAACCAACTAAGCGATGATGCTTTTACAGTAGGAAACGGATTGAACAACGGCATCGTTTACCTCATGTTCATTCCCTACATCATGGCGGGTATATTCCTCTATGCGTTTTATGGTAAGCAGATAAAGGCGTGGTTTAAGAGTAAGTTTTCGAACTGATTCTTTTCATAAGCCCTTACCCCTTTCGCCTCGTTGCTTTCAGGCGAAGCCAAATGTTTACAGACCAAAGGCCACAGTTGAATTTAAGTATCTTTGATTCATGTTAAGTTCAGCACAAGTAATCAAAACGTTACAACAGCAGAAACCTCTGCTGACAGCCTATGGTGTTTCCGAACTGGGGCTTTTCGGTTCGTTTGCTGACGGCTCTGCATCGGAAAAAAGCGACATTGACATTCTTATCGACTTCTCTGCAAACAACGAGACCTACCAGAATTTCATCAATGCCTGCGAACTCCTCGAAAACAGCTTCAAGGGCATAAGGGTGGATGTCGTCACCAAGAAAGGACTGAGCCCATTTTTGTGCAACCCCATCCTGAACTCCGTTCGTTATGTCTGAAAAGGATTACCGCGCATTCATCCAGCACATGCATGCCGAATGTGAGTACATTCTTTTTTCGGCTCCTTCAACTCTGAGCCTTATGCCTTTCTCCTCATAGCCTTCTCTTGAAGGCCAAATGTCTTCCAATCCAATGTTTCTTATCTGCGATTTCCCCAATTTTGACCGAAAACCAACGTCACGAGTTGCAAACTCGCGCCATCGCTAAAGCCACCAACGTCACGAGTTGCAAACTCGCGCCATCGCTAAAGCCTAGCGGTACTAGTGCTGCACCACGAGTCGTTCCGCAAATCTGTTCCCGTCCTCATCGGTAACAGTTATCAGATAAATACCATCAGGCCAACCGCTCACATCCAAAGCATCCGTCATTGCGAAGGAGGAACGACTGAAGCAATCTCTCCCAAGCATATCAACTACCGAAACACGTTGAACATTGACCATTGAACTTTGAATGTGAATCAGGTTGCTCGCAGGATTGGGCCAGATCACAAATTGTTTATCATCTATCGTTCTTTCGTCAATCCCTACCGAAAAACATCCCTCCACCAAGCACCCCATGCTGTCAACACGCAATATCCATCCGTCCTGTGTGGTGGAGTTTTCCCCTCTTCCAAAACCCACCATGACGATGTCTCCATTGGCCATCACTAGCATATTACGCAAATAATCAACCGTTGAAGACGAATCATATGTTCTCGTCCAAAGCGTATCACCGTTCCCGTCTGTTTTAATGAGCCACCCCGCCTGACTGCCTCCATTCCCATCATCTGTCACCCCACAGGAAACAATAGTACCATCTTCCAATCCTACAACACCCCACAGACCTTGGCTTCCGGGAACATCATATTGTTTTATCCAAATTTCATTTCCATCCGTATCAATTTTCTGTAGGTAACCATTCCCGCTCTTTCCTCCTGATATGATGATGTTTCCGTCCGGAAGCATGGCCGCTCGAATGCCGTTGGCCGTTGATCCCCCAATTCCATTGTAGGTTTTCTGCCAAAGTACATTGCCAATACTGTCTGTTTTCACTACCCAAGACCGACCACTATTAATTGAAGGGAAACTCTTGGTATATCCGACCATGATCACATGACCATCACTATCAATAGTAAGTCCAGCATTGACATAGTCTGTCCCTCCACCACCAAAAACAACACGGTTCAACTCGTTGCCTAGCGTATCAACCGTGATAAAGAGCAAATCATTATTATTCTGAACTGTATCATTGCAGGTCCAGCCTATGAGTATGATTTTGTTAGGGCGGGTCTCAACGAGATCAAGTAAGTAATCGCAAGTGTCCCTACGTTCATAAACCCTGCGGTAGAGGGTATCTCCTGTCTCGTTCAGTTTAGACAGGAAGTAGTCACAGTATCCAGAACTTTGCACCGTAAAGTCACAGTAGTAGCCCGCGATGTAGGTGCTACTTGAATATTCACTTTTGATGATAGAGCGCGTACTATAGCTTTTGTTCAATTCGCTGAACCCATGCGATTGTATCAACTCACCGAACTCATCAACCAATACATGGAAACCGTCATCTCTGCCAACATTATCTGACAAATTCAGACTTGATCCTACCGCTTGAATATTTCCATTTTCCATCAAAACGGCATCTAGTAGGCCTTCAGCGCCATTATTCAGGTCAAAAAAACCGGAATACCGCGATTGGGCGAAACTATTCTCCCAGCAGAATAAGACCAAGAAGAGAGATGTCCATTTCACGCAAATCATCATTGAATACGAACTAAGCGAGCCGTCTGTAGTAATTGTTTCTGACCATAGAGTGAACACATATACATACCCGTTTCATATCTCTGCATATCCACGGTAAACCTTCCAGAACCATCTCCATTTATCTGCTTCTGGAACACCAATCGACCTTGTATGTCAGTCAAACGTAAACTGCAACCACCTTTACAATCTTCAGTCAGGCTATATTCAATGGTAATTTCACCCGTAAACGGATTTGGGTAAGCTTTGAAGTAACTGGCCTCTGTGGGAGAAGGCGTGATTTCCTCTGGTTCCTCCTGTGAGCGTTTTTCGCTCGGAGCACCAGGAATGGTTTCAGGCCGTTCGAAGAACATGGTATCGAGCAATACCGTGAGAATACCCTTTGCCATCACCGAGGCATCCAATGTGGTATCGGCAGCTATCTGCTGAACACGCAGGGAATCAGAACTACCGATGTCAAGGATGGTAAGCGTGTCTCTTCCAAGGTCAATCATCAACGCGAACAGATCATAGATTGCCGTATCATTCACGGTTACAAGGGGAAGCTTAGCTAGACTGCTGTCCGCCTCATCCCAATTTCCTTCACTCAACTCAGTACCAAGTAGTGCTAAACGCAGCGGATATAGATTCACCGTGTCCATGTATGCCTTAGCACTGTCCAAGGCATCATTCTCTATATAATAGGCTACCACTTCATCCGCATACTGATGCGTCAGACCACCATGGTAGCGTATCTCACGGTCGAGCGAAGTAGCGGTACTTACACTCGGATTGCCCTTCTGTGCCACCTGCAGGGTATCCCACACAGGAATCCAATCATCCTTTGCCCCGACAAGCTTTGTGTTAAGGGCATCCCATACGGGACGAGAGGTTGGCACATTCTGGAGCATCACGTTCTGGAAATTGGTTGGGGCCACACTGGCACGTGCAACGTAAGATACCAGCACAGTATCGGACAATGGACTATGATTCAAAAGTACAGAGGCGAGGACAGCATCGTTGGTGCTTAGGTCGGCAATGGTGTCCAGCATCAGTTGGGTTTGACCGCTATCAATGTTTGCTTCCAAATTAGTAAGGTCTTCCATCTTACCAGACCAGCTATCCTGACTGGACCTTCTTCTGACATCCCAATCATGTTGGTAGTTAGTGCCGCACCACCAACCGTTCCGTGTATCTGCTACCGTCTTCATCTGTCAGTGTAATCAGGTAAATGCCATCAGGCCAATCGCTCACCTCCAGTGTTTCTGATAGGGAAAAAGGAGAAAGGCTGAACCGTTCCCTACCGAGCACGTCCGTGACTGAAACATGTTGAACTCCCGTAATGGAGTGCTGAAGGTCGATTTTCACCACATCGCGTGCAGGGTTCGGATAAATGGAGAACCAACCTGTTTCATCCATTTCTTCAACTCCCACACTAAAACAATTCTCAACAAGGCAGCCCATACTATCAACTCTCAGAATCCAGCCATCCTGTATCACTTCTCCCGGTGCACGTCCATTGCCCAGCATCACAATATCACCATTGGGCATCACCAGCATGAAACGGATAAAATCGATCAGCGAAGATGGATTGTAAGTCCTCGTCCAAAGGGTGTCTCCTTCTGCATCAGTTTTGATAAGCCAACCGGCCTGACTGCCGTCATCGCCTACCGATACCCCACAGGAAACAATTGTTCCGTCCTCCAATCCCTTGCAGTGCCAAAGTCCCTGCCCTTCCAAAACCTCATATTCCTTTGCCCATATCTGATTTCCAGCAGTATCAATTTTTAAAAGCGATCCGTCTCCTCCAAAATTGGAAGACCCGAATGTGCTGTTTCCTCCTGCAACGAGCAGATTACCGTCAGGAAGCAATGATATTCCTGCCGCACTGCTTCCAACACCTACAACACCATTGTATGTTCTGTGCCATTTCACGTTGCCTATGCTGTCTGTTCTGATAACCCAAGTTCTTCCAGTACTTACAGATGGAAAACTCTTTGTGTAACCTGTCATAAGAACATCGCCCTCAGCATTTACAACCACACCAGAATGGACATAATCAGTTCCACCGCCTCCCCATATCACACGGTTCAGTTCATTGCCAAGTGTATCAACAGTTATGAACAGCAGTTCTGCTGCTGAACTGACGGCAACGGTGTCATTGTATGTCCAACCGATGAGCAGCAGTTTGTTCTCACGGGTCTGTACAATATCCAGCAGATAATCACTCGTGTCGGGTCGTTCAATCACCTTGGTGAAAAGGGTATCGCCTGTTTCGTCCAATTTGGAGATGAAAAAGTCACATGTGCTAGAATTTGTAGTTGAATAGCCACATATATACCCGGCCGCATATATACCCCCGCCCTCTTCTGATTGTACAACCGCCTTAGTATTAAAATGACCTGAGGCAAACTCAATTACATGAGAGTGTTCCTGTTCTCCATCATCGTTCACCACCAGATTGAATGTTTTGATGTGTCCACTACCGTTTGAATTACCCGTTGCACCGATAACTAATAGCGAACCATTGCTAAGAACCGTGGCTTCCTTCAAAAGTTCTGCTCCTGAATTTGAATCAAAGAAATTCGAGTACCGGATGGACTGTGCGCGTACAACTGTATGAAAAAGTAAAAGGATGGCCATTAGCCATCCTTTTATGATTATGATATTCAACGATTTCATTTTAGCAAGATAAGTTTCTCTGTCTGAAGTAATTGATTGCTTCCATACAACGCACAATAGTACACTCCGTTGCTGTAGCCTGACATTTCCACATCAATTCGGCCTTTTCCGCTATCGGCCCAGAGCATCCGTTTTAAGATTATACGCCCTTGAAGGTCGTAAATCCGTACCTCACAGCCAAGTTCGCAGTCCTTGCCAAGATTGTATTCAATGGTGGTCGTAGTTGAGAATGGGTTCGGATAAACTTTGAAATAATCTGTTTCCGTAGGCGATTGGACAACCTCCTCATCTTGTTCTTCTTCCTGACCCCGTTTCTCGCTTGGTGCTCCGGGTATCGTTTCGGGCCGCTCGAAGAACATGGTATCAAGCAGCACGGTGAGAATACCTTTCGCCATCACCGATGCGTCTAGAGTGGTGTCTGCGGCTATCTGCCATACACGGAGCGAGTCGGAACTGTTCATGTTCAAAATGGTCAGTGTGTCCCTTCCAAGACCGATAAGCATATCGAACAGGTCATAGATGGCGGTGTCATTGGTTGTGACCAATGGGAGCTTGGCCAAACTACTATCGGCCTCGTCCCAATTTCCCTCGCTCAACTCAGTTCCCAGTAAGGCCAAACGCAGCGGATATAGATTCACAGTGTCCATGTACGCCTTGGCACTATCCAGCTCATCGTTATCGACATAGTATGCCACCACTTCGTCCGCATACTGATGGGTTAGACCACCGTGATAGCGTATTTCGCGGTTGAGTGAAGTAGCGGTACTTACACCCGGATTGCCGCTCTGTGCCACCTGCAGGGTATCCCATACTGGGATCCAATCATCCTTTGCCCCGACAAGTTTTGTGCTCAATGCCTCCCATACCGTGCGTGATGAAGGCACGTTTCTGAGCATCACGTTCTGAAAGTTGGCCGGAGCCACGCTAGCACGTGCAACGTAAGACACCAGCACAGTATCGGACAATGGACTATGATTCAGAAGCACAGAGGCGAGTACAGCATCGTTGGTGCTTAGGTCGGCAATGGTGTCTAGCAGCAGTTGGGTTTGGCCGCTATCAATGTTTGCTTCCAAATTAGTAAGGTCTTCCATCTTACCAGACCAGCTATCCTGACTTGACCTTCTTCTGACATCCCAATCATGTGGGCCAATGATTACAGGATCGCAAGATGGATCTGATGGCGTCATCACGCAATTTACCACTTGGAACACATCATTCATTACAATAGGATTACCAGGAAAAGTATTGGCATTACTACCTCCTGCAGCGTAATATACGGATTGATCCTGCAAATTGAAATCGTAGATATTGTAAGAACCCAAGGCATTTTCAAAGGTATTGCCAGCACGTACGCCATCTGTACTAAAAGGGTCACTTGGACACATCGTCCCCTGATCCTGCAAAAAGCCCTGAGACTGCGGGTTCACCGCCCAGTCGAGGCCATTGCCATCATACGCGTTACACTTTATCTGCACCACCAGGTTGTTCTCCTCGGTCTGGGTGCCGGCAAACATGTCTGTAAAATAGTTGTGCTGTACCGTGCCGCTATTGATGGCGGTAAAGTTGATGGCGGTTGCTCCATCAATAATGACACCTACTTGAACATCTGTTCCTGCCATGGGGTCATAACTATTCTCGAAAAGGTCAAACTTCCAATTGAGATTACCCATAAACCCGTAAGACGGAACCTGATACGCATGGTCCCAATCTGGCAAGTTGTGATCGCTATAGATCATCTTCGGGTAAGCGTTACCAGCGATAAAGGCATTTCGGTAAACATTGCTGAAGGTGCTGTACTGCGAATGCACCCTATCTCTCAATCCCCAATAACTATAGCTGCTGATACCGTTCTGCAGGTTGAGGAACTTGTTGCCGCTTGTCAGGTCTGTGCCAAGCAACTTGTAGCCCCCGAAAGCACTGTTGATGCCCGTAGGCCACAGGTCATGTGTCAGTTCGGTGGCGAATGCTGCATTGTCGTGGTCGAACTCAAATGTGCAATTGGTGAAGCTGATGCCATACGTGCCCCAAATAGACACGAACTGCCCCGTTCCCCGGCCATTGTAACTGTCATCCTGCAAGGGTTGGTCGCAGAGGAAAGTCACATCGTTGAATGAACTGAGGTTCGTATGCTTATTGAATGGCCCAAAGGCCACGCCCTTGGCGCAGTTGCGGATGATACTCTCGGTAGATGCCTTCACAATTCCTCCTCCGGCATCATCGCCTGTAAGGTTGTCAATAAGGTCGATGCCCACCTTGGCGTGTTCAATGATGGCTCCGTTCTTTAGCTCCACAATGCCATGGTAGGCCGAGTTCGGCCAACTCTGGTTGTTGTTGTCGGTGCCGTGGAGTTGGATGCCTTGCCACATGCCACACAGACAGGTAAGTGTTCCACCATCAAGGATTAGTTTAGCACCTGGCTCAACAACAATTTTCGCATCTACTGGAAGTTTTATCTGCGCCTCTATGGTCAGAGTATTGCCGGATTCGACAGTGATCACGGTTTGCCGTATCCTTCTGTCTGAATCCCATGTCTGATCCGAGTTGACTACGATTTCGGTATCGGTTCCGTGCTCGATAAGGTCAACGATCCAAGCACCGCGACCTAAGGTTGAAGCATACAATTTTTGTTCGCAGTAATCAATTTCAAGGTCAGACACCGCACATATCGGAAGGTCATTGCTAAAGCATTGCCAACCACCACCTGCCGCGTCCATAGACGCATCACGATAATATACCCCAACATCCGTTGCTGCGTATAGCAGATCGTTTGACCCTTCTTGGTAAATGATACGATTTATTGGAAACTGTGGAAGTCCATCCGAGTACTCGTACCAACTTACTCCACCGTCCAAAGACATGAATACCCGAGAGTTTCCGATAGAGTTAAAGCCGTTGAATGACACCCATACCTTATCCGCATTATAAGGATTTGTTGTAACATCCGTAATTCCATAGAAGGCCAATGGGTGAGTAGCGTTATTGGAGGTTTGGGGTAGTTGTGTGATTTGTGGAGAGGCAAGCACATCTAGGTTTTGGCCTATGTCTATCCAATTGTATGGGCCTGAACCGTCACAATTTGTACACTTGAATAATTTTTTCTGCATTGGAAGCGATGGGCCTTGATTTGCTGCCCCATCTTTAGCCGCATATATGATACTGTTTTGATAGTATGGAACATGTATGACACGCAATGCATCTGAGGTTGAAGGGAAGTCTGTTTGAAAATCTGATAAACGGATTCCCGTTTGAAGATTTGGTGACACGTCAAAATCATATTTCATCACATCATGATAACCAAAGTAAAGGAAGTTGTCCGAATCAACATTCATCATTGCAGTATGACCTGGATAAACACAATTAGAGTTTTGGTCAAGTACGGAACATCCACCAAAGTACGGTGAATAACCGCCATTTGAAAGAAATTCATGCTGGACTGGTACAGTAAAATCATCTTGATTAAAAATAAGGTCATATCCGTCACCGCGAAATGTGTTATTATTCACCCCAAGATTCTGCCAAGGATAATCCAGTCCAGAGTCCGACCCTCTAAATACACTACCATTATTATCCTGAGAAGCAAAATAGGCCACTTCCTTTTCATCCAGCTGAACCGACACCGAGAACATTTCCTGATTGTTCAGACCACTACCGTTTTTATTCTGCCAATTAGGAATGTAGGAATTCCCCATCCCTGTTCCAGGAGTTGAGTAGCAAATACCACCATCATGTCCGACCACCAGTTTATCGGGATTTCCATTTTCGCCCCATTCAACCAGAATTCGTCTAATATCTGCATGCGTGTTAGGGTTAATATTCCCCCAGTAATCCCAATTCATTTTTCGCGCTTCCCAAATTGCACCAACAAGATCAAGTCTGCACAAGGTTCTGTCAGCATATACCAAAGTGCCAGGAAGAGGTCCAGCAGAATTATTAGGCTCCATGTACATCCGAGTTCCATCCGGTGAAATTTCTAGTTGTTCAGACCAAGCGTAGGCGGTCTCGTAGAAGTTGATAAATGTTGTTGAGCTTTCATTGAATTTGTCGATTACGCGAATAATATTTTGTGTCAGAGAACCCGATGGATGGTAATAAACATACAGACTGCCACCTGTGTGTTCAAGACGGACTCCTAGGTCAGAATGAAAATTGTCATTTGGGTTAAAGCGAGTCAAGTTTGATCCAAAATTCGCGGAAACAAAACCACTTGGATTGGAAGTGTTTGGGATTTCGATTTCATAAACACTTGGTACATTGTGCCCAGTAATGGCATGCTTCTCCAGCCCACCAATCCAAACGGTGTATTGATAATCGGGGTCGTTTGCCGCTCTTGAATCCAGTTCCATGTCAAGAAACCCATGGTCGGTCCAAAATGCGGGGTCTGTACCAAGATTGAAATGAAAGGGTTCAAATGTGGCACCATCATCATCTGAAACGTAAATACGTGAAGAGGTGAGTGCCACAATCTTACGGTTTCCTAGAGGAGCTTCAATCATTAAAAGATCCCTAACCGCTTGTTTAGAACCAGAAATACTGCCATACTGGTCGAAGTCAGGAAACTCACTGCTTTCCCAAGTATCGCCTCCATCAGTTGTATAATAAACTCCCGCAAAGTAGTTGTGAGTCCATAACGTGGGTCTGGATGAAGTTACGATGACCTCAGCATCTGAAGACACGGCCATTACTCCAAACCCAGAAGCTGGCACATGGTCAGCGTCCGTTATACATTGCCATTGAACCTCAGCTGCCATGGCATCATCTGTCTTAAATAACCCACCACCTCTTGGAGCAACAATCAATGTTTTGTAATCGTCTGTATCAACCCAAGCATCACTAATGAGTCCCATACTCGCTGTTTCCATGCGCTGTTCTCCCAAAGGTTTCCAGTACAGATCTTGTGAAGTGTTTTGAAGACATAAATTCTCTCCATCGGCTAAAGACTTCGCAAAAAGGCGATTAGCCTCGCTAAGGCTACCACGCAACTTTTCATCACCAAAATCAACCCTATGGCGCCAAAAGTTTCTCCATTTCATATAGCGCGGATATTCTCCGTCCTCAGCCGTATCTACAGGAAACGTGGCGAAGTAAGTATCCATAGAATCACGAATGCTGTAGTAATTGGCGTTGAGAGAATTGATGTTCATGGGGTTTAATGCCCATGGATATTTTGCTGTAAGCGAAACTTCCACCTCATCCGTAGCAACACACCCCTGACTATTTTCAACCTCCACCTGAATCAGATAGATTCCATTTTCCGTCAGACTATCAGGAAACTGTAGGGTCGGGTTGAACACCGAATCATAGTTCAGATAATCGGATGGGGTCCAAGCATAGAGGTTTCCCGGCACGGAATCCCCACCAAGAACGTAACGTTGTAAGAGCAACAGGGTCGTGTCCTCACCCGCATAAGCCACGCAAGGCACACACTCAAACGAATCGTCCGTTGCCAATGCAAAAGCGATGTAATCGCTCACCACGCCATTGCTTACAATCGTACCGGACACGGTGTCTCCCGTGGTTCCACCATTGCCATAATCGACCCACTCGCTTGCAGAAGAATCCCAAGCGGCCACCAGCAGATCACCGAGGTCAGAGATCTCGCAGCTCATATCATCCCAGCTAAGGGTAACGCTCACGTTGCTTGTACCCACATTCCGCGTCAGTGTCCAATAGTCGTTGGTGCTTATCTGAGAGATGGTCGGTTCCGTAGCACTGGTATCATGCACCGCATGAACGTTCTCGTTCAGGTATTCTGCCGTGTAGGCAAACGTTGTATTACTCGGAGCACTCATCCCAATAGGCCTATAATGCCCATTCCTCCCCACAGGAAACGTAAAGGCATCATTGCCCACCTTTTTCACCTTGCCTTCAATGTAGTTGGCGTTGGATGCCGTTGGCAGCACATTATCGTTGAGGGTTATCACCGCACCCTGCCCTGAGTTGGCGCTAGGGTCCATTTCAATGATCCCGTCCGTCAGGGCAAGTTCGTAACTCACCGTAATGTTGTCATGCACCTTCAACCGCCCACCGCTCTTGTTCACTTGTGCGCGGTAAAACTGTACATTAAGGTCAGGCTCGTTAATATAAAGATGCTGGTCGCCACTGCCGTTGAAGATGGCCTTCTTTCCTGCGGTACTACTGCCCAAACGGATAATGCGCAGACTGTCCCCGTCCAAAGTGATGTCTCCACCATAGAACCCGGCCGTGTTGTAATTCATCCACAATGGCTGGCTGCTCCTATTTATAAGGGTAAGGTTGCCAAGAATGGTGTCTGCCGTGCTGCCCCAATAGAGGTACGTACCACTACTACTGTTCTCAATGGTGGTGGTGCCGTAGAATTTGTTGCCTCCGTTGGCATTATTAACAGCACCCGTTTTCTCCAAACGGGTGGTGCCATGGAACTTGCTGTTGATGACAGACAGGCTTGAACCTTCTATATCTACCTCATTTTGGAAAGTGGAATTGCTGAGCGATACGGCTGTGGCACCATCCCTGAGCACCGAGGCGGCAATGTTTGAATTTGTAATCGTAAGGGCACTACTTGAAAGCCCTCGTAAGTCCATTACCCCGCTTGTGGTTTGGGTATATTTATTAAGGCTGATGGCACCCGAAAGGATTCCCCCATCCCCAGCACGGATTACACCCTGATGTACGGTGGCGCCTGCATTGACTTGTAAAGCACCGGAACCACTGTCGGAACTGAGTATGATGTCTCCCATGAAAGTGGCCGATCCAGAGGAGTACCCTCCTCCCACAAGAAAGCCTTTGCTGATGTTGCCCGAGCGGCTGTTCATTATCACATCACCCCCAAAATACATCCCAGGGGTGCCCTCAGCAGCATAAAAATTACATGCCGCCTCTAAATTAAGCGTCAGTGGTGCAAGGAATGTGTCGGGCACCCAAAACCCGAAGAACATGTCCGAAGCAATATTGCGGGTAATGAAGGTTGAATCAGCAAAAACATTTCCTTTCATGGTATTGGTAAATGGCGTTAGGTACGTTTTACCGTTAAAATGATTTCCATAGCAATCGGTAAACCTATAACAGGAGACTTGGCCATTAAACACCGAGTTCAGTAGTTTTACTGGTATTGAGTCGGGGATATACACTTCTGGAGCAATCGTAGCCGCTTGGAATAGAACACTTGCCGTACTGCTCATTCCAGAGAGGTCAATAAGACCAGCCCCAAGATGCTGAGACCTAATGGTCAAGAATCCGTTATGGTATCCGTATGCCCCCACCCGAATGTCCCCATCATGTTGCGTAAAACCCGGAAACAGCGTCATCCCCGAGGTCCACAGCCCCAAACAGGAGACTACCAGATCTCCATATAGGTCAAATGTGGAGGTGGGATAATCCACAGAAGCAAGCCAGAAAAACTTGTAATGGCTTGGGCTCAATACATTGAGCACCATATCCCCACCACAATAATTACCCGCACTGGAATACCCGAAACGGACAATACCTCCATCGGACACGCCAACGGTTCCGATATCCGCTGTAAGTCCTATTGCAAACGTATCAGGCGCAGAACTTCCGAACATTATCGGACCATGTGCCGAAATGTACAGTCCGGAGCTGAAGGTGTTCCCTCCTACCTGAGCGGTATGACCACCGATGTACGTGAATGAGACCGAATCTAGAAAGGTGTTTCTCAACCAAGCAGTTTGCGCAGAGCTAATCCGAATTTCCACATTGAACTCGGAGTCTAAAATTTGATTCGAAGTTGTTGTCCCATCGATATCAAGAATACCGTTGGTCATGAACCCCCACCAAATGTCGTATCTGCCTTGAACACGTAGTTCAAATCCACCAAGATCAAGTGTATCGGTATACAACGTCAGATTATTGATCGTGTCGTTTGCCCCTAGCACAGGATACCGTGTCGCATTATTGATGGTCACATGATCCACCGTGCCCGGCACTCCGCTCGGAGTCCAGTTGGCAGCCGTATGCCAGTCATTGCTCACCGAGCCGTTCCAACTGCGGCTGGTCTGAGCCACGCACAGCGTGGAAGAGATGAGAAAAAGGAAAAAAGAGAAACGTAAGTTCAGCGGAGCTGAAACGAAAAAGGCGGAGAGTTGGTTTTTCATGGCTTCGGTAATTATTACCCTGAGCGTAGTCGAAGGGCCTATTATTAATTCTTAATTTCTAATTCCTAATTGTGCAAGCTGATTGCCGAACCAACACCAGCGGCCTTCAAATAAGCTCGGACATAGAAGTCACTTATCCCCGTGAACCTTCCCAACCCAACGGTAAGCCCGGCAGTATTTGAGAGCGAGCATCCGTCCTCAAAACTTCCGGTCGTCCCCAGCGCAAATTCTCGTAGAAACATGGTATTGTTCCCTGCTTCAGTGCCCATTTCTACCACCAGTGTATCTGAGCCACCGCCCATTGATGATAGTTCGAGCATCACTTCCCGTTCCAAGGCCAATTGCTCCAAAACGGAAAAGCCAGTGGTGTCGGGGGCTCCCACAAGGGTTACCGTAAGGGTTTGGGCATTCAATTGCCCCGAAAAAATGAAGGTAAAGGCCACCACAAGCAGCCAACGGGGAATAAAGAAAGTTCTCATTATAGATGGGTATTGATTACGCAGCAACACGAAACGCGCTCCACATCAACTTCTCCAACCCCTCCCCAACTCCCAGTTCCAATGGTTTCGTGGGCACTAAACTAAAAATAGTATTGTATTGAAACGACATAGGGGGGGGTAAAAGTTATTAACAACACATCAGACCCGTACCATTGTAAGCTCCAAGGAATCCAGTATTTCTTTATGATACGCACATTCCTCCGCCTCTCTTTGCGCCTTCGCGTGCAACCCCCTAAGAATCCCTCCAAATCGCAAATCGTATATCGATAATCGTTTTTCGCCAATCAAAGACCTCCGTGCCCTCCGTGCATCCTCCACCCTGCCCTGAGGCTCTCGAAGGGTCTCTGTGGTTATACCCCGAAGCATCCGTCCAAATCGTAAATCGTAAATCGTAAATCGTAAATCGTAAATCCCTTCACAACTCCCCAATCCGCTTCAAAATCTCCTCAATCTCCTTCGGACTCTTATTTGCCAGCAGATGGCTCATCTCAGGGGTAGGACAATTGTCGGAACTGCTGAAGAATGAACCACGCAACAGCGAATCGCCCGCTAAGCCTTAGGAAAAGGGCTCACCCCCAACCACTGCTCAAACCTATAAATGACCGATGGACCCTCCGCTCCATCGGCAGTCCACTCCTTTTTATCATTTCATCCTCTGGTTGCTTCAAAACATAACTCCGCAGCCCATTCGCATTTATCCGAATCTCTATTGGCACGCTTTGTTTTACTGCCAAAACCCTTAAAAGATCCAAAAAATCGCTCCGCTGCGTTAAAAGCAGTATGGGCTAACATTTCTAACAGAACAAACAACGCTGCGGATGGGCTGGGTAGCATTGCAAATTGCACGGACAACTATCATAACATTCCTTTTGGTATTGCGGACGGCACGGCTGATACTGCGGACGGTACGGATAACGTTGCGGACGGTGCTGTTGGCTTTGCGGACAGAACTGTTGACCTAGCTAATTGACCACCGAAGACTGCGGAAAATTCTGCTAAGTCTGCGGATTGTTTTAGTTGATAACCAAGGCGAAAATCTGTTAAAAAGATCAAAAAATTTGCTGCTATTGATAATAACGAGCCATAGCCTAGCGTTAATCTGACATAACCTAAAAATTTTACTATCATGAAAAAGCAAGAGCCTAAAACAGATTTCAATTTCTCCTATGCCGACCTAGAACAACTGGGCGACAAGGCAGATGAATTGATGGAACGCGATGCCACCGAGTTGGTAAATTATGGAGTGGATGCCGACTACCGCGATGATGTGGCGGCAAAAACGCAAGCACTCAAAGACTATCCGACTGATGAGGAACTATTGGGCCACGTTACCGAGGCCACCGAAAAAAAGGATATTGCTGCCGATGCCCTTAGGGTATCCATTAGAGGAATGATGGTGCGTGTAAAACAAGTGTTCAAGCCAGGAAGCGCAACGTACAAAGGCTTTGGCACTGCCTCATTGGACGAACTGACTGACAGTGACCTTGTGCGCTGTGGCAACCGAGTGGTGCGTTTGGCAACCGAGCACCTCGCAGACCTAGCACCTAAAGGAGTGACGCCAGCAGTTATTGGTTTGCTTGGAACTGCCGTAACAGGTCTTGATGATAAGATTGATGTGCAGGATACCGCCATCCGAACCCGAAACGAGTCTACTCAAGTGCGTGTTGAAATGGCAAATGTGCTTTACGACATCATTGTAGAACTGTTCGATTTTGGAAAGGACTATTGGTACACCCGCAACGAGGCTAAGTACAACGATTACATCATTTACGACACACCGGGTGGAGGTGCGAACCCACCCACTTCGAGCACGTTTGAGGGAAATGTGCCTGCTGGCACTACGGTAAATGTGCTTTCGGACGTACACGCGGCTTCGGTGGTAGAAGTAACCAACAACGGAACCATAGATTTTTTGGTGTGCATCTCGACTGCAATGGCAGTTCCCTGCATGATGGGCACCACGGTTAATCCAGGAAAGACGGTGACACTCGGTGGGCCGTCTGCATCGCCAAGTAGCGGTTCTTTTCTCAATATAACCAACAACCACCCGATGATTGAGGCGGTGTACAGCGTAACGGTGAGTGGTTAACTTTTTAAGGACCAGACAACTCAATAAAAAACCCCGATGCAACTCAATTGCATCGGGGTTTTTTGTGTCTTATTATTCAGAAATGCTTATCTCAAATCAATTGAAGACGTTCCAATAAGCGTCTGATCTACGTAAATCTCAATCGTGTTCTTTCCTTCTTGGAAACTTTCCGTTGGAGCAGGGTAGTACATGCAAATATCTTCAATCTGCTTGTTGGCATACTGCACTTCCTGAGACATGGTGTAGGTCATAGAACCACCTTCAAATGCAAACTCCTCGCCACGGCCTTTGGTCAGAACTTTTCCGTCTGGTCCAATGATACGGACATAGATGTTCTTAGCACCTGGCTTGGCAATCGGATTTTCACTAAGTGTGAAACAAGTACGAAGCTTCTCAATTTTGTTAGCCTTGTTGTTCACCTTTTCTTTCTTGCCTCTTACTCCTTCAACCGTAATCTTGTAAGCAGTAAGCACAGAACCCATCGCCACTTTATTGGCCAAGTTCATGTTCTCGCTTGTAAGCTCTTGGTTTAGTCCAGTTTGCTTGGTGTACTCGCCTTCCAAGGTTCCGTACTCTCCTTGAAGTGTACCGTGAACAGTAGCAAGGCTGTCGAATTTCGCTTCCATGCTTGCATACTTGTCGTTCATAGCCTTCAACTGGCTTCTGTACCACGCCAATTTACCTGCATCGCCTTTGTATTTCTCAACATCAGCCTTCAATGCAAGAATTTCTTGACGCTGAGCTTCCATTTCTTCAGAAAGTTGTCCGTTCTCTTCTTCAAGACCGTTGTATTTACCAAGCAGTTCATCAAGCTCAGTGGCCAATTCATTTTTTTCTACAGTCAATTGTTGTTTTTCAGTAGCAAGTTGATCATTGGCTGCTTTCTGTTCAAACAGTTGCCATCCGAGAATGCCAGATAGTACAAGTAGAATGACAGCAAGTATGAGGAATACTCTGTTGCTCTGTGCCTTTTCTTTTTCTTCCATAATTGGTTACTGGGTTAAGAGGTTTTGGTTGTTTGGTCGTGTGGCAAAAGTATAAAATATGAGTAACTTCAAACTCACTGGCAACAAGGATTTGAGGCTTTGCAACATATATCTTTCAAGTTGATTTCTATTGTAAACGATGTGATTGGATTATTCTATCCCAGAATCTGTGGTGGATGCGATGCACATCTTATGAAACACGAACAGAATCTGTGTTTAAACTGCCTCCATCACCTTCCTAAAACATATTATTGGGATTACGAAGTAAATCCTACCGAACAACTTTTTTGGGGGAAACTAAAAGTAGATGCAGCATGTGGCTTTCTTCATTTTGGGAAGGATTCTATCGTTCAGCAACTCATGCACCGCTTTAAGTACAAGAGAAAAACGGGTATTGGTCGTGAACTTGGACGTCAATTCGCCATCATTCTAAAAGACAAGCAGTGGTTTACTGATGTAGATGTTATTGTTCCTATTCCGCTGCATCCGTCTAAGCAATTAAGGCGAGGATATAATCAAAGCGATTATTTTGCTGAAGGAATCAGCGAAGTTTATGACGTTCCTGTACGTAGAAAAGCCATGAAAAGAGTTGTGGCAACCGATAGTCAGACTAGAAAGTCAAGATATGACAGGTCGGAGAATGTGGAAGAAGTATTCCAGGTAAGCGATTTGAATGCCATTCGCGGCAAGAATGTACTCTTAGTTGATGATGTAATTACTACCGGAGCAACCTTAGAAGCTGCAGGTAATCGCTTATTAGAGGCTGGAGCGGCCAAACTTTACATAGCTGTTATAGCAGTCAGTTAGTATTGATTTGAATAATCGGAAATACAACTAATCATTGTGAAGCAAGAGTAGTTTTGAGTTCACAAAATGGGACAAAGGACGAAGGGCAAGGGATGTTTTCGCCCCTCGTCACCCGTCTCTCGTCCCAAAACTTGGTTTTTAGAAGTCAAGTATTGTTCTTCAAGAATACCATAATATTTGGAGCAGAAGGTTAGTTGTCAAGTTAGGAATTCGACTTTGTCTAATTGGCTATCTTTGCCCCTTGTCTTTTTAACTGCCTTAATGGAAGATAAGAAATACGTTCCTGGCGAATTGTTGGCGAAAGTCAATGTTCCTGCCGACCTCAGAAAGCTGAAAGAAGAACAGCTTGAGCAGTTTTGCAATGAGTTGCGCCAGTACATCATTGATGTGGTTTCCGTCAATGGAGGTCACTTTGGGGCAAGCCTTGGAGTGGTTGAAATGACCGCTGCTATTCACTACGTTTTCGATACGCCCAACGATCAGTTGGTGTGGGATGTAGGACATCAGGCTTATGGACATAAGATTATCACTGGCCGTAGAGAGAATTTCCACACAAATAGGAAATACAAAGGCCTGAGTGGTTTCCCTAAGAGAAAGGAGAGCGAGTACGATACATTTGGTGTAGGGCATTCGAGTACATCCATTTCAGCTGCGCTGGGAATGGCCGTTGGGTCTCGTCATAAAGGAGATAAGAATAAGCAGCATATTGCGGTTATTGGTGATGGCGCCATGACTGGTGGAATGGCATTTGAAGGACTCAACCACGCAGGAGTGGAGAATACCAATTTGTTGGTTGTTCTTAACGATAATTGCATGAGTATTGACCCAAATGTGGGCGCGCTCAAAGAATATTTGACAGACATTACAACTTCTCCTACCTATAATAAGGTGAGAGACGAGGTTTGGAATTTGCTTGGAATGGTGAGCAAGTTCGGTCCTAATGCGCAGGAAATTGCCTCCAAAATTGAAAGTGGAATCAAAGGAACACTACTGAAACGGAGCAATTTTTTCGAGTCGTTAAACTTCCGCTATTTCGGCCCTATTGATGGACATGACGTGAATCACATGGTGAAGGTGATGAACGACCTGAAAGACATTCCAGGACCAAAAATTCTGCATTGCCTTACAGTGAAAGGAAAAGGCTACGGCCCAGCCGAAGAAGGTGATACCACCAAATGGCACGCACCAGGGCTTTTTAATAAGGATACGGGAGAAATTAAGGTTGTAAAACCTACTGAACCAGAACCAGCCAAGTATCAGGATGTGTTCGGACATACAATGGTTGAATTGGCCGAATTGAATGATAAAGTTGTGGGCGTTACGCCTGCCATGCCATCAGGCTGTTCGCTCAATATTATGATGAAGGCCATGCCTAAAAGGGCTTTCGATGTCGGTATTGCGGAGCAACATGCTGTCACTTTCTCAGCTGGAATGGCCACGCAAGGCTTGGTGCCTTTCTGCAATATCTATTCATCGTTTATGCAGCGCGCTTACGATCAGGTAATCCACGATGTAGCCTTGCAGAACCTTAACGTGGTTTTCTGTCTAGATAGAGGTGGTTTGGTTGGTGCCGATGGCGCTACACACCATGGTGCTTACGATATTGCCTTTATGCGATGTATTCCAAACATCAAGGTTGCTTCTCCAATGAATGAGGAGGAATTGCGAAATATGATGTACACATCTCAGTTGGAAGACAGAGGCGTGTGGTCTATTCGGTATCCACGTGGCAATGGCGTAATGCAAGAATGGAAAACGCCATTTGCGGAGATTGAAGTTGGTAAAGCCAGAAAAGTCAATGATGGTGATGATGTTGCCATCCTCAGCCTCGGTCACGTTGGAAATTATGTAGTTGATGCCACCAAAGGTCTTGACGCCAAAGGAATTTCAGCAGCACATTATGATATGCGTTTTGCGAAGCCGTTGGATGAGCAGTTGCTGCATTCAATTTTCAAGAAATTCACGAAAGTGATAACCATTGAGGATGGATGTATTACTGGAGGTTTCGGAAGTGCCATCATTGAATTCATGTCGGATAATGGTTACTTTGCTCAGGTGCAACGGTTAGGAATTCCCGACCGTTTTGTGGATCACGGTTCTCAGAAAGAGTTGCATTTAGAATGCGGATATTACAAAGATGATATTGTCGAAGCAGCCATCAAACTTGTGGGAATCAGAGAGAATGCTGCAGCTAGCTAGTTTGCTGCGGTTTTTCCCAATTCTTCTTGCGTTTTGTTTCTTCTCAGGTTCAGCGACTGCACAAAATTTAGCAGTTGGCGCAGCAAAAGGAACCAATCCACATGTTCTTTATGTAGAGCTGGGCGGAACGGGTTATTTCTATACCGTTAATTACGAGCGTCTACTGTTTTCCAAAAGTAAATTCGCCATGTTCGGCAGGGCAGGAATTGAATACATTCCGTTCGGCAGAGCGAACACACTTCTTCATTTTCCTGTTGGGACAAACTTCACATTCGGACAAAAGAAGCACCGAGCAGAAGTTGGTCTAGCTGCGTTGTTCCGTATGGATTTTAGTCCGGGTGTCGGCTTTGGTGAAGGCTTCTATCTCACAAACCCACCAACACGGATATTCCTTGCACCTTCGTTAGGCTGGCGTTTTCATGCCAAGCCAAATGAATACGGAGAGTCTTTTTTCCTACGAGTGACCTTCACCCCAATTATTGGGTTGGATGTGTTTGACGATAAGCCTTATTTTCTTCCTCACGCTGGGGTAAGCATTGGTCGCACGTGGAGTAATCAGAACAGAACGGGTAAAAAGTAAAAGCCCCATCCGCGTAAGGCAGATAGGGCTTTGAAGTTAGGGTTTGATGCATCAAACCCTTACTCAAGAAAGTCCAAAATGTGCTCTTAGTCCATGGTCAATATGCAATACCATTCTATTGGAATCAGGCAATCGTTTGAACATGAATTTCTCGTAGAATGAAGCGGCATCTTCATCAATGGGATCGACCAGAATGGCCCGTGTTCCGATTGTTTCGGCATGATTGATACACATTTCTATAGCTTCTACCATCAGTTCGCCTCCAAGCCCAAAGCCTTGCTGCGATTGGGTAATGGCCAGTCGTCCAATAAGAATGGCCGGATAGCCAGAATAACTTTCGGGAAGTTTCTTCAACAACTCTTCAGGAACACTCTCGCGTGGAAGTTCGGATGAGGACAAGGTGAAATAGCCGAGTACGTTATGCTCATTATCAGTATGAACATGTGTTTTGGCTAGCCCAATTTTTGATTCTTTTGTGGCCTGTAGTTTTAGGTAATTGGTGAGCGACTTGTGCTTTCCGCAATCGAAAGCAGTTCTAGTATGCTTCTTGGGGTTAAAGGGTTCGGTCATCCGCATCGTTAGAGAGTTTCTTGCTCCTTCTTTCTGATGCCTTCATAAATGACGAAGAAAGCTCGCTGGGTTCGCTTAGAATGCTCATTATACGCTGCTTATCCTCAACCGAATAGAGCACATCCTTATACTCCTTAATCACCAGCTTGGCATTTGCAACCGCAGTTGTTATCACATATTCGGATAAGCTCTTAAAACCTCGCAAACGTGCGGCTTCTTCAAGCAATAACTTATGAGATGCAGACATTTTAGCATCAAATCTGGCCAGTTCCTCTTTCATTTTACAAGTTGATTAACGCCTGTAAATATACGGCACATCGCTGTAAATGAATAGTTATTTACGGGAATGTGCCGTAAAACGATAAGAGGCCGTGTGAATAATTTACACGGCCTCTTTGAACGTAAGGGTTTGATGTAGTCAAACCCTAACTTCCGCAAGCCTCACATCCGTCTGGATCATCCAACGAACACAGAATCTGTGCTTGCGCTTCGGTAATGCTCATGGGTTGAACACCAACCGTAGCAGCTTTAGTCACCATTACTGGTGTGGCAAGCTCTGATTTTGGCGTAGCCGATAGTGCAGCTTGCGGCTCCACCGTTTTGGTTTCAACCGTTTCAGCAACAGGCTCTGTTTTTGCCTCTTTGGTAACAGTAAACTGGATGGCAGCTGCCGCAGCTTGTGTTCTCAAGTAGTACATACCAGTCTTCAGACCCGCTTTCCAAGCGTAGAAGTGCATAGAAGTAAGCTTACCGAAGTTCGGATTCTGCATAAACAGGTTCAAGCTTTGGCTTTGATCGATGTAGGCACCACGGTCGGCAGCCATATCAATAATGTCTTTCATACTCAACTCCCAAATGGTTCTGTAGAGTTGACGAATGTTGGCCGGAATTTCCTCAATTGCCTGAACGGAACCGCCCGCAGCAATCAATTTGTTCTTCATGTCATCATTCCAAAGACCCAATTTCACAAGGTCTTTAAGAAGATGCTTGTTCACTACAACGAACTCGCCCGAAAGCACTCTTCGTGTATAGATGTTTGAGTGATAAGGCTCAAAACATTCGTTGTTTCCAAGGATTTGAGAAGTAGAAGCCGTTGGCATGGGTGCAACCAAAAGTGAGTTGCGCACACCATATTTCTTCACTTCTTCTTTCAATACATCCCATTCCCAACGATTTGATGGTGTAACGCCCCACATATCATATTGAAAAACACCTTCAGAAACAGGTGATCCAGGATAGCTTTCGTAGTGACCGAATTCAACCGCTTGATCCTTAGAGCAGGTCATGGCAGCATAATAGATGGTCTCAAAAATGTCCTTGTTCAATTGTTTTGCTTCATCCGAATCGAATGGCAAACGCATTTTGATGAAGGTATCTGCCAAGCCTTGAACGCCCAAACCGACAGGACGGTGACGCATGTTTGAATTTCGCGCCTCAATTACCGGGTAGTAGTTTCTGTCGATAACCTTGTTGAGGTTTTTCGTAGCTACATACGTGATATCGAATAACTTTTGGTGGTCAAATTCACCTTCTGGCGTCACATACTTTGGAAGTGCCAAAGATGCTAGGTTACAAACTGCAACCTCGTCTGGAGCGGTGTATTCAATAATCTCAGTACAAAGGTTTGATGACTTAATCGTACCTAAGTTCTGCTGATTTGACTTGCCGTTACAAGCATCTTTGTAAAGCATGTAAGGCGTTCCAGTCTCAATCTGAGATTCCATGATGTGAAACCAAAGATCTTGTGCTTTTACAGTCTTACGAGCCTTTCCTTCTTTCTCGTATTGCTCATAAAGAGCTTCAAATTTCGATCCCCAGCAATCTCCCAATCCTGGAGCTTCGTTCGGGCAGAAAAGTGACCAGTCACCGCCTGCTTCCACGCGCTTCATGAACAAATCTGGAACCCACATGGCGTAGAAAAGATCTCTCGCTCTGTTCTCTTCTTTCCCGTGATTCTTTTTCAAATCGAGGAAATCATACACGTCTGCATGCCATGGCTCCAAGTAAATAGCGAACGAACCTTTTCGCTTGCCACCACCTTGATCTACATAACGAGCAGTGTCGTTAAACACTTTCAACATCGGAACGATTCCGTTTGATGTTCCGTTGGTGCCTTTGATGTAAGAACCTGTTGCGCGAATGTTGTGCATGCTAAGGCCGATTCCTCCAGCAGATTGCGAGATTTTCGCGCATTGCTTCAAGGTGTCGTAAATGCCATCGATGCTGTCATCTTTCATTTGCAAAAGGAAACAGCTGCTCATTTGCGGCTTTGGCGTTCCTGCATTGAAAAGGGTTGGAGTGGCGTGTGTAAACCAGCCTTCAGAAAGGAGGTTGTACGTTTCAATGGCAGACTTCACGTCTTCTTTGTGAATACCTACAGCTACACGCATCAGCATGTGTTGCGGACGCTCCGTAATCTGACCGTTTGTTTTTAGCAGGTAGCTTCTTTCCAAGGTTTTGAAACCGAAGAAATCATAACCGAAATCTCTATCGTAGATGATGGTAGAATCCAAAAGCGCTGCATTCTCTTCGATGATTTTGTACACGTCATCAGCAATCAACGAAGCCCTTTCCCCAGTCTTCGGATCGATGTAGTTGTACAACTTCTTCATCGTGTTTGAGAACGATTTTGTTGTTGACTTGTGCAGGTTTGAAACCGCAATACGACTTGCAAGCAAGGCGTAATCTGGGTGACGTACCGTAAAAGAAGCGGCAGTTTCAGCTGCAAGCTCATCCAGTTGTTGGGTAGTTACGCCTTCGTAAATCCCTTCAATGACGCGCATGGCCACAGGAATGGAATCAACAATCGGATCCAGACCATAGCAAAGCTTCTGAATACGAGCGGTTACCTTATCAAACTTGATGGACTCTTTGCGTCCATCTCTTTTTACAACAAACATGGGGAATAGGGTTTTGGTAATAGATTAAATCGGTAATCAGTTCAATTAAAAATCGGCATCAACAGTAAACGAATGCTGGTTTGGGTCGTTATTTCCCATAACACCTGCTTTCTGATATTCTGAAACACGTTTTTCAAAAAAGTTTGTCTTGCCTTGCAACGAGATCATCTCCATAAAGTCGAAAGGATTCTGAGAATTATAAATTTTAGGACAGTTCAATTCTCCTAGCAAACGATCCGCCACAAACTCAATGTATTCGCACATCAATTTGGCGTTCATTCCAATCAAAGCAACGGGAATTGCATCAGTCACAAATTCTTTTTCATACTCGACTGCTTCTGCAATAATGGTCGTTACTTCTGCAACTGTCAACTTGTTTTGCAATTGGTTGTAAAGCATACATGCGAAATCGCAGTGTAGACCTTCGTCTCTTGAAATCAACTCATTCGAGAATGCCAATCCTGGCATCAAACCACGCTTCTTCAACCAGAAAATAGAGCAGAAACTGCCCGAAAAGAAGATGCCTTCAACTGCTGCAAATGCAACCAATCGCTGTGCGAAGTTTCCGTTTTCAATCCACTTCATTGCCCAATCAGCCTTTTTGGCAACACATGGCAAATTCTCGATAGCGTTGAAAAGGAAATCCTTCTCCTTGTTGTCTTTGATATAGGTATCAATCAAAAGAGAGTACGTCTCTGCATGAATGTTCTCAATCGCAATTTGAAATCCGTAGAAACATCTTGCTTCTGGGTATTGAACCTCATTAAGGAAGTTGATGGCCAAGTTTTCATTCACGATACCATCGCTTGCTGCGAAGAAGGCCAATACATGCTTGATGAAGTGACGCTCATCTTTGGTCAGCTTGTTTTCCCAATCCATCATGTCTTGCTGAAGGTCAATTTCTTCAGCAGTCCAGAAGCTGGCTTCAGCCTGCTTATACATAGCCCAAATTTCCTTGTGCTTAATAGGGAAGATTACGAATCGGTCATTCGTTACTTGTAAAATCGGTTCAATTGGCAGCGAAGTCTTTTCTGGTAAAATTTCATTCAGATTGGTTGCTGTTTGCTGCGTTGTTTGATCCATTTTTTAAGTCTTTTTAAGCTTTAATATTCGTTACTGTTGGAGGCTAAAAATCCGTGGAGAAAACCTCTCCAGTATTAGGCCTTCAACCTAATTTTTTACTAGTCCTAATTTCTAATTGACTGGTAGTGAGGGGCTTTATGCAAATGGTACCCTACCGACTTCCACACCTCAAATTTTGAAAAAAAGGTCGGTGGAGGCAACCTTTAGTAATTAACAATCGATCATAGTTTTTAACATTGGGTGTATTAACTCACCGTTAATAAAAACTTATAACGGCTGTATCCCTTGCTATGACTGAAATGTTACTTGATTGACATAAAGTGTAACTCGAAAATGGTTGCAGAACCAATCTCAAATGTTACGCGAAAATTGCCTGAAAACGACTGCGCGAAACACGCAATTATTTCTTGTCCTCCGCATTTCGTAATTGGTCGATCATTTCCAGTTCTTCGTACCACTCGTTTCCGTACTTCCTTGTCAAGGCTTCTTTTAGGAACTTGAAAAGTGGAACATTAAGCTTGGCTCCGCAGTCACAAGCAGGCTTGCAAATGCTCCACTGGTTGTAATTCACTGCATCATACTCTTTGTATTCTGTGATCCTAACGGGATAGAGATGACAGGAAATAGGCTTTTTGAACGTGATATCGCCCGCTTTTTCCGCCTTTTCGATACCGCAACTAACCAAACCACTCGCATCAACAAGTGCATAAGCGCAACGACCATTTTCTAAAAGTGAAGTGCCTTTGTCGCCATCCACATCAATCTCAAAAACGCCCTTTTTGGCAATCATCGCTTTTCCTTCCTCATCTAAATAAGGGAGGATGTCGTCAATAATTTCTTCAAGAAGATTTATCTCCTCATCAGTAAGCGGAGCGCCCGCATCGCCTTTCACGCAACATGCACCTTTGCAGGCATTGAGGTCGCAGACAAAATGTCTTTCTAATAGGTCGAGCGAAACAAGTGTGTTCTGGATAGCAAGCATGGTCGCAAAGGTAATTTGGTTGATGAGTTTGGAGCAATTATCGGTTCGCCTATTTCCAATAAATAACCCTATATATTCGCCCAGCCGATGAAGAAATCACTTATTACAATAGGAACCATTGATCGAATTGACCTGCCGGAATTGGACATTTTCGACTTAGAATGCAAGATTGATACAGGTGCTTATACTTCGACCATTCATTACAGTAAGGCTGATGTGGTTGAGAAAGACGGGAAGTCTCAACTTCACTTTTGCGTTTTAGATAAATGGCACCCACAGTTTAATGACACGGTTCATGTGGCCACAGATTTCAAAGAGAAGAAAGTTCGCAGTTCCAATGGAGAGTCGCAGATTCGATACATGGTGAAGACGAAAGCTGTGCTTTTTGGCAAGACTTATCCAATCACCTTCACGCTCAGTAACCGTAAAAAGATGCGGTTTCCAGTCTTAATCGGTAAGAAATTCCTAAAGAATAAGTTCCTAGTGGATGTGGCTTTGAAGAACGTTTCATTCCTTCAGAAGGAATAATCAATATTCCACAATTCTGAGAGTTTCAAGGTCCAAACGTTGTTTTAACCACGCTTGCAATACTTGCTTTTCTCGGTTTTTTATCTCGGAATTCTGATCAGCTTTCCAGCGTAGTAAAAAGGTTGGAATCGTGTCTATTTTGGCTCCATTCATCTCAATACTTACGGCATAAGCCAATTGTTTGATGTTTGGGTATTGGATAGAAACCTCCTTGGTGAGACCCTCAAACGGAATGGAACTCCTTTGATACGCGAAAACTTGACTCTCTAGTTGAGCGATTTGTAGATTCTTCTCTGTAATCAGGTCTTCATTCCGTTTATATAAGTCTTCCAGAATCCCAACACGAACCTCTTTTGATAACCTTCCCGCAAGATCACTGCTCACATCTTTAGGCTGATGGATTTTCAGAATTGTGTTCTCAATTCCTTTCTCTAACATGATTTTCTCCAGTTGCTTTTGAGTCTGTTCGGCAATTGGTTCACCCATAATGAAGATGTCAATTCGAGAGATTGTATCCGTGTAAGTGATTTTTTTGCTGATGATTTCTGTTCCCTCAATGGTCAAATTTTGGGTGATGAAATTTTCTGCCTTGCCCAAGAAGATGGTCTCTTTTACCAAACCGTAAAAAATCCAAGCGCTTGGAAGCAGAACCACGATAACGAAACCAATCATGTAACGTCTTACCTTCTTTTCTGTGTCGGCATTCACAAAACTGACAAGCGGAAACTTGAGGTAACGGACAATGATAAACGTGGCTCCAGCTATGAAAATGGAGTTAAGCGTGAAGAGATAAAACGCGCCAAAAAAGAACGACCATTCGCCATTTGCTAAACCGTAACCAGCCGTACAAAGAGGCGGCATAAGGGCTGTTGCAATTGCTACTCCAGGAATTACGTTTCCTCGGCTCCTTCTTGAAATCCCAATAATTCCCGCCAGACCGCCAAAAATGGCAATGAGGGCATCCAAGAAAGTCGGGCTTGTTCGTGCTAATAATTCGGGCTGAGCTTCGTGCAAAGGAGTGATAAAGAAGTAGATGGTTGAAGTGATTAACGACACCACCACCATTACTCCAAAGTATTTGAGCGCACGTTTGAGTGTTTCCCAATCGTTGGTCCCTACCGAAAGGCCAATGGCTAAAATTGGAGCCATCAACGGAGAAATAAGCATGGCTCCAATGATGACCGCGGCACTATTCAGGTTAAGGCCGATGCTGGCGATGAAGATGGAGCAGACGAGAATCCAGACCACATAGCCACGGAAAACCATGTCCTTTTTAATGATTTCGATGGTGCCTTCTTGGTCCATGTCATCACCAAGAAACATGGTGCTTTGGGCGAAATCGCGAAGCGCTACAAGAATACGTAACACCCTAACGGAAAGTGTTTGGTTAGGCTTTTTTGCGCCTTCAGAATTTGTGTTCGTTTGTTCCTCCATTTGGATAATTGAATGCTCAGTCAAAATTTGCTTTTTTCGGGTCTTGTCGTGTGTCCCAAAACGCAAGGAGTTCTATTTCGCTTTTACGTGGACGGATGCGATAGATAAGATAATTGTGTTTGGTAATAAGAATCCGATGTATTGACGTGTCTTTTTGTAATCGGACTCCTGTCATTGTGCCTTGCTGGAGTAGCAGCAGATTCGCCTCTGTCTTATCGATGAACCCGTTGATGGTTTTCTGTCCCCATTCTTTCTTCAAATATTCAATCACGCGCCTGTAATTTTGAAGGGATCGGGGAAGCCACCTGATGGTATAGGTCGTCACGCTTTGTAATATTCAGCACGGATCTCTTTCATTACGTCTTCGTGCAACAGATAATCACCTTTATCCGCTTCCTTCAGGGCAAGATTTACTTCTTCCCGAACAGAATCAGGCAGTTCGTCCCACCAGTCGTTCTCACTTCGGATGGCTTTAATCCTAGCAATCACGTCCTTATCCGTCAATTGCGTGAGCCATTGAATAATGTCGAGTTTTTCAGCTTTCAGATCCATTTGTAATTCTGTTTAGAGTGAACAGAACAAAGATAAGTTCTTTTCAGTCGAAGGTTGAACCCATAAGCATTGAATGGTTGTTCATGTCCAGAACTCAATTTTCATAGCTTTGCCGCCATTAAAACAAGGCACCATAACACAGTTTATCTACATGAACAACGAAGATCTTTTCAAGAGTATTATCGGACACAGTAAGGAGTACGGATTTATTTTTCAAAGCAGCGAAATCTATGATGGGTTAAGCGCGGCTTACGATTACGCACAAATGGGCGTAGAATTGAAGAAAAACATCCGCGATTATTGGTGGAAAGCGATGGTGCAGCTGAACGAAAATATCGTTGGATTGGATGCTGCCATTTTCATGCACCCAACTACTTGGAAAGCTTCTGGTCACGTAGACGCATTCAATGATCCGTTGATAGATAATAAGGATAGTAAGAAGCGTTATCGTGCCGATGTGTTGATTGAGGATTACATGGCCAAGATTGATGCGAAGATTGATAAGGAGGTAGAGAAGGCCAGCAAACGTTTCGGTGATGCGTTTGACAAGGAACAATTCCTTGCCACCAATCCGAATGTGCTTCGCAATGCAGAAAAGAAAGAGGAAATAAGGACTCGTTTTGTGACTGCATTGGAGAAGGAAGACTTGGCCGATGTCCGTCAGTTGATTATCGATTTGGAGATTGCTTGCCCGGTTTCAGGGTCAAAGAATTGGACAGATGTGCGTCAATTCAACCTCATGTTTGCAACTGAAATGGGCGCGATGGCAGAAGGGGCAAGCACCATTTACCTAAGACCAGAAACCGCCCAAGGAATCTTTGTAAACTACCTGAACGTGCAGAAAACAGGAAGGATGAAGATTCCTTTCGGAATTGCCCAAACGGGAAAAGCGTTCAGAAACGAGATTGTCGCTCGTCAGTTCATTTTCAGAATGCGCGAGTTTGAGCAGATGGAAATGCAATTTTTCGTCAAACCAGGAACCGAGTTGGACTGGTTTGAAAAGTGGAAAGAAAAACGTCTCGCTTGGCACGAAGCAATGGGACTAGGAATTGAGAAATACCGTTTCCATGCACACGATAAATTGGCGCATTATGCCAATGCTGCCTTCGATATTGAGTTCGATTTTCCATTCGGTTTCAAAGAATTGGAAGGAATTCACTCGCGTACCGATTACGACCTTACGCAACACGAAAAATTCTCAGGAAAGAAACTGCAGTACTTCGACCCAGAGGAAAACAAGAGCTACGTTCCGTATGTGGTGGAAACATCCATCGGTTTGGATAGAACTGTTCTCGCTGTTCTTTCCGCTTCTTATGTGGAAGAGGAACTCGAAGGCGGAACATCACGCGTTGTGCTGAAAATTCCACCGTTCCTAGCTCCAGTCAAGTTGGCAATTCTTCCTTTGGTGAAGAAAGATGGACTTCCAGAAAAGGCAATGGAAATCTTCAATCAGCTTCGTTTTGATCACAACATCATTTATGAAGAGAAGGACAGCATTGGAAAACGTTACCGTAGACAAGACGCCATCGGAACGCCTTTCTGCATCACCGTTGACCACGATACGTTGGTTGATAATGCCGTTACGCTTCGTGATAGAGACACCATGCAACAAGAGCGCGTTCTAATCGAAAAGCTTTCTGAGATTGTTGAGGAAAGGGTAGGGATGAAGAAGGTTTTGGAGAGGATTGGGTAGTCGTTAGAAGTGTAATTTCAAGCTATAATTTGGTTTGATTGCTAATGCTAGAGTTTTCACCTTGGTGGAAATTTTAGACATGAAAATCTCGTTGGTTTTACTGATACTCATCAATGCCGTGCTAATACAAGCGCAGACCTTGGTGCAGCCAGGTAGTATTGTAAGTGGAGTTCCTCTTGGGAGGTTGGCGGAGGAACCAATTGGAGTTCCATCATCTGTCGCATTTGGAGTCGAGTTACTGTCAATTAACAATTATAATTTAACGGGAACATCGATTTACATGTCATCCATGACGGAAGGTATGATTCCCGAATATTCGGATACTGTTTTTGTTGGCGATTACATTGATTCGATAACGCCTCCACTTCATAAAAGCCATTATTACCAATTTGGTTTAACCTTCTCTAATATGTTCATCGCAGGAGGACTAACACATCGAACAGTACCTCTTTTTCAACCTGTTGTAATTTGTGCGGCTGGCTTGTTCGATTCTCACTTAGGTTGGTATTCAGAGGATGCAATGAGGTTTGGTTGGACTTTTTCACCTCCAAATATTGCCTATGGTCAATTCAACCCGAAGTTTATCGGTTACGCTTCTTCCAAAATTTCGAATGCGGTTGGTGGGTTAGCTTTTTTTCCAAGGATTACAGGCGTTTTTAATCGGTTCGTAGAGAATCAAATGGCCTTAGAACTGTACGATATTTATCCGGAGGAGCGGTTCCCAACGCACAAGATGTTCGAAATACCCCTTGAAACTCCGTTCTATGTGAACCATGTGGTTGAAATTGACAGAAAACTCTTGATTTCTGGTTTTGAAGTTGACGCTTCTACAGCGTTCATTAAGCAACCTAAAGCAATGCTGATTGATCTTGAGCAACAAACATGGAAAGAATATGCTCTTGGGTTCAATGGCAATAATGTACAAGTGATTTCAGGGCTTCTCGGAGAGAATGATAGGACGTACTTTATCATTCGAGAAACGGGTACGTTAGGAGAATTTGTGAAAAGTAGAATTGTTCGTTATGATGAGGAGGAAATCTTAATCACAAACTTCGGAGAAGACTTTATCCCAAATACGGTGGTCAGGCAAACTAATCACGGTATCTTGCTTGGAGGCGATTACGACCGTTTCGGTCTGAAAACAGCAGCTTTGTTCGAGGTTGAACAGTACAATGGTTTGAAAAGTATGATTGGCTATGCCGACCTTGGAAATGTTGAAACGCGATTCAAACATTATGAAGAAACGATTCTCGGAGAAATGATCCTAGGCACTTATGATTCATTGAACGGTACTCCGCAGGGTTCTTTTATGACACCATTGATTCACGAATCGTTGCTCTCTGTTGAGAATCACAAACAAACGGATGGTTTGATTTCCTTGTCAATTAATCAGCTTCAATTCCTTGAGCCAAATTCCTACAATTATCAAGTTGTGGATGCAACAGGAAGGATTCACTTGTCAGGAAGAACGAGCCGTTCAAGTTTGAGCCTTTCAGGACTCACCAGCGGCTTTTACGTCATCTCTGCTTGGACGGAAGACAAAAATCAGACACTGAAAACGGTTCTGATTAACCGTTAATCTGGCCATCCATAGACCAACTCCTTGCTACGTTCAATAGAACGAATCAAAAATGAGTTTTTGAGAGTCCGTTCTTCTAAAAGATCAACCTCGCGGTTTAGGAGTTTTTTCAGCGTTTCCTTAAGTGACATGTAGTTCTCGAAATACTTGGAGAGGTCAAACGATTTGAATTTGACCAACAAGTCCACATCGCTGTTTTCGTTCATGGTTTCGGTTGATGCCGAACCAAAAACATACATGGTTTTTACCTGATGTTTTCGACAGGCCTCTTCAATTTGAGAGCGATATGGTTCTATGAAACGCATGGCGCAAAGATAGGCTTTCAAAATCCACCTATTGCCCTTTGCCACCAACGGCTTATCTTTGACAGAACACAAACCACTGAGGCCATGCGAAATCTGACAATAGCCACCAAGGGAGACAAGATGATTCTCACATTGAACAGGAAGGGGTTCGACCCCAACTATATTATCGCGCTGATCAAACGCCTGAAATTGGAAGAACTTGCTCAAAGATCGGGGTTCTCGGACAGCGTGAGCGCGATTGCAGAAGACTTGGACCAACAATGGTGGGATGAGAACGCGGAATCATTCCTGAAAGATGTGAAGAAATGATTGCTAACGCAGCGGTTGTAGACACCAACCGCGTGTTCTCAGCACTGATTCCAAAAGCATCAATCATCCGTGACACACTAATGGATGCAGGTCTGACATTCTATGCTCCTCAATATTTGATCTCTGAGCTGCATTTGCATCATCAAAAGCTGTTGAAGAGTTCCAAACTGACAGAATCGGAGCTTCATTTTTATCTCAATGGCATCATTGAGCGGATTGAGTTCGTTCCCACCGACTTTATCGCAACTGCCAGCAGACAGCAAGCCTATGAACTATGTAAGGATATTGATGTGAAAGACACTCCATTCATCGCACTTTGCATCGAGTTGAATCTTCCATTATGGTCAGGCGATAAGAAATTGAAGGAAGGACTCCGGGCCAAAGGATTCACCCATTTCTTTAACGAAAACCCTTGAATATCCGACCCAACTTGTCCGTGGACTAAGGGCAGTTCTTGATTTTTAGGCGGATTCGGTGCTGCGAATTCCCTCCCCTTTGGGGAGGTCAGGAGGGGCTGTTATCCATTAAACTGACTCATCACAAAACCCAGTTCCATTGTGCCAAAAGCCTTGATGGCCTCCACAGCTTTTTCAATTTTTGGATTGATAATGTCGAGGTCTTCCTTGGTCCATTCGCCAAGAACGTAATCTACCTGCTGGCCTTTGCCGAAATCGTTTCCAACCCCGAAACGCATGCGGGGATAATCCTGTCTGCCCAAAACCTGATTGATGCTTTTTAGCCCGTTGTGGCCGCCATCGCTGCCTTTGGCGCGAATGCGAATCACGCCTGTTTCCAACGCAATATCATCGGTAATAATGAGAACTTTCTCAATGGGAACTTTAGTCTCAGCCATCCAATACTGAACGGCTTTCCCGCTCAAATTCATGTAGGTGGAAGGTTTGACCAAAACGAAGGTTCTTCCTTTGTGTTTCACCTCGCACATATCGCCCAAACGGCTGGGCTTAAAACTAGAAGTGGACGCCTTAGCTAAGGCGTCCACTATCTTAAATCCTATGTTGTGACGGGTTTCGGCATACTCGCTGCCAATGTTACCCAGCCCAACAATGAGGTATTTCATGCTTATTCAGCTGCGGCTGCTTCTTCTGCTGGAGCTTCACCACCTTCGGCAGTTACTTCTTCTTCATCTTCTGCGTCAGCCTCAACGATAGCACCACGCTTCATGCTCACGGCAACAATGATTTGGTTGTCATCAGCAAGGAATGTGATTCCAGGAATTTTCAAATCACCAATCTTGATTGACTTTCCAATCTTAAGATTAGTAATGTCCAATTCAATGGTGCTTGGCATGTTTTCTGGCAAGCCTTGAACCTTAACGTTTCTCCTTACTACTCGCAAACGACCACCAGAAAGAACACCTTTTGCCTGTCCTTTTGTTAGGATAGGAAGGGTCATTTTTACTGCACGACCAGATAATTCTTGAAAATCAACGTGTATGATTCTATCGCTGATAGGATGATACTGGATGGCCTTCATTACAACCGAGTAAGCTTGTCCGTCCACATCCAAGTTGACAACATATTGGTCTGGTGTGAAAACCAATTTGTTGAATGCGCGCTCATCGATTTGAACATGCACTTCTTCTTTACCTCCGTAGACGATGCATGGAACCAAGCCAGCATTACGCACAGCTTTTGCATCGGCTTTCCCGAGGGACTTCCTTTTTGATCCTGAAATTGAGATCGATTCCATTGTTAATTGTTTTTGTTGATTATTGATTTGATTAAAAAATGAATTTGGTGCTGATGGACTCGTAATTGTGAGCCTTCTTAATTACATCAGCAAATAGAGGTGCTACAGATAGCACCGTTATCTTTTTGTTTTCCTGTTTAAGAGGAATTGTGTCGGTAGTAACCAATTCTGTCAATTTAGAATTGATGATGTTTTCGTGTGCGTTTCCAGACAAAAGTGGATGCGTAATGCAGGCTCGAACAGTTTTTGCTCCGTGCTCCAACATCATTTCGGCTGCTTTGCAAAGGGTGCCACCCGTGTCAATAATGTCGTCCACAAGCACCACATCTTTCCCTTCCACATCACCAATTACGGTCATGTCGGCTACCTGATTGGCAACTTTACGCTGCTTATAGCAAATAGCAAGATCAACGTTTAGCGCTTTGGCATAGGCATTTGCTCTTCTTGTTCCCCCAACATCTGGAGTAGCCATCACCAAATTGTCCAAATCCATGGATTCTTTCAGGTGATTCAAGAATAAATAAGACCCAAAAAGGTGATCCACAGGAACATCGAAAAATCCCTGAATCTGATCGGCATGAAGATCCATTGTCATCACACGGGTAACGCCCGCAGCCTCCAAAAGATCGGCCATTAATTTTGCACCAATTGGCACACGCGGCTTCACTTTTCTATCCTGACGTGCCCATCCGAAATAAGGAATAACCGCAACAATTCTTTTGGCCGATGCGCGTTTTGCAGCATCAATCATCAAAAGCAATTCGAGCAAATTATCACCAGGAGGGAACGTGGATTGAATGATAAAAACATCATCACCACGGATAGATTCTTCAAAGCAAGGCTCAAACTCACCGTCTTTAAAACGCAGTGTTGTTTGATTACTTAAAGGCTGTCCATAGCTTTCCGCAATCTTCTCAGAAAGGTATTGAGTGGCTTCTCCTGTAAACAACTTGACGTTAAACGGCATGTTTTCCTCGTTTTTTAGGGGCTGCGAAAGTAAGAAATTTGTATCCTATTCCACAGTAAAATGAAGGCTTCTTTTAAAAGTGCGTTTTTGTAAATGAAAAACGTATAAATTTGCCGCCCCAATTCACTTGCCGAAGTGGCGGAACTGGTAGACGCGCACGACTCAAACTCGTGTTCCGTGAGGAGTGCCGGTTCGATCCCGGCCTTCGGTACTTGAAAAGCTGAAAGCCCCTATTCATGGGGCTTTCAGTCTTTTTGGGGTTAAAGTGCGCCAAGAGTGCGCCACGCTTAAGGTCATGGCCGGGGGGCTAAACCAAAGCGATGAACGACTTCGATTATTACCCTGCTGAATACAAGCGATTAAAGCGGAACTACGTTGAGTTTTCCTACATGGTGAACGGAAGGATGCAGCGGGTGCGCAAGTACTTCGACCATTATCGAAACAAAACTTTCGGTGAAAAAAAGGCTCGTGAATATGCGCGGCAAATAAACGCAAAGCTTTCGGATGGATGGCGCCCAGGAATGGACACAGGAACCGCTGGCCGTGTGGCTCTCAAAGCTGCCATTGCTAACGTGCTGGCCATTAAATATGAGTTTAGCCGTGTACGAACCGTTCAAAGTTACCGGGCGCATTACAATCTTCTAATGCACTTGATTTCGTTGGTGGCCAGCGATGGCATTACGTGCGAAGAGTTTACCCAGGAACACGCGGCAAAAGCCATGGATCTACTTGTTAAGCTGCGAAAGCCCAGCGGCACGACCTACAATAATTACCTGACCAATTACCGCAGCTGGTGGAACGAACTTATTGAGCGTGGCCATGTGAAGGATAACCCTTTTGCCAAGTTGAAACCGAAAAAGCAAAAGCGGGCAGAAAACCGCGTTTTTTCGGATGCTGAGCTGAAAGCGCTGGTGGACCATTTGCGCGAAACTGATGTTTGGTTCTTGATGGCTTGCCAGCTGCTCTATTATGGCGGGGTTAGGCGCTCCGAGCTGGTGGGGTTAAAAGTGTCTGCGCTCGAGGGTAGATGTATCTTGATACCTGGCGAAGTGGCAAAGAATGGAAAAGCCCGGACCGTGGCGCTACCGGAACCGGTGGCCGATGAGCTGGCCGCATTGCTGCAGAGTAGTCAAAAGGAACTATTCCTATTTGGTAAGGGATTGGAACCACACGAAAAGAAAGCATGGCCGAACCGGATAAGCGAACGATTTGCCCAACATCGCGAAGCGCTGGGAATGGATAAGCGATTGAAGTTTTACGGATTGAAGGACACCGCTGCCGAAAGGCTACTTAGATCCGGTGTAGATGTTTCGCGAATTCGTGATCTGTACGACCATAGTAGCGTTGCCATTACAGATGCGTATTTGAAGCGCAGAACGGGCGTAGTGGATGAAGCGCTTGCGGACAATTTCCCGCCATTGGTTTAGGCAGCTTTGCGCGGGGCAACTCCGAATATCATTCCTAAAAATAGGAAAATGAAGAAAAGCACAGTAGCCGAAATGGCGGCTTCCACCATTATCTTTTTTACGTTGATAGTATTGCCCCAAATTACTGCCATTACTTTTTACGTTTTGGGGTTTTAATCACTTGAACAATTTCGGGATTGTAAAAGGGCGGATGAGCCTTTTGTGTGTTTCCGCTTGGATTGTAAACCTGTTTATACATCCATTTCACGGCCTCATCAACTGATTTGAAAGTTCTGCGCGAAGCATATCGCTTATCTGCGCTTTTCCTCCTTGTAGTATATCCGATTACCCTATAAGTTGCCATTACTTTTTGATCATGTAGTAAATACCTCCGATAAGAATGAGCGCACCGCCAAGCAATGCGGCTTTTGCCCAAAAGGAAAGCCCAGGACATTGAGCCGGAAGCTCGCGTTTAAGACAATCTTCGTTTGAGTTGTAACCCACCAGACGGAAACTGTTCTTGCAGAATATTTCTACGCCTTCGCTGCACTTCATGCTTTCTTGATTAAATAGTAAGTGCCTCCGATGAGAACAAGGAAACCAAGCAACACGGCCAGCTTTCCCCAAATAGATAGAACGCCTTTGATTGTGCCGTAAACCACCGCTTCGCCCTGCTCGTAGCTGGCGGGCTGTAGCTGAATCTCGTTGCTTACGCCAGCGCTGAGTATTGGGTAATTGGTCTGAAAACCGATGTAGCTGATTTTGACTACTTGCCCGGGTTCTACATTTACTTGGAACGAGCCATCGTTTGCCGTGCTGGTTCCGTGGCTCAATGTTTCCTGTTGTGGGCATGGCGCTGTAATGCAGTAAACCGTTAGCCGGTTCATTACGGCCACGGTGGCACCTGGTAGAGCTGCGCCCGTTGCGGCATCGAATATTTTGCCGATAATGTTCACGGTTGCAAGTTCCCTGAGATCGTTTTCAATTTGCCCTTTGCCCACTTCTCAAACAATCGCCAAATAATGTCACCGAAGGCACCAACGACTACGCTGGCCAGCATTCGCAGCATGGGGTTTGTATCTGTAGGAATGAAAAGATCGATGAAGAAAAGCCCGCCATACATTACCCAAAAGCCGGCAATGATGCGAAGGGCGTTATCCTTAAGGAAAAAGCCCAGGTGAAAAGCGCGCGGACTCTGAGTGCTTGACTTTACCCGCCCAGCCACATCATAAACGAGCCGCACCGTGGCGCCACCGATTGCAAATATGAACTGCGCCAAAAACAAGGCTGCTGGCACATCTGCGGGCTTTAGGTAGCCTATGAATTCGAGTAGGAATTGCATTACCAATGATTTTTCCAAGTCATTCCCGTATATGTCTGATTAACGCCCGTGCTTGCATCTGTGGCGGTACAGTCTGAACAGTAAATGAACATACCAGCGATTGCAGTAAGTGCGTTTCGTTGAGTAGTTGTTAGTACTGTTGGCGTAAATGCTATTGTAGTTGTTGGCATGGTTACGCCACTCTCGGATATTTTGAATATCACATCGGTAGTTTTGGACTTTACTTCGAAAATCAATCCATCTGAATTCCCTACGCTATCGCCAAGTACGGTAAGAATGGCTGAGTTGGTGTCTAGATCATCATAAACATCCTTCCAATGCGTACCAAGCAGCATATTACCGTTGGCGATCTGCGTGAGGCTGTTGGTCATGGTAATTGGTGTTGGATCATCTACGCCACCATTACCGATTGTGAAGGTCTTATTGTTGAGTTCCCAATTGCTGGAGGTGCCGAAAGTGAAACCTGTTGTGTCAACTATCGGTTGACTTCCCATCATGAATTGATGGTAGTAATTGGCGTACGCTCTATATCCCGCTATCACGGTAGCATGATCGCCTCGCGCACCCGATTGAAAGCTACTTGCTATGAACGATAATGCAGAATCCGCATAGCATTCTGTACTGCCGATGATGGCCATTGTAGCTACATTTTGGTCATTGGCAGTAATTGTGTTATATGCTCCTCCGATAATGGCTGAATTACCCGTTCCTGCTCCGTCAATGATATTGCCTAAGCCTGTCGCAAAAGACGCTGTTGAGTTATTGACATGATTGGATAGCCCCAATGCTGCACTACCTACCGCATAGGGGTTACTCAATCCCGTGACCCTATTGTTCACCCCCGCTACGAAACCACCCGAAGGCATATCTTCGTAAGGATAGGCTGTTCCGTCATCAAAGCCCAGCCCCGTCAGGTCAAGGTAACCGCCCGTCCTTATGGCTCCACTACCATACATCTGCAACCACGCTGATGAGTAACCATCAGCCGTGTCTTTGATATTGAGTAGCTGCTGGGCGCCATAGCCCAATATCTCCACCGCCCCCGCATCTGCTGTGATCGTTCGACCTGCGCTGTAACTGCCATCCAAAGAACAGCACTGCGTGGGCTGCCAGCATGCGTTGCCGTTTCCGGTATTACTTAGAACGTAGGTCTGTGTGGTATCACATTCGCCAAGTATCTGAATATTGCCATCAAAAACCACATTGCCGGTAAAGGTGGTTGTGTCAGAACTTTCGGATGAAACCAAGGGTAGCCAAGCGCTGCCATCGTAATAGTTGAATTGGTCGGTGCTCGTGTTGTAGATAATGAGCCCGGTTGCCGGTGCCGAAATGGCATTCCGTTGCGTGGTTGTCATTCGCGAAAGCAAAACGCCACGGCTATCTGAACGCACTTCGAGGGCTGCCGTTCCATTGGCCAGCGGTAATTCGTTATCTACATAAAGCCGGTTATCTATCTGAATACTTTGCAGCGCCTCGCTGTTGCTGGTGGCAAATACCGAATAACCAGGGCGCGGCTGTTGGGCGCTGGCTGAAGTGTAGGCCAAAATGGCTACAAGTACCGTGAAGATGTTTTTGATCGGTTTCATTTTTTGATGTTGATGATCTTCTTTAATGATGCTATGGCCCTTTTGTAGTGGCCGGTCCGGCACTTTTGGCACATCCACACTTGACAGGCAGAACACCAACTTACGGATCTGGCCGTACGGTCATTGTCCATCGTAGCGCAGATGTAACAGGTGCCAAGCATGGTTATTCTATAGAGATCTGTTTCCAGTAGGTGCCATTATGAAAGCGTAGAACGCCATCGGTCGCATCGTAGAACAGAAGACCGGCAACGCTGCTATCGATGGCGGTGGTGTCTGAAATGCGCGGCAAAAGAATGCAGTTGAGGCTATCCAAGAACTCGATGGATGTACTTGCGCCACTTTGCGCGTTTCCGGTGCCGATGTAGGTTTTTGCGTTGGGAATGAACACTTGCTTACCATCTAGCGCCACTTTGCGCAAGAATTGGGCGTTGCTGGTGGCCTGGACCGTGTAACCGGAACGAACGGCCTGTGCCTGGGTTTCTACTGGCTCTGAAATCATTGCGATGGCGATGGCCATCAAAGCGAAAAGGAATTTTGAAATTGTTTTCATGATGTTTGGATTTAGTTATTGATTGGATTGATTTTAGTGATTGTTGAGGTAATGGATGGCGCCTGTCAGTCCGCCCGATGTGATGGCGGCAATGATGCCCGAGATCCAGCTTGTCTGTGATGTACGTTGCTCTTCTTTTGTTTCGAGCTTCTGAATTCTTGAAATGACAGAAACGGGGCTGTGTGCCGACCCTACAAGCGCGGTTTCTATCCGTGCATTGGATTCTTTTAGCTCAGTTATTGCCTTTTTGATCTCTTCCATTTCCATTGTCTTGTCCTGTTCCTTGGTTTACTTGTTCCTGTACCATTTTATGAATCTGAAAATCCCGTACCCGCATAATGCGAGCATGGTGGCCGCGATGAGGTAGAGCCCGATTCGGATGAGCATTTTTTTTTACCTCCGTTGAAATAAAGATCTACCTCTTTTTCCCTTCGGTTCATCAAACCTTGCGATACTTGACCGCCAGCTATCTTAAAGCGCTTCCAAGCCTCGGTGATGTTTTCCTGAGTGTCCTTTTTGTTTATGCGCTCCAATACGGTCGAGCTCTCGAAAGCTCCGGTTCCGATATTGAAAGTCAGGATAACCAAGGCATCAAACTGATGTTGCTCCAGATCGCCCATTACGTGCGTATTAACTGAATTCTCAACGCGAACGAGGTCGGCATTAAGAAGGTCGTAAATCTGCTGGTCCGTAAGTGTGGCCGTGAGGTATTGCGGTTCATTTGGTCTTACCAAATGCCCGATGCCAATGGTGGCAAGGCCAGCGCTATCGAGGTAAGATTTGTTCCGCTTGCCTTCCAGTTGCTCCAAGAGCTTTATGCCATCCTGAGATAATTTCATTAGTCCGGGATGAGTTTAGAAACACCGTAGGCCAAAGCGATAAGGGCGCCAATGGCAAATAGAAAGCCCGCAACCGAAACCATTGCCTGCTTTTCGGTGGTGGTGGTGATGGTCTTTTCGCTTTTTGCAAGAGTGTAGGTAGATGTGCCTGCGCCAGCAGCGGTTTTAGCACCAAAAGCCTTATCAATGCAGCGGTCCTGGGCCTCAGCGCTCGGACCATTTGGCCAGCCCAAAAGGGTAGGCAGCCAAAGGCAGTTATTTAAAACGCGGTTCGGGTTTCTAGTACGTGCCATCTTATTTGAAGATTTTGGTAATGCCATAAGCCAGACCGATAAGCGCGCCAACGAACAAAAGCCCAACGGCCACGGAGATCAGTTTCTTTTTGGTGCAGCATGAGCCGGTTGCAGCATCATTTCCAGTGCAGCCACATCCGCCTGCGGCTCCGGTTGCATCCTTCTCATCTACCAGCGCTAAGGTCAATCCCGGGGTTTCGGTCACGCTTATATCAACCGGGCGCGTGCCGTTATCTGCGGCAAAGCGCATGGGCAATTTGCTGGCCGTGGCGGTGCCAGTTGAGCCAAAAGGGGCAATTGAGCTGATCTGACCGAAATCAGTTTTCAGCGTGTTTGGTCCGGCTGTTAGCCATGTACCACATGGATAATGGATCGGGTTGGTTGGCGCCCATCCGTAATTACCTTGATTGTCGTACGAATACTCTCCTTTCTGTTCGAAGCATTCGCCCGTTGCGTGGTTGGAAAATCGTCTGATGCTCATTGCCTTCTTCTTAAGATTGTTGTTGCTTGTCTGCCTTAGCCTGGTAAGCGCTGCCCACCATGCGCACCACGATGCCGCCTACAATAAAAACGATGTAGGTTATCTGAAAACCGATAGGCAGATCGAGCAATGCATCTGGTATGTTTAGGCTTTGGCCGTTACCGGCCAGACCTGAAACCATGTTTATAATGGCCTCCGGATTTTCTACCACGCCACCCAAAAGTGCCCCGGCAGCAATTTGCTGGGTTCCGGCAGCCTTGAACTTTTCGGCCTTTTTGGCCGCCCGATTTTCGCGGATGCCAGCAACCAGGTCGGGGATTCCCCCGACCAGGCCACTGATCAAACCCCCGATGATCGGATTCTTTGCGCCAGCCATCTTAGGCCACTTTAAGGTTACGGGCCTGTGCTCCGGTTCCTGTTGCTGCGGCTGCTGCTGCTGCGGCTGCATCAGCGGTGGCTTTGGCGTCCATTTTCTCCTTACCGTAAGTGTAAAGCGCTTGGCCACCTACAAAAAGTAGAATGCCAATGGTTACACCAAGTGCGGAAAGCAATACCATTTGAACTTTTTCGTTTTTAAACATGATTCCTTGTTTTAAAGGGTTTGACTTCGATTAATTGTGAACTTTTCTTGCGGCTTCGCCAACGCAGCTCTGCCATTTTTTCTTTTTGCCGCTTGCCGCATAGATGCGCTTGGCCTCGGCCATTGTGGCCTTGCCGCTGGCGCTCAATTGGGCCTTTGTCATTTTGGTGCCGCCTTTAGATTTGCTTGCGCTTTTTTTCTTGGCGGTCGATTTTTTTGAAGATCTCATAAATCCGTACATGGCTTTTTGGTTTTAAAATGGAATTCCATCGGTAATGAATATTTGTTGAATCGGTTCGAGTTCCTCTTGGCTGAACTCAGAGGTGAGCCACTGCATGAGGTTCCATTCATCGGTTGCCGGCCAAATTCCTTTGGTTCTGATCCCGAATTTTTGAATTAGCTTTTTCAGGTCATCAACCGTTTGCATCTGATTGAAAACATGAGATACGGCAGCTTCATCGGTTCCAGCGCCCGCCATTGCGGTTTCCAGCGTATCGGCCATAATGCCATATTCGGCCTCGGTGTAGCTTAGGTTGGTTGCAACGATGCCCAGATTCTGCGATGGGTCCTTTTCGGCCTGTACCTTATTCTTGATGAACTTATAGAGCCTGTAAGCTCCGTAGATCAATAAGCCCAGGATGATGAGCGAAAGAATCCATTTTCCAATGGTCTTTAAATTTTCGGGCTTAAGAAGCTCTGATATGGCGAGTGCTTGAAACATGACTTAAGCGAGTTGAACAGTTCCGGACCACGGGCCGCCACTATTGGGGTATTGGTCTATTAAGATGAGTTTGCGGCTGGGAACTTCCAAAACCTCGGTTTCGGTGCTGGTGCCACCACGCGCATCATCAAAGGTTACTTTCACTTTATCGCCTACCTTGAAAAGTGAGGCTGAATTGAGCTGCAAAAGGGTTTTTCCCTCCGCATTAAGACCGTTGTATTTTGATGAAATGGAAAGCCCTTTCCACCAATCGTACTGATCGCCCAGGTAGCGGCTATCGTGCGTGTTGGCAAAGCGGAACTGCATTCTGCGGTATAGGATATAGCCCAAAAAGCCCAATCCGATAAAGGATAGGAGGCCAGCAATGAGGCCAGCGTATTTTTTGATTCCTTTTTTCTCTGTTGCCATTTTACAAGCTTTTTAAAAGTGTTCGGGTTCCGAAATAGATGAGCGCAATGGTGGTAATTACTGCCAGGGCTTTCAGTGCCAGGGCGGGGTAGTCTGTGGTGCTTTCGATGTGAATCGGTGGCTTTAGGATCTCGGTGATTTCCTCATCGGTCCTGAAAGGTGCCGGCCTATTGCTGCCAACATTAACGGCTCCGTAGGTGTCTCCGTTTTTGGTGGCTACCCAATAATCGCGGTTGTAGAGCCTATCGCGAAGGATGTAGGCATGATGGTAGCCATTTGCATCTACGCCAATGCTTGATTCCAATACCTCCCAGCCTGCGCGTTCGGTAGGGAAGCTGTCGCCTCCAATGCCTGCGATGTAGTTCTTTATCCGTTTGCAGTTGGGCGAATAGAATGGAAAACCATCTTGCACCCGGTTGCGTTCGAGAACTGAACCATCTTCGCGTAAGCGAACTTGCCAACACTTGCCATCGTTTTTTGTGATGAAGCCCGTACGGCCAAACCGTTCTACTGTGCGGCTCATAGCTTTCTTAGTTCTTTGATGAACAGAAAAGCGCCTAAGCCCAGGAAAAGCCCGGTTGCGGCCACGGTTGCCCAAAAGATGATGCCATCTCGTAGCTCGGAATCCTTATCGGTAATGATGCCGTGAATTCCGTGAACTATCTGATCGCCCACATCGGTAATTGTGCCGCCATAACAAGCGCTTTTTCCATCCGGGCTTACGTATTGGATCTCGTATTGCCCAGCGGCCAAAAGCGCCTGATCAAGTGATTCGCAAGGAACTTGCTGCGAAAGCTGATTGAAGCATCTGCGTGTCCAGGTATCATATTGGACTTGGTTGCATGGTAAGGCCATCTTCTACTTCTTTAAATAGTTGAATGCCTTAAGAGCTCCCCAGCCAACGAATACCAAAAGCCCGAGCGTTGCCAGCGTTACGGCCACACCCATGCCTGCGCGATGATCATATACGTGTTCTCGCACATATACATTCTGCGGACCGCATCCGCTGCTTGGAACCATCCCTTGAAATGCGCCTGCACCGGCTGCACCGGCCACGCCATCCCAAATAGAACCAAACACGCCAACGAACACATCCCACCCTTTGCAGTTGTCGGATGTATTCGGTTGTTGCGCCATTATTTCAAAGAACCAATTATCAATATCTGTCTACACTCCAGCACTTTTATGCTGTAGCGGTTTTCTTACTTGCTTTTACTATTGCCACCACGCCCCAAATGAGCAGACCTATGCCAATGGCGCCACCTACATAGATGGCAATGGTTTTAACCGGTGCCCAATCGAAGGGCTCCTTATCGTTTGATGGCGGCTGATAGCCTGGCGCTGGCGCTGGGTTGTCTTTGCCTCCGTAGGTCTCTATGATTGTGCCGATGGTGCCGAAAAGCCCATCAATAATGCCACTCCAATCGAAACCGCTGGCCGTATCGCCACCGCCTCCGCTGTTGCCGCCAGTTCCTCCGCCCTGCTGAGATAGCTGTGGCTGCATTCTTTTGGCTCCGAAAGCAAACACGGCATCGCGTTGCTCTGCGGAAAGCGCATTGTAATCGACCGTAGAACCGGCAAAAGCGTATTTGAACTGGTCTATCTGCTCTGTTTCTACCAGGTGCTGCAAAAGCTGCATTACTTCGATGTAAGAGCTTGTAGGCCCTATGGTCATGGGAAACTGCAACGTGAGGTTGTTCCGCACGGCCCCGAAGTTGTTCTGTACGGCCAGCTCCACGAAATCCCAAGGATTATCGATGTAGAACTGAATTGCCTTTTGTGTCTTTGTTGCCATTTTTTGCTTTGGTTTAAAAAGAAAGGCCCGCTACCCTTGCGGCAACGGGCCTTTGCCTCGGTTAACCCCCGATAACCTTAGTGATGAGCCAAGAAAGGCCAGTTGATGCCTTCGCTTACCCGGAACGTTTGCGTGAGCTTTTGGCCACCCAGAACGAAGAAGAAGTAAGTGTTGTAGAAGATGAAGTCTAACGACCCATCCATGATAGGCACGTTATTGATCAAAGGATTGTAATCCTGAGAAGACTTATTGTTCATGTCTTGCGACAATTCTTTCGGAACCACATCATTATACGTACCACGGTACGCTTTGATGGATTGGTTGTACTGATCAACATCTGAAGTTACAACGCGGTCAACGCGGTTGAACTTCAATCCCATTCCGAGCAATTGGTAACGGATAAGCTTATCGTTTGTGAAACCGAAATTGGCCTCGGTCCAAACACCGGCAACTTCATCCGGGAAAGCCTCTAAATGATCTGGAAGCGCGCCACCGATCATAAACCAGACACCAGCTGCATCGTACCACTCTTTACCAGAGGTATTGTCCATTACAATTGTAAGGTCTGATGGTTTCTGACTTGTAAGGTCGATGGTTGCCGGCTTATCGCCTGGGCGAACAATTGGCGTAAGATTGCTACCGATATTGCCTCGGTAAAGGCCAGCTTTCTTGTTGGTAAGCTGATTTCTCATTTGGTCAATTACGAGTGCCATGTTGCGTTTCGTTTGTTAGCGTTTCCGTTGTAGAAGTGATTGCAAACATCCGCAGGCCGCATGGCGCTGGAAATAAGGTAGGCAAAGTGGGGTTAAGCCAAAATTTGCCCGTTACCCAACAAAAAGTAAGGTATAATGAGCACAAAAAGCGCGGTTTTGTCGGGCACAAAAAAGCCCCAGCATTTGCCGGGGCTTTTGGTAGATGGATGTAACTGCGGTTTTAGGAATGAACTATATCGGCACGTTCATCCTGTGGGTCAATTTCAGGAAAATCCATGATGGCAGCACTTTCCAACTCTATAAGAAAGTGCCGAATGTCCTGAACGGTGGCGAAAGCGTTGGCGTGGTCTATGCCGTTGTATTGGCTAAGCTCCGAACCTTCGAGCGCGTTGCGGTAAAGGAATTCGAGAAAGAAGCCCAGCTCGTGGGCGCTCTTTTCCTTTACAAATCCGATAATGGCGGTATCCAAGGCCGACCGCTGGCCTGTACTGTTCTCTTGTTTCTGTTGCATTTTGAAACGGTTTAATAAGGTAGGGAGTAGGGTCTGCAACACATCCAAAAGAGAATGATGCCCGGGCGTTACCGCTTGCGGAACCCCTCCCCGTACCTTGATTAATGAAATTGATTAGCATGAAACTTGGATATGTTGCATTGCGAAAATAGCAAGTGTCATGCCAAAAACAAAAGGTAATCAGCTTATCTGCCAGCCGATTGAGTGCAAGTAATGCTTTGACTGCCTTGCTGAGCGTAAAGCGTGTAATTCAGCGCTGTGCTGGAATAAGTTCCGAAACCGCTGTATTGAATGGTTGTTTGTCCTTCGGGATCATAAACCGTTTGCTGCGGAATTACAAAGCTGTTTCCGCTGGTGAGGTTGGCGGTGAACCCTTCCGACCAAAGTATCGTGGTTATACTTCCACCATTGCTTATATAGTCAGTTTTGGCAACAACGGTTCCACCGCAGTTTGCTTGACCGTTCCAAGTTCCGGTAATGGCATCGCGCCACTCATCGCAGTTTTTGTAAAATCCGGGATCGGTACATTCTTTCTTGCAGCCACTTATGGCTACGCTGGCCACGGCCAAAAGGTAGATTAGCTTTTTCATAAGCAAAGGTTTAAAGGGTTTAGGCTTGCAAATATAGTACCCCTTGCCATCGGTGGCAATCAATGTTGATTGCCCTCTGGTCCAAAGCTGATTGTTTCAAACTGATGTATTTTGATAAAGCTATATAAGCTGTTCAGGCTATTGGATTTCCATTGATTAAGCGCAACGTTGGCACGGAACCAATTATCACGGTTCTTCAATAAGACTGAGCCACCGCATCTCCATCCATTTTGATCTACTGGCTCGCATTCTCTAATAGCTACCCAGCCTTCGCGGGTGATCAGGGCAGATTCTTTTCCTAATCCCAAAGCCGTAGCAAACCTACTGTTGGTATATCGGGCAGTATATCTAAAACGGTAAATCCAAACTCTTTCTTCGTAATTCATGGCTATTCTGATTTTTGATTTTGACTTGAATAAGTACCTTTTATCACCTTACGCACGGCATCATACTCCGGGCGGTTCCAATAGAAAAGGCAGAAGATGAAGGCGAAGGCCCAGCGGCCCATATAGAGCAAAAGCACAATAAGCCCCAGCATGGCCAGGCGCTGAAATGCGTAAAGTGTTTTTTTGGCAATGTCGTGCTGCTGGTTATTGGTCACGGTCGGGGGCTTTGCTTTCTATCCAAATTTCAAAAATGGGCCAGGCAACGAACCACGCCCAAAAAAAGCCAATGGCCGCCACTTTTTCGGTGGTGAACTGAAAGCCGATGCAAAGCGCATAGCTTAAGGTAAGGAAAAGGAAAACGGCCACAATGGTTGCGGTGCTTTTCCAATCAACGGCTTTTATAAAGCGTTTGATGCGGTTCATTTCCGTAGATGGCAATGTTTGTACTTCTTACCGGAACCACACGGGCAAGGGTCGTTTCTTCCTGTTTTCGGAAAACGACCTTTGTACGGTTGATTTTTATGGTTTTCAGCCTCGTTCAAATGGCCAGCCGTAAGAGCTGTTAATGTTGTTTTTTTCATGGCTTAAGATTCTACGGCACGGCCTACGAGGTTGCCCGGTATGAATTCGGTATGGTATTGGTCGAGGTTCTTTTCCCAGCCAGCTGCGCTTATGGCATCCACCTTTTGCTTTATCGGTTCCAGTAGGCTAACGAGTGCATCCGGCAGCTTACCGCTGGCGCTGCTGAGGTCGGATGAAGTTCGTTTGAGGTAGAAGCTGGGCGCCCAATCGAAAAAATCGCGGTTCATCTGTCGGAAGCTGTGAACGGCAAACCATACATCGCGCCTATCATCGCGCCTATTGGTAATGAGCTTACGAACGAAGCTAGGCAGCTTTTGAAGCGTTGGTAGATAATTGGTGTAATCATCGCACAAAAGGCCAGCATTCTTAAGGCCATATTTAGAGTTGCTGATTATCTCAAACAAATAGCTGGTTTCGTGGTCTATGTAAATGCGGTTGTTGCCTTCCATGTGATGGAAGTACAAACCCATTGCATAGGTGAAGGCCAGCTTCTCTTTTACCTTACCATCTGAACTAAAAACCTTTTTTGCCTGAAAGGCTGGTAATTGGGTCGATGCCTCGAAAATTTCTTCCCAGGGAACGAGGTTGTAATCATCCCAAATGGTTGTACTCTCCGATTGAGGTATAACGAGGTTGCGTTCGTTGATTCCGGCCAGCTGTCGTAATAAGTAGCTTTTGCCGGTGTCTTGCATTCCTAGCGCAAAGCCGTATTCTGATTGTCTGTCGTTGCTCATTTTTTTCGGGGCGTTATGAATAGTGGAAAGAAATACTTGGCTAAGGCAATGCCGTTTATTACTCCAATAAGGAATGCGGATGTTCTAGGAAATTGGTCGAAAAGCTCTATCATTTTTTGGGGGCTTTAATTTGAAGTTGCTTTAGAATCTCTGAGCGTTCCTTTTTCAGTTCTTGAATCTGCTCTCTGAGCTGGTGAGCTTCTCTATATGCTTTATCTGCTCTTGACTCAGCTTGATCATAATCGTTTATCGCCTTTCTATATTCAACCAAAGAGTGAAAGCCGAATTGAAAAATGACAAGGGCAACAATGGCAATGGAATGAATAATGAGCCCTCTTTCTGTCTCGCTTTTCGGAATTGGTCCAAAAACGTGAATCGTACCTATTACGGTGAGCATCCAAAGGAGGATGAGCACGACACTTCGTAATATCTTTTTTACCTTATTGATGGTGTTGTAATTCATGCTTTAGGGTTTTTCTCTAAATACTTCTTGAAATCGCGGACCAGCGGGAACGGGTCGGCTTTGCGCTGGCTGGCGCCACTATAGGCAATGCGGCAGGCGTTGGCGTGAAAGAATTCGTTGCCTCCCAGCTTATGGCCGCAACCGGGTGCCAGGCAAAGGCCCGCGCTATGCTTGCTGGCCAGCTGCTCGAGTGTAGGCGCTTTTGTCTGCGAGTGATCAGGTATGTCGAGTTTTGCTTTTGCCGGCTTTGGATCCTGCGTAGTTGCTTTTGGCTGCTCTTTGCGGGCTTCCAGCTCCGAAAGCTTCTGCTCTAGCTTTTTAATGTATTCGATGGTTTCGCTTTGCTCGGCCTCGGCCTGTTCTTGGCGCAGCTGGTTTAGCTTAGCGGCCTCAGCTGCGGCCAGCTTGGCGGCTTCTTCTTTTTTAGCGCCTCGGCCTTTATACCATTTCCAAATGCGCTTATTCATGGTAATGAAAGCCTCAACCAATGGAATGCCGTAAATGGCCGAAAGCGTAAGCATGAACCACGTTTGCGGGCGGGCCTTTACCTTTTTAGATTTAAGTAGAACTTCGGCTTGCTTGCGAAGGTTCTTTTCTTCGGTCTTATCCAGGTCATAACTGAAATCTTCGCCACTCATTAAGCTGATGGCCTTTTCAATCACAAAGGTGGTAATGGCCAAAAAGCTACCGGTAAACATTTCGAGGTCCTGTTCTGTCTCAATGCGAAAATCATCGCCCTTCCTTACTTCGCTGGCCTCTGTGTGAATCTCATCCAGTACGCCATCATCCTCATCATCCGGCTCATCATCATCATCAAGGAATGAAGGCTTTTTCGGTTCCTCAAAAACGCGGTCGGCATATTGCTTTGGCTTATTTATGAGCTCTTGAATGTGCGCTAGTACCTTATTCTCCTCCTGTGCTGCTTCCATCTTTTTCGGTTCGTTTGGCTATAATGAAAATCTTGGCGATGTCGCTGGCGGGGCTTTGGCGCTTTTCGTACCAATCGAGAAGCTTATCGCCTGTCTCGTGTGGCATGATAAGGCCATCTTCTATTGGTTCTACCTTATAGGCTGAGCCTTCCAGCTTAGATGTGGCCGTGAGTATTTGAAGCTTTGCTTTCTGCCCCGGTGCAACCGGACCAAAGCGGAACATGAAAACGGCCTCGCTGGCGCCTTGCTCCTGGGCAACCGTTACCAGGTAGCGGTGCATTCCTTCAATGATCTGCTGATAGGCAGAAAGGTAAAGCCAATGCAAAAGGCTTTGGTGGTCGGTTGTGAATTTGACTATCTTATTGAATAGCCCTAAAATGGTAGAAACCGTTGGCTTGATGAAGCTGTAGGTGGTAAGCTCCGAACTTCCTTCGGGCTCGATATGGTCGAGCTCGGTGCCGAATAGTTTGATAATGTCAGTTAGTTGCATTGGGGTCTTTGAGGTAGTCTATTATTCTAATGGGAATTCCTGTGCCATTGGGAACGCGGTTGCTGGTAATGAATGAGCCTTCGAGGTTGTTTATCGCATAGCTGAACCGTAATCGAAGATGTTCCTTTTCAATGGCAGAAAGCTCATCCCAGTTTACGCCTTTGGCTTTCAAATAGCGCCTACGCAGTTTGAACATAGGAAGCGGTAACATCCGCTTCCTGTGTTCATCCTGTACAAACCGAATAAGCGCGTTATTCAGCTTAGGCGCGTAGGTCCAGTCGATGGGATTCAAGCCTATTCGCCTGAGTCGCTGCCTTCGGTTCCTTGGGTTGCATCCGGTGCCGGTCCATCCGATTCTAACGGCCCCGCGAGGTCTGCAGCTGTAGCCGTTTCCGACTTCGGTGCCGCCGTTGCCTTGGCTGCTTTTGGCGCAGCTGCTTTTGGCTTCGCTTCAGCAACCACTTCCGGGAACTCAACGATTTTCAGCTTTGGCAGCTTATCGGTTGTGAGCACTTCGCCATCCTTGGCATAACGGATTTTGACCTTCGTAATGATCGGACCATCAATAGGGTCGCGCTGAAAGTCGAAGGTGATCACAAAGGCGGGCTTTTCGCCAGCTGGTCCAGCGGCAACCGTTACGGATGTGAAGCTGGTTTTTTTTGCCAGTAGCTCGTTAGCTACTTTTTCGATGGCGAAACGCGCATCGGCCAAGCTGAGCTTTGCCGGAAGCACTTCGGGAAATGGGATGAATGCTTTTTTATACATGATGTAAAAGATTTTGGATTAATAAGCTCTCCAAAGGTAAAATTATTTGGATTCAGCTTATGAAAACACCAAAATCTTTTGGATTCACATCCAAAAGCACTATGACCGTAGATAAGGCTAACTGCGCCAGCTGCGCGGCTTATTTACCCTTTATGATGTTAGGCGAAAAGTTGAACGAAACAGAATAAGCGAAGGTTACGGCTCGAAAAAGCGCTGAAATGGCCGAAATGGCCGAAAATCTCCCAAAAAAAAGTAGCTGAAATTATTGTTGCCTCCGTTGTTTTTGTTGTAACCCGCATAAATAGGGGCTTACAGAAGCAACAAAAAAGGCAACGAAAATGAAGATGGCCATTTTTGTTGCGCAACAAAAAAAAGAGGCTTTCATTTTTGTTGTGCGGTTTTGTTGTTTTCTGTTGCTTCTGAAACCCTTACTACTATTGACTTTCTTTTAATTTTCCAGTAAAAACAACAAAAAACAACAATAAATAGAGGTTTTTGCTGAGCGGATTCCTCTGCTCTCTCTCCCACGCCTCAGCGAATGGCGGCTTTGCCATGTTTCGAGGATTATCGGCCAAAAGCCTCAATCCTCGAAACAGAAAAGAGAAGGAACGCCACGCTAGGGCGTGGCGTGAACGATGAGCCCCGCTTTGCGGGGCGTAGAAGGAACTCGCTGCGCTCGTAAATGATAAGCGCCCAAAAGGGCGCGGATATGGTGAACGCTGGCGCGTTCGGATAAAAGAAAAGCCCAGCTGGTGGCTGGGCTTTTCCGAAATGGACCGAAGAGTGTGCCGGATTAGTGGCCTATCGGGCTCTTTAAATTTACGAGCTCATTCAAAGAGCCTTTGGCAAATTCCTTTGCCTCCGCTCTCTCTTGGGTAGTGGCGGCTGTTTTGGATATGCGTTCTGCGTGTTGCGCCATCTTGTCGGCCATCTTGTCGATGGTGGCGGGGCTTGGTGTCTTGCTGGGCTTCATGGTTTCAAAATTAGGGGTTTAGAATATCTAAGAGAATCAATTCCTCTTTTGATGGTAGTCTGTGCTTTTGGATTATCTCGTTATACTCTTGGGTTGTCAGGTTAAAATGTTTCTTGATGATTCTGATTTCTTCATCAAGCAAAAGAAAGTCTTGAATGGATGTTTCTATCTGCATCCTTTTCCGTTCGATGGACTCCTTTATCTCCTTTTGTTCTTTTTTGGAATACAACGAGTCAATGTATTTTATTCGGGTTTTTTCGGCTTCTGTGCTCATTATGGTTTTGGATTTGGTTAATAATTCAGTTTAAAATGGAACTTCTGTAGGTGGAATGAATTCGGCTTCCTCGTAATCATCAAGCATTTGGCCAAAAGCGGGTGCATCGGCTAAGCTGAGCTGGTAGCGTTCCAGCTTATCGGGGTTGTCTTTTGGCTGGTGGAAAAGGATAAGCGCCTTTTCGAGCTTTGCGGCCTGGGCGGCTGTGTTGCAATAGACCACGCGAACGGTGCAGCGGTCGCGCAGATCGGGCGGGTAAACTACGCGGGGCGCTCTTCTGTCGTTCCACTCTTGAAAATGGCGGTAAAGGGCTTTGTATAGGTCGGAACCGGAAAAGCCAACGTAACTGAGTTTGCCATCGAGCTTAATAAGGTAAACGCCTTTGCGGCCATTGCTTTCGGGAAAGGTTGTGCGTCCTGACTTTTTGTAGGGTGGTAAGAAGCGGGTTTTTTTGGGTGGTTTCATTTTAGGTGCTAGGTTTTAGGAATTAGGTTTTAGCGGAATAACGGATAGAAGGTCATAAGAAGATCGATGATTACGATGGCTATTAGAATTCTATCCCAAAAAATGGTAGTGGTGACTTTTGCCCCGTTCTTTTTAGTGTAGGTTCTGATGGTTCTAAGTCGTGAAAGATTCATAGCAATTCAGTTTTAAGGGTTTCTAAAATGGCGTTTCGTTCGAGTGGTGGAAGGCGCTTAAGGCCATCGGCCCAGCGGTTTACTTTGCGTTTGATGCGCTGGCGCTCGGTGCGGTCGGTTCCTAGTAGGTCGTATTGGTGGAGCTCTGTAGGTTCCGGGTAATTCATGTAGAGGCTTTCGATGGCTGAGCCGCCACGGGTTTGCACTTCAAAATCGTAGCGGTTCCAATCCTTTAGCATTTCATCGTAAATGGGATTGGCGTAGCTCGATATGGCTATCATCACACCGGACTTTGCTTTGCGAAGTTGGCGCAGCAATTCGCGGTGATCATCATCGCTGAGCTCGTGCGTGTAAAGATCGCGCTGGCCTTTTCGGCTATCCATCGGATAAGGCGGGTCGAGGTAAATTAGATTGCCTTTTCCTAATAGGTTAAGCGTGGTTTTGAGCCAATCTATGGCGCAATGGTTTAGGATGGTGGTATCGGCTGGCCATTGGCCAGCGTAGGTACTTATGACTTCGGGGGATCTCTCTATGGCATAGTTGAATTCTGCCGGTTTCTTTTTCTGTAGAATTTGAGCGCTGCCGGCAAATAGTTCGATGTAGGTGTGATGCGGTGGAAAATGGTTAATGATGCGGTGATAGGTGCCATCGGTTCCTTTGTTGCCAGGGTAAGGTCGGGGGGCTTTATTTGTAGTCGTTTTTGGCTCTACTGCAGCTGGAGTGTGGCCGGATGTGGCTGCGGCTTCCGGTATCGGCTCATTAAGCCATTGCACTAGCCTACTTTCGTGAATGGTCCGGGTTTTTTTGCTGGTGGTGGTGCATATTCCGTTTTTGTCAATTCCGGTAACGGTCAGCTTTTTATCTATTCCGGGGTGGCCTAAGAGTTTTTCCGGGGTTAGATCAGCCACGGTGAAAATGCCAGTTTTTGGAAAGTCGGATGTGGCTGCGGCTTCCTGAATTGCGGGCCTGTCGGTTCCGAAGGCAGCAAGGCCATAGATTAGCGGAACTTCTGAAACCTTGTGTTTGGTGGGCTGGCCAATGATGGCGCCACCTTTTTCGAAGTAGTGAAAATCGGCACATTTTGAGCACACATTCTGCTGTGTGTCGGCATCGAAAAAGCCAGGGAACTTTTCGCCCGGCTTTCCGGTGTATTCGGTAAAGCAATAAGCGCAGCTGATGGCGTTGAATAGGGTGGCTTGGGGTTTCATCTTAGCGGTTAGGCGTTAGGGATTAGGTTTTAGCGATTCGATCAGCTGATTGATTGTTCCAGCATCGTAATAAGCGATCAGCTCAATTTTACCGCAATCGGGGCACGTTCTGTTTAATGGCATTGCAACGCCTTCCGAACCGCACCAATCGCAAACACATCGAACGTGTGCTTTTCCGACCAATGATTTTTCCCATTCAAAAACTTGTTTTCCTTCCATCTCAAAAAGCATCTTGTTCTATTAATTCATCGCCCGGCAGGGGCTCTTCTTCTTCGGCAATGAGCGAAAGGCCGAATTCCTTGCGGGCCTCTTTCAATTCTTCCATTTCGGCAGCGCTCAAAAACTTGCTGGCCGTGAAAGTGAATAGCCGGCCTTTCTTGGTGTCGGTGTCCGAATCATCGAGGGCGCTGGCGCGGGCAACATCCACTTTGCGCGGTTGCTTGTAGGTGCTGTTTCTGCGGTCCAGCTGGTAGATTTCCGTTAGTAGGCGCTCTAGTGGCTTTCTGCGGAATTTGGCGCCCGAATTATCGTTAATGCTGTGCAGCACTTCATCTAAACTGAAATAGAGCTCAGGCGCCAGGTAATGATTTAGGAACTGTTCTTTGAGCCAGCTTTCAACTTCTGATTGTAGCCAGTCTTTTGAGTTGTCTTTCAGCTTGTTTTTGGTTTCGCTTTCCAGTAGGTCGTAAGCAAACCAATGGCGGGTTTTGTCAGGATGTACCATTTTCCTGTTTTTCAAAAAATGAAGGAAGGCCGGCATTTCAGATAAGAAATTAGCATCCCTCTTTTTCGGGGTCACTTCATCGCCCTCAAACTTGTTTACGCGCACTACCCAAAGCCGCGAATCTTCTTGATCTACCGGAATGAAACTATCTTCATTATTGGAACAGAAAATGATCTTTCCAATAAAAAATATGCGGTGCTGATTGGTGTTCTTGGTGTTCACCTGGGCGCGGTTGGCGGTGCTGAGCGCCTTTATCTTTTCCCACGTTACCCTTTTCTCTACCAAACCTTCATCAATGCAAATGGCCAGCTTGGTCATGTAGTGCGCGTTGAATGAATTGGTAAGGTCCTCGTTTCCGATGGTTGTGGCGTTTTCCTCAAACATGATGTCTAGCAGATTGAGGAACGAGCTTTTGCCCGTGTGCTGGTCGCGGCTTACGAGCGCAAGGATTGGCAGCGGTTGCGTGGGCTGCAAATAGAGTAGCTGCAAATAATCGAGCGCCATTTCGTACTTATCCCGAAAAAGGTGTTTCAGAAAGTTGCTGATGAAAATGAAATCACCTTCGCCCGGCACGTGGCTAATGCGATGGTAAAGATTGTAGTACTTGCTGCCTTCATTCGAGTGTACCAGCTGGTAGCTGTCCGTATTGTCCGGCATATTGCAAGGGCCATCGTACTTAGGAATCCACTTAAAGAAATCCTTTAGGCCCTTGTGAAGCACATAATCTTGATTGATCTCTGATTTGCTCCATTTTACAAGCTTCCTTTCGGGGTTGCCTCCGTAGGGGTTGGGCTCTAAAATCTCTTTCATGTAATCGGTGCCCAGCCGGATAAAGCGGTCGGCATCCTCATGTTTGATCATTACCAGGCAATCATCATCGGCATCGAAAATGAAGCGGCCACGGTTAAAGACAAATTCGGCATCGCGAATTTTTTCTTCATGCACCTGGTAGAAGTAGCTAGGGCACCCGCCCTTATCCCTAGTAAGGTAGAAATGGCCGCGAACGCTGCTAATGGTGGCCCGTGCCAGGTCTATCACTTCAAAATACTTTCCATCGCTTGCCGGAAGGGCGCGAAGCTCTTCTTCAATCTCGTTGGTGGTATAGATGGCCTTGCGGGTTTTGCCGGTCTTAGACTTTGGCGCGCTGGCCTGTTGGTCCTTGCGCTTCCATTCGGTCAGATCGTCCAATCCTTTAACATCAAATTCGAGCATATCGGGTTTTGGATGAACGAGGTAGAGCCCACTAACGTAATGGTGGTAAACGGTACGGAACCCTGTAACGGCATTGTAAAAATCGGTGAAGCGCTTGCCCAGGTCCGTCTCCTTATCCTTTGCCCAGGCATCCATTGGGGCAACGGTGGCATCGGCATCCAATACGTAAACGATATTTTTCGGCTTAAGGGCGCGAATTACTTCCATTATTACCGGATGCGGTTCGCTGGCGGCTTTTTCCTTGTAGTTGAAAATGCCGGTAATGCCGATGAAGTGCAAGCCCATCTGAGAACCCGCCCAGGCTTTGAATTCGCCTTCAATCAAATAGAGCGTTTCTATTTCTTCGCCCTCTTTGGCCAGCGCTTCTAAAATGATGGCGGTCAGGAACACTTGAACGCCTGAGCTGGCGGGCTGGCCATATTTGCCGGCCCCGTTCTTTATGTTGTCGGGGTGCTTTCGCCAGCGCTTAAAATCGTGGATTTTGCCGTTTGCCTCGTAGGTGCAAAAAGTATCGTTGAGCCCAGGGTAATTGATAACGATGTTGCCATACTTATCGGGCTCAAAGAACGGGCAATCGACCATTGCCGAACTTCCGCTTTTGCCCGTGTAAAGGCTTTTGAAGCTGGGCACCTTTTCGGGGTCGATATTTAGCGCCTTCATGCGCTCGATGAAATAAGTTTTGTCGGCCGTTGCAGTTGTTTTTGGCTGCTCTGAAGGAGTTGGTGGCGCTGGTGCTAGTTCTTCCTTCATCTGCTTGAGCGTTGGCTTTTACTAACCACTATACCTATTTGGGTTTGCCCGTGCGGAACACCATAACGCTGGCTCGGAATTATTGAGTTGACCGTACAGAAAAGCTTGTCGCCCGTGTAGCGGAAACCATCAAACACTTCGAGCGTTAATTCATCCTTAACGTGGATGGCGCGGGCTTCGCGGTGGTCAATGGCCACGGTTCCTACCTTCAAAATTTCGAGCTCTTGAAAGTGCTGGTGGGGGATGTCGATTTTGTGGGTGCTCATGATCTATGTGATTTGGTCGATGTAGAAAAGCGCTGCGGCATCTGACATGATCTCCATTGCCTCATCCAGCGGGATTTTTCGAGCGTTTTCGGGAGTGTTTAATTCTATTTTGAACTCATCCTCATTGATCTCATGAACTTGCACTGCAAATACTTCTTGGCCATGCTCGTGAATGGACATTTTAACGGTTCTTATGCTCATCACTACGAAATTTTAAGGTTAGACTCTTCGTGTAGTTCGGTTACATGGAAGGAGCTGCCACCACTTCCGCACGTTAGCGCAATGCGGTGCTTGTGGCCATGCGCATCAACGGTATGGTCGAGGTCAAAAACGCGGAAAAGCGGGCACCGGCTGCTGCAACCTTGGAGCGCTTGGCCTACTTGGTTAAGGCTATCGCGTACCATTATTGGCGAAGCGAAGGGGCATTGCAATGCTTTGCCATCGCGCTTTAGGCTGTAGATTCCATCTTTTGCTTTGTGGAGTTCTGTTGTTGGGAACATGGTTTTAAGGTTTGGGGGTTAAGCTTTTTCGATGTCGCTCGGATGGTACGGGCTGGCGTAGTTCCCATTGTCCAGCTTAACGTGGATGTAATAGACATAATCCACGCCATCCAAACTGTTTTCTTGCATTTTGGTGATTGTGCCAGGCTCTCCGAGCGCTAGAACTTTAGCGCCTCGCTTCATCCAATCTTCTTTTTTTCTCATTTTATCTAAGGTTTAAGGGTTAACGAGTAGGCATTTGGTGCAAACTGTGGCGCTCATGGCCATCGGTTGATTACAGAATTGGCAAAGCTTTACGCCAATGGCCATTGGTGCCCAGCCCAGGGCGCGGGTTACTGTTGGATGAAAAGGAAGGAGCTCGGCCAGCTCGTGCATTTCCTTCATGGCCTCAGCTGCTTTAGCCTCGTTCCATTTCTTAATTGGCGGGCATTGGCATTTTCGCGCTTGGCGCAAGTGGTGGCAATAGGTATCGTTCAGAATTTCGTAACGGGTTTTAGGCGGCTGCTCGTTCATCTTTGCTCAATTTCCAAGGTTCTACAATGGTTCCATCTATCAGCTCAATTTCGCCACGTACCCAAAGGCTCTTTTCGCCATTGGCAATGAATTCGAGCGAATTGGCCATGAATACCGAAAAGCCATAAGCCTCAGCGCCCGGTTTCAGCATCCGGGTAAAGTCAACGGTAAGGAGGTCGCGGCTGTAGCGCACGTGGTCCGTAGCCAAATGCAGCTGCATGATATCTTCGAGCTTCTGCATTTCCTCACGGGCAATGCTGCTTTTGTTGGCATCCGAATAATCAAGAAACATGAGCACTAAAAGGTCTGCGTGTGTTCTGTATTCTTTTCGCAGCTGGTGGCGTAGTTCATCGCGGTTGCCGGTGAAGTTTTCGCGAATCTCGCTTCGGAAGGTGGCAAAGCTCCGAACGCTCTCGCATTCGTATATGTCGCCTTGTTTCTTGCTGTAGAAGGTTATCATGGCTTTTTGTTTTAATCCCTTCGCCAATCACTTAGCACGCGCGCCACTGGTGCAGCGCCACGCGCTAAGGTCATGGCCGGGGGTTTCATGCTGCTTCTTTTTCCTCATCGCGGATGGCCTCGGCCTCTGCAATGGTCATTACATCATAACCGATCTTAAATTCTTCCATTAACCAGGTGAGGCGCTTGCCTAGGGTGACCGAAAGAATGCGGGCTTCTTTGGCGGTGGCCACGCGGGCGTTGTTCTCAATTTTGGTGAGCTTGTGGCGGCTGATGCCGGTGGTAATGGGCAAAAGGTCGTATTCGCCAGTTGTCAAATTATTTTTGAGGTACTCCCCAAAATTTTTTGGCTTGATATTAGTATGTGATTCTCGCATAACGGGGGCGTTTATTACTTTTATTAGGAAACATCCAAAGTTTGTTTGACAAATATCCAAAGTTTTTTGGATTAGTTACAAACTTTTATAAAAAAAGTTTGATATGGCCCCCGAAAAAACCATCGACCCAACGCGATTAGCCTCAATTCGCGAAGAAAAAAACATCACAAAAAAATTTATGGCCGAAAGCCTTGGGATGACCGAGAACGGCTACAAGTACAAGGAGGATAAAGGCACGTTTGACCTTGATCAGCTTCTTGTCTTCTCTCACGTGGTCGGGATGACTTTTTCGGAACTCATGCATGAGTTAGACCCGGAAGCCTCGCACGTTAACGAAAGCGCTGGCGAATATTCAAGGCGTGAATCCTTTGCCAGCATCAAAAGCCCGTTCCAATTTCAGGAAGCTCTTTTCGAGCGTAGGGCTGAGCTCGATGCGCTATTCCGTACACTCAAAACTGCGCCAAAAGTGGGCTGAATCTGCGCCAAAGCTTGGCTGTTTTGTTCGGGCTTTCGTCCGAATGTGTGCTTGCGAATAATTGAATAAGTAAGAAATGAGAACCCGGCCTTCGGTACTCAAAGCCCCGATACGAAAGTGTCGGGGCTTTTTGGTTGCCCCAGAGGAGATTCATGCGAGTATCGGCTATGCTTCATTCCAATTTTCTGGGTTTCGGCTCATGTGAAATATGCCAATGATGCGGATGTCGTTGTCTTCAATAAGATAGTGAATCCCGTATGGAAAGCGGTCAACGAAAGCGATATGCACTTGCTTGTATCGTTCTTGATAATGAAACGGATTTCTGGCAATTGCATGAATTCTTGCATCTACGCAAAGTTCTAATTCAGAACCCAATCCACTTCGTTGTTCTTCATACCAATCAAAAGCTTGAGCCAGATCCAAAAAGGCTTCATTCGAAACATGAATCCGATAGTTGGTCATCTACCCACGATTGTGTAAACGCTTTTTGACTTCATCCCAAGAACGGAACTTGGTTTCTCCTTTGGCGTGCTGTTCTAGCCTTTTGTCAAGTTCTTTTTTTTGGGCTACTGATAGATTGATGGCATTCTTATCGATGCTATCCCATATCTGCTCTACGAGAAGAATTTTTTCTGCGTTGCTAAGGCTTTGTATTTCCTGAATACTCATGATGTAAAGATAGCTGCTCTTTAAAACTTCTACAAAACTTGAGATCTACGTTTTTCTCAGGGCAAACGCACTAAAAAAAATGATGACCTGTCTTTACGAAAACACACTTTTATGGCCACAGAAACACAGAATTCATAGAATGGACACAGAAAAATTTCCTTTTTCTCTGTGAAAACCTCTGTGAGTTCTGTGTTTCTGTGGCTATCCCATGTTGTCCCTCACGTTTGGACGTGAATAAGGATAGCGTAAAAGTTTAATGCGTTTGCCCTGACGTTTTTCCTTTTTCATTCCTCGTTTTTCCTTTTCATCATTAGCTTCGCCAACCCAATGGACGAAGGATTTATTAAGTACGACAACCCAGAAAAACAACTGCGCTACGACCGTGCTTATTTGCGTATGGCGCTCGAATGGTCAAAATTGTCGCATTGCAGCCGCAGGCAAGTGGGCGCCATCATTGTAAAAGAAGGGCAAATTATTGCCGATGGTTACAACGGCACGCCTTCTGGTTTTGACAATTGCTGCGAGAACGATAATGGCGAAACGCATTGGTATGTGCTTCATGCCGAGGCTAATGCGATCATGAAAGTGGCGCGCTCTATGAACAGTGCACGAGATTCTACGTTATACCTGACGCTTTCGCCTTGCAAAGACTGTAGCAAGTTGGTGCATCAAGCAGGAATCAAGCGAATCGTATTTATCAACGGATATAAGGATATGAGTGGCGTTGATTTTTTGAAGGAAGCTGGTGTTGAAGTGGTACAGTTGGATGACGTGAAGCTAGATGGGCAATAACCGAATAAAGATTTTCATTTATTACCCTATTATTTTGGCCGTAGTTCTGGCTACAGGCATTTATTTGGGTTCCTTTCTTAGCGTAGGACATCTTCCGTCTGTAGATGGAGAATCTTCTTCGGAAAACACCAAAAAGATAACCAACCTGCTCAATTATGTTCTGGAAGAATATGTTGATTCGGTTAGTCTTGATGGCCTGACCGAATCCACAATTATCAGCATGTTAGAGCAGTTGGATCCGCATTCGTCATACATCCCAGCTAGCGAGCTTGAAGCTACCAATGAACAGTTGGATGGGAATTTCGATGGAATAGGAGTGGAGTTCAATATTATTAACGACACAATTGTGGTTGTTTCTCCTATAAATGGTGGACCATCAGAGAAATTGGGCATCCGTTCGGGAGATAGAATTGTGACCATTGAGGATAGTCTTGTGGCTGGAACGGGAGTGAAAAATCAAGATGTGATTTCCATGCTTCGTGGCGAACGTGGTACGAAGGTGAAGGTTGAAATTGCAAGACGCGGAGCAAAGAAGCTCATTACGTTTAGAATTGAGCGCGACAAGATTCCTATATATAGTGTAGATGCTGGATATATGATTGATGATGTGGTTGGCTACATCAAAATCAGCCGTTTTGGAGCAACTACTTATGATGAATTTGCTGAAAAATTAGGCGAATTGCGGAAAGCTGGAATGCAATCGTTGATTCTCGATTTGCGCGGAAACCCAGGAGGTTATCTGAATGCTGCCATCAGTATTTGTGATGAATTTCTGTCAGATGGAAAGCTGATTGTTTACACAGAAGGTCGCGCTCGTCCTAAAGATAGCGCCTACGCAACCCGCAAAGGAGATTTCCAAAAAGGAAAATTGGCAGTGCTTGTAGATGAAGGTTCTGCTTCTGCTTCGGAGATTGTTTCTGGCGCGGTTCAAGACAATGACCGAGGAACCATTGTTGGTCGCAGAACATTCGGAAAAGGATTGGTGCAAGAACAAGTTGAGTTGGCTGATGGTTCTGCCGTTCGTCTCACCATTGCAAGATATTACACACCAACCGGGCGCTGCATTCAACGACCATATAGTAAGGATGAGGATTATTATGCTGATTTCTACAATCGAGTTGATAATGGCGAATTGTACGAAGTTGATAGCATTTCGGTAGATGAAAACGAACGATTTGTGACGCCAGGAGGTAAGGTGGTTTATGGTGGGGGTGGAATTATTCCCGATGTGTTTGTTCCGTTGGATACAACCGGATACACAGAATTTCATAGTCAGCTTATTAGTACAGGAGTTTTAAGGGAATTTGCGATGAATTATTCATCTCAGAAAAGGTCGGAACTGGATAAGTACAAGTCTGCTACCGATTTCAGAGATAGGTTCAACTTTACTGCGGCTGATTATCAGAAACTGATTGCTTTTGCCAAAGACAAGGGTATTTCTATTACTGATACTGAAAAGGCAAAACCCGAAGTGCTCAATAATCTAAAAGCCCTTGTTGCGCGTAGTAAGTGGAATGGAGCAGGTTTCTATCCCATCATCAATCAGAGCGATAAGACTATTCAAGCGGCCTTGGAAACCCTACGTTAATTCAGTTTGTAAACTTTTCCGGGCAGATTGCTAACGATTCCTTCGAATTCTAGTTCGAGAAGGATAGCTGCAACTTTACTCATCGGAAATCCAGAAAGAACAGCTAAACGGTCAATTGTGTGCTCTTTTTCGCGAAGCACCGCAACCACTTTTTCTTGTTCTTCTGTTAGATCGATAAGCAGTTTGGTCTGCATCTGAGGTTTCTTTTTCTCATCCGAAACATCCCAACCCATTGCTTTCAGAATATCGTTTCCTGAAGTGATGAGTGCAGCTTTATTAGTCATGATTAACCGATTGCAGCCTGCGGAATATTCATCTCCAATCCTTCCCGGAACTGCAAACACATCTCGACTGTAATCAAAAGCGAGGTCAGCCGTAATCAATGCTCCACCTTTTATCCCCGCTTCCACAACGATAGTTGCATCGGCCATACCGGCCACAATTCTATTTCGTTTTGGGAAATTTTCCCTGTCAGGATTTGTTCCGATTGGGAAATCGGTGATTAATGCTCCGTTTTCGAGCATTTCTTTAGCTGTATTTGAATGAACCTTTGGGTAAACTCGGTCTAACCCATGCGCCAAACAGCCGATGGTCGGCACATTAAACTTCAAGCAAGCTCGGTGTGCCGCAATATCAATACCATAAGCAAGTCCACTTACAATGGTAATTTGAGCCTTGGCCAACGCCTCCACAATCGATTCGGTAATCTCTTTGCCTTGGCGCGTTGCATTGCGCGTACCCACAATACTGATGCACCTATTTGGATTAATGCTGCCGTTTCCTTTTGAGTAAAGCACTATGGGCGAATCATCGCAATGCTTCAGGCGTTGCGGATAATCAGCATCCAGAAAAGAAATGGCATTTACCTGATTTTTGTCAGCAAAAGCAAGTTCTTCTTCCGCTTTTCTGAGCACATCACTTGATTTTACCGCATTGGTAAGCACCGTTCCAATGCTCGGAATCTTATTCAAAAATGAAGCTGGTTTGGCAAAAACCTCCTTTGGGCCGCCACAATAGGCCACCAGTTTTTTAACGCGCGCATCGCCAATCCCTTCTACTTTGCTAAGCGCGATCAAATAGAGTGTCTGCTCTTGTCTGTCCAACTATTCAAATATTGATATATTCGCCCGTTCTAAAAATAAGCCCTAAACCGCTGAACCCACACACATGAAAAGAATTTTTACTACGTCAATTCTCTCCCTACTTGTTCTGTTCTCCGTAGCACAAGATACTGGAACCGTTAAAGGAGTCGTTAAGGATAAGGAGTCTGGAGAAACAATTATTGGTGCCAGTGTTGTTTGGTCTACGGACAAAGGCCGAGGTGCCGCAACGGATTTTGATGGTAATTTCTCGCTGCAATTGCCTGGAGGAGCACAGAAAATCATCATTACTTCTATAGGATATGAGACACAAACGCTGCCAGTAACAGTTAAGAATGGCGAGACTACAACAGTAACGATTGCACTCGGAATGGAGTCGCAGCAAATGGAAATGGTAGTTGTTTCTGCTGGTAAATTTGAGCAGAAGCGTGAAGATTTGACCGTTTCTGTAGCCGTAATTAAGCCAGATATTATTGAAAGTAGAGGTTCGACCAGTGCGGAAGATGCATTGGAGCAAACTCCTGGACTTACCATTATGGACGGTGAAGCGCAGATGCGTGGAGGTAGTGGATACAGCTTTGGTGCTGGGTCACGTGTTATGCTTCTAGTAGATGATTTACCAATCCTTTCTGGTGATGCTGGAAGACCAAGTTGGGGTTTTGTGCCGATTGAAAACTTGGAGCAAATTGAGGTAATTAAAGGAGCATCTTCAGTTCTTTATGGTTCATCGGCTTTGAATGGCATCATCAACATCCGAACCGCTTATCCTAAAGACAAACCGAAGACAAAAATCAATTTATACACTGGATTTTATAGCGCACCAGCACAAGAAGACGCAAGATGGTGGGATCAAGATGACTTGCCGATTTATGGTGGAATGAACTTCTTCCACTCTAGAAAAGTTGGTACGTGGGATATCGTTGCTGGAGGGAACTTCTTGATTGATAATGGTTTTATCGGTCCAGAAACAGGCGATACAATTATTCAGGGGGCTGCAGCTGTTGTGGATACACGAGACAGTACTGGAGCTGTATTGGATTGGCACGCTCCACGTAAAGAGTTTTCAAACAGATTCAGATTCAATGTGAATATTCGTAAGCGTTCCATTAAGACTCCGGGTCTTGCTTACGGTATAAACGCCAATGCGATGTATTCAAAAGGTACATCTACATTACTTTGGATGAATAATACTTACGGATTGTATCGACCATACGCTGGAAGTATTACCCGTACGGTGCAAACATCCTTCAATATCGACCCGTTCATTACTTATTCAGGAACCAAAGGTTCAAAGCACACTCTTAGAGGTCGCGTATTCCATCAGAATAACGACAATGACAATAACCAAGGAAACATGAACTACGTGTTTTTTGGAGAATACCAATTTGCTCATCGTTTTGCAGAGGTTAAGGACTTGACAATTACGGTTGGAACAATGGCGCAGTACTCGCTTTCAGAAGCGCAATTGTATCTTGGAAACGAGAGAGGTGACGGAAAGAGTAATGCCACCAATGCGGCTTTGTATGTGCAAGTGGATAAGAAGTTCTGGAATCGCGTGAATCTGAACGGAGGAGCTCGATTTGAGTACTTCTCTATCAATAGTCAAGATACCATCATTCGTCCAGTATTCAGAATTGGAGCCAACACACGATTGTGGAAGGAAGGTTACTTGAGAGCATCGTTTGGAGAAGGTTTCCGTTTTCCAAGTATTGCGGAGAGATATATTTTTACCACAGTTGGAGGTCTTCCAATTGTACCTAATCCAGATGTTCAGCCAGAAAGAAGCTACGCAGCTGAGGTTGGCTTAATGCAAGGAATTAAGATTGGTAAGTTCTTAGGTTACTTGGATCTTGCCGGTTTCTATCAGTACTACATGAATTTTGTGGAGTTCAATGCAGGTCAGTTTGGTGCTCCAAACGGTCAGTACGGACGTTTCGCTTTCAAATCGCTTAACACAGGCGATGCTAGAGTTTATGGTGTGGATGTTTCCCTTATTGGAAATGGACAATTTACGCCATGGTTTGGGATGAATGTGATGGCGGGTTACACCTACTCTCGTCCACAATCAGTTGATCCGTTTTATGTGTACGCTAAGGATAGCTTAGGGAATGATGTTTCTCAGGTTTCATCATCATCATCCATGTTCGGTACTCAATTTGACCCAAATTATCCAAAGCCTACCGCTGCTGATACTGCGGAATTTGCGAAAAACGGAATATTGAAATATCGTTTCGAGCACTTAGCGAATGTTGATGTTGAGTTTGTATTTACTATTAAGAAAAAGTACAAGCTTTCTGTGGGTGGTACATACAGATATTACAGCTACATGAAAAATGTGGATAGAGTTTTCTACCAATTGGATGTTGCTGGTTTCCCATGGAATGCGGTTGAATTTAGAGAGCAGAACAACAGCGGAGATCACGTGTTTGATTTGCGTGGAGCGATTGAATTGACCGAGAATATCAAACTGGGTATTTCAGTCAAAAACCTTGCAAATCGTGTCTATGCATTGCGACCGTTGAAGGTAAATGCACCCCGTACAACGCAGCTTCAATTAACGGTTCAGTTCTAACTTCTTAAGAACTATCAGATTAAAACAGGGTCAGCTGAAATTTCAGCTGACCCTGTTTTGTTTTGTGTAATATTTAGAGTTTCCTATTTGTCAGCAAGGATGCTACGTTTCAAAATTTGTGATTGTTTACAAATTGACTTTCGTAAATTTTTCCACCTTTGACGCCATTACCAACATGAAAAGGAATAATGGCAAAGACAAGAAAAAGAACAGTTGAAAAGCTGACTGAAAAGCGAGAACACAGCTTTTTCGGTGATGTATTGAAGTACTTCGATCACGCGGTACAATTTCTAGATCACGACCCAACATTACTTGAGCAAATCAAGTATTGCAACAGCGTTTATCGGATGCGATTTCCGGTTAAGAACGATGAGGGAAAGATTGAGGTTATTGAAGCTTATCGGGTTGAGCACAGTCACCACAGACAACCAACCAAAGGAGGAATTCGTTACAGCATTCACGTAGAACAGGACGAGGTTATGGCCTTGGCCGCTCTCATGACCTACAAGTGTGCGCTGGTGGATGTTCCGTTTGGAGGAGCTAAAGGTGGAATTAAGGTAAGCCCACGACTTTGCAGCGTGGGAATGCTCGAAAGAATTACGCGGAGATATACCACAGAGCTTATAAAGAAAAACTTTATCGGTCCTGGAATTGACGTACCAGCCCCAGATTACGGTTCGGGGGCTAGAGAAATGGCTTGGATGGCAGATACCTATGCCACATTCTATCCAACAGACCTAAATGCCATTGCTTGTGTAACTGGGAAACCAATTTCGCATGGTGGAATTGCAGGTAGAACAGAGGCTACGGGTCTTGGCGTTTACTATGGCGTTAGGCATGCGTGCTCGTACAAAGAAGACATGGACCGTCTAGGTCTTGAAGTTGGTTTGGAGGGCAAGCGCGTAGCTATTCAAGGAATGGGAAATGTGGGCTATTGGGCCGCAAAGTTTTTCCACGATGGAGGCGCTAAGATTATTGCCGTATCAGAATGGGATGGTTCTATTTACAATGAGAAAGGAATTGACCCAGACGCGCTATTGGCTTATAAGCAAGAAAACAATGGAATTGTCGGTTTTCCAGGATCAACAGAAATTGGCGGGCCAGGAGCAGCACTAGAAGTAGAATGCGATATTCTTATTCCGGCAGCACTTGAAAACCAAGTAAACAGCGATAATGCAGACCGTATCAAGTGTAAGATACTTGCAGAGGCAGCCAACGGACCTGTTACACCAGAGGCGGAGCAAACACTGCTTAAAAAAGGAGTTATCCTTATTCCAGACATTTTTATCAATGCTGGAGGTGTAAGCGTTTCTTACTTTGAGTGGTTGAAGAACCTTTCTCACGTTCGTTTTGGACGTATGGAAAAGCGCTACCGAGCCAATATGAACCGAAATATTCTAGATGCTATTGAAGGCGCTAGCGGAACCAAAGTGGCAGATGAATCTATGAATCTGATTAGCAGAGGAGCAGACGAGCGAGATCTTGTTTATTCTGGATTAGAAGAAACGATGATTACAGCTTACGACAACATTCGAGATCGTATGATGAACACAGAAGGCATTAACGACCTTAGAACGGCTGCGTTTGTAGAAGCCATTGATAAGGTTGCTGTGAGCTACGAAAACCTCGGTATTTGGCCATAGTACTGGCGAAATAATGAAAGCGAAAGCGGGATTCTCCAAGTGGAGAATCCCGCTTTGTTTTTGAGGAGGTTAAGTAATAGTTGGTGGGGGCTTCAGCCGCTCGTTAAGAACCTGCATAAGCGAAATGCCCCTATGCCGTGCCGATGCCCAGATATACATCTCTTCGGCACCAAGCACATTCGAATTCATGAAAGGAACCAACGATTCTGCAAATTGCCCGAACGATTGCTTCCGTTCGCTCTTACCCACAATATCGTTGTGTAGCGCCAGCCATTGGCGCACCATGTACTCCAGTTCAAATTTGCGGTCTTTTTTACCGAAGAAAAGATTGCTGTTTCGAAGAAAATGACTGACGTCACGGTTTTCCTCTTTATCATATAGAAGCAGAAGCCGAATGAGTCTAGCAATACCTTGCAAATCGAGCCTTACGGGCAATTTGCCAAGGCTGTGAATTCGGTCAAAGTAACGCATGGCTTCCGTTCTGTTTTCGCAGATAAGGTGGGTAATGCCAAGGTTGTACATCAGTACCAACACAACACTATCTTCCATCGCTTTTTGATAGCGTCTGAGACCCGCTAACACATTCTCTTCTCGTAGCAGCACCTCTGGCATTTTTCCCTGATTCATATAAAACAGCTGAAACTGAAGTTCCATATGACCGAATTGAAGAACTTCATCTCTTCGGGTTACCACCTTCATTGTTTCCAGTTTGTTCAAATAGGAGAAAGCTTCTTCGGTTTTACCCAGCAAGGTTAGTTTGCCTATTAAGTTGGATAATACACCCCTATAAACCGAAGGGTCTTCTGCTATTCTGGCGGGGTTTTGTTCCCAAAGACTGAGTTGACGCTTACACATCTCGTTGGTTTCTTCGAGCTTGTTTTGCTGAGAGTAATAAAACTGTTGGATGGAATAAAATCGAATTTGAGCAGGCAGTGACGTGGCCAAATTAATGTCTTGCAGTTCTGGTGTGTTCATCAATTCGTCTATACCTCGCTTTACGGTACTAGAATCTGTGGCGCGGTAGTTTCTGATGTAATCAAACATTCGGTCAGAAATTTGGGTGTAGAGCAGCAGCGTGCTCAACTTTTTTCCGGCCATAAGTAGCTGATACTCGTTCTGAATGCGCGTAGCGGTCAACTGCTTTTGCGCCATGGCTTTGTATATTCTTCTCAGCAAATCCCTAAGCCCCACCTCTAACCACAAATTTTCCATAAAAACCGCCTGCGCCAACCCTTTGGTAGCTACTTCTACAGCTTCTTCATGCAAACCCTTGTCGTAAAGGAGCAGTGCTTCATCAAGCCTTAATTGGGGGTCGTTTGCAGGCTTGCGTTTATCGCGCAGCTCTTTTGTAAACTGAAGAAGTAATTGGTACAGCCGTATTTTTTCTGCAGCAAGCTGTTTTGCAATGGGAAAATGTGCCATGGCGGTGGCCAAGGCCTTTGCATCGTGCGTGCCCATGGCTGCCAATCGGTCAAACAAGCACAAATAGCCTTTTGCTACCTGCTTCTCATCTCGTTCTATAGATGTGCGGCAGTAGCGCAGTTCGCCCTCATCTAACGCCCTTATGAACCGATGTAGAAAGTCGCTCTTCATTATGAGTTACGATTAATGACCATCCGCGAGTAAACCCAGATATCCATCCTAATTCCTGAAACGACATGAAATAGCCACAGATGCACAGATTTTCTCTGATGTCACGGATGAATGTTTTTTTATCAATGAATAATCCGTGTTCATCTGTGCATCTGTGGCTATAAAAATGTCAATCTCATCCATCATTTAACTGACTTCCCCCCATGTTTTATAAACCATTTTTTAGTAAAAAACGCTGTGTTTAAGTTCACGCGCCATAAAACCCGTTGTAATATGTGAAAAAAGATTGTAAAAACTGTTCGGTGGGGTTCTTTTAATTTGAATCGTACAAAAAGCGCAACTATGCCAAACTACACGTTTACACCTACCAGCTGCTATGCATTGAGTACGCATGATGTGACCTTTAGCGCTACCAAACTGATAATTAAGCTCACCTCAACAGGCGAGACCGTTTATCAAAAGAGTTATGACACAGGCGGAATAGCCATTATGTGCCAGACAAACGACTTCTGCGTAGGCACACTTGTAGATAATGGTGTGTTTACCAAAACCATCGATTATTCGAATAAGAAAGCCAACATGTGGCTGGTAGAAGCATCTGGCCAAAACAAGTTTATTGGGTCAGATAACGAGTCAGACGCAGGCATCTACAACAAGTACATTCTAAACGATTGTCCGGTTCGGATTGTAAGTGCAAGCAGCACAAGCGTGTTGCTAGAATGCCCTTGCCAAAGCTCGGGAGGCACGTGCAGCAACGATTGTTATACATACGGTTAAAGAAGATGAAGATGGAGGGAACGATAGAGTTTGGCGATAATCCGTTGGTGTTTGCATTCACCAAGGATATTGGTTGGATACTACGGCATTTGGAGGATATGGACGAAAACCTGCCAGATTACGTGTTGGACAGGGCAGACGACCCACGGGTACTCATTTTTACGGTAACAAGTGCCTACTTAACAGCCAAGGATATGGCAACTGCCAAGCTGTTTTTAGACAACTTTTCTGCCCACCATCCGGGCGGTAGAGATTTTGAAATTGTTCTGCTTTGCGGTAAGCTTTTGCTACCTCACACAAAGCTGCCAAAAGGCATTACCCTGATAAACGTAACCGATTTTGATGATGAAGAAATCGGGTTCAAAAAATTGATGTTGAACTGATGATTGAAACGAGCAAATCGGAAGAAAGAGAGCAGCTGCAGAAATCGTCTTTTCTATCCGTGGTTGCTCAAAAACGAACCATTGATAAACCCCTATACATGGTACCAGAAATACAATATTGTACGTTTTGCGGTAAGACAGATGACAGCTTAATCCTTTCTGCCGAAGGATGCATATCGTGCAGCGGATGCAGAGCTAGCAAAGGAGAATTTGAATGTAACGAGTGGCTTAAGTGGCTAAAAGCAAACAACTCTGAGCATTGGAATAAGGTGGTAGACCATCATCGGTTGGGCTCAACTCCTATTTCAAATTTGGTGCGCAAGATTAGGATAGAGGCGTGATGTTGGTGTAGCTGTAAAAATGTATCATCAGAAAAACGCCCGCACCTGCACCGTTCCGGTATGCACGGCAGCGTTGTCGCCACTTTTTCTTCCATTGTATTGCAAATTAACCTGCATGTTTTTGCCAACACGCATCTGAAAAAATGCGCTCCACGTAAAGTTGAGCCCTGCTTTTAGGCCCTCTAAAAGTTCAAATTCTACCGTATTTCCCGTGGGGCCATCGTAGGTAATGCTGATAAAATTGAACGAGGCGTTGATGCTTCCGCGCTGCAGCAAGTTGTATTTGCCATCAACACCTGCATCGCGCAAAATGGCCTGTTCGGTTCCCGTGTTTTCGGGTTTAAAATTGAGTTTGTCGGTGTATTTAAACTTACCGCGCACCCGCCATTTTGTTCCGGGCTGAAACACCAGTTGGGGTTCAATCTCGTAATACTGAACGTCCAGTTTATTGTTGTCGAAGAAGGAATCGGTAATCTTCCAGCCAAATTCGCCATCCGCGTTCAGCGTAAAAATCTTGGTAAAATTCCACCTCACTTTAAGCTTATGCGAAACGTTGCTGCGCGTTTCAAACCCATTGGCCAAATACACTTTGGTGCGGGTTTGTGCATAGGTGTAATCGGCCCCAACGGTAGAACTACTCCTATTAAAGAAGAACGTATTTCGGAGAGAGGAGGAGAGCGTAACCAGTGTGCTATCTGCCACGGTGCTAAAAAATGGGTCGAATGCGGCCAGCAAATTATCGCGCTGCGTTTTGCGGTCAATGCGATACACCACTTGGTCTGAAAACCGCGAAAGAAACTTTTTGAATCCCGTTTTTCCGCCCCATGCCGCCCGCGGATTGATGTTGATGACCTCGTTAAATTGAGTGGTATACACCTTCGTAAAATCGTTGGTGGGGGTAAACACACGGATGTAGCGTGCCGTATCCTGATAAACCGCCAGCACATATTCGTTGATGTCTTTGTAATCATCTCCATCTTGGTCAATCCAACTATAGGCGCCCTGTCCGGCCGGAACTTCCACATAGCTGAATTCCTTCTTGCTCTCCAATCCCGAACCCACCTCATAAAAAGTGGAGGAGGTGATGGCACCTTTTAGCACATTCAGGTTGTACTCTAAACGCGATACAAGCGTATTGTCGGGGCGATTAGGGCTCAAAAGCGTATCGCGGATTACCAATCTTCTATAGGTAACCGTAGCCCTAAAAATGCTGTTCGGATTTTTGGCCAGCTCTCCCGTAACACCCGCACTTTCGCCCAAGCTCGAATATTTCAGTTCGCCACCGCCCGGCAGCCAGTCATCTCTTCGCTGATAGAAAATAGAGTAGCGGTTCTTCCACGTATCGGGGCTTTTTATGTACACTTTCGAGTCGTTCCAGCGGTAACTGCGGTTAGTGAGCGAATCTGAATTGGGAAGGTAGAAACGGTTGTCTTCAAAAATGTCTGTAGCGCCCACCCAAAACCACTCAAATTTTTGCTGTGCCCCAACCTGAAACCGTCCAAATCGGTTGTTAATCTCCTTTCCGTTTGAAAAAATGTGGCTGCCGTTTACATCAAAACTGAATCCTTTGTGGCCAACTTTCACCATCAACGCATTCTGGTACGCTTCAAACTGCGTTTCATTTACGAACGAACGGAAGGTGTATTCCACATCGGCAATCTCCTTTCGGGTAAACCCAAGCCTAGCGGCAGATATGTACTGATTGGTAAAAGTGCTCTGATTCTGAATGTTCCAATCGCGCTCAAACTCAACGGTTCTAAATCGCTCAATTGGGCGGAAATTCTCGTTCAAATGCTCAAAATCAACGCCTGTTTTTATTGCCCATTTGGCCGAATCGCCAATAGGAATAACGTGGTCGTATTTCACCTTCATGCCGTAGCCAAGGTTGTCGTCATTGTCAATGCTCGAAAAGCGGTTTTGGTCTGTATTGGAGAGCGCGCCCTCCACGGCAACCGTTCCATTTTTCGCCACTTTATACTCCGCGCCAAGCGTGTAGAGTTGGTTCAATTTGGGTGTAATTATTTTCTGCACCAGCACATACCGCCCTTTTTGCGCTCCCGAAAGGGAATCGGGCGCCACCCATTTATACACACGCCCGTTGGCGGTTGCTTCCGTGTCAATGTTGTAATCGCCAAATCCTACGCCAGCATCCGAAAACCGAACTTGGTAAATGGCGCTGTCGGGTATAGTACTGAAGACGTAGATTTCGGGCACATACACCTGATTTCCGGCCACGGTTACGGTGGTGTCTTTTTTCATGTAGCGCACCTGGTCGTTGTCAAACCCAACCGAATCAATGGCAGGAATAATCGCCAAGTCCACGCTATCGCCAATGTCTTGCAAAAGCTGAAGTTGATCGCTCGAAAGGTCTCCGTTCAGCAGGCCGTTCTTTCCATCCTGTTCCGAATACAGGTTGAAACGCACCTTCAGGCGATTCTTCTCATAATCAGTGCCCACATGGAATAGCGAGCGCGAGTAGTTCCTTTCAGAATATTGGAACTCAACGATAATCCGCGAATCCTTTGTAATCAATTTCTTGGAGGTAAACGTGAGCTCGGCCGTGTTGTAATCCATGATGTAGTCGTTCTCCTGACCGCGCGTTAGTAACTGACCATCGATGTAAACGCGTTCCGTTCCGGCAATCACAATAATGAACGATTCATTTTCCGCTCCGCGAAGGCGATACGGCCCTTGGTTTCCTTCCTGTCCAACAATAATTTGACGCCTGAATTTTCCTCTCGATAGGGCGCCACTTCCTTTTACTTCTAAAAATCCGGGATGCTCGTCCGTTACTTTTTTCTTCACAATAGGAAAACGATGTTTGATGCTTACGCCTTGCGCCCGTTTAAAGAAACTCATGAAATAACTGTTGGGCCGCTCTAAGCGGAAATCTCCAGCAGTCAGCTCCGTTTCGTCTGTAAAAAGCTGAATGTAGATTTGGTCAAAATCCTGCAATTGCTGCGTGTTCCCTTCCGGCTGAAACGGAATATTATTATCCGTGATGGCTGCTCGAATGCCAACTTTGGGTGTAATCTGTCCAGAGATGTTCAAGTTCAAACTCGAACTCACACCCAAATCCTGATTGTTTCCAATGGTGATTCCTCTCGAAATAGAACCGCTTCTGCTCAACGCACCAAGGTCAAAAAGTTGATCAGAAGTACTCGGCTGAACCGTGTAACTGAACGGATTCTGCGGCACATTCCGAATATCCATAATCAGCGATGGATCTTTATTGAAGGTTTTCTTCGAATAAAGCGATGGAAAAACGCGGTAGTTGGCTTCAACAGAACTGCCAATCAAACTTTGGGCAACAATCAGCTTTCCAGAATACCACTCCAATTCATATTTGGTAGAATCGAGTGCTATTCCGTTTGCCTTCAACTCAAAACTGGAAGGAACGATGCTCAGCGTGTCAAGCGTGATGGTATCGCTGGTTAACTCAATGGTGCGGCTGCGCAAATTGCTGAGATTCTGCCCCCATGCAGGAAGCAGAAACAGCAACATGACAAAGCTGAGTATTGGTTTTAACAAGCGCATAGAATCAATGGGCAAACCCAATTGAACAAGTATAACGCAATAAATGGCGTTAAGTATATGAGGTTAGCGCAGCGCGTGTTCCTTAGCTCACAACCGACCCATTCGGTAATTCGTTTTCTGGACTTAGCAGCACTACATCATCCGCCTCTGGCGTTGCGCCCAAAACCAACACTTCGCTCTTAAATCCCGCCACCTTTTTAGGCGAAAAATTGAATACAGCCACAATTTGACGACCAATCAATTCTTCCGTTTTGTAGCGTTTGGTAATCTGTGCACTGCTCTGCTTTGTTCCTAACGCACCAAAATCGATGGTGAGCTTGTAGGCAGGCTTTCTCGCTTCGGGGAACGGTTCAGCGTTTATGATTGTTCCTACTCGCAGGTCAATTTTTTGAAAGTCTTCAAACGTGGCGTTTTCCATGAGACAAAAATAGAAAAGCACCCATAGTGCATAATCTGCCTCTCAGGCACAATGGTCGGTCTTCTAAGAATACCGCACTTCTACCGGAGATGGTGTTGTGCTTTGCATGCTTTTTTCAGTATTCTATGACATAAATCATATAAAGTGATGCTACAGACCCGTAGTGTTACTGTTCCAATTAGAAACGTCATCCATCATGACCCGTATTGACCCTAAATACTTATAAGAAGATCACACAGAATGAAAAAAAACATTGCACTCCTACTGGTATTTGTGACCGTCACGGTTCAGGCTCAGATTACCATTACCGTTGATGACCTTCCGGAAGACGGATTTACTTACTTGACGGCAACAGACACACTCACCAGCGTTCTGCTTGGCACACCCGGCCCCAGCGCACAGCAATGGGATTTCAGCAGCCTCACGTCCCATTATCCGAGTGTTCCGACCTTTGGCCTCACATCCACCACGCAGTATGCCAATGCATTTGCCCAATCAAACCTGTACACCTTTGGCCCAGCAGCCATGTTCGGGGGCTTTTTCGGAGGCGCACCGGTGGGAGAGGCCGGTCTTTCTAACGGGTTCATGTTCTGGAGAACCGATGTTACGGGTCACTATGTCATCGGTTTCCGTTCGGAGGCTGGCATCTATGCCAACCGAAACGTGTTGGTGAACCCGACCGAATTACTTATTCCCACTCCGGCCACCTACGGAACCACACGTGCGGACAGTTCGCGATGGGTACTGAGCATGAACCTGAATCCTACAGACGTGGATACATTCTACATAAGCACGGTTTCCAAAACTTTTCTGGCAGATGCATGGGGAAGTCTTATTACACCTTACGGCAGTTTTCCAGATGTACTGAGGATGCACGAATATGCCGTCAAGGTGGACAGCGTTACGGCCACCTTCGGAAACACGCCCGTTTATTCAATAGAGATAGCGAGAGACACGATGAACAACTACCTCTATCTTACCAACACGGAGCACTATCCCGTTGCCATGGTAAGTGCCGACAAAAACTTCAACATTCGCAAAGTTGAATACTACAATGGCGCAATCTCAACCAGTATTGAGGAAGCCGATGTACCGAAAACCGCCCTTTCCGTTTGGCCCAACCCCGCCTGCGATCGAGTTACTGTGGCACTAAAAGACCGCACATTATATGGTAAAGGAAAGATGCACATTGAGATTGTGGACATGATGGGAAGGATTGTCTATTCTGCACCTCTCCAATCTGCACTCACAGAGATTGAACTCGGCACACAGCTGTCTGGGCTGCACATGGTCCGAATTATTGAGAACGGTACTCTGATCGGGAATGGGAAACTGCTCATTGCGCCATAATCCATCATACAACTGAATGTGTGGTCCGTTGATAATCAAGAAATAGGTCTTTGGTCTTTTCGTGCACCTTTTTTAAACTGTTTAAACCCCGATGGTAGCCCGATAGCGCGCGTTTCCAAAACGCGTGACTTTATAGAATTCAGAATTTCTTTTTCCAAAGCATCAGCTACCCCGAAGCTGACGACTCTATGTCTTAAATTGACATAAATCAAGAATTCAATTCAAAAACCAGTGGTTTTCTCAGATCTCCACATACTTTAGCGCACCATTATCAGAACCTCTCAAATTCAGTAATGCCTTATTTAAGTCAAACACTCAACGAAGCGGCTGAGGGAAAAACCTTTGTGCTCAAAGTAAAATATGCCCTATTCCTCATGGCTACGGGCGTACTTCTTCTTCCTATTCCGTGGTTAACGGTGGTCATCGCTTCCACCATGCTTTGGGTTGGAATTATTGGTTGGACATATAAAACCGCTCCTGCCATTTGGTTCGCAAAGCAAACCGATGCCGCCATGCTTTGGATAGCGCAGAAAACCATGAAGGACGAGCGCGACAGCCCATATCTCTACTCATATATCGGCATTGGTATTTTGGCCCCGATTCTGTTCTTCGGTTCTTACTATGTTCAAGTAACTTATTTAGGCGCAAACGAGGCTTGGGGATGGAAAAACTGGCTGGCTGCTCTGATATATAACGTGATGAATTACGGGCCATATTTCGCGTTCTTCTCCAAGGTTGCTACCATGATTCACAAAGAAGGTCACATGCCAAAAGGCGTATTTAAAGGCGTTTTCGGCATCTTCGATAATTTCCACGGACATGTACTTTCTCTGCTTTACGGCCATGTCCCACAAGGTTACCCGATGGGACACATGCGCATCCACCACAAGCACGATAATGCGGCTGATGATGTCACTTCAACCATTTTCTACGATCGTTCGCATGCGGCACGCTTCCTTATTTATCTGTTCGAGTTTGCGCTCTTCTGGACAGGTATTTCTGTTGCCAACTACCACTACAAAAAGGGTAAGATGCCCGAGGTTCGAAAGATGCTTTATGGTATGATTGCGTTTTACGGTTTTATGGCGTTGGTCATGTACATCAACTTCTGGTTCGGAGTTGCCTACCTACTTATTCCGCACATGAGCTGCATCTTTTTGCTGGCTGCCATCAATTACACATGGCATGCTTGGAGCGATCCAGACGAACCCAAAAACATCTACAAGAACAGCATCACCGTACTTAAAGGACAGTACAATGTCTATAATGAAGATTACCACGTAGAACATCACAAGCGTCCACAAACGCATTGGCGAGAATACCCGATTAATTACGCCAAGCATATTGAAGAATACAAAAGCAATCGTGCCGTGATATTTCAAGACACACAGGCTTTTGAAGTATTCTTTCTGATTCTTTTTAACGATTTCGAAAAGATGGCCGATAAGTTTGTGGATTTGAACGGAGACATGAGCCGTGAGGATATTATCGCTTTGCTTAAATACCGTTTGAAGCCAGTTCACTGATTAGGAAAACTTTTGTTACTTAGCCGCCACAATGAACGGAACACATCATCACCATCATCTTATCTGCTCGGAAAACCCGGAGTAAGCTGATGCATTGATGTCTATTGAAAAGATTTATCAAGCCCCATCGGAACTCCGATGGGGCTTTTTTGTTGAATGAACTGAAATGGAAAAACTAAGAATAGCAATACAGAAAAGCGGGCGTTTGAGCGAGAAAAGTCTCAAACTTTTGGAAGACTGCGGCATCCGCGTAAACAATGGCGGAAAGCTGAAAGCCGAAGCTGCTAACTTCCCGTTGGAAGTGCTCTTTCTGCGTGATGATGATATTTCGCAATACGTGGAAGAAGGCGTGGCCGATGTGGGCATGTTGGGCGAGAATACAGTCCTCGAAAAAGACAAAAACGTGGAGGTGGTTCGTCATTTGGGCTTTGCCAAGTGCAGACTTTCCTTGGCCGTTTCCAAAGAGGTGAATTACACTGGAACGAGTTGGTTCGAGGGCAAAAAAGTAGCCACCAGCTACCCGAAAATACTTGGTGATTACTTCAAGCAGAAAGGCGTAAACGCCACCATCGAGGTCATCAGCGGAAGCGTTGAAATTGCCCCTGGAATCGGTTTGGCTGAAGGTATTTGCGATATCGTAAGTACGGGAAGTACGCTACTCGCCAATGGTTTGAAAGAGGTGGAGCAAGTGCTGACCAGTCAGGCGGTTCTTATCGCTAATCCAAATCTTTCTATTGAGAAAAAAGCCTTGCTCGAAAGCATCATGTTCCGCATGAATGCTGTGCAGAAAGCATCCGAGAATAAGTACATTCTTCTAAATGCCCCAAACGCGAAAATGAAGGAAATTACCGCTGTGCTTCCAGGTATGAAAAGCCCAACCATTCTGCCTTTGGCTGAAGAAGGTTGGAGCAGTTTGCACAGCGTGGTGAAGGAAGACGAGTTTTGGGATGTGATTGATAAGCTCAAAGCGCTTGGCGCAGAAGGAATCCTTGTTTGTCCTATTGAAAAAATGATTTTGT
>JAIOYP010000012.1 GCA_021741155.1 Flavobacteriales bacterium | reverse complement strand
TCACTTTTCATCGTTGGCGTTTCATCATTTTTTGGAGCATTCAGCTACTGGACAAAAAAGCGTGTAGATTTTAAAGTAGTAGCAGTTTTCGGTTCGGCCTCCATTGCAGCGGTCAATTTGGCACCGAGAGTTATTGTTCCCGCCATTCCTGACGAAATCTTTCAGATTGGCGATTTCATGCTAACCCGCAACATGAGCATTATGGTGCTTTTTGCACTGTTGATGTTGGGCGCGTCTTATTCCATGATAACAGGAGAAACGTCATCCAAAGAATCACAAGAAGCAATCAAATACAACTATCTAGGATTGTTGCTGCAAGGAGCCATCATCGGAATTTTGGTTGGATTGGTAGGCGCAGGAGGCGGATTCCTCATCATCCCAACGCTGGTCATGTTTACAAAACTTCCGATAAAGACAGCTATTGGAACCTCGTTATCCATCATCGCCATAAATTCAGTTATCGGCTTTTTAGGCGATTTGCAAACCCGAACAATGGACTGGGAATTTCTGTTGCTTTTTACGGGGCTAGCGGTGGTTGGAATCTTTGGAGGAACCAAATTGGCCACCTACGTTCCTAGTAAGAAGTTGAAACCAGCCTTTGGTTGGTTTGTATTGGTAATGGGTATCTACATACTCGGAAAGGAAATTTTATTTTGAAAAACGTAACACAATGAAAATAGAACAGTTATACACGAAATGCCTCGCACAAGGTGCGTATTATATAGAATCTGAAGGCGAAGTGGCCATCATCGACCCACTACGCGAAACGGAGCCATATCTAAAAATGGCAGCAGAGAACAATGCCAAAATCAAGTACATTTTTGAAACGCATTTCCATGCAGATTTCGTTTCAGGCCATGTTGATTTGGCCAAGAAAACGGGTGCAACCATCGTTTTTGGCCCAACAGCCCAAACGGGTTTCGATTCGCATATCGCTACCGATAATGAGGAATTTAAGATTGGCAAGCTCACCATCAAAGTATTGCATACGCCAGGTCACACGCTCGAATCTTCAACCTATTTGTTGCTCGATAAAAACGGAAAGGAGCACGCCATCTTCTCTGGCGACACCCTTTTTATTGGTGATGTAGGGCGACCAGATTTAGCCGTAAAAAGCGACTTGACAGAGAAAGACCTTGCAGGAATGTTGTTTGATTCGCTTCGAAACAAGATTATGCCGCTACCCAATGAGGTAATCGTATATCCAGCGCATGGTGCTGGTTCGGCTTGCGGTAAAAACATGAGTAATGAGACCTTTGATACACTCGGACATCAAAAAGAAGTGAACTACGCACTTCAGAACATGACCAAAGAAGAGTTTATCAGCGAAGTAACCGCAGGCATTCTGCCTCCACCACAGTATTTTCCAAAGAACGCCATGATTAATAAATCGGGTTCTGAGTCTGTGGATGAAGTGATGGCAAAAGGAAACACAGCATTGGGCCTATCTGAATTCAGAATGCAAATAAAAAGTGGGGCATTGGTCTTGGACACGCGCGAAGCTCAGGAATTTGCAAAAGGTTTTATTCCCAATTCACTCAACATTGGAATCAAAGGAAGTTTTGCCGTTTGGCTCGGAACCGTGGTTGAAAACCTGAATCAGCCAATTGTGCTAATTGCAGATGAAGGAACAGAAGAAGAAGTTGTGCTCCGATCGTCTCGCGTTGGCTATGACAACATCGTTGGATTTCTTGATGGCGGATTCCAAACCTGGAAATCTGCTGGTGAGAAAGTGGATTCAATTATCTCTATTTCAGCAGAAGAATTTGCTAGTAGAATAGGAGAACGCGCCATTTTAGATGTTCGCAAACCAAGTGAGTTTGAAGCCGAACATGTAGAGAAAGCACAAACATTTCCGCTCGATTTCATCAATGGAAAACTTAACACCTTGGATAAGAACAAGGAGTATTTTATTCACTGTGCAGGAGGGTATCGCTCCATGATTGCCAGTTCAATCTTGAAAGCGAACGGATTCAATAAAATTGTGGAGGTTGCAGGTGGCATGGGCGCTATTCTCCAAACCAACGCACCTGTAACGGCCTATGTCTGTCCTTCAACTTTGTAAATAGTTTAAATGAAAAAACATGAAACAGCCTCAGATTACATTGATTTATTTATCTGAGATAATCAGTGATAATCCGTGAATCTGTGGCTAAAAAGTGTCTAAATAGAAGATTAACCAAAAAACGAAAAAATGAAAAAAGTAATTAGTGGAATGACCGCATTGTTTGTGACTGTAATGATGGTCTCATGTTCAAACGGACAGAGTAAATCTGAAGGTGATAATAAATCCAAAAGTGAGAGTACGTCTGCAAGTGTAAGCATAGCCGAAAATGTGAATGTAGAGGAATTTGCGAAGCACATGGACGGTGCTCAATTGCTAGATGTTCGAACTCCTGATGAGTGGAGCGCTGGAATTATTGAAGGCGCCACCATGGCAAACATTTATGATGCTGATTTTGAAGCCAATTTGGCCAAGCTCGATAAAGAAAAGCCTGTAACGGTTTACTGCAAGTCGGGTGGAAGAAGCGGACAGGCAATGGCTAAAATGCAAGAGCTAGGTTTCAAAGAAGTATATAATCTAAAAGGCGGCATGGGAGCCTGGCAAGGAGCAGATAAGCCAACGGTGAAGCCGTAGATTAAGACAGAACGAGAAAAGGAAAAAGGAAAAACGAAGAGGAAAGTCTTCGCCCGAGGTCGCTTGTTACCCTGAGGAACGAAGGGTCTTTTGGTACGGATAAATTGAATACGATTTACTAGAAATGAATAGAAAATATCTGATAATAATTACCGCCATTGCTGGCGCAATTTGGCTACAAAGCTGTACCGAAAAAACACCTGAGAAGGTGGAGAAAAATGTTCAATATGTATCAGGAAAGGACGAAGTGACCTACCTGAAAATTGGTAACGAAATCACCGACACGGTTCAGGCAACGCTAAAAGCAAACCTGATGAAAGCAATGGAAAATGGTGGCCCGCAGAATGCGCTTCGGTTTTGCAATGCGCAAGCAATGGAACTCACAGCCATGTATTCTCAGAAATATGGTACGGACGTAAAGCGCGTTTCAGACAAGAATCGGAATCCAAATAATGCACCAACCGAAAAGGAATTGGCTGTTCTGGATGATTTCAAAAAGATGCTGAAAGCAGGCGAACCACTATCAGCAAAAGTGGCAATTGATGCAGATGGAAAGAAGCATTACTACGCGCCAATCTTCACTGGAGGGCCGTGCCTTACGTGTCACGGAAATCCGAAAAACATGCAGCCAGAGCTTGTTTCGGTAATCGACAGTTTATATCCTACAGACAAGGCGAAGGGATACGCATTAGATGAACTACGAGGTATCTGGAGTGTAAAATTCAAGAATAGTTAAATCAATTAACCCTTCGACTCCGCTCAGGGAAGCAGCCCTTTTGGTTGAGCTACCCGCGCTGAGCGAAGCCGAAGTAAGTCGAAATCAGTAACTAAAATCATGGCAAATTTCAACGAAATAATAAACTCAGACAAACCAGTTCTGATAGACTTTCACGCCACGTGGTGTGGTCCGTGCAAAGCAATGACCCCAATCTTACAAGACGTTCATCGGAAAGTAGGAACGAAGGCGACTGTGCTTAAAATTGATGTAGACAAGAACGCAAAGGTTGCGGCCAAATACCAGATTCAGAGTGTTCCAACCTTAATGGTTTTCAAAAAGGGCAAAATGGTTTGGAGACAAAGTGGCGTTGTCCCAGCTCATCAATTGGTTAGCATACTAGAAAAGAATTACTAATGGAAATGGTGGAGGTTTTTCTGAATGCGATTGCCAACTATGGCAATTGGGTAGTAAGTGAAATCACTTTCAACTACGATTACAAACCGTGGTATCAGAATTATTTCTATGGTCTTATCATCCTCAGTCTAGCCGTTTGGGGATTAGAAATTGCCTTCCCGTGGCGTAAGCAGCAAGCAATTATCCGAAAGGATTTTTGGTTGGATGGATTCTACATGTTCTTCAACTTCTTCATTTTCGGATTGATGGTAAGTGGCTTTTTCGCGCTCATCGAATTCGGTTTTGGCTCAATTGGCATCACCATGGAATCTCTGAGCCTGTTCAATTTTACTGCATTTCCGCTTTGGACGCAGTTGCTCATCTTTTTCATTATCAATGATTTTGTGCAGTGGTTTACTCACGTTTTGTTGCATCGTTACGAAGCATTGTGGCGGTTTCACCAAGTGCATCATTCGGTTCAAGAAATGGGTTTTGCTGCACACTTGCGCTACCATTGGATGGAGAACGTTTTTTACAAGCCGCTCAAAACCTTGGCCGTTATGCTCATTGGTGGGTTTGAACCTGAGCATGCTTTCTTCATTCATTTTATCTCCATCACCATCGGGCATCTTAATCATGCCAATGTGCGCATCACGTGGGGACCTTTGAAATACATTTTCAACAACTCAGTAATGCACCTTTATCACCACGCCATGGTGCTTCCCAAAAGTCATCCTTACGGCATGAACTATGGCATCAGTCTCAGCCTTTGGGATTACATTTTCAAAACAGATTACATTCCTCAATCTGAAGACGGAACCTTCGAACTCGGCTTTCCGGGTATTGAGAAATACCCCGTGCATTCCTTCTGGAAGCAGCTTTTGTCGGGGTTTGGCCGAAAGTCGTAGTTAAAGAGTGGAAAGTAGCCTGAGTTAGGCTGCAAGAACTCATTGAAGCTGGGGTGTCGAAACCTTCCTTTCGCAAGTTTGCTACGCACTACCCTTTGTTTGATACAAAGACAAAATGATAACTTAGCGCAGGAACTTAAAATCAAAATACTCATGTCGCTAGGGAATTGGAGTCAGAAGTATTCAGTCAACAATGCCATTATAGATGAGCAGCACAAACGACTGATGCACATCCTTTTTAGGATGGAATTAATGGTAAATCGAGGCAAACAGACAGATGATATGGTGCAACTTCTCACCGAAATGTCTGACTATGCGAAGGAGCATTTCAAGTCGGAAGAACGGTACATGGAACGCATTCACTATCCACAGCTAGAAAAACACAAAGAATTGCATAGCAATTATGCCATTCAAGTACTTCAGTTTACGCTGGCTCACTTAGACGAAGCAAAAGATAATCCGAGAGAGGTGCTCAACTTCCTTACACACTGGTGGACAGACCATATCCTAAAAGTAGATATGGATTACTCTAAGCATGCCGAAAAGCAGTTTGTAGCAAAGCTTTAGTATGTTTCTGAGATAGGCTTCCTTGGCCAAGCTCAGTCGTATCCGTCCTCATTCGCTAATTTGCTGATACGCAAATTTGCTCATTCGCTGACCACCTGACTACCTAATCACTGTCACCGTTCCAACAGCATGGTAATCTTCATTGCGGTCTATCATGCCTTCCCAAATATCACCATTAGCAAAGATGGCGTTGATTTTCCAAACGTAAGAACCTTGCGGAACAAGTTCTCCTTCATGCGTGCCATCCCAATACTCAGAAGGAGAGCCATCAACTAGTTTGTCGGAATACCAGAGTAGGTTGCCCCATTTGTCGTAGACCATGCATTCGTAATAACCCAATCCCGTTCCTTTTGGTTGAAAGATGCGCACGTCCTGACTTGGGTCTTGCGGAATAATGGCATTCGGCACAAACAATCCACCAAAAAAATCCACCGCCACATACATCTCAACGGTATCTACACATCCATTGATATCTACAATGGCTAACGTCACCAATTTGTTGCCATAGAACGGATAGTTGTAAGTCGTGTTCTCGCTGTACGAAGTTTCTCCATTACCGAATTCCCACCAACTGCTAACGTGTGTAGTAGAGGTATTGAAGAAACCGATTGTTCCGTTTGTAATTGGGTCTGGCACGTTTGCATATTCAAACGAAGCCGTTGGATTGTCCCAAACGGTAACTAGATTATTGATGGCAACTGTATCTCCACAACCTCCCAAGCCTTCTACAATGAGCTGAACCGTGTACGAACCTGGATCAGTGAATATATGACTCGGATTAACCAATACCGAACCATCTGCATCGCTGAAATCCCAGTGATAACCAGTTCCGTTTTCTGAAAGATTGGTGAAGTCTACAGACCAAGGTTCGCAGCCCATTGGCGTGGTGAATTCAAAATCGGCAGTTACGGTTGGGAACACCTCAAACAACTGCGTGCTGCTATCCTGACAACCGAATTGCGTGGTAACTAACAACTGAATGTTGTATTGTCCAACGGTATCATAGATAGCGGTGCTATTAAAACTGGTTACTACCGTGCCGTTATCGTGTGCCCATTCAAACTGGTTGGCTCCTGTTGATTGGTTGAAGAGATTAACAGAGACAGGGGCAACACAGGAAGAGGTAGAAGTCATTTGGAAATCGCTTACGGGAAGCGGGTAAATGGTAACCGCGCCTGAAGTTCCATCAGTGCAACCATGATCTGTTGTCACAAGAACCGAATACACATAGGTCTGAACGTTCGGGTAAACGTGCGAAGGATGCTGCGTATTGGCATCATTTCCATCGCCAAAGGTCCAATCCCATTGTGTTATGGAGCCTGAATTAACGGTAGAAGAATCTCCAAACTGTACGGTTTCGCCAAAACAAACGTTGGCAGCAGTAACAACGGCATTCGGCAATGGGAATACAGCAACAGGTTGCGTTACCGTATCGCTACATCCGCCTGTAGCGGTTACAGCCAATGTAACTTGATAAATAGAATCCTGTCCATACGTAAGCGAAGGATTCTGCTGTGTGGTGGTGGCGCCATTACCCAAATTCCAACTCCAGTTGGTGATGCTTCCCGGAGTGACGGTTGATTGGTCGAGTAGGGAAGTGGTGTTGAATAAGCACGTGTCGTTGGCTGCAAAAGCTGCATTTGGTGTAGGGTTTACCACAACGGTTCCTGTTCCAGTGGTGTTGCATGCAACAGAGCTTTCTACCGTAAGCGATACGATGTACGTGCCAGGTGCCGAGTAAATGATGGAAGGATTGGTATCCGTGCTTAGTCCATCTCCCAAATTCCAGTTCCAAGCAGTGATGCTATCAGGTGCCGCAATGGAAGAGAAATCAGTGAAGTCAGTAACCGAACCGAAGCATACTTCCGTTGCGGTAAAACTTACTGTTGGAGCAGGATTCACAAATACAATCACGGTATCTGTATTCTGACAAAGACCCAAGTTTACGGTTACCACATATTGCGTGGTTTGGTTGGGGCTTGCCTGTGGCGATGCCGCAGTTGGGTTGTCCAATCCTGTAGATGGCGACCAACTGTAGGCATCTCCGCCAGTGGCGTTCAATTGCAACGAATCGTATTGACAAATGGTGCCCGAAGAGCCAGCATCTACAGCCAATGGGATGATAGATAACGTATCAGCAGATTGATAAATAAAAGTACAACCGTTGTCATCTTCTAAGATAAGCGTAGGAATAAAGCTGCCTATTTCTGAGTAGGTGTGCATGGTAGTTTCTCCCGAACCCAACGAGCCATCCCCGAAATCCCATGTGTAGGTGGTTACATTTTCGGCAACAGATACGAAGTTGATGTCGTAAGGAGGGCAACCAACAGAATCGGGAAAGAAGCTGAATTCTCCCACAGGCCCTGAAAGCTGAATTAGGTCTGGCGAAAAGATGGTATCACGGCATCCGTTGGCATTGGTTACCACCAAATAGACAGAGAAGGTGCCCGATTGTGTGTAGATGTGCGAAGGATTTTGAAGGTTGGACGAACTGCCATCTCCAAAATTCCATAGCCAAGATATGGCATCTGCCGAGCTTAGATTAGTAAATGAAACCAACAGCGGAGGGCAAAACGCAAAAGTTGGGAAGGCAGAAAAATCTGCATCTGGATGCTGAATATTGATAAGATTGATTTGCGTAATGGAGCTATCGCAACCATTGCTGTTGAAGGCGGTTAGCGTTACACTGAATGTTCCTTCAATGCTGTAAGTATGTATTGGATTGGCAGCGGTTGATGTACCACCATCACCAAAGTTCCATAAGTAGCTGGTTGCGTTTCCGGTAGAGGTATTGGTAAACGTAAACAGGTCTCCCATACATCCAACGGTAGCATTTACGTTGAAAACTGGATTTGGGTATGGGATGTAGTTGACTAAATCTGGACGTTGAATTGTATTGGTACAGCCTCCAATATCGGTAATGGTTAAAGAGACATCATAAACGCCTGCTGTGGTATATACATGCAATGGGTTTTGAGCAGATGATGTGTTGCCATCTCCAAAGTCCCAAAGCCATGTAGCCACCGTTCCGGGAGGATTGGTAAGGTCTTCAAACTGCACCGAAAGGGTTTCGCAACCAAAGGTTGTATCGATGCCAAAATTGACAACTGACCCCGTTACTGTCACAAGGTTAGGCGAGACAAGAGTATCCTTACAGCCATTGATGTCGGTTACAATTTGAGTAACCGAATAGGTACCAATGGCAGAGTAGGTGTGGCTTGGATTTTGCGCGGTTGAGTTTGGAGCAGAACCAAAGGACCATTGCCACGAAACGGCATCCACGCTTTGGTCCGTAAACTGAACATTCAACGGGCCACAACCTGCTGTATTTGCAGTACTGAAGCCAGCCTGAATATCGGTAACGTAGATGGTATCGCCCGCAAGGTCAGTACAGCCAGATGTAGAATTTAAAGTGGTTACTCTCACGATGTACATCCCTGGGTCAGGAATATTCAATACCAATGGGTCATCGGTGCTAGTGCTTCCATCAGGCAAAATCCAGTTCCATGATGTAAAACCATACGATTCGTTCGTGTATGTAAATGTGTTTGGTTGAGCACAATCGAAGCTATGATTGAGGTCAGCGATGGGCGGACTCACATAAATCATGTCCTCAACAATTAACGTATCAGAACAACCGTTATTCAGTGTAATTAGTGTAACGCTGAAGTAGCCCGTATCTGCGTATTCGTGGGTTGGGTTTTGCTCGGTAGAGTTTTCCAAATCACCAAAATCCCAATACCAATCAGTGGCATTATCAGATAAGTCGATAAAATCATGTTCGCCTGGACAGATAATAACAGGAGTTTGGTCGAAATTGGCAAGAGGTGGCGTGTAAACGAAAATGTAATTGCTACGCACCAATGTGTCCGTACAGCCGAGTTGGTTGGTAATGATGAGACTCACATCAAAGATTCCCGTGTCGGCATAGGTGTAGGTAGGATTTTGAAGGTTGGAAGTTCCTCCATCGCCAAAGTCCCATTCGTAGGTAGAAATGGCGGTGCCAGAGATGCTCGAATCAGAGAAATTGACTTCCAACGGCTGACAGAAACCGAACACATCTGGTAAGAAATTAGCCTGTGTTTCTGCCACGTTGATGTAGTTGGGAAGAGAAACTGTATTGCTACAACCATCCGAGTTGGTGGCTGTAAGGCTTACGGTATACGAACCGTGATTGAGATACGTATTGGTTGGGTCTTGAGCGGTGGAGGTGTTGCCATCGCCAAACGTCCATTGATAGGTAAGAGAACCTGTACCCGTACTGCTGTTTGTAAAGTTTACAGGAAACGGATTCTCGCAACCAGCTGTGGTGTCTGCACTCAAACCAGCTTGTGGAATCTCACCCACGGTGATGAAACCAGTTTTTGTTTCTGTTCCAGAACACGAGGCGCTGTAGGTGGCGGTTAACGAGACCTCGTAATCGCCCAGAGTGGTATAAAGATGAGAAGGAGATTGAACAGTTGATGTATTGCCATCGCCAAAATCCCAAAGCCAACTTGTTGGTGTAGGGTTGGATTGATCTACAAACGAAGCATTGCTGCCGAGACATACCGTGGTGCTGTTGGCCGTAAAATCAATTGTGACATTATCCACAATCTCGATGTAAGCAACTTCTAATTGCGTATCCGAACATCCGTATTCATCCGTCACGGTTAGGCTTACGTCAAAGTTGCCAGATGTGAGATAGGTGTTGTCTGGTGCAGGAAAGGTGGAGGAGTTTCCATCGCCAAAATCCCAGAAATAGGTCAGAATTCCTGTTCCGCCAGAGGATGTGTTTGCAAACGAAACATCGGAAGGAGGAAGACAACTAACGGTCGGATTTCCTGAGAAAGCAGCCGTTGGTCTGTTGCTGTTCGACTCAATCATATCGTTAAACGACTGATTGGAACTACAGCCATTGGCATCTGTCAATATCAACGTAATGTCGAACACGCCCGGAGTGGTGTAGAGGTGGCTTGGGTTCTGTACGGTAGAAGTACCGCCATCTCCAAAATCCCACGACCAGGTGGCAATGGGCGAATCGCCTAGAACAGACAAATCTGTAAAATCAACCGTAAACGGATAGCAACCGATGTTTTGAGAAGGAGCAAGATTGGGCGTGGGTGGTGTGAAAACGGTGATGAAACCTGTCTTGGTTTCGGTGTCTGTTCCTCCCGGGCCTGTTACGGTTAAGGTAACTGTGTATGTTCCCGGATTGATGTAGCTGGCAGATGGGTTTTGGGCAACAGAGTTGTTTCCGTTACCCAAACTCCATTGGTAGGTGAGGCCAGCTCCAGTGGAAAGGTTCTGAAAATTGACAATCAACGGACTGCAACCCGAAGTTGTGGGCGCAGAAAAATCTGCTGTTACCTGAGCGTTGGCAATCTGTGATATAAGCAGTAGAACCGAGAACAGGATAATCTGTCCCAAGCGTTTTCTGTTTTCCTTCATTCTTATCATATACAGCGCGAGGCTACGAAATATAAGCACCAAAGTTCAGTATTATTACGCCTAACTTTGCCTCACTTAAGACAATCGTTTGAACAACAAGTTGTTTGCTTTTCGACCAACGTTCCTTTTTTTTGGGATGATGCTGCTCTTTAGCAGTGTCAATGCCCAGTTGGTAGATGGTGTTTTAGGACAAAAACGTACAGTGGTACAAGTACTCCTTCGTCCTTTTCGCATAATTGATTACAAGAAGGAAAGGGTTGTGCGTTTTATAGAAGAAGGCATTCATCAAACTGTGCTTTATGAGAATGACACCTGCGTTAATTTCTATTGGGCGGTTGATTCGGCTGCTATTCCTTCGTTTAAGACGCAGTTGGCGAATGCTGGATATACGGCAACTGCCGATGGTTTTGTGAAGGATAGTTTGGCACTTTCCATCAAGCCGTTGGCTTCTGGCAAATCCACGCTTTTTATTGCTGCTATTACTGGTGGTTTGGTTGGAGATAGAGATGCATCTGGTAACTTGGTTGTGGTTCGAACCAAACGAATGGTGGAGAATGAACCCATGCCTCTTTTGCAACAGGCCATTTTGGCAGAGGAGAAGAACAAGTTTGCCGAAAAGAAACCGAAAGACCCGAAACGCCATTGGGTAGGCGAGAAGGAAGGTTCGATGAAGGTGCTGGGCTGGGAGCATTGATTAGTTGATTAGCGGAGTATTCTAAACCTATTTGTTTCCATTATTGACCTTTTGGGAAAACAAACGGACAATCGACTATCATTTCTCCTTTTTCTATTTTCCCTTTAATGCATGTTCGCAACTTTCCCAAAATGGTCAGTTTTGACAGAAAGCTAGGGTTTAAAAAATGGGTAAGAACATATTTTTAGCCACAGAATTCACAGAAACGACACAGAAAATTTTGTTTCTCCTCTGTGAAAACCTCTGTGAATTCTGTGTTTTCTGTGGCCTTTTTATGTCCGTTCTGGTATTAGTCTGGACGTTTGGGGAAAGTTTTTTATGAAGCTTGGGGTCAATAGTTCGCGCACCCTCTTGCGAAGCCACAGGTTTACCCTGCTCATTCGGTGGCGGTTGCTTTCGCACGGGGTCGGGTTGGACATTAACACGAATTTATTGAGTCTTTTCACAAGCTGCAATAGCTGTTTATAGTCATTTTGAGGAGGTAGGGGAAATATATTGGGATAAGTTTTTTCTGGCGTAGATAGATTACGGTTTCAATCTTTTTCTTTGTGTACAATTGAAAGACAAGATGAAGTATTCAAAGATTCGTGAAGAACTCGGTATCAATGTCGTGAAGACGGAGTCGGAGGAGTTGGCGATTCTTACACATCATTTACAATCTAGCCGAGAGGAAAAGGTTAATGTATTTGCTGAAGATGCTGCTATTTATGTTCATTCAATGAATGGGCACGTCAGCAAACTAGCGTCCGATGCTTTTCAATTGAAAATGCCAATTGAATGGGATATTCCTTTTCCTCCGCCTGCTAATCCGAAGTTTACATTTATTGATTTATTCGCTGGAATTGGAGGGTTTCGCTTGGCTATGCAAAGCCTAGGAGGCAAGTGTATGTATTCGAGCGAATGGGACCATCAAGCGAAGAAGACGTATGAGGCCAATTTCGGTGAAGTGCCGTTTGGAGATATAACGAAGCAAAGCAACAAGGATTTCATTCCCGAATCGTTCGATGTGTTGTGCGCTGGATTTCCATGTCAAGCGTTTTCGATTGCTGGTAAGCGTGGAGGGTTTGAAGACACAAGAGGAACGCTTTTCTTCGATGTGGCTCAGATTCTAAAGAAACATCGACCTCAGGCGTTCTTCTTGGAGAATGTGAAAGGATTGACCAACCATGACAAGGGTAAAACCTTAGCAACAATTCTTCACACATTACGGGAAGACCTCGGTTATTTTGTGCCAGAGCCAAGGGTTCTGAATGCAAAGGACTTTGGCGTACCTCAAAACAGAGAGCGCATCTTTATTGTAGGTTTCTTGGACAAGAAATCAGCTGAAACGTTTGGATATCCAGAGCCGATAGACAAGTCAGTTGCTTTTGAATATGTGAAGGAAGAGAAAGAGGTTTCGGTCAAGTACTATCTATCTACCCAATACTTGAAAACGCTACGTAATCACAAGGCGCGGCACGAGAGTAAGGGAAATGGTTTTGGTTATGCCATAATTCCAGATGACGGCATTGCGAGTGCAATTGTTGTTGGAGGTATGGGAAGAGAAAGAAATCTGGTTGTTGATGACAGACTAACCACTTTTGAGCCAATCACACATATTAAAGGAACTGTCAATCGTGAGGGTATTCGGAAAATGACACCTAGAGAATGGGCGCGTTTACAGGGGTATCCTGATAAGTATGTAATCCCTGTTGCCGATGCTTCGGCTTACAAACAGTTTGGAAATTCGGTGGCGGTGCCTGCGATTAGGGCAACGGCTAAAGAGATAATTAATAAGATATGTTGAAAGGCAACAAAGGAGAATGGAGCGAACTCTACGTATTCTTTAAGCTCCTTGCCGATGGCAAGTTATTCTCTGCAGATCAAAATTTAGCTCGCACTGAAGAGTTTGTGGAGATACGTTCTGCCTTCAGAAAAGAAAATATTGGAACGTACCGTTATGATGTACGGTCAGAGGGAAATATCAACATTATTGATGTTAGTGGAGAAAACGCTGATTACTCCATTCCCATATCTGAGGCTACTCGAATTGCATCTAAACTTCTTGTTAGGATTCAAGACGGAAAAGGAACTAGCTCGGGCGAAGTTGAGTTGGAAAATGAACTTTCCCAATGGAAAGTCCATAAGGTAAGTCAAGACGCAGCTAACAAAGGAGATATTAATCTACTTGTTTATGACCCAACCCATGGAGTTCAATCCAGACAAGAGTATAGTATCAAATCTTTCTTAGGTAGTGACCCTACTTTATTTAATGCAAATCCAACCACTAATATTATTTATTCAATTACCGACTCCAATGGGCATCCAATTTCTGAGGAGCATTTGAATATGGTAAATGATATAACGACAGGACATAAATACATTAGGCGCGTTTGTATGTTGGAAGAACTTGGATATACCGTTAAATATCATGGGTATCAAGGTGAAACGTTCAAGCTCAATCTGCAAATGATTGATAGCGATTTACCAGAAATAATGGCCTTCATCGTGAAGAAGAAATATACAGCTAGAATAACCTGGATTACTGAGGTTATTGAGTGCTTAAATGCGGAGAATCCTATGGGTTATAATTTGAAAAGTCATGATTTCTATGAATACCGAATAATTAACTTTTTAATAGAGTCTGCTCTCGGTATGACATCAGCCTTTCCTTGGTCTGGAATACATCAAGTGGTGGGCGGTCTGATTGTGGTTAAACAGGATTCTGAAATATTGTGCTATCATGTAATTGACTTCAATAAGTTTAAATCTTATCTCATGCGTTCTGCACGCCTCGACAATCCTTCTGGCTCAAAAATGGGTTATGGCCATGTTTACAGGCAAGACGGGCAGTCATTCATTAAGCTAAATTTTCAAGTGAAATCGTAGTCGCCCAATTGCGAATTTTTGCAACCCCATGCCCCTCCCCATCCCCAACTCAATCATCATACTCGGAGGCATTGGGCAAATATTTACGGCACTTATCTATCCGTACCCCGTCAGACCTAAAGGTTTTTAAAACCTTGAAGGTCTTGGCCATTAGCCAAACTCCATCAGCTAGAGACAAGCGGATTTTCCCGTATTTTTTCAGAACCTGTAGTTTCGAAAAAGAATTTTTCTGAATTTTATGTAAACCATTAGCACCACAAATTATGGGATATAATAGCGAAGAAGAAAAGAAATTGGCCGAGAGCATAGCCCAAAAGACAGAAGCCGCACGCGAACTGTTTGGAGATAAAAAAGTGCAGAAGACCTTAATGGAGTCTTTAGAGAAGATACTTCCTGCGGTAAACCAATTGCACGAAAAGTCGAAGTATGAACCTCTTACTGCCGAAGAGTTGGAGTTGCTCAATAGCATTCAGCCCGCATTAGAACTTCTGAAGCAAACCATGGACGATGCGCAACTGCTACTTGGTAATAGTCTGCTTGTGGCGGCTAACGCCCAGTTCTTCCACTATAAGAAACTGGCCGAAGAAGGAAATGAAGATGCCCGCAAAGCCTACGAAAGACTGTTGCCTGGTTTCAAAAAGGCCATGGGGCCGAGCATCGATGGCCCGCTGGGGCTAAATTGATTCCTTTTCGATTTGCGTGCAATTTTCTCAGCACCAACTTAATTGAGCAATACCTTTTTTCCTTTTCCCGTTTTTCTTTTTTACCCCACCATCTCCACCTTCAACACTTCCCCATCCCAAACGGCAAAGTGCGGTTCTTTAAACCAATGCCCGAGGTTAATGTAGCGGGAGTTGTTGCCCACAACCCTGTCTAGCACCAAATGTCGGTGGCCAAAAATGAAGTAGTCGAAGTGTTCGGTTTGGAGGGTGGTTTTGCAGAACTGTAAGAGCCACTCCTTGTCGTCTCCATTGTAAATTTCGTCTGCTGCAAGGTTGGCATGGCGGCTGCGGCCACTCCAAAAATTGGCAAGTCCTACGCCAATATCGGGGTGCAACCATTTAAATAGCCAAATACAAACGGGGTTAGAGAACACCTTCTTAATAAACTTGTAGCTGTGGTCGCCAGGGCCCAAACCATCGCCATGGCCAATAAAGAACTTCTTGCCGTTCCATTGGTTGGTAATTGGTTCGCGGTGCATTTTCACGCCCAGTTCTTCCTCAAAGTAGTTGAACATCCACATGTCGTGGTTGCCTGTAAATACGTGTACTTGAATGCCCTTGTCGCACAACTCGGCTATCTTGGCCTGAAACCGCACAAACCCTTTGGGAACAACGGTTTTGTATTCGTACCAAAAATCGAAGAGGTCGCCCACGAGATAGACTTCGGCTGCATCTTTAGAAATATCATCCAACCATTTAACCAGTAACCGTTCGCGCTCACGGCTGGTTTCCTTATTCGGAACGCCCAAATGAAAATCGGATGCGAAGTAGATTTTTCCTTTCATACGTTGGGCGAAGGTCAGGATTTACGTTTAAGAAATTTTGACAAATGCTTGGGGTTTCTTCTCGTGTCCCAAACTCCAACCACAATGATGTTATTAGACTCTTGGATGAAAAAAATGATGTAGTCGAATACAATTAATCCTCGGATGCCCTCAGCGTGCGTTTTAATTGATGCAAATGGATAATCTGACAGAATGAGAGTCCGATCTCTTAATACTCGTAACAGTTTATTGCTATATGATGAATTTCCGTTCCGTTCATCAAAGAATTTCTTGATTGACAGTAGGTCTTTTCTGGCCCTTTCAGACCAGATTATGGAGCTAGTCCTCGTCATCCAAAAGCTCGCTGAACAGTTCTTCGGTGGAATAGTAGGCTCCTCGCTTGTAGTCAGCAATTCCTTCTTGAACCATGTTCAATTGCTCCTCATTCAGGTGCAGGATTTTTTTGGTTTCCTGCATGTCATATATCAGTTTGTAGACGTGATTCAATAATTCTTCATCCTCAATCTGATTGATCCTGTCCAGTACTTTTTGTTTTATAGAAGCCATGTGGTTTGAATTGCAAGAGTTAAGGTAAAGATTTCAATCCAATAATTGTTTCAAGCGTTGCTGCGGTTTCAGTTCGTTGAGGTTGAAGGTAAAACGAATTTGCTGGCCATAATTGTACGTGTTCAATTTCACGTCTTCCCGCACATCTTTCGAATAAAGGAAAGGGAAATGTACTTCCAATACGTCTCGTACCACAATCACACTTACGCCAAACTCCGCCAAAAACAACTGCGACCCCGGGAAAGCAGTTTTAGCACCTGCGTACGTTCCTATGCTGGCAAAAAACTCAAGCGGCAACCAACGGTAAAGGGTAGAAGAGAGGTTGAGCGCCACAATCCAATCATTGGAACTTCCAATAATCATCCGACTCTTAAATCCACCATCGGCTTCCATAATCTGTTGTTCCAGAAAACCATTGCCTGGATTTCTGCCAATAAACGTTCCATCGTAGAGGTAGTCTTGATATTCTAAGAACGAATTCATCCTAAAATTAAACCCGCGACTGGAAGAACGCATGAAGAATTTGCCAGCAAAAAGGCGGGCTCTAAATCCGTATCCCTTCTTGAATTTGAAACGGTAAATGGCTTCTAAACTGAGTTTTGCTTCGTTGTTTAGCCAATGCAAATCGGTGTTCAACTCTCCAATATGGGGCGAGAAATGAGATTTCCAGTGATAGGTCATTTGCGGAATATTACGCACCATTTCTCCCTGTTCGGTAAAATAGGTGGTGTTTCGCAAGCGGAAACTATGCTCCGTTTGGTTTCTGCGCTTGCGCGGATGAAAATCGAACCGTACAAACTCCCGCAAGAGGTTGCGCGGAACCTGCGGACTGAATTTGTCGGAAGGATTGTAGTATGGCCACACACGCCCCACGTTAAATCGTTGCCCTTCAAAACCAACCGTTACGTTCGGAAATTTCTGGTCTTGATGAAAGGTGTAGGCAATCCGCCCCGAGCCGGTGACCGTCTTCGATTTGAAGGCGTACATGGGCATAATCATGTACGAGAACTTATTCTGAGGAAGGATGTCGTTGTAAATGGCGCCTCCAAGCATAAAACCATCGTAAGTATTCCATCCAATGGTGGGTGCCATTGCAAATTGCGAACGGTACGGGTCTTCAAAATAAAATGCAAACCGAGGTTGTAGCGGTTCCACTTTTCTGAAGGCGCCTCTCACACGCATCGTATTGTTTTTTCGGTTGATGTCTGGAATCACTTCGTGGGCATCCACTACAATACGGTCGCAATCGGTACAGTCAATTTCAATCCATTCTGATGTGCGTGTTCCGTCAAACCATTGGGTAGAAATGGTGTCGTTACCACGAATGGCGCTAATAGGGAAGGGGCCATCCACCTTGCCGTGGTTATGAATTTTAACCCTCACTTTATCGGTTTCGCGTTCCAACCGAGCTACGGAGTAGTCCATTTTATCCGCACTTCGGATAACGCCATCAAAAAACCATTTCAACGAATCTCCTGTCACTTCAATGGCAACGGCTTCAAAATCTTCGGGCTGCGGATGCTTGAACTTCCACTTCTGGAAATACGCGGACATGATTTCGTCCATTTTATCTTCTCCCAAATACGCCATTAAGTAGTTGAAGGCATAGGCAGTTTTTATATAGACAATGCTCCCATAATTGGTGCTCGTGTATTCGTTTGAAGGCAATTCGATGGGTTGGTCGGTATTTGCCCGTGCCGCTACGTTGTAGATCTGCTGCCCCAAGCTACTGTGTTTCATGTTGTACACACCCGCCAATTTCATTCCCAGATTCATCAACTTGCTACCGCCATATACATCGCGCAGCATAAGGTTGGGGAACTTCCGCTTCATGTAGCGCGCTTCGATAAAGGAGTTCAAACCTTCATCCATCCACGGGTGGTCGCGCTCGTTACTTGCCAGCATGCCATAAAACCAATTGTGCCCTACTTCGTGCATAATCACCTCTTCTAGCGAAACCGCACTGCCACTTTCGCCAATCAGCGTTACGTTCGGATATTCCATGCCGCCACCTTCACTAAGCACACCATCCACAGCTGTTACATGGTTGTAAGCATAATCGCCCACCCAAAGCGAATAGTAGTAGGTGGCATCATTCAGGTATTCGATGGAATTCTTCCACAGGTCGGCTTCGTTGTTCGTGAACATAGCCCAAGTGGTCACCTTTCTTCCAGAGTGTGGCAATGCCACTTCTCCTTTCAGCACATGGTATCGCTTATCCGCAAACCACCCGAAATCGTGCACGTTTTCTTGATGATAGTGCAGCGTTTTTCTGATGGATGATGATGGAGGGAAGGATAAATCGCGGTAATTGAATTCGGTGATGGCTTCGGTTTCTTTCACCTTAGCATCCAACCAAGCGAGTTCCTTTTCTCCATTGATGAGGTCGCCCGTAGCACCAACCACGTAGTTTTCTGGAAGGGTGATGTGCACATCAAATGTTCCAAACTCAGAATAGAACTCCCCTTGTCCGAGGTATGGCATCTGATGCCAACCATTCTTATCAAAAACTGCTGGTTTCGGATACCACTGCGTGATTTGATACGCTTGATCCAAATGTCCCAATCGTGAGAAAATCCCTTTTGGAATTTGAACCCTGAATGGCGTGGTGATGGTGATTCGTTGGCCTGGCTCCAATGGTTCGTTCAGGAAAACACGACAGATGTCTTTGTTCTTGGAATCAATTTCCATCCGTGCCTTCTGACCGTTCACTTGAAAATCGAGGCTGTCAATCCAACCTCTATCCCGATACTGAGAGAAGAAAAGGGTGAGGTCATCATCTTCTCGCATTTGTTTGGCCAAGGCCGATTTTCCATCCTTGTATGCATTGGGCCAAATATGAAACCAGATGAAGGTGAGGGTGGAGGTAGAGTTGTTTACGTATTCAATGCTTTCGGAAGCATGCAACACATGGTTCTCATCATCCAACGAAACATGAATTTCGTAGTTAACTTCTTGCTGGAAATACTCTTGGGAATAAAGAGAAAAGGGGAAAAGGAGGAAAAGGACCACCGTCATTGCGAAGGAGGAACTGCCTGTCCTGAGTTTATCGAAGGAACTGAAGCAATCTCTTACTCGACTAGTGAAAGATTGCTTCGTTCCTCGCAATGACGTGCTGTTTTATTGTGGTTCGTTTATCAGCAAAGCCTCTCCGCCTTAGGCGGAAGGTTGGAGGGGCTGTTACCCAAATATTTCTTTCAGCTTTTGCTCCAGTTGTTCACCGCGCAAACCTTTGGCGATAATCACTCCGTTTTCGTCCAATAAGTAAGTCATTGGAATGCCGTCTAGATTGTAAGCAGGCACAAAGCTCGATTCCCAAAATTTGAGTTCAGAACCATGCTTCCAAGTCAGTCCATCTTGTGCAATGGCTTCTACCCATTTGTCACCACTCTGATCCAACGAAACACCAAATATTTCGAAGCCTTTGCTTTTGTATTTGGCATAAATCTTCACCACATTCGGATTTTCCATGCGGCATGGTTTACACCACGATGCCCAAAAATCAATCATTGTCACCTTTCCTTTGAAATCAGACAGTTTGATGGTTTCTCCTTCAGGTGTTTTTAGAACCATTTCAGGAGCTACAGCTCCAATTTCTGTGCGGCCCGCTGATTGTTGCTTCGAACGGAGATCCACCAATTGCGTTTTGAATTGCTTTACGTAATCAGACTCTGGCATTGTCACAGAAAGTTTGTCAGCAACGTCTTCAAACGCTTCCATATCCTGCGCAGGATTTAGCGACTGAACGGCAGAAAGAGTAGCCAAAGAATTTGGGTTTTCTTTGATGAAAGCAAGCACAAATTGGCGCTTTTCTTCTTGCATTTCTTGGAACACAACATCAATTGCTTGCGCGATAGAATCCAATCGTGGATGTCCTTGTTGTTGATACGCCTGAAACACTTGTCTCAAACTATCGGTCTTAATGTAATCGCCTCTTAATTTCTGATCGAGGTAACGAAGTTTAGTAGAACCTTCCGATCCTTCAATCTCATAACTCTGATAAAAATCCAATGCGTTTCCACTTATTTCTGCATGTTCACCTTCGCTCAAGAGAAGAATCACGAAGTTGTTTTCGTTGATTTTCAAGCGATAAAAACCTGGTTCAGTAATCTCACCAGCATTCAGTTTGAATTCGCCATTAGAACCAACTTCTGCAGAATCAATGGGAGTGACTGCCTTGGATGAAAGGTGCTCCAATAGAACCGTTTCACCTTCTGCATTCAACAGGTTTCCTTTAATGGTTGCTCCTTTTTGTGCGCATCCAATTACTAGGAATACGAGCATCGCCATCGGAATTAAAACTATTTGCTTCATCATGTTTTTTAAGTTGTGTCCACGAATTCCCTTCCCTTTGGGAAGGTCAGGATGGGTTGTCTAATTTCTGTCTTACTAATTGATTGGCCAGTTTTGGGTCGGCCTTTCCCTTACTCAATTTCATTACCTCGCCCATAAAAAGGCCGAGCACGCCTTTCTTTCCACCACGGTATTCTTCCACTTTATCAGGATATGCCGCTAATGCCGCGTCCACCCATTCTTCCATCTGTCCGCTGTCACTTTCTTGAATCAAATCCAAGCTTTGCGCAATGGCTAATGGCGCTTTTTCAGGCGTTTTGCACAACTCAGGAAAGAGCTTTTGCGAAACTGCTGAGTGACTAACTTTTCCATCATCTATCAATGCGATAAGATCTGCCATCGCCTTTGGCTTCACTGGAAAATCTTCCATGTGAACGGCAAACTCATTCAAATACGATTTGATATCGCCAGTAACCCAGTTAGATGCGGCTTTGTAATTCTTGGTATGCGTAGTCAGCTCGTTGAAATACAACGCCACTGGTTTACTTTCTGTAAGCACGCCTGCATCGTATTCATTCAAACCGAAATCTTGTGTGAATTTCTTATGTAATTCGTTTGGCAACGCTGGCATGGTTGCTTTAACCTCAGCAATCCATTTCGCATCCACAATAACCGGTGGAAGGTCTGGCTCTGGAAAATAGCGGTAATCGTTTGCCATCTCTTTGCTTCGCATCACAAAGGTTGTCCCTTTTCCAGCATCAAAACTTCGCGTATCCTGACTTATTTCGCATCCTGCTTCTAGCTCGGCAATCTGTCTTTCAATCTCAAATTCAATGGCGCGTTGCACGTTTCGAATCGAGTTCATGTTCTTAACCTCAACGCGTCTTCCGAATTTGCTGGCGCCTTTCAGCATCACCGAAATGTTGGCATCGCAACGGAGACTTCCTTCCTCCATGTTGCCATCACAAATCTCTAGGTAACGAACCAATTTCCGTACTTCTGATATGTATGCGTATGCTTCTTCGCCACTTCTGATTTCAGGCTCAGAAACGATTTCAAGCAGCGCAACGCCCGCACGGTTTAAATCAACCAAGGTGTCAAACGGATCAGTGTCGTGCATGCTTTTTCCAGCATCCTCTTCCATGTGAATCCGCGTAAGCGTGATCTTCTTCTCTTCACCATTCTCCAATTTAATGGTGATGAATCCGCCAGTGCAAATGGGTGTCGTATCCTGTGTAATCTGGTAGCCTTTTGGAAGATCCGCGTAGAAGTAATTCTTGCGCGCATATTCGTTTCGCTCGCGGATGTTGCAGCCCAAAGCCAATCCTAACTTGATGGCGCTATCAATCACCGCACGGTTCACTTTTGGTAGCGTTCCAGGATGCCCCAGTGTAATCACACTCACATTGCTGTTTGGCATTCCACCAAATTCGGTGCTGTCGCTGCTGTACGCCTTCGATTTAGTCAAAAGCTGCATGTGCACTTCAAGCCCAATTACGGGCTGATATTTATCTCTTATATCACTCATTAATTTGAATGGCTACTCGGTATTTATTGCACGGAGAAAATTTGAGATAAGGAGCTACACAGAGAAGAACGCTGCTATTTCCATCGGACAGCACTGAGCCTTTGCGGGTCAAATCAATCGCAAATTGCAAATCGTAAATCGTAAATCGCAAATCATTCATTAAAAACACCCATTTGGCTGTATTTCTCAATTCTTTTATCAATACGCTCCTGCGGATCCATGTTGTGCAGTCGCGTCAGATGCTTCTTAATCTCCTTTTTCACGTTGGTGAAAGTGGTTTCAGGATCTCGGTGTGCTCCACCTAGCGGTTCAGGGATGATACCCGAGATGAGTTTCTGCTCAAGCAAATCTTCTGGCGTCAACTTCAACGATTCTGCAGCCACTTCTTTCTGGTCACGTGTTCTCCAAAGAATGGTAGAACAACTCTCAGGAGAAATCACCGAATACCATGTGTTTTCCAACATGAAAACCTTGTCCCCAATACCAATTCCGAGTGCACCGCCAGAAGCGCCTTCACCGATAATTACACAGATAATAGGCACTTTCAGTTGCATCATTTCGATGATGTTCCTTGCAATGGCTTCACCTTGACCGCGCTCTTCAGCTTCAATTCCAGGAAAAGCTCCTGGGGTATCAATAAACGTGATAATCGGTTTGTTGAATTTCTCGGCCAATTTCATAAGCCTCAACGCCTTACGGTAGCCTTCAGGATTCGCCATTCCGAAATTTCGGTACTGACGCATTTTGGTGTTGATGCCTTTTTGCTGTCCAATAAGCATGACGGTTTTCCCATCAATACTTCCGAAACCGCCCACCATTGCTTTGTCGTCCTTCACCGTTCGGTCGCCAAATAACTCCACGAATGTGTTGTCTGTCAATGAGCGAATGTGCGCCAGCGTGTAAGGTCGGCTTGTATGTCGTGCCACTTGCACGCGCTGCCAAGGAGTAAGGCTGCTGTAAATCTCTTGTAGCCGCAGTTTGATGCTAACTTCAAGTTCTTCGATATGCTTGCTCATATCTACTTTGCCTTTCTCCTGAATGGCACGCGATTTTTCGAGTTGTTCTTCTAACTCTTGAATATCACTTTCAAAATCAAGAAAGGGTACCGCCATGGTTACAAATTTAGGCCGCGAAGATAGGGGATGTGATGGACACTGGAAGTCTGATGGAAGAAGGATGCTGAATGCTCACTTTACTTTGTAGGAAGTTCAAATCCTCCCGTTTTAAGAAAAACGTCCTCAGGATTTTCCATCAGATAGAATCGGTCGTTGATACGTTCCATCCGCGATTCCCATTCAGGCACGGTTTGCATATCGTTTAACGGCCACAGACTTCCTACCAAAGCAGTCGGACAATTTGTGTCAAGGTAGCATTCGTTTGCACGGTCAATGAATCGCTGGGCACGGTCTTCCATGGAAACGTATCGGAGGTTAATTTCCTCATTTCCGAGATAATTCAGTTGCCAAAAAACCTGCCATTCTGAAGCAAAACCGTGCTTGATTTCTCGTTTTTCAAGTTCTGATTTTAGTTCAGTAAGAACTTTCATATCGTTAAGATGCGATTCAAGCCAAAAGCCTACGAACTGCTTGTAGCCCATGGTGGTTGGTATTAGCGAAGCGAAAAGTGCGAGTAAAAAAATGAGGTAAACCGCTGGTTTGATTTCGTTCAATTGTTCGGAAGCAAACCAAACAAGTAGTAGCATCAGACCTGTGAAAAAAGGCAGTAGGTAGCGACCACCTCCAATGCCAAAAGCTACTGATGGAAAAAGCGAGAGAATCATCCCTAATAGCAAGAGCAATACTTGAATTCTTAGCTTGGTTGTGCCTCGAATAATTGCAACGATGAGAACCAAACTCACCAGAAGAAGAAAAACCACGCTACCAATTTTGACTATTTCTGGAACGTCATAGATATCGCTAAAAGCAAAGAATCCCGTAAAGACTGACCAAAAGCCTTTGATGAAATAATGCGTGATTCCGTCAAGGTTGAATTTTCCCAATCCGACTGGAGTCCAAACGAAATCATTGAGGTAAACTGGAATCCGCAACAAGACAAGTGCAACCGCACCAAGTCCAAAAGTTGGAAGGATGTGTTTACTCTCTATTTTGGCCAATCTGAAAACGATAAGAGGTAGCACGAGGAATAGAAAGATTGGCTGAGCTACGATAATCAAAGCAGAGATACCAGCAACTTTGAGCCAGTTTTTCAATTCCCATTTATCGTAAAGAAGTAGTTGTTCTGCTATGAAAGCAACGCCAACAAAGGCCGTGAGGTAGCCGCCTCGCAGCTTCGTTCCCCAAACCTGCCAGGTTGGGAATAAGCACAGGATGGCTGCCATTATCAGAAATGGCAAAAGCGGAAGTCCTTTGGCCCTGAATATTTTCAAATAGCGTTGAATTCCGAGGGAAAAAATGAACATTCCGCCCAATTTCAGGCTGGCCAAACCGCTTCCAAGAAACAGGATGAAAAAACCAGCGGATAAGGCTTCAAAGAAAGAAAAACCGTATTGCTGACCGTAGAAATAGAAGGGAAGGTTTTGTCCTGTGATGAGGTCGCGACCCATGATTCCGACCATCGCCTCATCGCCATCAAAATAAACATGGTCGCTAAGCAAATACGGCAACCGTGAGAGAATTACAAGCACGAAGGCAAACAACCATTCCGACAGAAATGACTGTTCGAAAATTCGGTAGAGATGGTTTTGTGGTTTGTTCAATGCCAAGTTAATCAGACGTCCAATATAGATAGAACCATTTCAACAAGTGGAACTACAAGAGTTGACTATTGTTTGCTGTTAAAGGGTTTTTCCAAGACCAAAAAAGGTCGGAATTGCTCCCGACCTTTTTCCTTTTTCGTCTTATCCTTTTTCTAAACTAAGGACGCTCAAACTGAGAGAAGAAGAATTTTCCTTCGATGTCAGCGTTCTCATCGCTGTCTGAACCATGAACAGCGTTTTTCGCTTTGCTTTCTGCAAATGCAGCACGGATTGTTCCAGCAGCAGCTTCAGCAGGATCAGTAGCTCCAATCAACGTTCTGAAATCAGCAACTGCATTGTCTTTCTCCAAAATGGCAGCTACAATTGGTCCTGAACTCATGTATTCAACCAACTCGCCATAGAAAGGACGCTCGCTGTGTACTTCGTAGAATTTTCCAGCCTGTGCAGCTGTAAGACTTGTGTATTTCATTGCAACGATGCGGTAACCGGCCTCATTGATTTTAGCCAAAATTCCTCCGATATAGTTTTTTTCAACTGCATCAGGCTTCACCATTGTAAATGTTCTGTTAGTTGCCATGTAATGTTTTTGTGTGTTTTTAAACTTGCCGCGAAATTAGAAAAAAGCCACACGCAGCAATTAGGGAACTAACGATCCGTACATGAATTGGGGATATATGGTCAGACCTTCTAAAAAACCTGTGTTTGAGGGACGTGGGACATGTGACGAGAGGCGAAACGTCCCCTGTCCCTTGTCCTTCGTCCCATTTTCTGAGTTCAATAATTTCCTTGCGTAACATCAGTAGTTAACTTCGCAAACCTAATTAAGCACAGAAAGATTGAGCAAGACGGATTTTACTGAACTGAAAGCGCTGCTTTCAACGCCTAAGAAAATTGCCATTGTAGCACATAAAAGCCCAGATGGAGATGCCATCGGTTCCTCGCTTGGCCTATATCATTACCTGATTTGGAAAGGTCACAACGTAGAAGTAATCATGCCTAATGATTACCCAACGTTTTTGAAGTGGATGCCGGGCAATGACAAGATTGTGCTTCATGAAGGAAATGAGAAGAATGCAGAGGCGCTGATTAATGAGGCTGAGGTGTTATTCTGTTTAGATTTCAATACACCGAGTCGTGCATTTGGGTTGGAAGATGTGCTTCGAAATTCAGATAATGTAAAGGTCATGATTGATCATCATCCGCAGCCAGATGGTTTCGTGGATTTCATGCTTTCCGATACATCTTCGTGCTCAACAGCTCAATTGATACATCGGTTTGCGGCTATGATGGGCGATAAGATTCCGAATAAGGAATCAGGCGAATGTTTGTATTGCGGTATAATGACTGATAGTGGCGGTTTTCGCTTTCCATCGGTTACATCCGAAACGCACAGAATTGTTGCCGATTTGTTGGATTTAGGAGTGAAGCATGATGAGGTTTACAACTTGGTGAATAGCGCCAGTTCGGAGCATCGGTTGCGGTTGCTGGGTTATTGCATTGACGATAAATTGGAGGTTCTTCCTAACTACGGAACGGCTTTCATTTCGCTTTCGATGGAAGAGAAAAAGCGATTCCATTTTCAGTCAGGAGATACAGAAGGAACGGTGAATTACCCGCTTTCCATTGAAGGCGTAAACTTCTCTGCCATTTTTATTGAAGCAGAAGATATTGTGAAGATTTCGTTCCGTTCAATTGGCGATTTTGATGTGAATCAGTTCTCGCGCGACAACTTTGAAGGTGGAGGACACCGAAATGCCGCTGGTGGAAAATCAGACCTTTCGTTGCAAGAAACAATCGAAAAGTTTGTTGGACTACTTCCAAAGTATGCTGATAAATTGAATACTTGATGAATTTCAAATTAATCCTTTCATTGATTCCAAGGATACTTTTTTCCCTTTTTCTTTTTTCCTTTTTCTCTTCTTGCGATACACGACCAACTCATAAAGGAGAAATTAATCCAGAGAAATTCAAGCAGCCTTTGATGGATGCCAATAAGACGTTGGTTGAAATTGAACAGCAGGACATTGATAACTATGTAGCGCGCCAAGGTTGGCTTATGGTGGAAACAGGCTCTGGGCTACGATATCTGATTTACGAGAACGGAAACGGCCGCAAGGTTGAGGAAGGTCTAGTAGTGCAATGCGCCTACGAGTCAGGACTTTTGACAGGGAAAAAGTGCTACAATTCTGATAATCTAGGCCCGAAGGAATTCCTTGTTGGTCGTGGTGGAGTAGAGAGCGGATTGGAGGAGGTGATTCTGTTGCTTCGCGAAGGCGACAGGGTTAAAATAATTTTACCTTCGCACCTTGCTTTTGGCCTTGTTGGAGACGATGATTGTATTCCCAAAAAGGCGGTGGTCGTGTATGATTTGGAAGTGAGAAATGTGTTAAATCCTATAAATAGAAATTGAATTTTAGAATGAAAAAACTGACTTTACTTGCCGTTTTCGGATGGATGTTGATGGTTGCCACTAAGTGCAACGATAAAGCTGCTGGTGCTGCTGGAGATGCTGCAGCTACAAATGATACGATTACAACTGCCTCTGGACTTAAATACATTATCTGGAAAAAAGGTGATGGCGCCATGGCCGATGTTGGCGATAACGTTTCTGTGCATTACGCAGGTCGTTTGTTGGACGGTTCTCCGTTTGATGATTCTTACAAAAGAGGCCAACCGTTCACGTTTCCGTTGGGTGGAGGTCGCGTAATTAAAGGTTGGGACGAAGGTATTGCTTACTTGAATGTGGGCGATTCTGCTACGTTAATTATCCCAGCTGAATTAGGCTACGGAGCAATTGACAGGCCAACAATTCCTAGTAATTCAACGTTGATTTTTGACGTGCAATTGATGGACGTAAAGAAGGTTGCAAAGCCAGTACCTTATGAAACGAAAGGGATGGATACCATTTCAACCGGAACGGGATTAAAGTACATCCGCTTAAACAAGACGAGTGGCACACCAGTAACTGCTGGAAGCACGGTTGCTGTTCATTACACTGGTTATTTGCAAGATGGAACCGTATTTGATAGCTCGATTTCTCGTGGAGAACCAATCAGTTTTCCTATCGGAGTTGGTCGTGTTATTAAAGGTTGGGACGAAGGTATTTCGCTACTGAAAGTAGGAGAGAAGGCCCGTCTTTTGATTCCATATCAATTGGCTTACGGAGAGCGTGGAGCTGGAGGAATGATTCAGCCAAATACAGATTTGATATTTGATGTTGAGTTGGTGAGTGTGAAATAATCACAAACGCTTGATTTCAAGCAATTATGGATATAAATTAGGGGTTCACAAGTTGAACCCCTTTTTTGTTTCCCAATGAATCCAAATTTCATCCTCTGGGCCATCCCATTTTTTCTTTTGTCAATTGTTGGAGAGTTTCTTCATAATTACATCAAAAAGCGAGGAAAGGATTTCAATTTTGAGGATAGCATTACCAATTTGAATATGGGAATTGGAAGTCAAGCGGTTGGAGCTTTGACCAAGTCAGTCTTGCTCATGTTGTTCATTTGGATACATGACAATTTCCGTCTGTTTACGCTCGAATTTACATGGTACATCACGTTAATCTGCATTGTTCTATTCGATTACATCTACTATTGGGCGCATCGTTGGGGACACGAATGGAACATTTTCTGGGGAGCGCACATCGTTCATCATCAAAGCGAAGAATACAATCTTACTGTAGCGCTTAGACAAAGCTGGTTTCACAATTTGTTGGCGTTTCCGCTTTTTCTGCCAATTCCGCTTCTCGGATTTGATATGATGGCTTTTGGAGTGGCCGCAGGATTGGTCACGCTTTATCAATATTGGATTCACACAAAAGCAATTAATCGTATGCCAAAGTGGTTCGAATACATTTTCAATTCGCCAGCACATCATCGGGTCCACCACGCAACCAACGAGCAATATCTCGATCATAATTATGCTGCCACGTTCATCCTTTGGGACAGATTGCACGGAACATTCATTGATGAGGAGGAAGAACCTGTTTATGGGATTACAACTCCGCTTGAAAGCTTGAATACGGTTTGGGCTAACTTCCATTTTTATGTGGAGATGTGGCATGGAAGCAAGCAATTGAAAACGGTTGGAGAAAAACTTGCACTCATTTTCCGTGGACCAGAATATCTCGGGAAACTGATTGGACAGATTAATGATACGGGCGAAAAAGCTCAATTAAACTTGAAGAAGTATTCTTCCGAAACGCCACTTCATCTGAAAATCTACGTGAGTTTGCAATTCCTAATGCTCACTTATTTCCTTTCGGCTTACATGGGTCAGTTGGAGAACCTGACTACGTTCTATCAAGTGGCGTTCTTCTTTCTCATCTGTTTGAGCACACTATCAATAGGAGGAATTATGGAGAACAAGCGTTGGTTCTATATCGTGGAGATTGCACGCTTCCTGATGTTTGTACCGCTTTACAATCTCTGTTACCACAACTATTTCTCAGATTGGTACAACATCACCTTGCCCTTCTCTATTATCATGTCAACCGTATTCACGATTTGGATTTTGGCGGATCTGTATGTGAGGAGGTTGAGGCCGAGGTTGGTTTAGCTAAGGAAAAGTGAAACTAAGGTTTGACCAACTAAAAAAGATTATTAAAATCTCGTTTCGTTTGTATGTTGCTTTCTATGCTTTGGTAACGCTTCTATATTGGTTTTGTTGGCCACTTCAAATTTTTATCGTTTCCAAGGAATTTCATGTCGCAATGATGTCCCCCGTATTCAGTTTGAATTGGGTTAATATCGCTTTGCTATTGTTGTTCGGTCGGTTTGTTTGGGAGGATAAGTCGTCTTTTTTCAGTTTGCTTCTGATTTTGGGGTTTAACGTCCTCCATTTTCTACTCTACTATAGGAATTGACTCTTTCTTATCAGAGCATAAACTGCTTTCTAGGGCAGCTCTTTGGTTGTTGAGACGGAATATGGATTCCGTACATCATCCCGTACATTTTTTATCTTTGTCTAAAATCATTTCGTGATGGAAGTTACAACACTCACAGATTTCAGGCAGAACATGCGTGCCTATTTTGAGAAGGTATTTGCTGCTGGAAAGCCGCTTTTCATATCTCGACCAAAAGGAAAGGACATGGTGCTAATCAGCAAAAGCGAATATGAAAGTATGCAGGAGACCTTCCATTTGCTTCGCAGTCCGAAGAATGCAGAGCGATTGTTGAAAGCCGTTGAGGCTGACAGGAATTCAGAAGGAACCGTTCGAGAACTTCTTGATTAGATGGAACTTGTCTTTCTAGAGCAGGCTTGGGAAGATTATCTGTACTGGCAAACTCAGCACAAAAAGGTTCTGAAGAAGATAAATGAACTGATAAATGACATTGATCGTGACCCGTTCAAAGGAATTGGCTCACCAGAAGCACTCAAGCACGATCTTTCGGGTTATTGGTCAAGAAGAATAACACTCGAACACTGTCTTGTTTACAGAGTGCAGGGCAACCAGATTCGGGTGCTTCAATGTCGATACAATTATTGAGAGGGAGAGTTCAACTTACCAAGCCATAAATGTTAGATTGAAGGACTGTCTTCTATCTGAATTCTTGAATCAACTGTTTGATTTCAGAATCTGAGAGTGAATCTCGTTCTCCTTTATTGTAAATGGAGAAGAGTAGTACAGTTGTACCTTCAACTTTCACATAGGTGAGAATACGAACTCCTCCAGACTTGCCTTTACCTTTGGATTTGACGGCCAAACGAATTTTGTAAATGTCGTTTCCAAGTGGAGTTCCCTTGGTTGGGTCTTCTTCTAGTTCAGCAAAAAGTGTGGCAATCTCAGATTTTAGCGAACGATACTTTTTTACGAGCCTTTTAGCCTCCTTTTTAAAGTTGTCCGTAAGTTCAACACTATAGCTCATTCAAGAACTCTTTGGCAGAAGTGGTTCTCAGTTTTCCTTGTTTTGCAAGTTTTACCTCTCCCAATCCATCAATGATATTCTGTTTGATGGATTCCTTCGAATCAGCATCATCTTCCACATTCACGAAATCCAAATTCTGGATGAGTTCCATGAAGAACTTGAACTTAGTTTCTTTTATATGAAGGGTTATCTGTTTCATAGTGATTAGAATTGCACTCTGACAAAGTTACAAAACTGGAGATTCAACTACCCAACAAAAACATACACGGCCGTTTGTGGAGGTCAATTGTCTGCGTTTTCCATTCGGCAATGGCCAGCGTCTTAATCAGTTCCGTTCCGAGCGTGATGTCAACCCCCACGCAGAGTTTGTGGTTGCCGTTGCAAGTCTTTAGAATGTCGTCAAACAGATATTGGTTGCGGTAAGGCGTTTCCATGAAAATCTGAGTGAAACCAGTTCTGTTAACAGCAGAATCCAAATCTCTCAGTTTGTTAATTCTTTCCTTTTTGTCAATTGGAATGTAGCCATGAAATGTGAATCCTTGTCCGTTTAAGCCACTTGCCATTAGGCCGAGTAGGATGGAGGACGGCCCAATTAACGGCTGAACTTTAATGTTGTATAAATGCGCTTCCGACATCAAAATCTGACCTGGGTCGGCAACTCCTGGACAACCCGCTTCGGACATAATGCCGACATCTTCTCCTTGAAGCAACAATTCAATTGGTCGGGAAATTTCATCGCGTTTGGTGCGCTTGTCCAGCAGAATCAATTCCAGTTCATCAAAATCGCGCTTATTTCCCGTTGAGCGAATGAAACGTCTAGCCGTCTTTTCGTTCTCGACCACCAAGTATTTCAACTCTTCTAAAAGACGAAGGTTGAGAGCAGGAAATAGTCTGTCGTTGTCTGTTTCTCCTAGCGAAACAGGAATCAGGAAAAGCGTTCCTGTACTCACTTATTTCAGCGTTTTAATGAAAGCATCGCAGGCATAATCAAGCAATTCGTAAACACGTCCAAATCCATCATCATAATAGGGGTCTGGAACGGACATGCCTTTTACTTCATTTCCAAAATCGAGTATTAAGCTGACTTTGGCTCTGTCTTTATCATTTCGAGCCATGGCCAACACATTTTCTTGATTGGAAGTATCCATCACTAGAATGTGATCGAACTTGTCGAAGTCGCCAATTTTGAATGGTCGCGAACGCTGACCAGCAATATCGATTCCGTTTGCTTCCATCTCAGCAATTGCTCGTTCATCAGGACGTTCGTCTTGATGCCAGTTGGAAGTTCCCGCGCTGTCTACATAAAGGACAAGGCCCGAAAACCGGGCCTTGCGTTTGAGAATGCCTTCAGCCATTGGGCTTCGGCAGATGTTTCCAAGACAAACCATTAACACGCGAGGTGCTGACATGGCCTAGGATAGTTTAATCTTCTTATCGAGGTCTGTGATGTAGCTTCTGAATTGCTTATCGGTCTCAATCAGGTTGTTCACCGTTCGGTAAGCATGAAGCACGGTTGCGTGGTCTTTGCCACCGCATTGAGCACCAATTGTTGCCAAAGATGCTTTGGTCATGTTTTTAGCGTAGAACATCGCGATCTGCCGCGCTTGAACAACCTCACGTTTACGCGTTTTTGATTTCATCAGCTCAATTGGCATATCGAAGTAATCTGACACCACTTTTTGAATGTAATCGATGCTGATTTCACGAGCAGTATTCTTTACGAACTTGTCAATCATCTGCTTCGCAAGATCCAAGTTGATGGATTTCTTGTTCAGCGAAGCTTGAGCCAGAAGAGAGATCAATGCGCCTTCCAGTTCGCGGATATTACTTGTGATGCTGTAGGCCAAATATTCGAGCACATCTTCAGGAAGCTCAATTCCATCTTGATAAACCTTCTTGCGAAGAATAGCAATTCTAGTTTCCAATTCTGGTGCAGAAAGATCGGCTGCCAATCCCCATTTGAAACGAGAAAGAAGACGCTGCTCCACTCCTTGCATTTCAACTGGAGCTTTATCGCTGGTCAAAACCAACTGCTTTCCGTTTTGGTGTAAGTGGTTGAAAATGTGGAAGAAAACATCCTGTGTCTTGTCTTTTCCAGCCAAGAATTGAACATCATCCATAATCAGAACATCAATCATCTGATAGAAATGCACAAAATCGTTGTGGCTGTTGTTCTTCACTGCATCAATAAATTGATGTGTGAATTTCTCTGAAGAAACATATAGAACAGTCTTGTTCGGATGCTTTTCTTTTATCTCAATACCAATGGCGTGTGCCAAGTGCGTTTTCCCCAATCCAACACCACCATATAATAGGAGTGGATTGAAAGCGGTGCCGCCAGGTTTGTTAGCAACAGCATAACCTGCAGAGCGAGCTAATCGGTTGCAATCGCCTTCAATGAAATTATCAAAGTTGTAATTGGCGTTAAGTTGAGACTCAACTTTTACCTTTTTCAATCCTGGAATGATGAACGGATTGCGAATTGCATCCGAACGTCCAAGATCCATTGGCATGGTAACAGGTTGGTTCTTAGTGGTAGCAGAGTTTGCTGGTACACGAACCGAGTATGGCTTACTATTGTTGTAAGCGTTCTCCATAATGATTTGGTACTCCAAACGACCTTCGGCTCCCAATTCTTTCTTCACTGTCTTTTTCAATAAAGAGATGTAGTGCTCTTCCAACCATTCGTAAAAGAATTGGCTTGGCACTTGAATGGTCAAGACATTTTCATCCAATTTAACAGGAACTATGGGTTCAAACCATGTTCGGTAACTCTGATAAGGGACGTTATCACGAATCACATCCAAACAATTATCCCATACAACCTTACAGTCTTTCTTCATGCGCTTTAAGTCAACTTACTTAACATTAGTGCTTTAGAAACTCTCCCTTCGAAAACGTACTGAAACTCGTGTTTCCGAATCCCTAAATGCGAAGCAAAAGTTGAGAAAAGAAAGGTGAAAAAAAAATCAAATTGCTATTGACTTTATGAAACTTTTGGTGCAATATACGCGCTACCAAAAAGGCCAGAAACCCTATCTAACTGTAAGTCAATCCTTCCGAGTTTAATCCCTGCCCAGCCCACCTGACAAACCATCACGTTGCGCCCTTTTTTATTTGTGAAATATTGAGGTTGGTCTAAAAAAGTATGGGTGTGTCCACCAAGGATGATATCAACATTTTGACTGTTTTCGGCTACGTGTTTATCGCAGATTCGATTGGAGTCGAAATTATATTTCTCCAAATTGTAGTCGTAGCCTAGATGAGAAAGGCAAATGACGAGGTCGCACTTTTCTTCATTCTTCAAAAAAGCGGCTTGTTTGTTTGCTTCTGCGATGGGGTCGGTGTAACGAATGTTTCCGTAGAGTTTTGGATTGACGAGACCTTCCAACTCTATTCCCAGTCCGAAAACGCCAATTCTGATTCCACCTTTTTCAAAAACCTTGTTTTTGATTGTTGTTTCTGAAAGTGGTGTGTCGCTCAGTTCATAATTCGAATTGATGAACGGAAACTTGGCGTGCGGCAATTGCTTTGTAAGTCCCTCAATACCGTTATCAAAATCGTGGTTGCCGTAAGTGGCGGCATCATAACCCATTTCGCTCATGAGTTTGAATTCTAATTCGCCACCATAATAATTGAAGTACGGAGTTCCTTGAAAAATATCGCCACTATCAAAAAGAAGCACGTTTTCTTGTTCTGATCGAATCTGCTTAACCATTTCGGCTCTGCGAGCAAAGCCGCCCAATCCTGGATATTTACTATCGGTTATTGGAAATGGGTCAATACGACTGTGAACATCATTGGTGTGGAGAATGGTGAGTTTTACAACTCCCAACTCATTTAAACGGCATGAGCTCAAGCCACCAAGTGCCGCAAGTGATGCGCTAGCCAATGCCGATTGCTTTATGAAGTTTCTGCGTTTCATTCGATTGTCAATCGTCCGTCAATCGAACTTGTGAGCGGCTTTCCAGCAAGTCCAACAATCCTGAAATGGTTAATAATGGCATCTCGCAGCTTGATTCCCGTTTTAATTCTCGTCAATGGCTCTTTGAAAAAATACATCTTGTCTCCACCATCGGCCAGATAATCGCTTGTCACTATATAATAGGTACGATTTTCGTCCAGTGGCTCACCGTTTATTTCGCAATCATATCCGTTTGGCTTTATGGTCAAGTTCATTCCTGAAAATGGTTGACCGCCTACTTCTTTCAAGTACGTGAGCATTTCCTTCATTCGCTCTGGAGAAAGTTCGAGCACGTCCAATTCGTTTTCGAATGGCATAAGCTCAAATACTTTTCCAATGGTGATGTCTCCTTCTGGAAGATCTACGCGAAGGCCTCCTATATTAATAAGGCATAAATCGGGTAGTATCGAATCGGGTAATTCCGTTTGAGCGCGTTCTAGAAGTAGGTCAGCAATCAGGTTTCCAAGTGTGCTTTCAGGAATTCCTCGCGTCAGCGTAACTTGATTCTGAACCAAAACTGAGTTCATGGTTAATTCCAAGCTGTCGCGATAGGGTGCAATCATCGATTCAGACAGACCATCATCCGAAATCGAATCATTCATTTCAACGGCTTTGTATTCGGTGATCGAACCTGAACAGGCAGAAAGAAAAATTGCAAACCACAACCAACGCATGATGCAAGTTTACGGAACGAATGAAGAATAACCCGAAATCCTAAATGAAGAAATGCGAAACAATGGTGAAAGAACTGGTTTGACCAAATGTTCAATTTGAGATTTTTAGAATAGAAAATGAAATAGCCACAGATGCTCAGATTAGCACAGATTTTTTACTGAAATAATCCTTTTCATCTGTGAAAATCAGTGAATCTGTGGCTTGAAAAATGTTTTTTTGACTTAGGGAAGTAACTTCGAAGAATGTTTGAACACAGCACAAAGATTAGAACCCGCTATTCGGAAGTGGATAGAATGGGATATGTCTATTACGGTAATTACGCCACTTATTTTGAGGTTGGAAGGGTAGAAGCGATGCGCGCTCTAGGCATCAATTACGTGGAGTTGGAAGAATCTGGAATTATGATGCCAGTTATTCGGTACGAGATTACCTACAAAAAACCAGCATTTTATGATGAGGAGTTGACGATTGTAACACGCATAAAAGAAGAGCCACGTTCGCGCATTACGTTTGAATACGAAACATGGAATGTCAAAGGCGAATTGCTGAACACAGCTTTAACGCAGTTGGTTTTTGTTGATAGCAAAACCATGAAACCACAATGTGCTCCTGATGTAATTATGGATGCCGCGAAAAAGTATTTGGGTTGATGAAGTTTACAAAGTTGATGGAGTTATGGAATCAGCACGATTCGCAAATTCGTATCTATTCGTAATTAGTAACCCCTCAAAGTTTCTCCATCAATACCTTATACAATGCAGTCATTGCTGTGATGTCGTCTTTGTGCACGATTTCGTCCGGTGAATGGACATTATCTTCTGGCGCTCCAACGAAAACCCATTCCCATGGATAAGGCGAAGATTGCAATTCTAAACCATCGCTTCCGCCAGCTCCTTCTACTTCCAATTGAAATGGAATATCTGTTTCCTTGGCAATTTTGATGACGCGGTCTAAGTATGTTCTACGAGGCAATCCACGGTCGCGCATAGAAATGGCAACGCCCTTACCAGGTTGAACACCTTCGGTAACCCACGTGATGTCGGAAATGAGTGCCTGCCGCACGCCATATTTCTCTTGAATGTATTTGCCGAGATATGAAACGGCTCCGCCACCATGTTCTTCACGCGTGCTGAAAACGATGATGCCTTCTTCCAACGTTTCGGCCACTTTTAGTGCATTCCAAACGCCAAGGCGATTGTCCATGTAGCAGCACTGTACGTGGCTTTTTGTTTCACGGAAATCGGGTTTGAAGGTAAGATTTGTTCCTCGTTCAATTTCTCGTTCGAACTTACAGTGGTAAGATTGATTCTTCTTACTCACTTTGAGTTTGCATTCAATCTCTCCTTGAGAGTCAGATCCAACCAATTTGATTTTGTTCTCAATAACAGGGCCGCCAACTTTTACCAATTGATTGCCATAACGAACCGTAAACCCGATGCTGTCTAAGTGAGCAAAAATGGCGGTTTGTGGCTTCTTCCCGAAAACAAGAATGATGTTCTCGTGAAATTCATCTCCAGAAATAACTTTTGGTTTAACCTTCCAGTTTTTCTCGGTTTCGTCAATGTATTTAAGAACGAAATCGGTTAGCGCACGTTCTTCACCGCTCACTGCTCGGATGGCGCATAGTTCTTTCAGTAAATCCACTTTAATCAATTAAGAATTAGGAATGAAAAATTAGGAATTAAAACCCAAAGTGAGATGCAAGACTTTCGCGTAAAATCGCAAATCAAAAATCGACAATCGTAATTCGTAAATTTTTTGGTTAATCCTCTACAGAAAAGACAAAGATATCTTCATTGTCTTTCTTCATGAGGTACTTTTCTCGAGCAAACTTTTCGAGAAGTTCTTTGTTGTTCTGAAGGAGTTTGAGGTCGGCAGTGCTTTCGGAAATTTCCTTTAAGTAGTGGTCTCTTTCATTCTCCATCTCTGCCAATTTTAGTTGGTTCTTGATGGTAGAAATGAAGCTGTTTTCATCAAAAAAAGTCATCCAAACCAAGAAAGCAAGTAGCGTTACCGCGTACTTGCTGCGGATATAAGGATTTAGCTTTTTGCCTAATTTCTTGAGCTTCTTCACAACCGTAAAATTAAAGCCGTTCTTCTAGATTTCATGTCTAGGAGAACGGCTTTTTAAACAATCGATTGTTCAGTCTCAACTTTCAGCCAAAAACGGATAACGATAATCCGTTGGCGGAACAAAATTCTCTTTGATTGTTCGCGGAGAAACCCAACGTAGCAGATTTATCATGGAACCAGCTTTGTCATTCGTACCAGAACCTCTTGCTCCACCAAATGGCTGTTGTCCTACGACTGCACCTGTTGGCTTATCGTTAATGTAGAAATTGCCCGCGCAGTTTTCGAGCTTTTTCATGGCGCTTTCAATCACGTAGCGGTCTTGGCTGAATAAAGCTCCAGTTAAAGCGTAAGGCGAAGTTTTTTCTAGAATGTCAAGCGTTTCGTCCCATTTGTTTTCATCAAAAACGTAAATCGTAACAACAGGTCCGAAAATCTCTTCGCACATGGTAGTGTATTTGGGGTCGTTGGCTACGATTACGGTAGGCTCAATGAAGTAGCCCTTCGATTTATCGTAATTACCGCCAGCAATAATCTCTTGGCCGTCTTTCTTGGCTTGGTCAATGTAGTTGGCAATTTTATCAAACGATTTCTCGTCAATGACTGCATTGATGAAGTTTGTGAAATCTTCAGAAGGCCCCATTTTGAACGTCTTCAGGTCTTCAATTACGTAGCCTTTTACTTCTTTCCAAAGATTGCTTGGAATGTAAACCCTTGATGCAGCCGAGCATTTCTGACCTTGATACTCAAATGCACCACGAACGATAGCTGTTGCTACTTGCCTTGGCAGCGATGATGGATGCGCAATGATGAAATCCTTTCCTCCTGTTTCGCCCACAATTCTAGGATAGCTTTTGTATTTGTGGATGTTGTCCCCGATTGTTTTCCAAATGCCTTGGAACACGCCAGTGGAACCTGTGAAGTGAATTCCTGCAAAGTCGGGATGCTTGAAGATGACATCTCCAGCAACTGGTCCTCGGACGTAAACCAAGTTGATAACGCCATCAGGCAATCCAGCTTCTTTGAAGATTTGCATGATAATCTGCGCTGAGTAAATCTGTGTGTCGGCAGGTTTCCAGACAACGGTATTTCCCATCAAAGCGGGTGCGCCCGGCAGGTTTCCTGCAATGGAAGTGAAGTTGAAGGGAGTTAGCGCAAACACGAATCCTTCTAACGGACGTTGCTCTACTCTGTTCCACGTTGGAGCAGGAGAGTAGGGAGGTTGTTGTTTGTAGATTTCGGTCATGAATTCTACGTTGAAACGAAGGAAGTCTGCATACTCACAAACGGCATCAATCTCCGCTTGAAAAACATTCTTGCTTTGTGCCAGCATGGTTGCTGCATTCATCTTGGCGCGGTAAGGCCCAGCCAAAAGGTCTGCTGCTTTGAGGAAGATGGAAGCGCGGTGTTCCCAGCTCAAGTTTGCCCAGTTTTCTTTGGCCGCTAATGCAGCATCAATGGCTTGTTGCACGTGTTCTTCAGTTCCACGATGGAAATAACCCAAAGTATGCTGATGATCGTGAGGCGGAGCCATCCGAACCTTATCTCCCGTTCTAACTTCTTTACCTCCGATAAACATCGGTGCATCTATTTCGGTACCGCGCATTACTGCTAAAGCTTTCTTTACGTCCGCTTTCTCTTTGCTTCCGGGAGCATAATTGAGAATGGGTTCGTTGGTGGCTTTTGGTACGTTATAGAATGCGTTTGACATGGCTTGTAAATCTTTAATGAGCTGCGAAAGTAGTCAGCCTACGCTTATTTTAAGAACCGAAGAGAGGCTCTTGCATGTTTGTATATTTAGCATCGTCACCTAATTTCTGATATGATAGAAGTAACAATGCCATTGGATAAACTCCGCAATTGGGCGGAGAAAACTCCTAACAACTTTGCGCTACACACAAGAAACGGGGCTGGTTGGGAATCGGTGAAGTGGAGCGAATACTTACGGAACGTGGAATCCGTAGCCAAGGCGCTGCTAACCTTCGGAATAAGGAAAGGAGAATGTGTGGTTATTATTGGAAACAATCGGGCGGAGTGGCTTTATGCTCAATTCGGAATCATGGCAGCAGGTGGCATTGCAACTCCATCCTATCAGACCAATACAGCTGAGCAATTGGCGTATTTGATTAACCACTCGAAAGCACGGTTCGTTTTTGCTGAGAATCAATCGCAATATGAGAAGCTTGTAGCAAGCAGAAGCGAGCTTCCTACTTTAGAAAAGGTGATTCTTTTTGATGAGGTGAATGATGCCGACCCTGATTGGACCATCTTATTTTCAGACTTTCTGAAGTTGGGCAAAGATGGAGATGAAGCTAGGTTTCAAGAAAGGTTGAAATCCATTGCTCCAGACGATACGGCTTTTGTCATCTATACTTCAGGAACCACGGGAGTTCCAAAAGCGGTGATGTCTACCCATTATCATCTTTCGTATGTGGGCGAAACACTGATGAGGCGGTTTGAAATGAAGGTGCCGTCAAGAGCCATTTCGTATTTGCCGCTGAGTCATATTGCGGAGCAGATTGCAACCAATAATCTTCAATTAGAAACGGGTGGCGAAGTGTATTTGTGTTCGGATGCGCTGCTAATGAAAGACTACCTGCCGCTTGTGAGACCGAATGTGTTGCTTGGTGTTCCGAGGGTTTGGGAAAAGGTAGAATCTGCTTTGAAGGGAATTATTGAAGGAAGCACGGGGTTTAAAAAGATGCTTTTGAAATGGGGATTAAAGACTGAGTTGGCCGCTTTTGATGAGGAGCAACTGACAGGAAAGCCTGTGACTTCATTATCCAGAAAACTCGCGAACAGATTAGTGGTGAGTAAGATTAAATCCAAGCTGGGAATGGATCAGATTCTGTTGGCATTTATCGGTGCTGCTCCTTCCAATCTGGACAATCTTCGGTTTTTTACTTCGCTCGGAATACAGATAAATGAGGTTTATGGTATGACCGAGACAACGGGGATAATTGCAACCACTTCCCCATCAAATAGAAAGTTTGGAACCGTGGGAAAACCATTGGAAGGAGTGGAACTGAAGATTGCTGCCGATGGAGAGATTCTTGCTCGCGGACCAGCTTTGACCAAAGGCTACATGCACATGCCAGAAGCAACGGCAGAATTGTGGGAAGGAGGTTGGTTGCACACGGGCGATGTAGGCGAGTTTGATGCTGATGGAAATTTGAAGATCATCGATCGAAAGAAAGATCTCATCATTACCGCAGGAGCTAAGAATGTTGCACCTCAACCCATCGAAGCCATGCTGAAACGTATTGATGGCATCTCGCAAGCGGTGCTTATCGGTGATAAAAAACCTTACTTGATAGCACTTGTTACAGCAGATTCGTTGGCAGTTGAATCAATGAATTTGAAATTGGGAACACGAGCAAAGAATGTAGCTGAGCTAGCTTTTTCGGAGGTGTTTCAGAAGTATGTTTCCGCACAAATTGAAGCAGTAAATGCCAAAGTGGCCAAGTTTGAGAGAATCGGTCGGTTCAAAGTGCTTGTAAGAGATTTCGCGGTTGAAACAGGAGAACTTACCCCAACTATGAAAATGAAGCGAAAAGTGGTGAATGAGATGTATGCGAAAGAGATAGAAGAAGTATATGCTTCTTAGTTAAGCATGTACGGAACCTCCATTATAAATTCAGGAATCTCAGCTTGGAATAAAACGCCATCTGAAGTACGCATGAATTCATAGAAACCACTCATGCTGCCCATACCCGATTCGAGGTTGCAGGCACTTTCATACGAATAGAGTTCGCCTGAAACAAGGATGGGTTTTTCGCCAACGACACCTTCGCCATCTACAACGGTCTTGATGCCATTGCTATCGAAAATGTCCCAATGTCTGCGGAGCAGTTGCACTTCGAAGTCGTTGAAGTTTTCAATGGTTATGCGATAAAAGAACACAAAGTAGTTGTTCTCAGGTTCAGAGTATTCCTCTTTGAACTTGACCTTTGCTGTAACTCGTATGCCATTGGTAACCTTTGTCATGATGCCTGCGCAATGACAAATAAACGATCATTTTTTTAACCCGTTGCCGAGATGGGTCAATTTTGCGAAGAAATGATGGAATGCCCAATCAATCTATCGTAGCGAGAGCCCATTTGTTTGTGATAGGCGTAGAAAGTGTAAATCTGCCTTGCATCAAAGAAAGAACCTTCGGTAAGTTCGGTTGCACCTTCTGTTTCGCCATCCTTAACGTAGACGTATTGATAGTTGTAATATCCTTGTTTGAGGTAGGCGGTACACTCATAGATGCCATCGCGATAGCTAAAATCCATACGGTACTTTGGCTGAATCTGCCATTCGGTGAGACCGCCATAGAGATAGAGGCCACCGTCCATTATTGGGTCAAGATATTTTAGTTGGAAATGAACGAGAACGTAATCGGCATCACGGGTAGGGTCGTTTCCTTCTCTCACATCAATGCTAAAGGCCCCGTTGATGTCGGGTTCGCGACTGTAGCGAGTTTTGCTCAGTTCCTTATCTGGAAGAAGGAACATGTGGTTTTTCATTGAATCGGGGTCGTACCAAATGGAACTTACGTTTTCGGCTTGATAGCGCAAACTGCGTGTGTCAATCCAGCGGTATTCGTTGCCGCCTTCGAAGAGAACTTCGCCCATGTTGTCGTAAATCAATTTTCCCTCTTTTACGAAAATGGGCTGCAGACTGGTCTTTATATTATCCCAGCGGTAGTTCTGTTGGATGTGCAGAGCTAGGTCGCCAAAAGGATTACGAATGTCATATTCGGGATGGTCAATGTTCACATCGACCTGATGATGGGTTCGTCTCTTGTCGATAATCATTGGCATGCGCACCTGTGCATTGATTTTGACGAGGTTTTCATAAACTCTGAACCTGCGGGTAATGATGGGTTTTTCGCGGTTAAAATCTTTGTAGACAAGAAGGATGTAATTACCAGACAGCTTTATCTGAAAGTTCTGGCTTGGAAAACTGAGCGAATAATGGATAAATGGCTGAACGGTATTGAAGGAGAAATCATACTTCATGACGTTTTCTTCGAGGAAACCATCAATGTATTCGGAGTTTGGAATATCGCTTTTCTCCCAATTGCGATCGCAGTGAATAACGGTGTAGGTGTAATCTTGATATTCGGCATCGAGGTCGTCAAACTGAAGTTCGAGTATTTCGCCACCACCGAGAACGATTACGGGGAGACTTAACTGCACATTCTGGATGTTGAACTCAACGGTCTTGATGCTTTTCTGGTAGGTGCGGTCTTCGTATCTCACAAAGGTGTCATCGAAGTAGTCGTCTTCCTGGGCAATGCAGAAAAAGGGGAAAAGGAAAAAGGGAAAAAGGTATGGTGTGAGAAAGCGCATGGTGGGTGGCAAAGATAATACTGGGGTTTGGTTGATAGGTTGATTAGATAAATAGTTGACTGGTTGGTGGATAGTAGACTCGGAGCATGTGCAAGAACCTTTCCATGTTGAGCACTATTGTTTGGACTGAGAATGTTTGGAGAACTTTGGAGATAAATTTCATGGCTTTGGAGAAGGGTTTCACAAGTTTGGACTAGGGTTTAAGAAGTTTGGAGAACGATGAGGGTGTTTTGGCCTTGCTATCAGATACGGCTTTTGTGTTGCTTGATAAGCCAACTTCTAACTTGGATGCAGCTGCAATTGAGTGGTACAAAACCTAGTTGAGCAGAACCAAGACGACCGCATCATCATTGTCTGCTCCAACGACCAGAAGCATGAGTTCAGTTTTTGTACGGCTGAACTAAATGTGAACGATTACAAGTAGCTATTTCAGCTTAAAATTCAACGATGCCGAATTGATGCAATACCGCAATCCAGTAGGATTCGGGCCGTCATCAAACACGTGACCTAAGTGTGCATTGCATCGAGCGCAGTGAACTTCATCTCGCATCATACCAAAACTTCTGTCGGTAGATTTCTCCACATGGTTGCCGATGTACGTGGAATAACTGGGCCAGCCTGTTCCGCTATTGAACTTGGTGTTTGATTCAAACAAATCTAAGTCGCAGCAAATGCACGTGTAAACTCCTGTGGATTTGTTGTCCCAATACTTGCCAGCAAAAGCGCGTTCGGTATCATGCTGGCGCGTTACTCGATATTGCTCGTCCGTCAGTTTTTGCTTGTAATAACTATCTGGTTTTACGTCTTTTTGAACGCGCGTTTGACTCCACGAAGTGGAAGAGAAAACTAGAAGAGTGAAGAATGGAAGTAGCTTTTTCATGATTCTGTAAACAACCTATGGATTGACTTGTTCGGTTAAATTGAGATGTCAATCTCTTCGAGTTATTCAAGTGCTCGCTTTTTGTGGGAAATCATTTAACTATTCCGTTATTTCCGTCTCTATTCAACCGCAAGAACCATTAAGTGCTTCGATTTCGATATTATCTATGAAACCTATTCCAAGTTGGTCTTCAACGTGTGTCTCAACTACTTGCAGAACACGCACGATGCGGAAGAGGTAACTCAAGATGTTTTCGTTAAAATTCATGGTAAGTTGGATTCTTTTAAGGCAGAATCGGAGCTTAAAACGTGGGTTTATCGCATTGCGGTCAATCAGTCGTTAGATTTCTTAAAGGCAAAAAAGAGGAAGAAGCGTTTTGGGTTTCATCTCTTTATTCGCACAGATGTGAACGAGGATTCGGATGCCTTTTCATCATTCGACCATCAGGGAGTACACTTGGAGAATAAAGAAGCCACAGAGCATATTTTTAAAGCAATAAACCAATTGCCCGAACGACAGAAAACGGCTTTGTTGTTAAAGTTGATGGAAGAGTTGAGCCAGAACGAAATTGCAGAAGTGATGGAGTTATCGCTTAAAGCGGTGGAATCGCTGCTATCGAGAGCGCGAGCAAATCTGAAAGAAATTTTGAAGAACAACGAAGGATGAACAATCAGAGGTCGTCTAACTAACGAGTAGCATGGAATTAGAGAAACAAATAGAATTACTTTCTGAAGTACGTAGAGTAGATGCTGCTCCGTTTCTAAAAACGCGCATTGATGCGCGTATTCTACAAATGGCAGAAGACTCCATTTCTTCTGGATGGGTGTGGAGTTTTGCCGCTACCGTAGCACTGCTCATCGTAGTTAATAGCATGATTTTTCTTGGCGGAACTAGCGATTCTCCATCAAGCGAAAGTGGTGCTTACACGATTACGCAAGCAATGGGAATGAACGATTCTAATCAGTTGTATAATGACTAAGACACGGATTCTCACAATCTTGGTAGTGGTGATGGTGCTCTTGAATGCAGCAACTTTGGTCTTTTTTTTAAAATCGAATCACCGTGGGCCTAGACTGCATGGGAGTAAAGAAGCAGGCCCAAAGAATGTAGTTATTGAAAAGTTGAAGTTCGATGAAGAACAGGTTGCAAAGTATGAGCTTTTGATTGCAGAACATCTGGCGGCAATTAATAAAAACGACTCACTGATGTTCGAAGCTCGCCATGCATTGTTTGTTCAACTATCCAAGCAAGACCAAACGGAAATTGAGATGCAATTGAATACAATTGGAAGACTTCAAAAGGAAGTAGAGAACGTACATTTTCAGCATTTCTTAGAGCTGAAAGCCCTTTGTACAGAAGAACAACTTCCAGCGTTTGAAGAACTCATAGATGAATTGGCTACTTTTTTCAATGGCGCCAAACCGCCTAAAGGAAAGCAACGGCCACGTTCGAGGCATTGATACGTGTTTTCATAAAACTATTTCTCGCGTTCGCAACTTTCACCAAATGGTCGGTTTTGACAGCAAGCTAGGGATTGAGAAATGGGGAAGAACATATTTTTAGCCACAGAAACACAGAATTCACAGAAAGGACACAGAAAATTTTGTTTCTCCTCTGTGCAAACCCCTGCCTGCCAGCAGGTCTGTGAATTCTGTGTTTCTGTTTGTCTCCCTGACAAAAGCAATGACGTGCTTCGTAGTGTGCCTCCTTCGCAATGACGCGCGTTGTAGTGTTCCCTTAAAAACTTTGCGTCTTTGCGCCTTTGCGAGAAACATTCATGAGCTGCCTGTGCTGAGCCAGTTTACCCTGAGTTAGCCTGCCCTGAGTTTTCATCGAAGGGTCGAAGGGAAGTATAGCGACATCCTTCGATACAATTTTGCGAAAAAGCAAAATCACTCAGGATGACCGAGAGCGTAGCGACAAAATCCGCTTTTATCCGCGCCTTCCGTGTTATCCGCGTTCCATCACGAAGCATCCGTACTAACCCCTAACCCCTAACCCCTAACCCCTAATCCTTAATCCCTAATCCTTAATCCCTTTTTCCTATTACATTTGAATCATGTCACAACTATTCGAAGAATTCAAAGCGCCCAAGCTGGCAGATTGGAAAAAGCTCACCGAGAAAGAGCTAAAAGGAGCAGACATTGACCAACTCAATCAGTGGTTGCCGAGCGATGGCTTTCAGGCCAAGCCCGCCTACTTCCGTTCCGAGACCGAGAAACTGCCCATGTTCGGAACCACCATCCGTCCGTTGCGCTTCAATCAGCAAAACAACGAATGGTTGATTTGTGCCGATATCCGATTAGAGAATCTGGAAGATGCAAACACCGAACTACAGCATAAACTCTCGTTAGGCGCAACTGCCATTACCATCGACCTCAACGGGCACGACATTGCCAGAGATGAGTTTGCCGTGCTGTTTAATGGCATCGTAACGAGCGCAATTTCTATCAGCTTCGCCAATGCATACAATACCGTTCGGTTTCAGGCCGATTACTTCAATTGGCTCAGGCTAAAAAGCTTGGTTAAAGGAGAAAGTATTCCTTCGTATGGTGGTGGAGGTGGTCTCTGGTTCGAGCACATTAATGTTGATTTGGCCACGTCCATCATCATCAATAACGACCGCAACGGCTTTGGCGGTGTAGGGCTCAGTTGTACACAATTCTACATGAAAGGCGCTACCATTTCTCAGCAATTGGGTACTACCCTCGCCTGGGGAAATGAGTTGGTGAACGGACTTCGTAAAAATGGTCTTTCGTTCGAGCAGATTTCAGGCAACATCGGGTTCAGCCTAGCCATTGGAAGTTCATTCTTGCCAGAAGTGGCTAAGTTCCGCTTGATGCGTTTTTTGTGGGCACGCGTCATGCAGCAGCACGGAGCGGCTTCTAAGCGTTGGTCAACGTGGGTGCATGCCCAAACAGGCGAGCGCCACTTGAGCAGTTTAGATACTCCCGTTAATCTATTGCGCGAAAACGCGATGGCAATGAGTGCCGTATTGGGTGGAGTGGATAGCCTTACCATCAATCCGTTCAGACAAGACGAACCTCAGTTGGCAGATAGAATGGCCATCAACACGCAACATTTGATGAAAGAGGAAGCAAGGCTCAATCAGGTCATCGACCCAGCCGCTGGAAGCTATTACGTAGAGCACCTCACCGATATACTGGGCAAAAAGGCATGGGATTTCTTCCTAGAGATTGAAGAAAAGGGCGGTTATTCCGTTTGTGCTGCCAATGGTTTCTTGGAGGATGAATTCGCCAAGTCAGACCAAGCGTATTACGATGAAGTAGAAAGCCTAGCGCGCGTGTTGGTGGGAACAAACAAGTTTCCATCGCCATTTGAAGAGTCGAACGATAAAGTGGAGGAGGAGAATTAATTACACAGAGGGAAAATTGAGAAGGAGAGATACACAGAGAAATAGTATCTCTGTGTCCCTCCGTGAAAACTCCATCTTTCTCCGTGCAAAAGAAAAGAAGTGATTACACAGAGGGAAAATTGAGAGGGAGAGATACACAGAGAATCAGTACTCTCTGTGTTCCTCTGTGAAAACTCCATCTTTCTCCGTGCAAAAGAAAAGAAGTGATTACACAGAGGGAATATTGAGAAGGAGAGACACACAGAGAATCAATCCTCTCTGTGTATCTCTATTAAAACTCAATCTTTCTCTGTGCAAAAAGAAAAACAATGAAGCCAGATTTTAAGAACACCGAGTTCTATTTAAAACCATCCGATTTAGACTCGACCGAAACAGGCGAGTTCTTCAATACACCCGAAGGCATCCGCGTAAGCGCAGATAACTATGCCTCAGAGATTGAAGACTTAAAGCAGCTGGATTTCGTGTCTGGCTTGGCGCCCTTCATGCGCGGACCCTACGGTTCTATGTTCGTTAGCCGCCCGTGGACTATCCGCCAATATGCGGGTTTCTCCACCGCAGAAGAAAGCAATGCCTTCTATCGCGCTAACCTTAAAGCAGGGCAGAAAGGACTTTCCGTAGCCTTCGATTTAGCTACTCACCGTGGCTACGACTCCGACCACGAGAAAGTAGTGGGCGATGTAGGCAAAGCAGGTGTTGCCATTGATACGGTGGAGGACATGAAAATCCTCTTCGATGAGATTCCGTTGGATAAGATGTCCGTTTCTATGACCATGAATGGGGCGGTGCTTCCAATTATGGCATTTTACATTGTAGCAGCAGAAGAGCAGGGCGTGGCGCCAGAACTTCTGGAAGGCACCATTCAGAATGACATTCTCAAAGAGTTTATGGTGCGGAATACCTACATCTATCCGCCAGCGCAAAGCATGCGTATCGTGGGAGATATCTTTAAGTATTCGGCTGAGAAGATGCCGAAATTCAACAGCATCAGTGTTTCGGGCTACCATATGCACGAAGCAGGAGCCACTGCCGATATTGAACTGGCGTATACGCTTGCCGATGGCTTGGAATACATCCGAACAGGTCTTGCGGCAGGATTGGCGATTGATGATTTCGCTCCGCGAATCAGCTTCTTCTGGGGCATAGGCATGAACTTCTTTATGGAAGTTGCCAAAATGCGTGCTGGTCGCTTACTATGGGCCAAACTCGTGAAGCAATTCAATCCAACGTTGGAGAAAAGCATGGCGTTACGAACGCATTGCCAAACCTCTGGTTGGAGTCTCACAGAGCAAGACCCGTACAATAACGTGGTGAGGACGAACATTGAAGCAATGGCTGCTGTCTTTGGCGGTACGCAATCTTTACACACCAATTCCTTGGATGAGGCGATTGCCTTGCCAACCGATTACTCAGCTCGAATAGCTCGGAATACCCAACTCTTCATTCAGAACGAAACCGACATCTGCAAAAGCATTGATGCCTGGGGCGGTTCATACTACGTAGAGAAACTAACCAATGAACTGTGTGAAAAAGCATGGACGCTGATTCAGGAAGTGGAAGAACTCGGAGGAATGGCAAAGGCCATTGAAACGGGTTTACCTAAAATGCGGATTGAAGAAGTTTCTGCTCGAAAACAAGCACGAATTGACAGTGGAGAAGAAGTAATTGTGGGCGTGAATCGCTATCAGTTGGACGAACAAGCACAATTGGATATCCGAGAGGTGGACAATAACGCGGTTCGTGAAGGACAACTGAAGCGTTTGGCAGAGGTGAAAGCAAAGCGGAACGACAAAGACGTGAAAGCGGCATTGACGGCATTAACTGCAAGTGCCAAATCAGGAAAAGGAAACTTGCTTGAATTGGCTGTAGATGCCGCACGAAAGCGTGCCACACTTGGCGAAATATCGGATGCATTAGAAGCAGAGTACGGAAGATACAAAGCAGTAGTGCGTTCCATTTCAGGAGTATATTCAGGAGCAGTGAAAAAGAACGAAAATTTTATAGCGGCTCAAGCAGCAGCCGATGCGTTTGCAGAGCAGGAGGGAAGACGCCCGCGTATTCTCGTTGCCAAAATGGGACAAGATGGTCACGACCGTGGGGCTAAGGTTATTGCCACATCCTTTGCCGATATTGGTTTCGATGTGGACCTAGGACCGCTCTTTCAAACACCAAAAGAAGTGGCAAAGCAAGCGGTGGAGAATGACGTTCACATCGTTGGAGTTAGTTCTCTTGCTGGTGGGCATAAAACGCTCGTTCCTGCCGTTATCCAAGAATTGAAAAACTACGGAAGAGAAGACATTATGGTTGTTGCTGGTGGTGTCATTCCACATCAGGATTACGATTTCTTATTTGATAATGGTGTGTCGTTTGTCTTTGGACCAGGTACTGTAATTGCCAAAGCCGCCCAGGAAATATTGAGGCAACTATCTGAATGAAACTTCGGTATAAGCCGCAGGTTACACTAAGCCTATGGAAATCAGGTCTTAAAAAATTAACATGAAATAGCCACAGATGCACGGATTTTCACAGAGAAAAAAAATGATTATCCGTGTACAATCTGTGGAAATCCGTGCATCTGTGGCTAAAGAATATGTTTTCAATATGATTAGTGAATAAAACAGGATTGCCCTGTCACTAAAGCCTAGACCAAAAAAGCGTTGAAAAAAATCATATTAATCTTTCTGCTTTTTATAGCTGTGCTTCCAGTAAGTGCAGATGCCTATTTAGACTCGTTATTTGGTGTTTGGCAAGATGCTTCAAAGCCATCTGAAAAGCGTTTAGCAGCCATGTTAGATTATGCTTGGGATGGCTATTTATATAGTCAGCCTGACTCGGCTTATTATTTCGCGCAGCAAATGATTGACTTTGCGAAGAAGGAGAACTTAAAGGTTTACATGGCGGATGGCCTCAATATTCAAGGTCTTGCAAGAGAGGAGCAAGGAGGATACGTTGAAGCTCTAACACTCTTTTACCAATCGAAAAAACTGTATGAAGAAGTAAAAGACAGTAGTGGAATAGCAGCATCTTGGCAAAATATTGGAAGCATTTATGAGGGCATTAGTGATTATCCAAGAACGCTGAGTAGTTACCAAGAAAGCATGCTTATTTATGGCTTGCTGGAAAATAAGAATGGAATGGCCTCGGCCAACAATAACATTGGCATTGTTTACAAGGTGCAGGGTGAATATCAGAAGGCACTTGAATACTTCGAGAAAAGTTTAGCGTTATTCTCCGAATTAAATAATGAACGCGGAATAGCAAATGCCTTGCAAAACATTGGCACAATACACTATGAGCAGAAAAAGTACCCAGAAGCGCTAATGAACTACAACAATAGCCTAAGTCTCTATCGAAAGTTAGATGATGCTTGGGGAGAGGCTGCGGCATTAAATAACCTCGGAAGTCTCTATCAAGATCAAGACGACCATGATAAGGCGCTCGATTGTTACAACCAGAGTCTGAGCATTCGAGAGGCGCTATCAGACAATCATGGCCTTGCCCAAATCTTTCATAACATAGGTAATGTTTATATCGATAAGGGAGAATATTCTTCAGCTATTAGTTGGTGTAATCGAAGTCTTACAACAGCCAGGAAATTTGACGGACTTCGGGAAAGAAGAGACGCTTGTAAGTGTTTGTTTGAGGCGTATCAATCGTTGAATAATTCGAGTCAGGCGCTTGCGTATCATATTCAGATGGAAGGACTGGATGACAGTCTTCAATCTGTTCAAACCTTTGAGATTCTGAGGCAAATGGAGTTTCAGTCTCAGCTGGTTACAGATAGCCTTGTAAGAGAAGAAGAGAAATTAAGAGTGAAAATTCAACATGATGATGAGATTCACGAAAGGGAAATAGCAGGAATATTTTTCCTAGGTGTTGGATTGATTCTTCTATTCGTTGTAATTGTCCTGTTTGCTAGAAACCGAGAAACGCGAAAAGCAAGAGATGAAGTTGCGAGATATGCCAAGGGCATTACGGATAGTATTAAGTATGCGAAGCGTATTCAAAATGCCATTTTTCCTGATTGGGGAAATGAAAATCAAATCTTGCCAAACTCATTCGTGTTCTTCAAGCCAAAAGACTTAGTAAGTGGAGACTTTTACTTCGCGGATAAACTCGGAGATAAAACCATTTTTTGTGCGGTTGATTGTACCGGACATGGGGTTCCGGGGGCGTTTGTGTCTATTGTCGCAAATAACCTGCTTACGCAAGCTGTGAGGCAAGAAGGACTGACAAAACCTTCCGATATTCTGGGGTATCTAAGCCGAGGTTTAACGAACACACTCCATCAAACGTATGAGGAATCATCCGTGAAGGATGGAGTGGATATTGCTTTATGCTGTTGGGATAGAAAAAGCAATACGCTCGAATACGCAGGAGCATATAATCCGCTGCTCATTTACAGAGACGGAGAACTATTGGAAACAAAGGGAGACAAGTTTTCGTGTGGTAATTTTCTTGAAGAAGAGATTCACAAGTTTACTAATCATGAAATTCCAGTTCAAAAAGGCGATATGGTTTACGTGTTTTCTGATGGATATGCCGACCAGTTTGGAGGTCCTAACGGAAAGAAATTTATGGCAAAGCAGTTACGAACATTCCTGCAAAGCATTCATGCCAAAACGGTTGATGAGCAACACGCTCTATTAGAAAGTCAATTAATGAGCTGGAAGGGAAACCTCGAACAAGTTGACGACATCGTAGTTATGGGTGTCAGAATTTCTTAGCGATAAAATCAAATAGAGCAATACAACGAGAATCAGATTTCCTGTTTGAGAACAGAGTTTCGTTTGTTTTTGAGCCAGGAACGGTTATTGTCAAGGCTGCTCAGGATATTCTTAAGCAGTTGTCCGAATAGCGTTATTACTTCACAGAACTCTTTAAACAGAGGCGCGGGAATTTCCCGCGCCTCTGTTGTTTTGTGCTTAGTGAAACATAAACAGGGCATAAGAAACGGTTATGCATCAGAACCGTACACTTTTCCCATACATGTGAACGCCTGTTCATTAATCTCCAATCGGTGAGCCCGACCAAACAACCTTTGTGATACATCAATCTGTAATCACTAAAAATTCATGTCATGAGAAAAATGTACTCTTTACTTATAGCAGCCTTCTTGCTACTTATCGGAAACTCAGGCGTCAATGCCTGTCAGTATTCTGATTTCAATCTAGTATCGGAAACCGACCTCGGAGGCGGCCTTTTCGAATATACCGTAACCTTCTGTGTTGGAAATGGTGCTGGCACAAGCGGCAACACCCTGCGTTGGGCAGTATCGTTGGATAACGGGGCATCGTTTGCCAGCTATCCTGCTTCACTTACAAGTCCGGCAACGGGAGCGGTTTATTTAGCAGACAACTCTTCGTATGGTCCCAGCCTACTTTTTTACGAGAACTATACCACAGGAGGCTGGGCTGGTACATGGGCTTGTAGCAGCACTACTTGCGGGTCGTTAACCCAGGTTTGTAAAACGTTCACGTTCACCACACAAGGGCATCCCAATTCAATGACCCTCATGGGAGCAGAAGCTGATGGTGTTGGCGTGGCTCCTTACGGTTGCAATGGCGATGCAGATTTGGTTATCAACTTGCAAAGTATGACCGTTGATGCTGGAAGCACCATTTATCATTGTCTTGGAAGCTGTGCCAATCTTAGTGCTTCGGTAACCGGTGGAGCGGCTCCTTATAGCTACACATGGGAATCGGTTCACGCTCCAGCAACCGTAGGTTCAACAGCCAGTATTAATGTTTGCCCAACCGTGAATGAACTTTACAAACTGACCGTGGTGGATGGTAATGGCCTCACAAGCAGCAATTTTGTGGCCGTGTATGTTTATCAGCCACCTGTAGTAAGCGCAGGGTTAGACAAAGACATCAACATCGGATACGGAGCATCTTGCGTGTCGCTTGATGGTTATGCCAACAACAGCATGGGGCCTTATTCCTATTCATGGAGCAATGGTTCAACGGCTAAGACTCCATCGGTTTGCCCTACAACAACTACAAACTATTCACTCACCGTTACAGATGGACGTGGTTGTACCGCTAGCGATAACGTGACAGTGACTGTTCGCAACATCATCTGCGGAAACAATAAAGTGAAGATGTGTAAGAATGGCATTACCTACTGCATAAAAACCAATCAAGTTGCTGGCAAGCTAAACAACGGTTATGTACTTGGAGCTTGCGGTTCCAACAAGTGGGATGGCTCTGATGATGAGTTTATTGAGGATGAAGCAGACGTACTCGAAACAGCCATTTATCCAAATCCTGCATCAGACAACGTAATAATTAACTACGGATTTGATAACGATGCAACGGTAAATATCGATGTGTATGACACCTCTGGTAGAAGAGTGCTAGCGTTAGAAAACAATAAGACCGTGTTTGAAGGTGAACTTAACAGTAGCACATTTTCTGTTAGCAATCTTAACGCTGGATTGTATGTTATTACCATTCAAACCTCTAACGGAGAGAACCAAACGCATCGGTTGATGGTTGGACATTAAAAATTCCGTAATATCAAGTTAAAGCCTTCCCGTTATTTCGGGAGGGCTTTATTTTTGTTTTTATCTTGTCACACAGCCGCTTTTAGGCTATTCACACTGAAATAATCAGCTGTATTCCACGTTATTGGTTCATGAGTGTGGTTAAAAATAAATCTGTTCTGATTATAATCATGGTAACAATCAGTTTCCTTTTGGCATCCTGTGCAAGCTCGCATCAAGCGCGCAAGTGCGATGGTAGAAGAGCCATCAAGACCCCGATGGGCCCCATGTGAAAAAGGTAAACTGAACTTTATCGTATTTTAATGTGTTAAGTGGGCTGCGAACCTTAGTTTTGCCGCATGCTCACGTTACAAACACATATCAGGATTTTCAGCTGGCTATTTATCGCCAGTATATTCCTTGCAACGGTGCAAGTAACTGTAGCGGGTTATCAGGCCGATGAGAGCTCTTGGTTCAATCTTCTTACCAATGTAATGGCAGAAGAAGAAAATGAAGATGCCGAAACAGAAGAAGTTGTAAAAGAAGTGATGTGGGCGGAGTCTAATCAATTTGATATTCAGGTTGAAGTTCTGGTATATCAGAATACGTATCGTGCGGCTAACCCGTACATTTCCATTTTAGGCGAAGTTAGTTCACCGCCTCCCGAAGCATAATATCCAGTACATTCGGAAGCATTTGACCTATTAGGTCGGTTTTACATTATTTTTATAACTAACTCCATGGTTCTACCATGGATAAAACTGGATTTACGTGAATAAATACATTAAGCATCTTAGCTCCGATATCCCCGCAGGTATCGTGGTTTTCTTTGTGGCAGTTCCTTTATGTTTAGGAATCGCCCTCGCCTCTGGCGCACCGTTGTTTTCGGGCGTCATTGCAGGCATAGTAGGCGGAATAATTGTTGGAAGTATAAGCGGTTCTCAATTAGGTGTTAGCGGTCCAGCTGCTGGTCTGGCCGTAATCGTGCTTACAGCTATTCAGGATTTAGGCACCTTTGAGGTTTTCCTGATGGCCGTGGTACTGGCCGGTATCTTTCAAATTGTTTTAGGCCTTTTTAAGGCAGGAATCATCGGTTATTACTTTCCTTCATCGGTAATAAAGGGAATGTTGGCAGGCATTGGCATCATCATTTTCTTAAAACAAATACCGCACGCTTTTGGGTATGATAAGGATTATGAGGGAGACATGGACTTCTTTCAGAAAGACGGGTTCAACACGTTTACCGAATTGCCGCATATGTTGAATTATGTGAGTTCTGGAGCTATGGTGGTTGCAGCCATATCCTTAGCCATTCTTATTCTTTGGGAACAAAAGTTCATGAAGAAAATTCGAATATTTCAGATTGTGCAAGGACCAATTGTGGCTGTTGCTGCAGGTATTGGACTAAACTTTGCCTTCGCCAATTCTTCGGAATTTATGATTGCTGGCGAGCACTTGGTCAATTTACCTGTTTCCAACGGAATCATGGAATTTTTTGGACAGTTCACACTTCCAGAATTCGGAGCCATCACAAACACGAAGGTTTGGACGGTTGCGTTTACCATGGCAGTAGTTGCAAGTTTAGAAACATTGCTTTGTGTGGAGGCTACCGATAAGTTAGATCCGAAAAAACGTGTCACACCAACCAATCGGGAGTTGATTAGTCAAGGTATTGGAAATGCGGTTTCAGGGTTGATAGGAGGATTGCCTGTTACTCAAGTAATCGTACGCAGTTCTGCCAATATCCAATCCGGAGGAGTCACTAAGGTGTCTGCTATTTTCCACGGCTTATTGATTTTGTTCTCGGCTATGCTTGTTCCAAATATTCTCAATATGATTCCGTTGGCCAGTTTGGCAGCTATTTTATTGTTGGTTGGATATAAGTTGGCAAAGCCAGCATTATTTATAGAAATGTTCAAATCAGGAAAAATTCAATTTATTCCCTTCATCGTTACGGTGATTGGAATTGTATTCACGGATCTCCTTATTGGAATTTCACTCGGTTTGGCCGTTGGGATTTTCTTTATCCTGATGGAAAACTTCAAGAGTTCGTATTTCTTGCATCAAAAAGAAGATAATGGAAAACTTACCATTACTCTTTCTGAGCATGTTACGTTTCTGAATAAGGCTTCGATTCTTCAGTTGCTGAATGAGATTGAAGAAGGCAGAGCAATTATCATTGATGCATCAAATTGCACCTTCATTGATCCCGATGTGGAAGAAATTATTAAGGATTTTATGGCAAGTGAAAAGCATCAGCTAGATTCAATTGAATACAGGCCTGCAGCGGTAGATGGGAATAGTCCAAAGCCAATTTTCGTTTAGTTCAAATTACTAATACAAGCAACAACATTTACTTTTAATAACAGAAAAATCATGGAACACGCATTTTATAATAAACTCATAGATAATAATAAGGCCTGGGTTGAACGCAAACTAGGCGAAGACTCCGAGTATTTCTCAAAACTGGCTAATGGACAACAACCACCTCTGCTATGGATTGGTTGTGCCGATAGTCGGGTACCAGCTAATGAAATAATTGGAGCTCAACCAGGAGAGGTTTTCGTTCACCGAAACATTGCCAATATGGTGCTTCACACAGACATGAGCATGCTGAGCGTGCTCGATTATGCTGTGAATGTGCTTAAAGTAAAGCACGTTATCGTTTGTGGTCATTACGGTTGTGGTGGTGTAAAGGCCGCCATGAGCAATAGCTCGTTTGGCTTGATAGACAACTGGGTTAGACACATCAAAGATGTTTATCGTTTTCATCACAAGGAATTGGATGCAATTAGTGATGAAAACGAGCGTTTTGAGCGTTTTGTTGAATTAAACGTGAAAGAGCAGGTTTTGGATCTTGCCAAAACCTCCATCGTTCAAGGGGCATGGAACAAAGGCCAAGAACTACATATTCATGGCTGGGTTTATGGCGTTGGATCTGGAGTTGTAAAGGATTTGGATGTGAACTTTAAGTGCGACAAAGACCTTGAGGCTGTATATCAACTCAAATTCTGAGATTGAAAAGAGAAAGAAAAGGGTGGACTTCGGTTCACCCTTTTTTGTTTACGAATGAAGCATTTACCAACCATTTTCATTGAGCCTATGTTAAGGTTGTGTTAAAGATGTTTGGAACATTAAAGATTGCAATACTTTTGGCCGCGATTTACAGATTACACCGTGAGACGCGAAACCATTCAGCTGTTCATTTTTCTCTTTCTGAGCGTGTTCATCTTCAACTTGGTGCAAGACGCTGTGCATCTTCCTAAGAAGGAATCCAGTTCGTATTGTGAGGTTAACGAAGTTAAAGATTTTCAAGAGCTCGGCTCTAGATTACGCGTGTTTGACCCTCAAGGCTTCCTTTTCGTAGCCATTCATTTAGATTTATTCAAGAACCTTTTTGCTAGTTCCGACAATTCGGAACTTTGCTCTGCAGGTTCCCGTGCGTTTTTCCCGAACGCCTTGCATGTGCCCATCTATTTGGGCAAGTGCGTCTTTAATATTTGATTTAATAGTCTTTATGGGATGAATCTCATCCCAGTGCCACTGTGCCTATTTGGCATGGTCACTCGCGCACTGTTCAAACTTTTTTATTGAACCGATTTCCGCCTTGCGGAATCAAAAATCACATAATGAAAAATAATTCAAACGTGTTTGATGAACACGAAGTGCTCCATAAAATGAAGCATTACTTGCCTGCACAAGCTGCGCTCAAGGATTTCATCCATCACAATACGCTTCATGCCTTTCAGGATATGCGTTTCCATGATGCGCTAAGAACAGCATCGGCCATTTTTGGTTTCAAAACGTCTTTATCGCTAACTGAATACCGCGACCTTTTTGACAAAGGTGCCATCAGTGCTGAAATTCTCGGTCGCGTCATAACTGAACGAATAGGGAAGGAGCAATTGAATGAGTGGAAATCGAAAATGATTTCCAAAACCTACGATTATTCCATTCATAAAAGAATTGGAGTACTGCGGCATCTTTGGAAAACGGAGTATCATATCGACCTCGACACATTGGTTCATCCCAATCTGTTCCGAATACTCAACAGTTATCTCGATCAAGGAGTATCCATTTGGCATTTTCCTATTTGGAACATGACGCTTCTTGATTCGCTGCGCGAAATGGAGCAGAAATCCATGACGAGCATGTTTAGAACTGACAGAGCCAGAAAGTTGCTGTTAGATCCATCAACTACGATGAACGACCTTCTTCATCTGCTTGTTGGAGATGAATCACTCTATGAGCATTATCTGTTCGATCAGCAATTTGCTCATCCCGGTTGGAGCGGTCTCGTCAGCGTTGTAGAAGATCAACCGCAAACGTTGCTGGATCAGCGCCTTATCAGCCTGCACGATTTGATTGTATTCGAATTGATATTGGAGATTGATGCGCTGGATAGTCAATTCGGCAGTATTTGGATGCCTGTTGGAGGGAAAGTAGAATCTCCACTTGATGATTTGTTCGCTCCGGTTCCAGTAAGCGAACTGAACGAAGTGAAGCAACTTTGGCAAGAAGCCTACGAGTGGACTTATTATGATGAAGTTTTGGCAGGAATTGATCAGGCCAGACATCACACAAAACCTCATAAGGCCACTTCCTTTCAGGCACTGTTTTGCCTTGATGATCGTGAGTGTGGAGTTAGAAGACATATTGAAAGATTTGCGCCAGACTGTCTTACGTACGGTACGCCTGGGCATTTCGGAATTGACACGTATTACAAGCCTCATCAAGGCAAGTTTTATACAAAAGTGTGCCCAGCTCCTTTGAGCCCGAAGCACATGATTAAAGAGGTAGATTCTGGTAACGGACACCTCAGAGAAGTTCATTTCGCCAAGAACACGAATGGACTTTTGAGTGGTTGGTTGTTTTCTCAAACTATCGGTTTTTGGTCTGCTATCAAACTGATGATTAACATTTTCCGACCATCGGTAGGTGCTGCCACTGCGTTGTCTTTCAAACACATGCACTCTGATTCACGCCTCACGGTAGAAAATACGGATGGTACGATGGAAGATGGATTGCAGGTCGGTTTCACTCTAATCGAAATGACTGATCGTGTTCAAGGTGTACTCAATAGCATTGGACTGATAGACGCTTTTGCGCCTGTTGTTTACTTGATTGGCCACGGAAGCAGTAGTGTGAATAACACGCATTATGCAGGTTACGATTGTGGTGCTTGTTCCGGACGTCCTGGTTCAGTCAATGCACGCGCATTTGCAACCATGGCAAACCACGCAAAAGTTCGTCAGTTGCTTTGGGATAGAGGTATTCGTATTCCTTCTACAACTCAATTTCTTGGCGGACTTCACGATACTTCTAGAGATGAGATGAAATTCTACGACATGAATTTGCTGTCTGAAGAAAATCAAACGCTTCATCAAAAAAATCTTCGCGTTTTTGAACGTGCATTGGATGACAATGCCAAGGAACGAAGCAGGAGGTTTGAACTTACGCAAACCAAGAGTTCGTCAAAAAAGGTTCATTCTAAAGTGAAGAATAGAACTGTTTCGCTGTTTGAACCTCGTCCAGAATTGAACCATGCAACCAATACACTTTGCATTGTGGGAACGCGGGCTCTGACGGATAAGGTTTTTCTAGATAGGCGGGCGTTTCTCAATTCCTACGATCCTAAAATCGATTTAGATGGAAAGTTTCTCACAGGAATTCTCAATGCTGCGGCACCCGTTTGCGGTGGTATCAACCTCGAATATTTCTTTTCAAGAGTTGATAATCACAAGTTGGGAGCTGGCACTAAACTGCCGCACAACGTGATGGGATTGATTGGCGTGGCGAACGGAATCGAAGGCGATTTAAGGCCCGGTTTACCAAGCCAGATGATCGAGGTGCATGATCCAATTCGATTGATGGTGATTGTAGAACAGTTTCCTGACGTGGTTTTGAAAACCATCAAAGCCAATCCTGCAACATACCAATGGTTTGAGAACGAGTGGGTAAAACTGGCTGTCATCAATCCTGATACAAGAGAGCAAATGGTTTTTGCTGATGGAAATTTGGTTCAGTACAATCCTCTGCGCAAGCACATACCAGCCATGCCAGATATGATGTCGTTGTTCGAATCGACTCAGGAGAACATTCCAGTTATGATCCTTAACTAATTCAGGCCATGCACTTTATCATTCCAATATTCATCATTATTCCGGCAGCGGCTTTCTTGTTAAGCCTCTTGATTCCGGCAAAAAAGGAAGACGCGTTATCGTTCCTCACTTTTGGAGCGGTTGGTACGCAGCTGGCCATTTCGATAGCATTCGTTGTGTTTTGGTTGTTTCAAGGAGCAGATGTCATCAACGTAAAGGAGATGGTCATTTTTCGAACCGCACACTACGAATTCTTCATCGATTTTTATTTCGATGGAGTTACAGCAGTTTACCTTTTGGTAGGTACACTTCTTACGTTTCTCATCACTATTTACAGCCGATATTATCTGCATAGAGAGAAAGGGTACAAGCGCTTCTTCAACACAATTCTTTTCTTTTTTCTGGGTTATTGCATCGCGATTTTTTCAGGAAATCTCGAAACGCTTTTCATTGGCTGGGAGATTCTAGGTATTTCGAGCTTTTTGTTGATTGCGTTCTACCGCGAGCGTTATCTGCCGGTTAAGAATGCCGTAAAAGTGTTCTCCATCTACCGAATTGGAGACGTTGGACTTATTCTAGCCATGTGGATGAGCCATCATCTATGGCACGAGAATGTCACGTTCTGCAAGCTGAGTCAGGAATTGCTCGAACATCCACTGATTGAACAGCAAACACTCATCGGCATTTTCATTTCGTTGATGATTTTGGTTTCGGCCATGGCCAAATCGGCATTGTTTCCGTTTTCGCCTTGGTTGCCAAGAGCCATGGAAGGTCCAACGCCATCCAGTGCCATTTTCTATGGCTCGCTTTCGGTGCATATGGGTGTTTTTCTCATGCTCAGAACGTTTGAGTTTTGGGAAAGCCAAATTTCCGTGAGAATAATCATTGGTTTGGTTGGTCTCATTACCAGTGCCATGGCAGCTCCAACGGCAAGGGTTCAATCATCAATAAAAGCGCAGATTGCTTATGCATCTATCGCACAGATTGGGCTCATTTTTATTGAATTAGCCTTGGGTCTTCGATGGTTGGCTTTGTTCCATTTTGCAGGAAACGCTTTCTTAAGAACGTACCAATTGTTGGTATCACCATCGGTTGTTACGTACCTCATTCGCGAGCAATTCTATCATTTCACCCCTCGAAAACAATCGGTGGAAGATTCAATTCCAAAACGAATTGAATACACCATTTATATGTTGAGTCTGAAGGAATGGAACTTGGAATCGATGTTGTACCGAAGGTTGTGGAATCCGATGAAAGCCATGGGACGAAGCCTCAGTTTTCTAACCGTGAACCGTGTTCTTGCATTCCTGCTTCCAGTTCTGTTGATAGGTGCGTTTCTCGTCTTCAACAAGAGTTACGTTCCATCAGGAATTCTCAGCTATTTGCCAGCAATGTTTGCCATCATCGCATTGAGCATGATGCTGAAGGCTTTCACAGATCGTAAAAGTGTTCGGGTAAGTTGGGTTCTCATCATCATGAGCCATTGTTGGATTGCACTCGCCATTTCGTTTAACGAACGATTCAATTTTACCGATGTGATGCTCTATTTGAGTGGAATCATCGGTGCTGGGATAATTGGTTATGCCAGTATTCTTCGGCTGAAGAAATTTGAGAAGCATGTTGACCTAACTCGCTTTCACGGACACGTGTTTGAGCACCCGCGCATTGCGATGGTTTTCTTACTCGCTTGTCTTGGATTGGCTGGATTCCCAATCTCTCCAACATTCATCGGAGAAGACCTCATTTTTACGCATATACATGAGAATCAGGTAATTCTCGCTGGATTGGTGTCTCTCACATTCATCGTTGATGGATTGGCCGTTATCCGAATTTATGCGCGTGTATTCCTTGGTCCACATAGCAAAACGTATCACGAAACCGCTCACCGTTCATCTTAAAAAAACACATTAACCATCTTATAATCGGGCACTGCCCAAATAAATAGACACAATGAAAACTCAAGAAAATAAAACAAAAGGCGCTGCTCAAATAGCAGTTCCAGCAAACGGTCTTCAAGGACTAAAGGAAAACTGGTCAAACGACATGCTTTCCGGATTTATGGTATTCTTATTGGCGCTTCCGCTTAGTTTAGGAATAGCTAAAGCAAGCGGATTTCCGCCTGCTATGGGTGTACTTACGGCAATGGTTGGAGGAATTTTTACCAGCTTTTTTAACGTAGGGAAACTAACCATCAAAGGACCTGCAGCGGGTCTTATTACCGTGTGTTCAGCCGCCATTATCGAATTTGGAGGAACCGAATCAGGTTGGCCAGTTGTATGCGGAATTATTGTAGTGATGGCTGCTATTCAAATCATCAGTGGATTCTTGAAAGTAGGCTCGTTGAGTGACTTTTTTCCTCACTCAGCAGTGCACGGAATGCTTGCCGCCATCGGCATCATCATCATTGCGAAGCAGATTCCAGTCCTTTTGGGAGATGACCCAAGTATTTACAAAGGCGAAGGTCCAGTTGAGTTGCTGATGGACATTCCACGTTTTGTGATTAATGCACATTGGCATATTGCAGTTGTGGGCTTGATTGCATTAGCCATCATGTTCATCTTACCGATGCTCAAAATCAACTTTGTAAAGAAAATTCCAGCACCGATGGTTGTGCTTTTGATGGCAATTCCGCTTTCAATCTACTGGCATTTTGAAACGACCGAGGCGAGTTATTCCCTTGTTCATATCGGAGATTTTTGGGGTAGCGTTCGGTTGAATGCAGATTTTAGTCACATAACTGAAATGACCTTTTGGAAATATGTTTTCATGTTTTACTTCGTGAGCAGTTTGGAGTCGTTGCTTACAGTAAAAGCCATTGATGGACTTGATCCATACAAACGTGTTTCCGATTACAATGGCGATTTGAAAGCACAAGGAGCAGGTAACATGCTTTCAGGTTTGTTGGGAGGTCTTCCAATGATTTCTGAAGTTGTTCGTAGTGGAGCTAACGTGAACTTTGGTGCTAAAACAAAATGGTCCAACTTCTTTCACGGTATTTTCCTTTTGTTGGCCATGATTTTGATTATTCCGGTAATTGAGTTGATTCCGAATGCTGCCTTGGCCGCCATGCTCATCTTTGCTGGCTACCGATTGGCTGCGCCAAAAGAATTTATTCATACTTACCATATTGGAAAAGAACAATTGGCCATTTTCATTACCACCATTCTGGTAACGCTTCTTGAAGATCTTCTACTTGGAATTGCAGCTGGTATTCTAGTGAAAATCATTTTTCACCTAATCAATGGAGCTTCGCTAAAAAGCTTCTTTAAAGCGCATTATGTGAAAGAGACAAAGGCTGATGGCACCATTCGATTGACATTGAGCGAGTCTGCCATTTTCGCAAACCTCATTAACTTTAAGAAAGTCCTGGGCGAACTTCCAGAACAATCAAAAGTGGTTGTTGATTTGAGCAAAACAAAACTGATAGACCATTCATTCATGGCTTTTGTAACGCACTTCCAACGTGAATACAACGAAAGAGGTGGCGAATTTCAATTGACTGGATTGGATAATCACAAGTCGTTTTCTGACCATCCGTTGTCAACCAAAAAGATTTTGGCCTGATAAAAGCTTGATTATCTGTATTCGCAGATACCATCTAAAAATTCAATAAAATGAGAAAAGCAATCATTCTCTTGACTTTGGCTTGCGCCCTGATTTCAGGAGGTGCGCAAGCACAAAACTTCCTAAAGGACCGTAAACTCAAGTGGAATTTCAATGAAGAAGGCACGCACTATGTCCAACTCTCGTTGGTTGGACAAGTGTGGGTGCGCTACACGGAAAACAATCCTGGTTCTACCATTTTTGGCGATAAGCAAGACCACACATTCGACATTGGCGTTCGCAGATGGCGAATGACCTTGCTTTCGCAAGTAACAGACCGCGTTTATGTTTTTACCCAGTTTGGGATGAATAATTTCAATTCGAGTTCAAAGCAATTTGGTGGATTTTTCATTCACGATGCCTATGCAGAATATGCCATTCACAAGAAAGGCTTGGCTATTGGAGCAGGTTTAAGTGGCTGGAACGGTTTGAGCCGTTATGCATCTCCAAGTACAGGATCCATTATGACCTTAGATGCGCCACTTTACCAACAAGTGACCAATGGAGTAAACGACCAGTTTCTCCGTAAGCTAAGTGTTCATTTTAAGGGTAAGATTAACAAGTTGGATTACCGTTTAGCTATCACAAAACCTTTGGCAATTCAGAATGCTGTGAGTCCAGTAAAACCACTGAATGTGAATTCAGATTTCAGCACGTTACCTACAAGTATTCAAGCGCAAGGTTATTTAATGTGGCAGTTTTTTGACCAGGAAAGCAATGCGAATCCATACTTATCGGGAACGTATTTAGGGACGAAAAATGTGCTCAACCTTGGAGCTGGATTTATTGTGCAACCAAATGCTATGTGGCACCTCACCGCTGCCAACGACACGGTGAAAACACACATGAAATTGTTTGCTGCCGATATTTTTTACGATGCGCCTTTGAACAAGGAAAAACGCAATGCTATTACGGCCTACGCTTCCTATCACTATTTGGATTTAGGTCCTAATTACCTTAGAAATGTTGGCGTCATGAATCCAGCGAATGGCGCAGATGCAACAGGCACATTGAACGGAGGCGGAAATGCTTTCCCAATGATTGGAACGGGCTCCACCATTTACGCTCAATTCGGATATAAATTCAAAGACAATCTATTTGCGAAAACGGCTACTGTGCAACCATTCGCAGCAACGCAGATTGGGATTTTTCAAGCCTTGGACGGTCCGATGGTAATGGCCGAGGCAGGTTTTAACCTATTTATGACAGGAACTCACAATAGTAAAGTGAGTTTAGCTTATCAAAACCGACCTGTTTTTAGCACAAACGTGGCTGGGGTCAATTATCAATCGGATAGAAGAAGTATGGTTGTAATGCAGTATCAGGTTTCTTTTTAAAATGAACAGACCAAATCGAGTTTTGATAGCTTGATTTGTGGGGAATGGCCGAATGCTTGGCTTTGGTTAATGGTTGATCGGTTTCATGTCGAGCGTTCGCCATTCCTTTTCTGTTCAAAAAATTGATTGAATCTTGCATGAATTGCGATTTCTCCCGTTCATTGTACCCGAATGGAATCGCCAGTAATAACATACTCGCAAGCAGAGGAGCGAGCTAACACAATTTCTCATGGTCTAGGAGCTGTTTTTGCCATTGTAGGCTGCGTTTTTCTAATAATCCAGAGTTCGCACCTGACCGAGTGGGGCAGAGTAGGAGTGTGGGTTTATGCCTTCTCGCTCATTCTTTCCTTTTCCAGTTCAAGCGTTTATCATGGAACGATAGAGAGACGCAAGAAATTCCTACTCAAAAAACTCGATCATATCAGTATTTACTTCCTCATCTCTGGAAGCTATTCAGTACTGATAATGAACCGAATGATGAACGAAAAGGGTCTCATGTTCCTAGCCGCACTTTGGGGAATGAGCTTAGTCGGAATTTGGTTCAAGGCAAGATATGTTCACCGGTTCAAGGTGTTTTCCACAGTAATCTATGTGGTAATGGCATATATCCTTTTGCTTGACCCGATGTTTTTCTACGAGTCTTTTGCCCGAAACACGAAGATTCTTGTGGTCGCGAGCGGTTTTTTCTACACCATTGGCGCTGGGTTTTACCTCTGGAAATCAAAGAAATGGACACATTTTGTATGGCACATCTTTGTGATTATTGGAGCAGCGTTACATTTTGCTGCTGTGTATTCGGAGCTGATTCAGTAGATTCTACTTCATCATTTTATAGAATTCCTGCCAAAGATTATCCAAGGCGGGAACACTAGCAGTAATAACAACAGGCTCTTTTTTAACTGGATGCTCGAATTCCAACCTGCGTGCGTGTAAGTGAATGGAAGCATCTTCATTATTTCGTGGAGCACCATACTTTAAATCGCCTTTGATTGAACAACCGATTTTTGAAAGTTGAACTCTGATTTGATGATGGCGTCCTGTTTTAGGATATACTTCCAAAAGTGTATAACGGTCAGAACCGCGTAGCATTTTGTAGTCTAGTTCCGCGAATTTGGTGTGCTTCATTTCGTTATTGAAAGCCTTGCTGCGGTTCTTTTCCTCGTCTTTTCGGAGCCAGTGCACCAGCTTCCCGGTTTCTTCCTGAGGCCGCTTGGTGACAACTGCCCAATAAATCTTCTTGGTTTCGCGCTCGGCAAACATCTTATTCAACCGAACCAACGCTTTTGAAGTCTTTGCAAATAGAACAACTCCGCTAACTGGTCTATCCAATCGGTGCACAATTCCCAAATAAACATCGCCTGGTTTGTCCTTGGTTTTCTTGATATAAGCTTTTACCAAGTCGGCAAGCGTTTCATCACCAGTTTTATCTCCTTGCACCAAAAGGCCAGAGGGTTTGTTTACCGCAATAATGTGATTATCCTCAAAAAGGATGTCGATTGATTTTTCTTTTGCCATGCTTGTAAGGATTTGCCGGGGCAAACCCATTATCTATTTCAGGTTTGCCACGGCAAACCCCTACTATTAATATTGTTCCGAATCGTTCGGAAAATCCTTCCGCCTTACATCCGAAACGTATGATTTGACAGCCAACGTCATGTCTTCTGCCAAGTTTGCGTAGCGTCTCAAGAAACGAGGACTGAATTCTTGGTTCATTCCAAGCATATCGTGCGTTACTAAAACTTGTCCGTCAACGCCATTTCCTGCACCAATTCCAATGATTGGAATCTCAATTTCTTTGGCCACTTGTGCAGCTAGTTTAGCTGGTACTTTCTCCAGAACAATGGCAAAGCAGCCTGCCGCTTCCAAAATTTTCGCGTCTTCGATAAGCCGTTTTGCTTCTTCTTCCTCTCTGGCTCTCACGGTATACGTTCCGAATTTATAGATGCTTTGAGGGGTGAGGCCAAGGTGTCCCATTACTGGAATACCAGCAGTAAGAATGCGTTCGATTGATTCTACAATCTCACGTCCACCTTCCATTTTGATTGAGTGCCCGCCCGTTTCTTTCATAATTCGGATGGCCGAATTGAGCGCTTCTCTCGAATTTCCTTGATAAGAACCGAACGGCATATCAACCACAACCAAACATCTTTCTACTGCACGAACAACGCCAGCAGCATGATAAATCATCTCGTTGAGCGTAATCGGGAGCGTGGTTTCGTGGCCAGCCATCACGTTTGAAGCCGAATCTCCAACCAGCAGAATATCAATTCCTGCCTGATCCAGAATTCTGGCCATGGTATAATCATAAGCAGTAAGCATGGCAATTTTCTCGCCATTGCGCTTCATTTCCTGAAGCACGTGGGTGGTGATTTTCTTCACCGAGCGGTGTACCGACATCAGTCTTGTTTTTTCTGCGCTTTGCGCACTTTCACGGGCAAAGGTCGGGCTTCTGATTCGTCTTCCGAAACTTCTTCGTTAGAAATAGGAGTAAGTGTCTCTTTTTTTATTTCAGATTTTAAGTCAGAAAGGAGTGACGTATCCACTTTCGCCACAACATTTGGATGAGATACTTCCCATTTTTCCTGTTCAGCGTTCATCTTTTTGTCCTTCAATTCAGTTTCAATTTCCTTCTTGGTATCGGCCGATTCCTTTTGGTCACGAACTACTTTTTCCTTCTCCGCCTTAGAAATAGCCTTGTCCAACAACGCAAGTTTTAACTTGTTGTACTGAACATGGGTGTATTTCAGTGAATCTTTATATACCTGAACCTGAGATTCCAGTTTGCCATTTTTAATGATTTCAGCCTTGAGGTTCTCTGCCAAGGTTAGGAAAACGTCTTCATCCACTTCAACCAAAACGTTGTCTTTGAATTCATGAAGCTGACGGTTTTGTAATCCTAAACGGTCATTGCTTTCTCTCAACTTTGCCATTTCCTCTTCCAAAACAGTCACGGCTTGCTGCCGTTCCATTTGGCATTCTTTGAGTGAACGTTTTTCTTGTTCTAACTCGTATCGTAGCTTTCCGAGTTGAGCTAAAGCCGATTTGTTATCGTCAGTCTTCTTTGTATCTAATTCGGCTTCTACACTCGCTTCTGCGGTTGAATACACATAGAAATAATCCGATTTTGCCTTTGTATCTGGTCCAATGAGGTAACCCATGCCGCCCGGTTTGAAATCCATTAAATCGAAAGATTGAATGAATTTTTTGTTGACGTAGATGTCTATTTGTGGAAGTTGAACACGGATGTCAATCTCGTTGTACTCATTCTTAGCCGCAAGCGCAGATGATTTCACCCAGCCGCTACTTTCCGTGTCGCCAGAAATGAACTTGTAATAAGCTCCTACCAACTGTTTGATACGATATTGTTTCGACTTGTTGAATTCAAATACAACCGCTCCTTTTCCATCAGGTTGAACAAGGAAAATGACACCAGCCGTTTGGTCATCCGTCTCGGTTGGTCCCAATTTCAATGTGGTCAGGATATTGAATGTCCCCAAATTGTTTTTCCAATCAGTCAGAATAGCGTATGGCGTTGATTTGTGCCTACGATGCATGAAATATTCGTCCTTATCTGGTACATAAAGATTTTCCATAGTGGTGAGATAAGGCCAATTCTCGCTTTTATCAGAAAACTCTTCACGAAGCTGTATTTCGTTGAACTCTAATGAGATTGGAGTTTGCCCCATGCTCGAAAGCGGAAGCCATAAGAGGATTGCAAATGCGGATCCGTTCCTCAATCGGTTTAGAACTGTAATAATACCGTCATAGTTGCGGTTTAAAACTGGTGCTTTGGTCATGTCTTCTTTTTGGCCTGTTATCTTTGCGCTTCAAATAATACTGGATGCTACGTTACGCTATCGGGTTAGTTGCATTACTAACCATATTTTCTTCTTGCGAGTCTGACTTCAAACTGACGGGTGAATATGAGGAAAAACCATTGATTTATGGTCTTTTAGACCCACTTGATAATCCAAACGTAGGTGGAGCTGGTCATTTATTCCGAATTCAAAAAGCATTTTTGGGTGAGGAATCAGCGTTTGTAATGGCGCTGGAACCAGATTCTTCCTATTTCAAATATGAAGACCTATTTGTGGAGCTGATCGAATACAACGGTTCAGCTGAATCAAATCGCTGGAAGTTGGATACCGTTATGATTTCAACCAAGGATACTGGAAACCCAGACGATGATGTGATTGATTTTTTCGGGCCGATGCAACGATTGTATAAAACAAAAACAACTCCTGGGTCCGAGCAGGTAAACATCAACGCAGACCGTGATTATGAGATTACCCTGAAGAAGAAACCAATTGGAATGACTACAGCCATGACCATTGCTAATATGGATACGGTTACTCCGATTGCAGATTCAAAAATTTCAATTGTTGATGTATCAACGCTGCAGTTTGCCAAACCGCAACAGAATTCTAATACCTCACAGCGGATTACGTTGGTCAACACATCTCGTGAATACATCAACTATATATTGAATTTCAGTACGGCTGATAGAGGCAAGCAATATGAAGTTTGGCTTCGTTTCTATTACAGAGAAATCATTGCAGGAGTTGAAACGGTGAAATCGATTCAATGGCTTGTGAAAACCGTTTCGGTTGGTACTGAGACCATTGTTCAGGTTCCTATCCTTTCTGAGAATTTCTTTAGCCGAATTGGTAGCGTGGTTGCAGAAGAGGCTGGAGTTGTTCGGAAAATTGGAAGACAAGACGGAATAGCTGGTGATCCAAATCCATTGGATGGTCACTCTCAAGACCTTGATATTGAAGTTCGAATTGCAGGAGAAGAGTTATTCTCGTACATCGACATCAACAATCCATCGAACTCAACCGTACTTCAAGATAAGCCCGTTTATACCAATATTAACAATGGTTTGGGTGTGTTTTCAAGTCGTACAAAAATGGAGCTTGTAAGCCGAGTGTATTTGAGCAATGAGACCCAATTGGAGATTGTAGATGGTCAATATACCAAGGGGCGTGGGTTTGTAATTGACCCAAATTAGAAGCGACTCAGTGTCGTTTTGTCACCCAGTTTGTCAGGTTTTTCAGGTCTGATTCGTTCATAACTGACATAATTTCTCGGAAATCGGAGCATAATTCCGATGGCATGGTCTGTGCCAAATGCCAAGCCGACAACATTAGTTACGAATTGATAAAAACTATATAATGGGTAAAATAATCGGAATTGACTTGGGAACAACTAACTCGTGTGTCTCTGTAATGGAGGGAAACGAACCAGTTGTAATCCCTAACAGCGAAGGGCGAAGAACAACGCCTTCAATCGTTGCTTTCGTAGAAGGTGGCGAGAGAAAAGTAGGTGATCCTGCAAAACGTCAGGCTATCACGAATCCAACCAAAACAATTGCTTCAATCAAGCGATTTATGGGTTCAAGTTTTGACGAAGTGGCAAAGGAAATTGCTCGCGTTCCTTACAAGGTCGTTAAAGGAACCAACAACACACCACGTGTTAAAATTGATGACCGTGAGTACACTCCACAAGAGATTTCGGCAATGGTTCTTCAGAAAATGAAGAAAACGGCTGAAGATTACTTGGGAACTGAAGTAACTGAGGCGGTTATTACCGTTCCTGCATACTTCAACGATTCACAACGTCAGGCTACGAAAGAAGCTGGTGAGATTGCTGGATTGAAGGTAAAAAGAATCATCAATGAGCCAACTGCTGCTGCTTTGGCTTATGGATTGGATAAGAAAAGTGAAGATTCTACGATTGCGGTTTTTGACCTTGGTGGAGGAACATTCGATATCTCTATCCTCGAATTGGGTGATGGTGTGTTTGAAGTAAAATCTACGAATGGAGATACTCACCTTGGAGGAGACGACTTTGACCAAGTAATCATTGATTGGTTGGCAGATGAGTTCAAGAAAGATGAAAATCTTGATTTGAGAAAAGATCCAATGGCGCTTCAGCGTTTGAAAGAAGCTGCTGAGAAAGCTAAAATTGAGCTTTCAAGTTCAACTTCTACCGAAATCAACTTGCCATACATTATGCCAGTTGATGGCATTCCAAAACACTTGGTGCGCACGCTTTCAAGAGCGCAGTTTGAGAAATTGGCTGATAAGCTGATTCAAGCAACGCTTGAGCCTTGCAAAAAGGCAATGAAAGATGCAGGACTTTCTAAGTCTGACATCAACGAAGTAATCTTGGTAGGTGGTTCTACAAGAATTCCAGCTATCCAGAAGATTGTTGAAGATTTCTTCGGAAAAGCACCATCAAAAGGTGTGAATCCTGATGAAGTTGTTGCAGTTGGAGCAGCTATTCAAGGTGGAGTTCTTACGGGAGAGGTGAAAGATGTTCTTCTTTTGGATGTAACGCCACTTTCACTTGGAATCGAGACGATGGGCGGTGTGTTCACCAAATTGATTGATGCGAACACTACCATTCCTACTAAGAAGTCTGAGACATTCTCGACTGCTGCAGATAACCAACCAACCGTTGAGTTGCACGTGTTGCAAGGCGAGCGTCCGATGGCTGCGCATAACAGAACCATTGGTAAGTTCAATCTGAGCGACATTCCACCAGCACCACGTGGTGTTCCACAAATTGAAGTAACGTTTGATATTGATGCAAACGGAATTATCAACGTTTCTGCAACGGATAAAGCAACTGGAAAATCTCAGAACATTCGAATTGAGGCATCTTCAGGTCTTTCTGACGCAGACATCCAAAAGATGAAGCAAGAAGCAGAAGCAAATGCTGAATCTGATGCAAAAGCGAAGGCGGAAGTTGATAAAATCAACGCTGCCGATCAAATGATTTTCCAAACGGAGAAGCAGTTGAAGGAATTCGGTGACAAACTTCCAACAGATAAGAAAGCTCCGATTGAGAACGCTCTTGCTGATTTGAAGAAAGCACACGAAACACGCGACATCGCTGGAATTGATGTTGCTCTTGAAACGTTGAACACTGCTTGGCAGGCTGCTTCGCAAGAAATGTATGCTGCAACGCAAGAAGGACAAGGCGGACAAGCTGGACCAGAAGCTAACGCTGGCGGTCAGGGTGGAAACGATGAAGTAACCGATGTTGACTTCGAAGAAGTGAAGGAGGAGACGAAATAAGCTTCTAGCTTTTAGGAGCTAGCTTCTAGCAAAAAGACCCGATGGAAATCCATCGGGTCTTTTTTTATGCATTTGTCAAGCCCTAAAGCCTAACAGCTAATACCTAAATCCTAGTTATCCATTCATAGAAATAAGGAATTCCTCATTGCTACGTGTTCCTGCCATGCGATCGCGTAAAAATTCCATTGCTTCCACAGGCGTCATGTCTGCCAAGTGGTTACGCAGAATCCAGATGCGTTGCAACGCTTCTTTATCCATAAGAAGATCATCTCTACGTGTGCTTGAAGCCACGATGTCAATTGCTGGGAAGATTCGCTTGTTGGAAATCTTACGATCCAATTGAAGTTCCATGTTGCCCGTTCCTTTGAATTCTTCAAAGATTACTTCGTCCATTTTAGAACCAGTTTCAGTAAGTGCCGTTGCCAAAATGGTCAACGAACCGCCTTTTTCAATCTTTCTTGCCGCACCAAAGAATCGTTTTGGTTTGTGAAGCGCATTGGCATCAACACCACCAGAAAGAATCTTTCCTGAAGCTGGTTGAACCGTATTGTAAGCTCGCGCCAATCGGGTAATACTATCCAATAGGATAACCACATCGTGGCCGCATTCTACCAATCTCTTGGCTTTATCAAGAACGATATTGGCAATTTTCACGTGCTTATCAGCTGGCTCATCAAAAGTTGAGGCGATTACTTCCGCGTTCACGCTTCGTGCCATGTCTGTTACCTCTTCCGGACGTTCGTCAATGAGAAGGATAATCATGTAGACCTCTGGATGGTTCTCAGCAATGGCGTTTGCCACTTCCTTCAAAAGAACCGTTTTACCTGTTTTTGGCTGCGCCACAATCAATCCACGCTGTCCTTTACCAATAGGCGTGAACATATCCATAACACGAGCAGAAATATCTGCTCGATTACCAGATGCTAGATTGAATTTTTCTTGTGGAAATAGGGGAGTGAGGTGCTCAAAAGAAACACGGTCACGCACATAACTTGGGTCGCGACCATTAATTCTCTCTACGCTCAAGAGCGGAAAGTATTTCTCTCCTGGTTTTGGTGGGCGAACCTCACCACGAACCGTATCTCCTGTTTTTAGACCAAAAAGTTTGATCTGCGATTGAGATACGTACACATCATCCGGAGATGAGAGGTAATTGTAATCGGAAGAACGGAGGAAACCATAACCATCAGGCATGCTTTCCAGCACACCTTCAGAAACTACGGCACCATCAAAATTGAAGAACGCATCCTGTTCTGCCTGCTTTTGATCGTTGCGATTATTATTGTTGTTGTTGTTGTTGTTGTTGTTGTTGCTTCGGTCATTCCGAGGTTCGCGCGGTTGGCGAGGCTCACGTGGCTGATTCTTTTCGCCACGATCGTTGTTTTCTGAGTTGTTAGAATCGTTGGATTCTCCTTCTGCCTTTGGAACTCTTTGCTCACGAGGTTCGCGAGGTTCGCGAGGTTCACGTGGCTGATTTCTTTCACCACGATTATTGTTTTCCGAGGTTTTAGAATCGTTAGATTCTCCTTCTGTCTTTGGAGCCCTTTGCTCACGCGGTTCACGTGGTGGCCGCTGTGTGTTTGATTCTCGTTTTTGATTGTTTGAACTGTTTGGGGCAGGAGCTGCATCCAATTCATCCGATGGCTTTTGTCCTACTGCCTTTTCGTATTTCTCGTCATTGGCAAAAAGGTCTGCGCCTTTTTCAACGCGGGCTCGTTTCCGCTTTGGTTTGTCCTCGCTCTCTGAAGGTTTTGGAGCTGCGCTCTTGTCAACAATGGCCGAAACGAGATCCGTTTTACGCAGGCTTTCGGCATTGTCCACATTCAACTTCTCTGCAATGGTGCGTAATTCTGCCACCAGCATGTTGGATAGGTCTTCTTTCTCGTACATCAATAAAATAAACTTGTGAAGTTGGTATGTTTCTTAAACAGATTGGCTTTCGCCTGTATTGATAATAATCTGGATTGATTCAATTTCCGCGATTCAGAACGAATTGGAAATGATTGCTCGGCAATAATACACATAAATCTAATAGTGAAACTTTATGTTGAAAATTTGTTGAAGCGTTAATTATGTCCTATCGGTCTTTTGTTTTTCAAGTTTGTAGGTATTCGTTTCCTTTGCGGCACAAATTAGATTCAAGATGATTCAACGTATTCAAACTGTTTATTTGGCAATTGCGGCCATTCTTTCTATGCTTTTGGTGTTTCTGAAGCTGACGTTGGCTAGTGTTGGTGATTATGAACTGACGGCTATTTCGGTCAGTTTATTGAAGGAGGGTGGATTGGAAACGGCCATGAGCTCGTTTGCCATTGCTGGTGCCATTATGCTAGGTTTGTTTCTGACCATTTATGGCATTATGCAATACAAGAACCGCAAGTTTCAGATTAAGCTGGTGCAGGGTGCGCTCTTGGTTCAGTTGGTTGCTGGTGGTCTGATTTTCTTTTATGCTGATAAAATGGGTGTTTTGGCCGAATCGGATTCGGTTGCTTATAGCCCAAGTTTGGCGATTCTGCTGGTGAACGTGGTGCTTTATTTCTTTGCTATTAGAGGAATAAAGAAGGATGAGGCGTTGGTGCGGTCGGCAGATAGGTTGAGGTAAATTCCAATTAATCGAAATGGGTTTCGAATTACGATTCTTTTAAGGTCACACCACTTTAACAAACCCATCTTCAAGTCGCACATTGAAATTAACTTCAGCCCGTAACCAGCGACAAGACCATCTCCTTTTTTGCAGACGGAACAGTGACTTCTAATGCCAACTTGTGCCAGATGAGTACCGAAACAGGAACGGGTTCTGCTGGTACCTATTCTGAAACGGAACTATCCATAACACCCGACAACTGCGGTGTTTCTGCCTTTGTAATGACCTACGAGATTGCTGGCGCCAACCTCATTGTTAGTTATCCGTGTATTGAGGCGTGTAGAGAGAAATATGTGGTGGTCGAATAATCGAATCAAATCTTGATGTAACGTTTTTCGGCCGTTCATTTTGAATAGCGTTAGCTTTGCGGCCTAAAGTCACCCATGGAATCATTTGACGAATTAAACCTGAACAAGCAATTGCGCCTTGGAATCGATGAACTCGGTTTTGAGCATCCAACGCCCATTCAGGAAATGGCGTTCCCTATTATTATGTCGGGGAAAAACGTGGTTGGAATTGCCCAAACCGGAACGGGAAAGACGTTGGCTTATGCCTTGCCAATCCTGAACCAATGGAAGTTTACCAAGCAACTGAATCCGACTGTGTTGATACTGGTTCCAACGCGCGAATTGGTGCTGCAAGTGGTGGAGCAGATAGAGAAGTATGGTTCGTATTTGAGTATGCGCGTGCTCGGAATTTATGGAGGAACCAACATCAACACCCAAGCTGGGCATCTAGGCGATGGCTGCGATATTCTTGTTGCCACGCCCGGTAGGTTGTACGATTTGGCGGTGGCGCGTGCTGCCAACCTCAAGGCCATTAAGAAATTGGTGATTGATGAGGTAGATGTGATGCTCGACCTCGGATTCCGATTTCAGATTAACAACATCTTTGAGTTGCTGCCTGAGAAACGGCAGAATATCATGTTTTCGGCCACCATGACGGATGAGGTTTCCGAGCTGATTGACGAGAATTTTATCAAGCCCGAACGTATCTCCATCGCGGTAAGCGGAACGCCACTCGACAACATATCGCAGATTAGTTACGCGGTTCCGAATTTCTTCACCAAGGTGAATTTGCTAACGTATTTGCTTCGCAACAAGGATGTATATACGAAAGTGCTGGTGTTTGTGCCAAGCAAGAAAATTGCCGACCGCTTGTTTCTGGCGTTGGAAGAAACCTACGGAAGAGAAATGGGCGTTATCCATTCCAATAAATCGCAGAATTACCGTATTCGTTCCATCGAGCAGTTCAATGCTGGCAAGCAGCGCATTCTGATTGCCACAGATGTAATGGCGCGCGGAATGGACTTGGACATGATTTCTCATGTCATCAATTTTGATGTGCCCAACTTCCCCGAAAACTACATGCACCGTATTGGTAGGTCGGGTAGGGCAGAGCAGGAGGGAAACTCGATTTTGTTCTTTACAGAAGCCGAAACGGAAGCCAAAATTGCTATTGAAATGCTGATGGATATGGAAGTTCCTGAGATGGATTTTCCAGATGATGTGGAGGTTTCTGAACAGTTGCTTCCGAGTGAACGCGAACGGCCAAAAGACACGAAAAACCCTCATCGTAATTTTAAACGAGACGAAGGTGGAGGTGCTTTTCATGAAAAGAAGGAAAAGAACTTGAAGACCAATCAGGGTGGTTCTTACCGTCAGACGATTGCGAAGAAGTATAAGAAACCGCGTACGCGTGGCAGTAAGAGTGTGAACAACGCGAAGAAAAAGAAGTAAGATAGCGGAGTTTCGTGTTGAATTTGACTAGGGTAATTGAGTCTTTGAAAAAGACATTTTTTTAGCCACTGATGCACGGATTTTCACTGATTTCACGGATGACATTCTCTTTAATCTGTGAAAAATCCGTGTTCATCAGTGCATCTGTGGCCTTTCCATGTCCATCTTTCTAAGGCGATTCGCACCATGAATTAAGCACGTTTCTCGAATCAAATTAATCCTATTTTTGCGCTTCGAAAAATTAGTACATGGCTAAGAAGAAAGTTGAAGCTGAAAAGGACGAAGTAATCGTTGATGTTGAACAAGTTTACTCCAAAACGGAGGACTTTATCCACGAAAATCAGAATGTAATCATTGGGGTTGTAGGGGGCTTAATAGCCGTGATTGTGGCGTTTTATGCCTATAACCGTGTTTATTTAGAGCCGTTAGAGCAAGAGGCGCATGGACAAATGTTTATGGCTGAGCAATACTTTCAAAAAGATAGTTTTAGCTTAGCGTTGAATGGTGATGGAAACTACCTTGGATTCCTTGATGTAGCAAGCGAATATGGTAGCACTTCTGCTGGAAATCTTGCGCATTATTATGCTGGAATCTGCTATTTGAGAACTGGTGCATTTGAAGAAGCTATCGAGGAATTGGGAGATTTTGATGGCTCTGGCGAAATGCTAGGAGCTGTTGCTCTAGGTGCTACTGGCGATGCTTACATGGAATTAGAGAACGTTGCTGAAGCGCTGAGCTATTACGAGAAAGCAGTTTCAGAAAGTGAAAACGATTTTACGTCTCCAATCTACCTCCAAAAAGCTGGTTTTGCAGCTGAAAAAGAAGGGAAGTTTGACAAGGCAATTGACTACTACATGCAGTTAAAGGAGAAATATCCTACTACCAACGAGGGTAGGAATGCAGAAAAGTACATTGCTCGCGCAGAAGCAAATCTCAACTAGTTTTGGCTTCGGCTCTCAAAAACCTATCTTCTTATGATGCGAATTCCGTTCCTTCTGCTGAAGGAATGCGTTTCGCAATTGTGGTAAGCGAGTGGAATACCGAAATCACAGAGGCACTTTCGCTAGGTGCAAAAGATACACTACTGAAGTTTGGTGCTGCTGAAAGCGATATCGTCAGACGCAACGTTCCTGGAAGTTTTGAATTGACACTTGGCGCGCAGCTAATGGCTGAGCGTAAAGAGTTCGATGCCATTATTTGCATTGGTGTGGTGATTCAAGGTGAGACGAAGCACTTCGATTTTATCTGCGATGCGGTTGCCAAAGGCATCACCGACCTCAATATGAATTACAACGTTTCGGTCATTTTTGGCGTACTCACTCTAAATACAATGCAGCAGGCACTTGACCGTGCTGGCGGTGCACATGGCAATAAGGGAGACGAAGCTGCGATTACTGCCATTAAAATGGCCGCTTTGAAAAAAGAACTGGAAGCTTAACTTAGCTTCATGTCTTTAGGTCGCGTCATACTCTGTATCATCTTCCCGCCACTTGCCGTTTACGATAAGGGTTGTGGTTCTATCCTCATCACGTTTATTCTTACCTGCTTAGGTTGGGTTCCGGGCGTTATTGGAGCGCTGGTAATCAATAAAAAATAGGAGAATAGACTAACAGCAATCAGATTGCACAATCAATTGCTTTTGTCATTCCGACTAAGCAAGAAATCTCAGAGATGCTTCGTTCCTCAACCTGACAAACGTGACAGGGTAGGAAAGCAAACAATCATTAAGGAAAATCAGTAAAGTACTCTCAATTTGATGGTATGGTCGATTTTTCGGAGTTCTTCTACCACGTCTGAGTTGTATTCTTTGTCGATGTCTGTTACCAAATAACCGATTTCTTGATTGGTTTTAAGGTACTGTCCAACTACGTTTATGTTGAAACGCGAGAAAATGTTGTTTATACGGGCCATGATGCCTGGAATATTCGTGTGAATGTGAAGCAAACGGTGCGCACCTTGAATTTCAGGAACACGAACACCAGGAAGATTTACGCTCGAAAAGCTATCTCCGGTATTAACGTAGTTGACCAACGCGTCTGGCACATAGGCCGCAATGTTTTTCTGTGCTTCAATCGTACTTCCACCAATATGTGGCGTAAGAATAACGTTGTCCATTCCAGTGAACGGACATTCAAACGATTCATCATTTGATTTTGGTTCACTTGGAAAAACGTCAATGGCGGCTCCACGGAGCTTACCTGATTCCAAAGCAGCTTTTAATGCATTCAGGTCAACCACTTTTCCTCTAGCGAGGTTGAGAAGAACAGCTCCGTCCTTCATCCATCCCAACTCCTTTTTTCCAATAATGCCTTCGTTGTTTGGGTTTCCATCTACATGAAGCGAAACCACATCGGCTTTTTTCATCAGGTCTTTGAGGCTATTCATTTTCTGAGCATTTCCAAGAGCAAGTTTATCTCCCGTATCGAAGTAAATAACTTGCATTCCCAATGCTTCAGCCAACACACTCAGCTGCGAACCAATGTTTCCGTAACCTACAATTCCGAGCTTCTTTCCTCTAATTTCAAAACTTCCCTTGGCAGATTTGTCCCACACCCCACGGTGCATGGCCATGCTTTTTTGGTGGGTTCCTCGCATGAGCATAATCATTTCGCCAATTACCATTTCTACCACACTTCTTGTATTGCTGAATGGTGCATTAAACACACTTACACCTTTGAGCATACATGCTTGTAAGTCTATCTGGTTGGTGCCAATACAAAACGCGCCTATTGCTAACAAACGATCAGCAGAATCAACAACTTTTTTCGTAATCTGAGTTTTGGAGCGGATACCAATAAGGTGCTTTCCTTTAACAGCTTCGCACAATTCATATTCAGACAGGCTACCAGCTAGTAATTCAACTTGATAGCCTTCAGTCTTTAATTGAGCAACTGCATCTTCATGAATTCCTTCAAGTAACAATACTTTTATTCTGTTTTTTGGATAAGAAATGGCCATAGGAAGGTGTTCTTTAAAGAGGTATTCGTCAAAAGTTGGGGCAATATGATCGGCCTTATCCAAGATGTTTGTTCTTGCAACGTTTTCGGTAAAGGCGTAAAATTTGTCGGCAATTCCAGCAGCTCTTGTTTGGTAATCGGAGAAACCATCGCCAATCATGTGAATCTCACCCGGAAGAGCCATTTTCTTTAATTGGTCAATCTTACCATCTGGTTTAGAGAGGTCGTTATCGCGATCAAATCCAGTTATGAAGCCGTTTGCATCGTATTCAAACGTGTTGGCGAAAATTCGGTCTGATGGGACGTTATATTTTGTCATAATGGGGTCAATAAATTCCTTGAAACCACACGAAAGGATATAAATATCATCTGAAAACTGTTTGAAAAAATCTTTGTTTCGCGAAATGGAAGGGGAGATTTTTTTACTCAACCTCTTGACCAGAGTATCTAAATGATTTTTATGCGCCTGAAGAATTTTCAACCGCATTTCTAACGATTGCGTGAAGGTGATATCTCCATCTACACCTTGGTCGGTGATTTTGGCAATTTGAGCAATCTTCTCTTTTCTTTTTGGGTCGCCTTTTAATGAGACTTCGGCTAGCTCTTCAAATGCTTCAACTTGAGTAAGCGTGCTGTCAAAATCAAAAACAAAGGTTCTTTTCTTCTCCTCAATCATAGAAATTCAATACTTAACGTAAAATGGAATAGTATGCGAAACGCCAGAATAATTGTCCCAAGCGGTGTAATAAACGTGGTAGGTTCCTTGGCTCCAAGTGCTATCAACTTGATGGAACCATGAAAAGTTGGTGGTGTAATCAACAGTATTGTTGCTAATCCACGGAAAATCGGTATACCGAATTGTATCGGAGAAGTTTGAACGACCAATGAAAATGTCGGAATAGATGAGTGAGCGTTCGTCTGTTACCATGCCAGAAAGGGCAAAACCCATTCCGAATCCCAGCGTGTCGTTTATGACTAGGCTGGCAACGTCAATTACTGGCGGCACATTATCGGTGCTGTTTTTAATCTGAAATAGTACTGTATCGCGTAAGGCTTCATTTCCTTCTACATCGACACAAGAAAGCGTTAATTGATAATGACCATTAAACGTACTTTCATTGAGCGAAACCACGTAATCAAGTATGAATTCTTCTGGTTTTTCAGAGATTCCATTGATTAGTGTAATGGAAAACGTTGAATCCGCGGCAACATCGTTAAGAGAGTCAATTCCAGTTATGACAATTTTGTATTGAAGAAGTCCCGTGTTATCGGTTAGCGTTGCCATTAAATGCAATCCAGAATTGGTGGTAATTGCATCCCCTGCAAGTGGCGAATTTATAATAACAATAGGTTTCTCTGTATCGTCAATTTTGGAGCATCCTCCTACTAGGATTGCCAGAAAGAAGTAATGGAAAATGTTTCTAATCACGGATTCGAAAGTAATTCAAGGAAATGGTGTAAGCGTAAGGCAACAAAAAATTTGTTCATGTTTTAGTGTTGATAGAGGTTGAGTGGAATGAGAAGCAGATTTTTGTAACGAAAACTGAATCTGGTAGTATAAGCCCAACGATCAAGACTTAGTTGAGTATGATGCGAAAAATATTTTTTGCGGTTGTTATTGGTATAATTGGGATGTCTGAAGCTTTTGCTCAGGATCCTACTTTTACGCAATTCTATGCCAATAGAACCTACATCAATCCGGCATATGCTGGAGTGGATTTAGGTTTGAGATTCAACTTCAACTATCGAAACCTTTGGACGGCCGTGCCCGGTGATTTCTCTACCTTTTCTGGAGGAGTGGATATTGGTGATCCAAACATTTTTGGCGGAATTGGCTTTTTGGCGGCAGTTGGAAATGAGGGAGAAGGAAGGCTGCAGACTGCGAGATATAGTTTTATGTATTCCTATCGATTGATTGTTATTCCTAGAAATTTTGACCTTCATTTTGGAATTGATGCCGCCTACATGAGTAAGGAGATTAAGGATTGGGATGCGTTTGTTTTTTCGGATCAATTGCACCCGATTTACGGAAACATTAATCCTTCGAACGCACAGCAACCAGACAAGTTGAAAGTAGAAATGCCGGATTTTAATGCAGGTATTTTGGCGCGTTTCAATATCACTCCCGGAGCTGGATCACGAGTTAAAAGCAAGAAAGTGATTGCAAATACAGTAGGATTTGCAGCGCACCATATCACTCAGCCAAACGAATCACTTTTAGGAAGGACAGAGAAGCTGCCAATTAGGCTTTTGGCTCACTATAGTATGCTTGTTTCCTTGTCAAAGGTTAGAAGTAAAAATCCAACCTACCTGTCGCCAAATATCATGTACGAACACCAGCGTACTCTTTCCACTTTAAATGTGGGGATGTATGCGCTCCGAGCTCCCGTGATGATTGGTGTTTGGTATCGAAATGAGTTCAAGTTTGAAGCGAATAATACAGATGCCATCATGTTCAATATAGGAATGAGAGGCATGACTAGAAGCAAGAAATTCATGTATCAGATTGGATATAGCTATGACTTAACGCTATCAAAACTGGCAGGCTCAACTTCTGGCAGTCACGAAATAGCGTTAATTATTGAATTTACGCGAGCGAATTTTGGTACCAAATCGAGGTATGCTAAGAAGCGTGCTCGTAATTGTTACAACTGGCACGGGCCAAAGAGTACGCCTAAGATTTTCTAAACCGTAGCGTCCTTAGTTCGGTAGCAAAAGGCTCGGTTGCCGAATGAATGTCCCTAAAAAACTGTTGCCCATATTTGGCATAGAACTCAAGGAAGTTATCGTGCCGTTCCTGCAAGTATCCATTAGGGAATAATTTCCGGTATATTTTATCTATTCGGTTAACAGAAACCTCATTGTTCTTTTTTAGCGATCGAGAAAATCGGCTTCCCCACTGTTCTATCGCTTTCTGAACACGAGCTTGTTCTGCTTCAATCGAAGCAACCAAAGACCCATCGATGTCGGTTGCTTTTATCTTTAAACCGCTGTATAGTTGCGCTAGCAAGCTAAGTTCAACATCTAGAGATATGTTAGCATCAGAGACCTCTAAAACATGCCCTTTTATAAGGTCGTCAACCGAATGAAACATATCTTCTGCATGAAGATTTAGGTCGTCCATTTTGTTTGCTGTTTGACTGTCAATTAATAAGAAATGATTTCGGAGAGAAAGTAGAGGAAAACTAACTCCCATCTCTTTGAAATAATGCTTGTACTGAAGCCAATAAGCTAATTCGCCAGCACCGCCAACATAGGTTAAATTGGGCAAGATGAACTCTTGAAACAACGGACGAAGAACCACATTTGGACTAAATCGATCTGGATTTTTTTCTAATTCGGCAATCAATTCAGATGCTGTGAAGCGAATATCTGTTTGAAAAACTCGAAATCCTTTTTCAGTCTCTACAATTCGATTTCTAATTCCATCAACGAGGTAAAAACAGTTTATCTGTCTTGGATTTACTTGAACGTGGTATCCCGCAGATTCCAACCGTTGATTGGTTTCATGCACCAATTTATATGGCTTGCTATCAAAAATGTCGGTTTTAAAGAATTCAACGAACGAATTTTTGAGGGACGCATCATCACTATCAATGACAACTAAACCATGTTGTCCAAACATTTCATTGGCAAAATAGCGAGTGGCTGTTGCGAGATTTCCGAATTCTTTATATGCTTTTCGAAAGATGGAAATCATATTTCGAGTTTCGTAATTATTGGAAAAAACCTCGTCTAATTGAGAACAAAACTCGGTTAGACTCTCAGATTTCATTCTCCCAGTCGCACCGGTTTGTTCCGTTTGCCAAGTATATTTCTTACCAAAAAGGTTGAACTGGCCAACTTCTTCAAGGTCGTGGTCCTCCGAATTCATCCAGTAAATTGGAACGAAATCGTTTTCTGGATGCGTTTCGCGAAGCTGTTCTGTCAACTTAATGGTGTGCAGAATCTTGTAAATGAAATACAGCGGCCCCGTGAAGATATTAAGCTGGTGACCTGTGGTTATTGTGTAGGTGTTCTCTTTTCGCAGAGATTCGATATTGCTTAGTACTGAGAATTTGGCACCGCCAATCGTTTGATATTGCTTCAGAAGTGAATCGGTTAGCAAGTTGCGATTAATTGGAAATTGTTTCCGCGATTCAATCTGCCGTTTGTAATTCTCCTTGGCGTGAGCTAAGCTGTAAAATTCCTTGACATTCTCTTCACCATTTACATAATCGAGAATTAGGCGATTGAATCTGCCTGTATGTTCGAGAGAAATGGTTGAAATATTCATCAAAAACGAATGCTAAAGCATAAATCAGCTACAGAGGCTGAGATATTCTCAGAATTGGGACAGAAACAGTTTTTTCTCGGTGAAAACCTCAGTAAATTCTGTGTTTTTGTGGTCAAATACATGTTTCCTAAACAACTTTACCGAAGAGATCGAAATGTTCTGCATCCGTAATCTCCACAGTTGTGAAATCACCAATCCTGAGGTAGTTTTCACTAACTGGAATCAACACTTCATTATCAACCTCAACAGAATCGAATTCTGTTCTTCCAACGTAATTGCCATCCTCCTTGCGGTCAATGAGAACTTTCAATTTCTTGCCGATTAATTCTTGGTTTTTTTCTAGCGAAATATCTTGTTGTACTTCCATAACCAATTCGGCACGCCTTTGTTTTTCCTCTTCTGGAACATCATCCTCCAGCGCATAAGCATGCGTGTTTTCTTCGTGAGAATAAGTAAAAACGCCCAATCGCTCGAAGCGCATTTCTTTTACCCAATCTAATAGCACGCTGAAATCAGCCTCTGTTTCTCCTGGATAACCAACAATCAAAGTTGTTCGCAAAGCGATGCCCGGAACACGTTCTTTAATCTGATTCAGTAATTTGGTGGTCTTCTCCTTGCTAGTTCCTCTACGCATCGATTTAAGAACAGGATCGGCAATATGCTGCAACGGCATATCCAAGTAATTACAAATCTTTGGTTCGTTTGCCATCACTTCCAATACGTCTTCCGGAAATCCGGTAGGAAAAGCATAGTGCAATCGAATCCACTCAATTCCTTCCACTTTGCAAAGCTCCGTTAGTAAATCGGCTAATCTACGTTTGCCATAAATATCCAATCCGTAATAGGTCGAATCCTGTGCAATGACCATCAACTCCTTCACGCCTTTAGCAGCGAGTTTCTTGGCAGATTCCACTAATTCCTCAATAGGAGTGGAGATGTGCTTGCCACGCATCAGTGGAATGGCACAGAAAGAACATGGTCTATCGCAACCTTCCGAGATCTTGAAATAGGCATAATGCGAAGGTGTGGTCAGCAGGCGTTCGCCCACCAGTTCGTGCTTGTAGTCGGCACCTAAGACCTTTAGTAATCGTGGAAGGTCGCGGGTGCCAAAGTATTGGTCCACGTTGGGGATCTCCTTCTCCAGATCTGGCTTGTAGCGTTCTGAAAGACATCCCGTAACAAACAATTTCTCCACCAGTCCGTTATGTTTTGCCTGTGCAAATCGGAGAATGGTATCAATACTTTCCTGCTTGGCGTTATCTATAAAACCACAGGTGTTAATTACAACGATGTTGGCATCGTCCTTCTTGCTTTCGTGAGTAGCATCCAGGTTATTTGCTTGCAATTGCCCCATCAGCACCTCACTATCGTAGATGTTTTTGGAACAGCCCAACGTGATGACGTTGATTTTGTTTTTTTTGAGAGTACGTGCTTTCACCGCTTATTTGTTCAGGAAAAGTGAATCAACGAATGTTTCGCGATTAAAAACCTGCAGGTCTTCCATCCCTTCACCAACACCAATATACTTTACCGGAATCTTGAACTGATCTGAGATGCCGATTACAACCCCACCTTTCGCTGTTCCATCCAATTTGGTCAGAGCTAAAGCATTCACCTCCGTTGCTTTCACAAACTGGGTGGCCTGTTCAATCGCATTCTGTCCTGTGGAAGCATCCAAAACCAACAGAATCTCGTGAGGAGCACCGGGGACAATCTTATCCATAACTCTACGAATCTTCGTCAGCTCGTTCATTAGGTTCACCTTATTGTGCAAACGACCGGCCGTGTCAATAATAGCTACATCAGCACCTTTCGCAACCGCAGACTCAAGCGTATCAAAAGCCACGGAGGCAGGATCAGCATTCATTCCCTGATTAATTACAGGTACACCAACCCGTTGTCCCCAAATAATTAATTGGTCAACAGCAGCAGCACGAAAAGTATCAGCCGCACCTAAAATAACATTCTTACCTGAGGCTTTTAGTTGATGTGCTAATTTTCCGATGGTTGTAGTTTTTCCAACGCCATTCACGCCAACCACCATAATCACGTACGGCTTCTTTGTCTCTGGAATCGGAAATCCATCAACATCGCCACTGTTATTCTCTTTCAGAAGCTTCACAATTTCTTCGCGAAGCATCTTGTTTAGCTGGTCTGTTCCAATGTATTTATCTTCCGAAACTCTAGCCTCAATGCGTTTAATAATTTTCAAAGTAGTTTCAACACCTACGTCAGAAGTAACCAAAACCTCTTCCAAATTATCGAGAACCTCTTCGTCAACCGTAGATTTCCCAATTACAGCCTTAGTCAGCTTCGAAAAAACACCATCGCGCGTTTTCTCCAGACCCTGATCGAGTTTTTCCTTTTTGTCCTTTGAGAAGAATCCAAATAATCCCAACTTCTTTTAATTAGAAATGAATAATCAAGAATTAAAAATAGCAACTAAGGAAGGTTCCCGTTGTTCGTCATTTTTTAACTCATAAAAAAAAGGCTTCTCCCTGAAAAGAGAGAAGCCTTCAATATCAATACCAAAACGTATTAGTCTTTTTGTGCGAAAAAGTCCTTAACGTGATCGTTGTGAACGACTTCCTCTTTAAAGGCGTATTCGCCAGACTTAGGCGACTTCACCATTTTAATAACCTTGGTAAAGTCTTTACCAGAACCTGTTTTCAGGGTTGCAACCGTCTTCTTAGCCATGTCTCAGTTATTTAATCTCTTTGTGAACCGTCATCTTTTTCAAGATTGGGTTGTATTTTTTTAATTCAATGCGGTCAGGCGTGTTTTTTCGGTTCTTCTTGGTTATGTACCGTGAAGTTCCAGCCATTCCACTGTCCTTGTGCTCTGTGCACTCTAGAATAACCTGAATTCTATCTCCTCTCTTAGCCATTTTTCTAACTCAAAAAATTTGGGAGTGCAAATGTATGTTTTCTCATTCAGAAACCAAACATCCGATATAATGTTTTTTTGGCGTGACCCCGATGAAAAAATCGGGGGCGGGTCGTTGGCTGTATCTTTTGTACCAAAAGAAAAAACGGATGCAGCTTTCTACCCTTACGCAACTCGCAGCAAATATCACGAGAACCCGAAAGCCTAAAATCCCATGCGGCCTTTCCTATTCTTTACATTTGCGTTCTTACGCAGCAAATGTACCTTAAACAGCTTTCTCTAGTCAACTTCAAGAACATTTCGGGAACCGATATGGAACTCGGAAAGAAGTTCAACTGCTTTGTGGGAAACAACGGTTCGGGAAAAACCACCGTGCTCGATGCTGTGCATTATTTAAGTATGTGCAAGAGTTTTCTCAACTCAATCGACAGTCAAAACATCAAGCGCGAACAACCTTTCATGGTCGTCAGCGGAACATTCGATAAGGATGCTGAGGAAGAAAAAGTTCATTGCGCACTCAAACGCGATGGCAAGAAACAGTTCAAACGCAATAAAAAGGACTATGCTAGACTAATTGACCATGTGGGCTTGTTTCCTTCGGTTATCATAGCCCCAACAGACGCAGACATTATCAATGGAGGCAGCGACCTCAGGCGTAAGTTCCTCGATGGTGTCATATCGCAGCTTGATCGCGAGTACCTCGAAAACCTGATACAATATAATAAGGCTTTGCTCCAGCGGAATGCACTGCTGAAGTACTTTCGGGAGAACCGCACCTTTCAGGCCGAGTCACTCGAAATGTGGGACGTCCAACTTTCGCAGCGCGGACAATTAATACACGAAAGGCGTAAAGCATTCCTTGCTGATTTCATTGATGCCTTCAGCTCCTTTTACAAAACCATTTCGGGGTCGGCAGAAGAAATAGGGTTGGAGTATGAGAGCCAACTGAGCAATGGCGAAATGTTTGCCTTGCTCAAAGAAAATCTGGCTCAAGATCGGGCGGCTACCTACACCACAATTGGCATTCATAAAGATGATTTGGGACTGTCTGTGAACGGTTTTCAGTTGAAGAAATTTGGGTCGCAGGGACAGCAGAAATCGGCCCTTGTTGCACTCAAGTTGGCGCAGTTCAAAGTGATGCATGAAAAGTCGGGAATTACACCCCTGCTTTTGCTCGATGATATCTTCGATAAACTGGATGACGATAGGGTAGGGCAGTTGCTCAAATTGGTCAGTCAAAAAGCCTTCGGACAAATCTTTATTACCGACACACATCCGGCTCGTGTGGCAGAGCTTCTAAAGGACGAAAAAGACGTTCGTGTATTCCCTATTTCTCAGGGCGAAGTCACACTGGATTAACTCCTTTTTGTGACGATTGTAACCAGTTTACGGTTGTAAATTCTTCATTTTGCTTCTATAATTTACAATCGTAATCAGTTAATTTATTTTGCATTGATATTCAATGAATTAGAACTACTTATCTGAATTATTAATTCATAATTATTCATTTTTAATTCAGTTCAAAAATTTCGATCGAGTGCAGGTGTTTGCTGTAGATGGTTTACATTTGTAACGCGATGGAAGCAATCACCGAGCGAGTCATAAAAATCATGGAAGACAATGGTCTTTCGGCCGCGCAGATGGCGGATAAAATCGGGGTGCAGCGGAGTGCTATAAGTCACATTTTATCGGGTAGAAATAAGCCAAGTTTAGATTTCATTCTTAAGGTTTTGGAAGCCTTTGAAAATGTCTCTTCCGACTGGCTTTTGAAGGGTGAAAATGAGGGTGAAAAAGCGTCAGTTTTAACATCTGAAAATCAGCTAAAAATCACCCCTAAAACGGACAACAGAAAGACTATCGAAAAGGTGCTGATTCTTTACACTGACAGGACGGTTGAGGAGTATCTTTTAGGATAGCGTCATTGCGAGAAATTTCCTTTCGAAATTTCGTGGCAATCCGTCTTAGAGATTGCATCGCCCTCCATCCTCTCAATGAGGTTTACATTTACGGTCATGACAAAAAAGGATCGATACGAAAAGGTCATTGCTTACTTTCAAAAATATATGCCAGTTGCCGAAACAGAGTTGGTTTATGGTAATCCCTATGAGCTGCTGGTGTCTGTCATTCTTTCTGCCCAATGCACGGATAAACGGGTGAATATGGTAACGCCTGCACTCTTTGAACGCTTCCCAGAAGCAGAGTCATTGGCCGCGGCTTCTTCGGATGAAGTGTTCCAATACATCCGCAGTATTAGTTACCCAAACAATAAGGCGAAGCATTTGGTGGGCATGGCTAAAATGCTGGTGGAGGATTTCAAGAATGTGGTTCCATCAGACATAAAGGAACTACAGCTTATGCCCGGTGTGGGACGGAAGACCGCAAACGTGATTGCCTCCGTGGTCTACGATAAGCCCGCCATGGCGGTTGATACGCATGTGTTCAGAGTCTCAGAACGGTTGGGCTTGACAACTAATGCCAAAACACCCTTGGCCGCGGAGCAACAACTGGTTAAGTTTATACCTAACGAACATATTGCCACGGCACATCATTGGCTTATTCTGCATGGTCGCTACACTTGTTTAGCACGTAAGCCCAAATGTGGGGAGTGCGGACTGAAGGAGTGGTGTAAGTATTATCAGAAGAATTTCGGGTAGTCAGCTAATCTTCAGCTTTCAAAGCCGCCAGTCCTTCAGACTTATTAAATAGATGAACGCGCAGGTACATTTCATGGCTTCCACTTGAGTAGTTGTTGATTCCAGAAGTGGTGATGTCGTAGGAATATCCAAGTGTAAACCATTTCAATTTGAATTCGATGGCTGTAGCTACGGCATCATCAATTCGATAACCTAAGCCTAGGCTCACGCCATCAAAATACTTGTTCAGATTTCGCGTGCCGAACCACAAAAACTGGTCAAATTGTGTGGAGGCACCATCTGTTTTTGCGAAAGAAATAGGCTTCAAACGGAAGTGTGTTCCTAATAAAGCTTCATAACTGGCATAGCCATAGAAATGTCGCGCTACGGTATATTCGGATAACGTGCCTCCTTCTTCAAATTTAAGTGTTGGTGCAGTTATGTGAGTTCCGCTGAAGCCAATTGCAAGTCCTTTATGCATATAAGCTAAGCTCAGACCAAGGTCAAATCCTATTCCATTGCTTTTTGAACTGACAATATTTGGATCGTTCTCTTGGATTGGATCAAGCTTGGAGCCGTCCAATGTGTTGTAAAGTAATCCCATCTGAATTCCTGGAACGATATGGTGCTCGCCAATTTTTCCATCAAAAGCATAATTGAGCGTTGCTCCACCTGAATGTTGCGCTCCCAACATATCCCAGAGAACAGAAACTCCGAATGCACTCCACGCTTTATCCACACGATAAGAAGCGTTTACCAATGTCGTTATCGGTCTTCCTTTAAAACCAACCCATTGTTGCCGATGTTGGGCCGTGACATTCAATTTGTAATCATTCACCATAAAAGATGGGTTTGAATACGAGTTGTAATCATTATTGAAGGTGAACTGCGGGTCTTGCTGACCCTGTACAAACAAAGGAATGAGTGTGAGAAGAATTAGTTTTTTCATGGTTCCAAATCTGAACATGAAATTAGAGTTTATTGTTATTTCTGATTCTCGTCAGAAACAGTTGCTACGTAAATACATTACGTTCTATCTCCTTAGACTTGCAATCTAAGTGGAAAACTTGGTAGTGAAACAGTCGGTTTTTGAACTTAAACATCGTTACTTTGTCAATAAGTGAATAGTGATAAGCGACCAGCGAATAGGGAAGAAGATGAGTATTGTAACGTTAAAGGAAGGAGATGAGGCACCAGCATTTTCTGGGAAAGACCAGAATGGGAACACGGTTTCCCTGTCTGATTTGAAAGGCAAACGCGTGATTTTGTTCTTCTATCCAAAGGACATGACGCCAGGATGCACGGCAGAAGCATGTAATCTTGGAGAGAATTACAGTGAATTGCAAAAGCTAGGGTTTGAGGTGATTGGGGTTTCTGCTGATAGCGAAGCGCGCCATCAGAAATTTGTTGAGAAATACAATTTACCTTACACACTATTGGCTGATACGGAATTGGAAATCATTAAAGCTTATGGCGTTTGGGGATGGAAGAAATTCATGGGAAAGGAATATGATGGCATTCACCGAACCACATTCATTATTGGAAAGGATGGTGTATTGGAAAAGGTGATATTAAAAGTGAAAACAAAAGACCACACAGCGCAGATCTTGGCAGAACTGGGCGAATAAAAACGAACCTATATTAAGAACAGAAATTATGGCTAAAGACGAAAAAGCAGAAAAATTAAAGGCACTCCAAATGACCATGGATAAGCTTGAAAAAGCACATGGAAAAGGGTCAATTATGCGAATGGGAGACACGGCAGTGGAAGATGTGGAAGTGATTCCATCTGGTTCAATTGGCTTGGATGTGGCGTTGGGAATTGGTGGCTATCCGAAAGGACGTATCATCGAGATTTATGGTCCAGAATCATCAGGTAAGACAACGTTGGCCATTCACGCCATCGCAGAAGCACAGAAGAAAGGCGGCATTGCAGCTTTCATTGATGCGGAGCATGCGTTTGACCGTTTCTACGCAGCCAAATTGGGTGTTGATATTGACAACCTTCTTATTTCTCAGCCAGACAATGGCGAGCAAGCGTTGGAAATTGCCGAGAACCTCATTCGTTCGGGAGCGATCGATATTATCGTTATCGACTCGGTGGCCGCGCTTACACCGCGCGCTGAAATTGAAGGCGAAATGGGAGATAGCAAGATGGGTCTGCAAGCACGTTTGATGTCCCAAGCATTGCGTAAGCTCACAGGAACCATCAGCAAAACAGGATGTGTATGCATCTTCATTAACCAATTGAGGGAGAAGATTGGAGTGATGTTTGGAAATCCTGAAACGACTACAGGAGGAAATGCACTTAAATTCTACGCTTCTGTACGATTGGATATTCGTAGAGTTGGTCAGATTAAGGCTGGCGAAGATGTGAGTGGAAACCGAGCCCGCGTGAAAGTCGTGAAGAATAAAGTGGCACCACCGTTCCGTAAGGCTGAGTTTGATATCATGTACGGTCAAGGAGTTTCTAAGGTGGGTGAAATTATTGACCTTGGTGTTGATGTAGGAATTGTGAAGAAAAGTGGATCATGGTTCAGTTATGGTGAAACACGTTTGGGACAAGGACGCGATGCCGTGAAAGATCTTTTGCTCGATAATCCCGAATTGATGGAAGAATTGGAAGGCAAGATTAAAGACGCAATTACAAACGGAGGCTTGGCTGTCGCTGAATGAGTAGGTCTGGGATAGTCATGGGGCTTTTGTTCCTTGGGTTTATTGGTTGCGTAACTAAAGCACCAAAGGATACAGAAGTGGAAACCACTGTGGAGGAAACGCCACAGATGGCGCGTTTAGACAGTTTGACCAAGCTATTAGATAAATCCCCGAATAGCGCTAACCTGTTGAACGAGCGTGCCAAAGTTTTTCTAGAAGTTAACGAGGTCAATTTCGCGTTAGCGGATGTTGGTCGAGCCCTGCTTATTGATAGCACAAAGGCTACCTATTACCTCACCATTTCGGATGTTTATTTCAGACTGAACAAATCTGAGCAATGCAAAAAAGCCTTGGAAAAGGCACATGCCATTCAGCCTGACTACGCAGAACCATTGTATCGCTTGGCCCAGTTTGAATT
>JAIOYP010000011.1 GCA_021741155.1 Flavobacteriales bacterium | reverse complement strand
CCTTGGCTTGCTGTAGTTCAAACTCTGAATTATCGGAAGAGGAAAACCTTTCCAGACCAGTATTCTGAAAGATATACTGGTCGATGGTCAGCGCCACAAGCTTATCTGCAAGGGTTGATGGCGTGTAGAAAGAACCGATGGAATTCAAGTTTTCGGGTTCTTCCGTTAGCGCGTTATCCTTCACGGGAAACTCTAGCAAGAGCATGAGTTCGTATAGGTCAGAAAGCGGAACGCTGCCAAAGTCTTGCGCATTAAACCAGATATGGAATGCTTCTAACGCTTTGTTTTCGGAAGAAGAAAGTATATTGAAGTTATTGGTAATGATGGATGATGTAAGTGTCTCGTTATCAATCCACTCAAAAATTTTGTTTAACGTTTGTTTTTGCGCTAAATCTTGGTTCAAATTGTGTGCTGCCACAATTCCAAGCACGCAAGAAATGAGTCGATTGATGGTGGCGAAAAAGGCGCTAGGCTGGCAAATGGCGCCAGCCTTTACTTCAATCTGTGGAGCAAGCGCGCTTAGAATAGCGGTAGATGTTTGATGGAAAATCTGTAGCAGCATGGTGCGCTAAGAACGGAAAATGATGAATCGATTATTCAGCGAAAGACCAAGAATATGCTAAGAACATGTTTTTAGCCACGGATGCACAGATGGACACAGATTTTTCGCAGATTAAATAGAATTCATTCGTGAAATCAGAGAAAATCCGTGCATCTGTGGCTTTTAAATGTCTAATGAATGTATGCGCCAGCTCTCAGAATGCCAACTAATCCAACCAAAATCCAAAATCCGTTGAGTAGGGAATAGGCAGCGTCTTTCTTCAAGATGGCGCACCACGTAAGTAGGATAGCATCCACGGTATTCAGCATCCAAACGTACATGAACGGACTATCAGCCCCCATCCAACTCACTACACTGAAACTACTAATGCGCATAATCACGCCCGTCATTTCGAGCTGTTTCAGGTACTTCAGGATAAAAAGGTTGAGGGCGCTCATGAGAGGGTTATGTCCGGCAAATTTCAGAAGGAAAATGATCGTCTTTACGTTCTCATCAAACTTTAATCTCACGCGGATTTGTGTTTTGAAAAGCCGTGCCGTTAAAGGCGATAATGAACGTGTTTTTGCCACGGGTTTTCAACAATTGACGGTCAGTTTACGTTCTTAACTAGGCGTTTCACTTAGATTCGCCACAATTGAAAACCAAACCCATTTGATGAAAAAACTGTATTTCCTTGCTGCTGGGCTATTAATCAGCACTTCGTTGCTGGCCCAAAAAGATAATATCCTTCGTAATCCAACCGAAATTCCTGTCACATTCCATGGCGAAACGGTGCCACTACGCGATTACATCGAAGATCCGAATGTCGTAAATGAGATTACCAAGACCTTGAAAGAAGGGTATCATCCCAAAAAGGATTGGATTTTGAATGAGTCCGTCAATCCATTGGCAAAGCCGAATGGCAACGACCCAGCTTGGCAGCAAGACTATGCGCCAAGTGCTAGCAATAAATCATTGGCTTACAGTTTCGAAGGCATTGGCTTTACGAACGTAAGTCCAGCCGATCCGTGCGTGGATGTAGGGCCGAATCATGTCATTCAAATGCTCAATGGAGGTTCTGGTTCGTATTTCAAGGTTTGGAATAAGACAGGTCAAGTGTTGGCAAATGCCACCTACTTAGATAATTACATGGGTTTCAACGGTGGAGCAGGAGACCCGATTGTTCTGTATGATGAATTGGCCAACCGCTGGTTGATGAGTGAGTTTGCAAGCAGCGGAAACGTATTGCATGTGGCCATTTCTACAACAGCAGACCCACTTGGCACTTGGTATAAATACACCTACAGCGCTACCAATTTTCCCGATTACCCGAAGTATTCTATTTGGAATAACGCCTATATCGTTACCACAAACGAGAATTCATCAGCAGTTTATGCGCTCAACCGTACGCAGATGTTGGCAGGAACTTCTGGTACAGCTCAGCGTTTCACCATACCAACTTTCGGAACCATTTCTTTTCAAGCAGCAACACCAGTGAGTTTGAATGGAACGACTGTTCCGCCAGCAGGAACACCAGCCTTGGTGATGCGAATTCGTGATGATGCTTGGACTGGAGCAGCAACAGATGCGTTGGAGATGTGGGAGTTCAACATCAATTGGAGCAATGCTAACAACACTACCCTAACTCAAGTAGCAACACTGGGAGTTCAAGATTTTGATTCTGGGCTGTGCGGTTTCACGTCTTTCTCGTGTATCGATCAGCCTAGTTCAAGTACCAATCTCGATCCGCTGCGCGAAGTGTTGATGAATCGCATTCATTACCGCAACTTCGGCACACACGAGTCCATTGTGTGCTGCCACGCAACTGACGTGACAGGAGGCGACCGTGCAGGTGTTCGCTGGTATGAGCTTAGAAGAACCAACGGTACGTCTGGTTCTTGGAGCATTTATCAGCAAGGAACTTATTCGCCAGATGCCGCTGGCCGTTGGATGGCTTCTATTGGAATCTCCGCTTCGGGGAATATTGGATTGGCATACAGCGTTTCTAGTAGCACTATTTATCCTTCGTTGAGATATACTGGTAGAAAGTCGTGCGACCCGCTTAACACAATGACCGAGCCCGAAACGACCATCATTGCAGGTACTACCGCAAACAACTCTAACCGTTGGGGAGATTACCACGCCATGGGATTAGACCCTTCAGACGGAGAGACCTTTTGGTTTACGGGGGCTTACGGAACGGGAAGTGCATGGAGTACGCGTGTGGCAGCATTCGATTTGCCGAATTGCGCACCATCGGTAACTTTCAGTGTTGGTTCACAAACAGCAAATGAAGCAGATGCGGCACAGGCCAATGGTTGCTTGCCGTATGTGGATGTGGTGATACCAATTGGCATTGCTTCTGCGCCTTCTCAGAACGCTACTGCAACGGTAAGTGTTTCTGGAGGCTCGGCTACCCAAGGTCTCGACTACGACTTGCTTAATACAAGTATTACTTTTTCAAATGGAAACCTAAGCGGAAACATCACGATTCGTGTGTATAACGACAGTTATGTAGAGGGCAACGAGACCATCACGTTGAACTACACCCTCAATGCCAATGGTGGAAATGCCACCACTGGCAGCATCAATCAAACGGTTACCATCACCATTAACGATGATGATTTGGATCCAGCGTTAGCGCAAGGAACACAGATTATTTTACAAGAAGATTTTGAGAATGGTTTGGGCATTATGACAGCCCTTAATCCCGCAGGAGCCACAGCTTGGCAGGTGGGAAATGAGGCTGCGGCAGAATCAGGCCCTTACAATATCCCATCTTCAAACACCACAAACTTCGCGTACGTGAACGATGATGATTGCAATTGCGATATGAGCGAGGTTGACCTCATCTTTCCGGTAATGGATTTGAGCAATTTTACCAGTGCGGAGGTAACATTTGATACTTATTTCGAAGCGAACACGTATCAAGGAAATACCGAATATGCAGGACTTTATGCGTCTACCAATGGAACCAACTACACACTTGTGGGCGATTTGGTTGCTTCGGGAGTAGATGGCCCGTGGGTACAGCAGCAATTTGACCTTGCTGCCTATTTGGGAGAAAGCACTGTCACCTTGCTGATTTATTACAACGATGGAAGCGGATGGTTGTATGGTTGTGCGGTGGACAATATCCTTGTTACAGGCGAAACCAACATCAACATTCAAACGGCTGTAAACACGAATAGTGGTGATGAAGGCTATTTGGGGCCTAATTCTACCGTTCACTTCTACGACCCAACAAGTGGCGATGTAATGGCATCTATCCAGAACACAAGCGCGTGGGATTACGGATGCGTGAGTTTGGAAGTTGATAGACAGGGCACCAATCCAACGGCAACCGTGTTTAATTCAAACACAGCAGCAGATTATCTTCATTCAAAAACGTATTCCATCGTTCCAGACAACAACAACCCGAATGGAACCTACAACCTCACGCTGTATTACAAGCAGAATGAGGTGAATGCGTGGGAAACGGCTACAGGAAACAGCAGAAGCAATGTCGAGATTATCAAGGTGTCAAACAACCGTATTAGCGATGTGACACCAGCCAATTACGCATCTTATTCAATCGGAAATGCGGCAGCAACGGTAGGTAGCTTCGGGTCTGATGTCAAGTTCACGGCCAGTTTCAATACTGGTTTCTCTGGTTTCGGAGTTGGAATTCTGAACACGCTCATTACCGACATCAACGAGACCTTGGAGAATGTGGGCGTTTATCCAAATCCGAATGATGGCACGTTTACCATTTCAGGCTTGGCACTTGGAACTACGTATCGCGTGTTTAACAGCGCAGGAAAGTTGATTTTAGGAGAACAACAAGCAGTGGAGAAGCAACTAGTGCGCCTTGCCGATGTTGCCGCAGGAGTTTACTTCCTCATTGCCGAGAAAGATGGCAAGCTCGGAAAAGTTCAGTTTGTGATTACCGACTAATGATTAAGGGCAATTCACGTAGCAGCGCGTTTATCTTTGGGATAGGCGCGCTGTTTCTTTTTGTGCTTGCAGCATGCAATACTAATAAGCCCGTTTCTGTTTCAGAAGCAGTGCTTTTAGAAGGTCGGTATCTAGGGTACATCACCACCGAGTTTGCTGCTGATGGCTGTCCGTTTATTCTTACATACACAGATGGGAGCGAAGAGAAATACCTCATTCCTGTTCAGTTAGAGGAGCAGTACCAGCGTAATGGATTGCAGCTAGAATTCGGCTTTCATTACTCGCGTATCATGCAAGGCGATTGTCAGAAAGGACAGCCAGCTGTATTGGAAGCAGTAGAGGTGAGGTAGTCTCTCTTTTGAGTTTCAATTCTTGCGTTTTCAGGCACGATAAACCTATTAAGTTCTCGATTGTTACCGTCATTCTTTACGCTTCAAATCATTGTAATCCCTGTGTTTCGTCATGTTTCTAGAATGTGTTCTGGTAGACCTTTATCGTAAACCAGAACGTGCGGAGTCAGCACTATAAAGTCAGACAACAGTAACATGAAAACAAAATTACTTTTCGCAAGCACGATGGCTTTTGCTTTGGCAATTGGTCAGTGCAAAGCTCAAATTCCGAACAACGGGTTTGAGGATTGGACTCAGGATGGAAATTACGTAACGCCTGACGATTGGGCCACAACCCTTCAAGGTCAGCCGGGGCCTTACTTTCCGGTAACTCGGTCAGCAGATCACTATCCAAGCAATGTTGGGATGTACTCAATGAGATTAGAGAACGACCCCTCGTTCATGCCACTTGGTGGAGGTTATGGCATGGCTATAACGGGTAGCTTCAACTTTCCATTTGAACCTGCATTTCCTATCTCTGGAAACCCAACAAATCTCTATGGCTATTACAAGTACAATTCTGTGAATGAGGATACAGCATTCATCAAGGTCGTACTTTTTAACAATGGAGTAGAGGTGAATTCTGGCAACCTCCTGAATGACGCGCTCGTGGTTACATCAACCGTTACAGACTGGACATCATTCAATGTGCAGTTCGATTCTTACACCACTGCCGACAGTGCATTAATTTGGATTTCAGCCTTCATTCCGTCAGGTATGGATGATACACCGAACGGAAACTCTGTGCTGTATGTTGATAACCTGAGTTTCGATGGATTAATAAATTCGGTGAACGATTTTCAAGATGCGTCTGAGTTAAGCCTCTATCCAAATCCTGCAAATCAGGCAATTACGATAGCGACTGACGCTATGAACACAAAAAACGCCAGTGTGCAGATTTATTCACTGACAGGCGCACTTGTAAAGACTGTGCCGTTGATGAGGGACAATCAAAACGTGGATGTTTCTGGCTTGGCCAATGGAACGTATGTGGTTACTGTTTCTGATACCGAGAGCATTTCACGAACTAAGTTGGTGGTGCAGCACTAGTCAATTCCGATAGGTATTTAGGTAAACTCCGTCTCGGATGTTCTGTAGAGCATCTTAGGCGGAGTTTCTTGTTTTGTTTCAGTTAGAGCAAGTCTGACTTTTCGCGAAGCTGTTAGTTTTGTCGTTCAAAATCAAAACAATGAGCGAAGCAATAGACCAAGGAAGTGTGCAGATAGCTGTTGATGGCAGGGGAGTAGCCACCATCGAATTCTTTCATCCACTCAGCAATTCGCTGCCAGGGAAAGTGTTGCGTAAACTAGCTCAAACCATCGAAGATGCAGGAAAGGATGAAGCTGTAAAAGTGATTGTGCTGAAAAGTGCAGGTGGTAAAGCCTTTTGTGCAGGGGCAAGCTTTGATGAATTAATTTCGATTGATGATTTAGAAACAGGAAAAGTGTTCTTCTCGGGTTTTGCCAATGTGATTAATGCCATTCGCAAAGCACCCAAGTTTGTGCTCTGCCGTGTGCAAGGGAAAGCAGTTGGAGGAGGAGTAGGGTTGGCATCTGCGGCAGATTACACTTTTGGAACAGAACATTCGGCCGTAAAATTGAGTGAATTAGCAGTGGGCATCGGACCCTTTGTGGTGGGACCAGCCGTGGAGAAGAAGATTGGCAATTCGGCATTTAGCCAAATGAGCATTGATGCCACCACGTGGTATTCTGCAACATGGGCACGAGAAAAAGGACTTTATACGTCTATCCACGAAACGGTGGAAGACATGGATGATGCCATTGAAACACTTGTAGAACAGTTGTCTAAAAGCAACCCAGAGGCCATGGCAATGCTTAAGACTGTGTTTTGGGAAGGAACGGAGGATTGGGACACCCTTTTGGCAGAACGTGCTGTAATGAGTGGGAAATTGGTTCTTTCAGACTTTACACGGAATGCCATTTCTAAGTTTAAAAAAGGGGAGAGGTGATTAGCGGATTAGCTGATTATTGAATTAGCAAATGGGTTTTCATCAGTAGAAGGCGTGCTAACCTTCCTTTCTTGAGCGGCTTTTAATCCCGATGCAATCGGATGAGCCTCTTTGGGCAATGTCATTAAGTTAAGCCGGTTGAGATTGCTTCGTTCCCCGAAAAACGGGGCAGGCTCTCGCAATTGTAGAAGTCAACTAATTCGGTAACAAACCAGTAAAGGTTTTGCTATGCGAAACAATCTACGTAGCTGACTTTATCACGTCTGTTTCCCTGAGGAACGAAGGGTCTATTAACTATCCAAGAGCTAAATACCTATTTCTTCCCCCGTTTTTGCGGCACCAGTTCTTCCTTCACTTCTTGGTCTAGGTATTTAAGCGCCACATTTACCGGAACTCGTTTTTTCTGATTGAAAGCGGTAACAAATGCATCGCCCAAACCTTGCTGCTTGAGCATATCGCGGTGTTGCTGTGCTTCTGCATAGGTGTCAAACTTGCCTGCGGTGAGGATGGTAAGGTCGTTTTCGCGTACTTCTTTCAGCTTATCCACTTCGAAGTAGAATTTGCGTAGGTCTTTTGGTAAGGTCTCTGCAAATGCACCAATCTGAACACGGAATTCAACTTTTCCTTTCAACTGAGGTGTAATGCTCATCTTATTCAAACTCATTACTTCTTCGCCATAAGTATCTGGCTGATTGATGTCTACGATGAACGCATCGGGATAGCCGTTTGCCTTCACTTCATTGAGCAATTCTTCTGCTTGCGAACGAAAGGTCAGGTTGCCAATAACGTAGCGGTAAATCTTATTCTCATCTACATACACACCTACGTTTTTCAATCCTTTAAATTCTGTTGTATACGTTGGGGTGATGGATGCTGATACTTGTACACCATAGAGGATGGAAGCCGTGGTGTAATTCACTTCGCGGGTTACCACTTCTGCACTTTCTGGTTGCATGTTTACCAAGCGGTTTTTTAAGAAGCTTGGAGATGCATTTACCTGACTGTACGTTTTAATCTCCTGTGCCATGCGCATTGGTTCGTGGCAAAGCTCAATCCATTTCATGGCTTCGTTGGTGTAGAACGGATCGCCTTGCGAATACACCTCTACAAACTTATCGTAGGTTTTCATGGCCTTGTCGCACTCTTTTAATCGGCTGTAACCGATAACCAAATAGTACCAGCAGAACTCTGGTTCTCCCATTCCTGGGTTCAAATCGGTATGGGAATAATCTTCTCCTGCTTTTTCGAGGTAGGCCACGGCTTCTTCAATGCGCACACCTTCTTTTATTAAGCACATGCCTAAGAAATAGTTGTAGGCAGCCGGAGCATTGTCCTTCTTCATTAGCTCTTCTAAAAGCGGAATGGCATCTCTGGTTTTGTTGGATGCGATAAGCACTTTGGCCTTATCTAATTGCGGTTCTATTGACCACGAAACGGTAGAAACGAAGAAGAATGCAATGAGGGTAATCAGTGCTTTATTTTTCATCGGGAGTCATGTGTTTGTTCAGTTTAACCTTGCTTTTTCCTTTTCTCATTCTCAGGTTGACCATCTCTACTAAGAGCGAGAAGGCTACTGCGAAATAGATGTATCCTTTGGGAACATGGAATCCCATGGCATCCAACATCAGCATAAAACCAATGAGAATGAGGAATGCCAATGCGAGAATTTGCAACGTTGGACGTTCGTTAATGAACTTGCTGATGGCGCCAGAGAACAGCATCATCACTATCATGGACATGATAACGGCTCCAATCATAATTTCAACGTGTTTGGTTAGGCCAATTGCTGTTAGTATGGAATCGAAGCTAAAAACCATATCTAAAGCTACTATCTGAATGAGCGCGCTACCGAGTGTAAGTGCTGCTTTTGTTCCTGGTTCGCGGTCTTCGCTTTCTCCTTCTAACTTGTGGTGTATTTCGGATGTGCTTTTACCAAGTAAGAACAATCCACCAGCCATCAGAATTAAATCTCTGCCGCTTACTGCGTGCTCAAACACATGAAACAACGGTTCGGAGAATCCGATAATCCACGTAATACCCAGCAGTAAACCGATACGAAAGATGAGTGCGAGACCTAGTCCGATGTTGCGCCCTTTTGCCTGTTGGTCGACAGGTAGCTTATCTGTGACAATAGAGATGAAGATGATATTGTCTATTCCTAGTACAATTTCGAGAAAGGTGAGCGTAAGTAGCGCAATCCAGGTTTCGGAGTGGGCAAAGATTTCGAAGATTTCCATGAAGTGAAGGTATTTCGCGTGAGGCTGCTTAAATGGCTTGTCTGAATGAGTTTGCTCACATTCAAATGTTAATTGCTTTTGAATAGCGAAAAGAGTTGTCAGATGATTGTGCAGGGCACGCGTTAGATAAACGTGGGCACGTGTAGAGACGCGATTAATCGCGTCTGTACAAATCGCGTTTGCACCGTCCACGGTAGAGACGCGATTAATCGCGTCTCTACGAATAGATCATCGGTTATTGGGGTTGAATTTGTCTTGGTTCCACAAAAGGGGGTTGTTTAAAACGTAATATCGGATTTTTGTGTGGTTCTCTTCATTGCGGATGACGTGGTCGTGGAAACGGGATTGCCATGCAAAATCGGCATGAATCTTCCTTGCCTCAAATGTTGCCCGCCCCTTGTACCATCGGATAATGGTGGATAGGTTTTGGTGCAACATGGGGTTTTTGTTGCCCGTTGCCCCACCTGTTGATTCACCCGTAGAGACGCGATTAATCGCGTCTGTACCCACCGCGTCATCCATTGTAGAGACGCGATTAATCGCGTCTCTACGGTCAATGGTGATGATTCCATGCATGTGATTGGGCATTACCACCCATTCCTCTAACCGCACGAAAGGGAATTGTTCGGGAATCATTTGCCAGACATCATCTGCCGTGGTTCCCAATTCGGTTTTTATCATTATGCCATTCTCCACCTCACCAAAATAATGTTCCTTGTCCTTGGTGCAGATGGTTACGAAATATGCGGCATCGCGCCCATAATCCCACCATGGGGCACGGGCAGATGGAATGCGGTATTTATTTCGAAACAAATCGGTCATAAATCAAATATCGTAATTGTTGGGACGCGATTAATTGCGTTTGTACAAATTGTGTTTGCACCGTCCACGGTAGAGACGCGATTAATCGCGTCTCTACAAATCGCATCCGTACAAATCGCATCTGTATCCACCACGTCCGTACAATCAATCATCGTGAAACACAATCAATCATCGTAGAGACGCGATTAATCGCGTCTGTACAAATCGCGTTTGCACCGTCCACGGTAGAGACGCGATTAATCGCGTCTCTACATTGCGTTTCTACCATCCGCATAGGAGGGCATTGTAGATTCTGGGCATTAAAAATGAACGGCCTTTTGTTCATCTATAGCGCGGTGGCTGGGCAATAGGAATAGATTGCCAAAAATGGCAATCAGCACAAGGAGTTTAATCCATTGTTTTTGGCGTTCGCTTGGGGGCACGGTTTAAAGGTAGCGGTTACGGGTTACAACTAAGCGTAGCGGAATCACCGTAGGTAGGCAGCGTGCTAACGGGGGGTTAATCCCAAAAAACCTTGGGGTCAAGGTAAAATACAGTATCAATAAAATAGAGCATGTCTTGATGGGTCAAGACATTTTCATCGTGCAGGTCTTCTAATATCAATCCTAATTCGGGATGATAGTAATCGTGGTTTCGGGTATTTTCAAAACCATTGTTGGTTAAAAATGCTTTTACCTGTGCCAAATCTGTAAGGGAGTCTGCCTGCACAAATGGTTGTTTCACTACAGCGTAAAGCGTTTGTCCGTTTTCATAAAAGCCTAGTAATTGATAAGCGGTATCTGCAAAGAAATAATTATGAAGTAGTAGGTTGAGAAAGTAATCTTCCCAAGAGGCATAATAAATAGCATCGTTGAGTTTGAGAACAAATTGTTCATCCTTTATATATACTTTCTGTTCTGCTCCTTCCGAAATATAGTTGTGTTCGTCTATCTTATCATAAAACAGTTCGTTCTCTTTTGCAAACGCTAAGAGACGCGCTTTTTCTTCTGTTCTGTTCGTGTGTTCTGTTTCAGCCACTGAGCCTGTTCTCTGGCCTGTTCTAAGGTGATGGGCAATTGCTTGGATAATTGCATCATGGCTATTGCCGCTCTTTCCCGAAAGGATAGTTTGTAGTTCATGTTTTACAGATTTCAGATTCATAGTACGGTTGACATTGAAACAAAGATAAGGCTATTGCCACACCGCTTTTAACCCTATCGTATCTAAATGTACAGACGCGATTAATTGCGTTTGTACAAATTGTGTTTGCACCGTCCACGGTAGAGACGCGATTAATCGCGTCTCTACAAATCGCATCCGTACAAATCGCATCTGTATCCACCACGTCCGTACAATCAATCATCGTGAAACGCAATCAATCATCGTGAAACGCAATCAATCATCGTAGGGACGCGATTAATCGCGTCTGTACAAATTGCGTCTGTACAAATTGCGTTTGCACCGTCCACGGTAGAGACGCGATTAATCGCGTCTCTACATTGCGTTTCTACCATCCGTATTGGGGTGCATTGTAGATTCTGGGCATTAAAAATGAACGGCCTTTTGTTCTTCTATGGCGCGGTGGCTGAGCCAAAGAAATAGATTGCCAAAAATGGCAACAAGCACAAGGAGTTTAATCCATTGTTTTTGGGGTGGGCTTAGGGGCGTGGTTTATAATCGTAGAGACGCGATTAATCGCGTCTCTACATTGCGTTTCTACCATCCGCATAGGAGGGCATTGTAGATTCTGGGCATTAAAAATGAACGGCCTTTTGTTCTTCTATGGCGCGGTGGCTGAGCAAAAGGAATAGATTGCCAAAAATGGCAAGCAGAACAAGGAGTTTAATCCATTGTTTTTGGCGTTCGGATAGGGGCATGGGTTAAAAATACGGGAAAAGCTAAAGGGGTACCAGCGGAGCGAACTGGAACATGGTGTTGTGATTTGCTTTCAATCTTTGATCTTTGACTTCTTGAACTACTCATCCGATGGATGCGGAGCTCGCTCTGCTGTTGTGATTTGCTTTCAATCTTTGATCTTTGACTTCTTGAACTACTCGCTTGGTTCATTTCAATCTCAGTATTTCAGTTGTGATTTGCTTTCAATCTTTGATCTTTGACTTCTTGAACTACTGTGTGGCCGTTCCTCGGTCGTCCAACAAGGTTGTGATTTGCTTTCAATCTTTGATCTTTGACTTCTTGAACTACGTACACTCATGGTAGCTCATGTCCTCGCCAGTTGTGATTTGCTTTCAATCTTTGATCTTTGACTTCTTGAACTACTCCAGTAGGCGACACGAAGATATACTATTGGTTGTGATTTGCTTTCAATCTTTGATCTTTGACTTCTTGAACTACGCGACTTCGTGTTAGCATGGTTGCATTGACGTTGTGATTTGCTTTCAATCTTTGATCTTTGACTTCTTGAACTACCTTTGTTGGGTTCTTTGTGTCTCGTTTACTGTTGTGATTTGCTTTCAATCTTTGATCTTTGACTTCTTGAACTACATTACAGGGATAGGATTAGTTGAGCCTATGTTGTGATTTGCTTTCAATCTTTGATCTTTGACTTCTTGAACTACGTGTGATTAGGAAGCTCATTCTAACCCTTTGTTGTGATTTGCTTTCAATCTTTGATCTTTGACTTCTTGAACTACTGTCGAAACAGCCCTTTGCGCGATTGACCTGTTGTGATTTGCTTTCAATCTTTGATCTTTGACTTCTTGAACTACCAATACACGTTGCCGAACAGGTCAAGGTTGGTTGTGATTTGCTTTCAATCTTTGATCTTTGACTTCTTGAACTACTCTTCCGAATTAATTATGTCTATTGATGGTGTTGTGATTTGCTTTCAATCTTTGATCTTTGACTTCTTGAACTACTAAACTCAACAAGCCATTATCAAGCGTGACGTTGTGATTTGCTTTCAATCTTTGATCTTTGACTTCTTGAACTACTTGAGTAACTGCGCTCATCTCAATCTTCTTGTTGTGATTTGCTTTCAATCTTTGATCTTTGACTTCTTGAACTACCTGCTTGAGGTTGCCATGAGCATTAAACGTGTTGTGATTTGCTTTCAATCTTTGATCTTTGACTTCTTGAACTACAATTAAGCTATTCAAGTACCGTAATATCTCGTTGTGATTTGCTTTCAATCTTTGATCTTTGACTTCTTGAACTACTAGTCTGAATGCTTCGACCTTGTGTGTTAGGTTGTGATTTGCTTTCAATCTTTGATCTTTGACTTCTTGAACTACATGTTAAACGATGTTCCGTTAGCCGTTCCTGTTGTGATTTGCTTTCAATCTTTGATCTTTGACTTCTTGAACTACGGCCGCAAACTTTGACATGGTCACATAGTTGTTGTGATTTGCTTTCAATCTTTGATCTTTGACTTCTTGAACTACAAGGCAAATGAAATTAAATTTTCAGTTATTGTTGTGATTTGCTTTCAATCTTTGATCTTTGACTTCTTGAACTACTCTATTGTAGAAAGATCTTCTCTAAGATAGTTGTGATTTGCTTTCAATCTTTGATCTTTGACTTCTTGAACTACGCGTTAGAAAAGTCAACGGCAGCAGGGGGTGTTGTGATTTGCTTTCAATCTTTGATCTTTGACTTCTTGAACTACGCTCGGTTCGTTTTCCTTAATGCACTTTGCGTTGTGATTTGCTTTCAATCTTTGATCTTTGACTTCTTGAACTACTATAAGCCAATTAGTAACGTCATTCGGGTCGTTGTGATTTGCTTTCAATCTTTGATCTTTGACTTCTTGAACTACGGATTCCGTTAAGGAATGATACCTCAATGGGTTGTGATTTGCTTTCAATCTTTGATCTTTGACTTCTTGAACTACACCAAGTATCAACGCCCCGTCAACTATTTCGTTGTGATTTGCTTTCAATCTTTGATCTTTGACTTCTTGAACTACGTCACCATGTTCACTCCACCGTGATACATCGTTGTGATTTGCTTTCAATCTTTGATCTTTGACTTCTTGAACTACAGCCGCTGCTTGCACCTGTGACCGCAAAAGGTTGTGATTTGCTTTCAATCTTTGATCTTTGACTTCTTGAACTACACTCACCGACAGAGAAGTAGTATTCCTCGCGTTGTGATTTGCTTTCAATCTTTGATCTTTGACTTCTTGAACTACATGTTTCTCGTTCAGAATCACCTCTAACTTGTTGTGATTTGCTTTCAATCTTTGATCTTTGACTTCTTGAACTACCTTTGTTGGGTTCTTTGTGTCTCGTTTACTGTTGTGATTTGCTTTCAATCTTTGATCTTTGACTTCTTGAACTACAAAGGTCGAAACGTTGCAGTAAAAGGAACTGTTGTGATTTGCTTTCAATCTTTGATCTTTGACTTCTTGAACTACCAAGCTGGAGACACTTACGCTTGGACTATTGTTGTGATTTGCTTTCAATCTTTGATCTTTGACTTCTTGAACTACCTCAACGCTTCAAGTCCCCACTCTTCAGCAGTTGTGATTTGCTTTCAATCTTTGATCTTTGACTTCTTGAACTACCTTGAGGAAGATTGGTTGTTCTACAATTACGTTGTGATTTGCTTTCAATCTTTGATCTTTGACTTCTTGAACTACGTACTTGGCTGTAAGCCTTGTGTAGTAAAGGTTTCAAGAGATTTGACTGGTAAAAAAATGGTTCAAGTAAGAAAGCCGTTCCGATGTTTCGGGACGGCTTTTTTGTTTCTATTTGATTGCAGATGGGAAGAGACGCTTCCTTCGTCAGCGTGACAAAGCGGTCAGAACAATTCTAGCTGCTGTGGCACATTCTTTTCTTCTTGCGGCTTGGTATTGAAGAAGATTTCCATTCGTCCGAACTGTTTGTCTGTAACCGAAAGAAGGTTTACGCTTCCCATGGGGGGTAGGGCCATTAATACACGTTTGTGGTGTACTTCTGTATTTTCTGAGCTGGAGCAGTGGCGTACATACACGCTAAACTGCATCATAGTAAAGCCGTCTTTAATGAGGTCTTTTCGAAACTTAGACGCGTTGCGTCTGTCCTTCTTGGTGTCGGTAGGCAGATCGAAGAATACCATCATCCACATGATTCGATACGCGTTGAAACGTTCACTCAATTGTTTCGTGTTTCGTGGTCAAGACCTCGGAGGTTTTTGAAACCTCCGAGGTCTCTAACTGGAACTTTATTCAATCAAAGGCAATACCAACTTACGCTGTTCTCCTGCAAAGCACCGCGCCAACGATGCCGATGTTTCGGATGCCGCTATCATCAAGGGACGTTGCTTTCCATTCATGTTTACCGATAGGGTAGGGATGGTCAGCAGTTTTTCGCGATGCTCTTTTGTAAGGAAATCAGGTGCTTCATCGTCTCGTTCTACTATAGAAACCACTACGCGGTCTATGTAAGGGCGGTAGGGTTCCATCATATCATCTGCCAAACAATACTGGTTGTAGCGGTTGTGATGGAAAATGCCCAATGTGGGCATCAGTCCGCTGCTTACCAAACTGCGTGCTACTACTGCCCGAAGAATGGCGTAGCCATAATTGAGCAGATTATTGGGATAACCAGCCTCTCTGCCACGGGTAAACCCAGGGTAGTTGTCAAACAAACGCGGCCAGTAGTAGGCGGCAGCCACGCCTTCGCGGTTGTCCGTATCGCCACTCTTGGTGTCGCGGGCTGCAGTTTTCAATACCTCTGCTTTCTTGCCAACGTTCTCTAGCACCGTAGCCTGATTGAGTATCTTGGTCTGCACTACCTGTTGCCACAGTTGTTTCTTCAACGGTAAACTGGCTTCGCATTGATGGCGGAAGCTTTCGGCCTGTGTGGTATTGCCACAGAGGTTGAGCATCATTCCTGTGGGATGATAGCGTTCATCGCAGGTTATCAAGGCCGCATTATTGGCAAGTAGGGCAGCAATTAATCCGTGTGTGACACTGATGCGTGGGTCTTCCAACACAACAGCACCGATGTCCTCAATGGGTATGGTCTTTTCCACCTTTTGCCCCAACGCATCGGTCTTGCTCATAAGTAGCTGCTTGTCTCGTAGAGACAATTTAGCAGCAGAACTGATGGCTACGGTGCGTTTGATCATTTAGTGGTCATACTGAATATTGACTAATTGGGTCTTACTAAACCTAATTCTTGTGCTTTTGGCTGATCCCAACTTCCGTTGGGAAACTCCCAGTATGGCACTAGCTTTTTACCTAAACCATCAGAAAACACCTTAATACAACGGTCAAGCATTTCAGGCTTTCCATATTTGATTTCTTCATCAGTTTTTGCTGACCCCTTCCTTACAAAATTATTAGCCACATCCTCTGCAAGGGTAATGGAAGTCGCAATTGTTATCTTTTGAAAAACAATTGAGTTCCTGCTCGGATTCATGTCCTTCACGATGAAAAGAAAGGGTAAGACCGATTGGAAATCTGTCCAATCAATGGCTTCTATTTCTTCTATTGAAAGCTGTTCTGTTGGAAGATAGACCATATCATTTTTGGCCAAGGTGAATAGCAATCTGCTTTCTTCCGTCTCTTTCAATTCATAGTTGAGCATATTCTTATCATATAGAGTAGAATAGTTGATTTTTTCAGGTTTTGATTGGTCAATGAGTCTGACGGCATCAATAAACTTGAGAAAGTTCCATACCCGCTTGGTGCTATTAGTTTTTCTGTCTGTAACACTAAAGATGTACGTCATGAAGGTGTCCGTTACCTGAACATGGCGTTTTGGAGTTATCTCATAAAGATCCTGAAAATAAGATAGTTGACGAGTCTTCTTAATCGGAATTGGTATGCTGGAAGTGAACAGTGGTCGTTCAAAGTAATTTTTTTTCAATTCGTCCAAATTCCCAGACTGAAGGAGCTCCTTCACCGCTGCAGTAGTCTTATCTTTCAAGTATTCAACCTGATTCAACATCTCAAGTGAAAAGTCCTTCAACTCAACCCATTTGATCTCTCCTTTCTGATTCTTGATGCGGATTTCGTAAAGAGCATTGGAGTATAATGGCGTAGCGTCCACTTCTCGTTTAAGCCTGTCCTTTTCGGGCTTGTCAGCATCAAGCGTATCGATTTCTTTTTTCCTATCTACCACAAAACGTAATCTGCGTTCAGCAATTCGTTTAGTACGTAAATCGGTAATCTTTGAAATTTCCTTAGCATCATTAAAATCCATAGATAGGCCAGCTGGGCGGCTTGCCTTGTCTTTTTCCGAGTAGACTGACAGTTTATCAGGAGACTTACCGTTCTTGTCGGCAATCAAATTTTTCGAATTGATTTGATTAAGAACCTCCGAACAGATGGTTTTTACTTGCTCCTTTCCGAGTATTTCCCCATTTTCATACGGCTGTAGTAATTCGATAAGAATATCCTGATATTTTTCTTTCAAAACCACTTCCCTGACAATGGTTGCATAGGTTTTTGGAAATTCTTGTGTCTGACTCTGATTCTTTTGCTTTTCCAAGATTGTTTTCCTCACCGTTTCCATTATGGATAACCTGTCACCAGTGAAATGTTTTTTGCTGGCATAGTTGGTTTCCTCATGAAGATTACCGCGTAAGGAAGCCACCTGACCGCTGATGTTTTTTCCGTTCCTATGTCTGGATGGACTGATGAGCAATCTTGTGTTCTTGTGCGAGACCACCAATTCGGATAGTGCATCTTTCACGTCTTTGACGAAATGGTCTTTGTTCCACGGTGTCACGAATTTACTTGAGCTGTTCCCTTCGCATACATCACTCTTTATCGCATTGTACTTTCTTCTCTTTTCGCTGTCGTTATCTTGATCTGCGGTGTTTATTGCGTTCAGCGTGTTTATATATTGAATGTGATTCTGCTTGGTACAGGCGACTATGACGGCATCCAATGCGTGATGCCGATGATCGATACGTTTCGAAAATCCTTCAAACTCTTCCACTTCTTCATCTCGACCAGTTTTCGAGTTATAGTGCTTTTTGGTATGAACCAGATTTACCCGCTCACGAGATTTGAACTCAAACGATTTAGGCGTTTTTCCTACGGTCTCGATTGATTCAACTGTTTCTAGAAGTTGATCTGCAATGGCAGACATTTCAGATCTTTCTGTTGATGAAAACACAATTTTACCACCAGATTTCCATTCAAATGGGGCGTGGTCATTCTCATCTGATAGTTTGGCGTTCAACTGGGTCAGACATTGGTTCTGTTCCTCAATGGTCTTTAACTTTAGCACGACAGGAGAAACTTTGAAATCCTCAAATCTATCGCGGGTCAGATCTTTCATCACTTTATTCAGATGCCAACGTTCGCGTAATAGGTCTGTGACCGAACCTGAACTTACCCAAACCTTCTCAGGACCCACAATTTCTGATAGTTTTTCTTTCATCAATTTACTGATGTATTGGGTCTCCTTTAATGTTCGACTTACAGGGTTATCAGGTATTTCCTTTCTTAGAAGGTTAGCCCGTTTAGCACCTTTCGGGAACATTTTCTTTACATGCTCCTCCCATCCATTTGCCGAAACAAGGGGCATTTTCTTGTTGCCAACCATAACGAATTCCTCTACTCTTTTACTTACAAGGAATTCATAAGCTGTTCTGTTACCGTGATTGGCCTTGGCCTGATTTACCTCCCTCCAAGTAATGACCTTGTTACCATAGGAGTTGTTGAAATATCGTTCCCTTGGAATGATATGCTCAATTTCAACCGCATTTCCTGGAGCGAACACATCCGTGAATGGAATAGGTTGCATGGTATAGGGACACTTGAAATTCTGTTGCAGCCACAGGAGATATTTATTCACCTCGGCTTTGGAAGGTTCACCGAGCTTATATTCTTTGACCTTGTTCTTGTATTCGTTCGGTTCTAACTGTTGAACGACATCTTCAATGATCCTGATCTTATCCACATTACTTCGGGTGTAAGGGTCATTGCTCACATTCGCATATTCTGATTTCAATTCTCGGAGTAGGGTTTTTGCCCATTCCCGCTGGGTGGCACTGTCGGTCATGCCTTCCCACATTTGTTGCCGTTCCTCTCGACTGGCCTTCAATTCTCGGCTCAGTTCAAGACGCACTTCATCAAAACCATATCTGTCCTTCAACTCGTTGATGATGGATATAGATTCGTTCACAATCTTCTCTACCACGGGGTTGTTCAGACTGCCACTGGCTACACGTGCCATTCTTTGGCTTTCTGATGCCTTATGCTTTGATGAAGAATGAGAACCATAGATCACCGCAGCGGCCTCCCAATAGTTCAAGTAATGGAAGTCCTCTTGCGATTTGAATGAAGAAAGCCGCTTTCGTGTGTTCTTATCAGGAATAAGTAGTTTCAATGATTCAAGTCGCTCATCCTTCGGGAGGCCAACTTCGGTTTCGTTTACATCCAAGAGTGACTGTATCCTTTCATTCGCTCTCGAGGTCAATCCCGTGCCATCAGACATTAACGGTAACAATTGTCTGATGGCCTTGGCAGACAGTCGAGCCATGCCTGCATCATCAAATTTCAATGCCGCCAGTCTCAGGCATGTTTCTCTGTCAAATGAAAAATGCTTTTCAATCGTAGTGGCCGTGGCTTCAAGGTTTGGACTGGTTATATCATATATGTTTTCCCAAAGCATTTGCAGATTGGAAACAATGGGATTGTCGGTTGTATTCCCTGAATACGCTTCTGAGAACCAAGCTTCCTTTGTTTCAGTCAGAATATTTCTCAAGGCAGATTTTGTGCTATTTCCTTTCAGATCAATGTCCTTGAAATCCCCATCTTTCTTCTGTTTTCTGAAATTCACAGAATAGTATGAGGCTCCGATCTCCCCAGTTTCGGAGTCCACTCCGTACGCGCTTCCTTTTTTACGAGGTACGTTTTCTATCTCATCATAAACATTCTTAATTCCCAGTTTTTCTTTCACAAACACTCTCCAAGCCATGCTCTTACAGTTCTGCATTGCCATATAGAGCTCCTGCTTGACTGTAGCAGGCGTTTTTTTCAGGTGGATCAGACAAAGTTCTTCGCTTGTCAGAACATCTGCTTTCCCCTGTTCCGAATTATAGAACAACTTAACATTATTAATCTGCTGCCATATTTTAAACTCTTGATGTAGTGGGTGACTTCTGGGAATTACTGACCTTCCTACATACTCCTCTTTAATCTGTTCTAAACCTGTTCCTTTTAGTTTCGACTTCTTCTTTACCTTGATTTTTTCAAAAGTGCATCTTGCTTTGTTCTTGCTCTGTTGCCACGGACGTTGAAAGAAGATGATCTTATCAGCTATTAGGCATTGCAGCTGTTCGCGAGTAGTATCTTTTTTGGAAACTGAATTGAATATCACTTCATAGTCCTTGAAAGCCGACCGTACCAACTTTTCAATACTCAGATTTTCAAAGTGTTCTTTATGAAAGGCGTACTGTTTTTTCCAAATCAAATTGAATTCATGTTCATACCATTTTCGGTTCACTACGTTGTTTTTGATTCGAGAAATACTCTTGTCAATAAAATGTTTTTGATAAAAGAATGAACCGACCGTATTATTTTCATTACACCACTCCTCCAATTCCATATTCAGATTTTGGTAACGATAATTCCAATCCTCTGGATTAGGTGTAGTTGGTGATACTTGATAATATTCTCCTATTTTTTTTCCTTTTTCCTTTTCCTCCTTCAATTTGTATTTGAAGGTGATAATTTGACCTACTTTAATGGTCATTTTGGCTTCTTCCTTCACAAAGATTCGACCATCATATATGGTGGAAATGGCATCGCCATTTTCCAGTATTATGTTTTCCGTAAGCTCTATGTCGATGGAATAATGAAGCCAATTGACCTTTTCCGTGTCATTCTTTTCATAATCAATCTTAATTGGATTGGAAGAAATCCGAGTGACTGTGCCTGTGTAGTAGTCAAACTTTGGCTTTTCATCCTTTGCAAATCGGTCACTACTGTATCCTCTGCATTGGTTCAAGTGTAGCAATATTCTGCCGAGCTCAGAAAGGGAAATAGGTTCATGCAACGCTTTATCACGCAGTTGATAAAGTGCTTTACCCATATGTTCACCTTCACCTCTTTTACCCTTGGTGTTGGTGTAATAGCTGCCATCAGGCAACATTCCTAGTTCAGAAATCAGGTTTGTGAGTTTCTGTCTCCTTAGCTTGTAACGGCTTCGCAAGCGATGTACTCCTCGATGTTTTCGCCTTTCGGCAGTTGGTGTAGATGCTGCACCTTTTGCATCATTCAGGGTCAATCCCTTATCAAACCTACTTGTATCCTGACTAATGATTCTTACACCAACCGCGAATTGACCGTTTTCATCTCGATGAATCCCGAAACGGTTAGCATTGATGATTGAACGTATTGTTTCGGCAGCATTCGTATGGCCTCCTTCTGCAACTTCAATTATGGCCCATCCAATGGATGTTGTGCCAAGGTCTAATCCAAGTATTCGTTTCATTACTAAATTGATTTTGGTTGTCGTAAATTTCTAAATTTGTCCCGAAGCAAATCACAATAAGATTTTATCGTTGTGAAAACATGCAGGGCGGCTCTGGTAACAGGGTCGCCTTTTTCATTTTCTCCTACCATGTCCCCAACTTTATCCCGAAAGCAAATCACAATAAGGATTATTCCGTTGTGAAAACATTCGAAGCGGCTCGCCTTAGGCGGGTCGTTTCTGTTTTGTATCCACTCCAAAGCTTCTTTAACCTCGACCTCGGCTCGTCCGGGGTCTTTTTTTTTGCCATACCTTTTGGTCCGCACTAAAAGTAACACCGCCCTTTGTGATTAGCAACAAAAAATAATAAGAAAGCGAAGTAGGGCGGTAGGTTAGTGCTCCTAGCCAACAGATTACCACGTAATTCCCCAAAAGGAATTACTCGTAATGACGCGGCTTGGAGATTTCAGCTGCCAGATGTGATAGAAGACGACTGCGCGGCCAATTCCTCCCTATCCGATTGCAATTTAATCTCCGCCTTTTCGAGTTGTTTTTGCAGCATGGCTATGCGCTTTTCGAGCTTTAGGATGGTTTGAGGCAAGGCGTTGATGCGTGCTTTTTCGATGGCGCGCAGTCGGTTTTGGTTTAGTTCTGAATCGGGCACAGGATGACCGGTGTGGTAGTTGGGGTCGGGGATAACGAGGCGTTTTTTGGTTTTCATTTTTTTTCTTTTAGTGACCAGTGAACTTGTTGGAGATTAGCTCGTACCTCGCTGTGTTCCCTTCGGTCGGGTGCCACGCCCTTTGGGCTCGCAATGACGAGGTAAGGATAGGAGGGCAGAACGTAATGCATGGGTGTAAGGTGAGATGGCAGAACGTAATGTATTTACGGGGTGAGATAGACCCTTCCTGCCGTCAGGGTGACAAATGGTGAGATTTCAGATGGAAGATGGCAGACCACGGACCACAGACCACGCAACACGAAACACGAAACACGCAACACGAAACACGAAACACGAAACACGAAACACGCACCACGCACCACGAAACACGCACCACGAAACACGAAACACGCACCACAGACTTCAACCCTCCAACACCTCCATCAATTCCGAATCAAACGCCAACTCAGGATAGTCGAAGCGCTCCACGGCAGCAGGTACATCGCCCACGGCAGTTTTGCCACGCAATTTGCGCACAGGAAAGGCGCGTAGTTTCTCTTGCGGGAAGGGGAGGCAGAGAGCCGTTATTTCTTCTTTCAAATCTTTGCCATTGCCCATAAGCCAGTGGTCTATGGCTTCGCCTTCGAGAATGAGCGGCATGCGCGGGCCTTCGAGCTTGGGGTTGTTGTGCAGGGCTGCCATGAGTTCGTTGCCCTCTACGGTGACAATGCTAAAAGTGGGGCGTACTTCGCCCGTTGTTTTGTCTGTCCACTGTTCCCACAGCACGGCCACATACATGGGTTCGTCTGTGCGTAGGCGGATGTTGAAGGGGTAGGTTTCTTTGCCAAAATGGTGATGTTCGAAGAAGGATTGCAGCAGCACTACGCCCCTGCGACTGGCAGCCGCGCTGCGGAAACTGGGCTTTTCGTACATGCTTTCGCTACGGGCATTGAGGGTTTGGTTCCAGAGTTTGGTGGCGGTGGGCGCATCTTTGCACCAGGAGGGGATGAGTCCCCATTGCATGGGTTGTAGCGTTATTCCTTCTCCTTCGGTATGGGTAAAGATGGGCACATGTGGGTGGGTGAAACCGCTGAGGTGGTAACCGCTTTCTCCCATACGTGGCATGGGCTGGTCGGGGAATTTCTTGTTGTATTCGTCTATATGCCAGTTGATGTCTTGGATGCTGGCTCCTTTACGGACGCCTTCTTTTATTCGCTTTTGGTAACCTGCTTGAATGTCGTAGCACATGATTTAAAAGTAGGGAATTACGATTTTAGAATTACGAAGTACGATTTTAGAATTACGAAGTACGATTTTAGAATTACGAATTACGATTTTAGAATTACGAATGAAGAAACGAAGTTCAGCGGAGCGAATTAGGGAAAAGGGGAAAAGGAAAAAGGGGAAAAGGAAAAAGGGGAATTAGCAAATGAGCTAATTAGCGAATTAGGAAAAATGGAAACTCGCAACACGAAACTCGCACCACGCAACACGCAACACGCACCACGCAACACGCACCACGCAACACGCACCACGCAACACGGTGACTAGAATCATATCAATTCCCAACATTTCTAACTTAATTTGCACCCCGAAAACTAACAGACCCCTATTAAGCACATGGAAGCAGCCGAATTGAAAGCAAAATTGAAAGGACAGATTATTGAGTATTTGAATTTGCTCGATTTCACAGTTGAAGATATTGCTGATGATGACCAACTATTTGGCCCAAAATTCGGATTAGATTCTATTGATGCATTGGAGTTGAGCGTGCTTCTAGAAAGAGAATACGGCATCAAATTGACCGACCCAGCAGAAGGCCGCAAAGTATTGGTAACGGTTGATACCATGGCCGAATACATTTTGGCAAACCAAACCGCAGCATAAACCCATGGGGCGAATTGTAGTCACCGGAATTGGGGTGATTTCCGCCATTGGGAACAACGCTTCCGAAAATCACTCTTCCTTACAAAAAGGCAATACAGGAATTGGGAAAGCCCAGTTTCTGAACTCAAAATATGCGAATGAACTTCTTTTTGGAGAAGTGAAATTGAGCAATAAAGAGATGTTGGCCAGTCTAGGTAATTCTGTTGTAAGCGGCATGAGCAGAACAGAACTTCTCGCTTTTACAGCCTTTAAAGAAGCGGTTAACGATGCGGGTCTTTCCGATACTGAATTATCAGATTTTGATACCGCACTGCTTTCTGCCACCACCGTTGGCGGAATGGTAGAAACGGAAGCAATTCATGCCGATGCCAACACCAATACAACACCATCACCTTTTGTTAATTCGTACCGAAGCGGGGCGCATACACTGCAATTAGCAAAGGCATTCGGATTGCGCGGTTATACCGACACCATGAATACGGCCTGTTCTTCCTCTGCCAACTCCATCATGCTAGGAGCACGAATGATAAAGGCTGGAAAATGCAAACGCGCCATTGTTGGGGGGGTGGATAGCTTGGCCAAATACACGGTCAACGGCTTCAATTCCTTACAAATTTTCTCAGACGAGATTACACGTCCGTTTGATGCCAACCGCAAAGGATTGAACCTAGGCGAAGGAGCTGCCTACTTGGTTTTGGAGCGAGAAGAAGATGCCGTAAAAAAAACCATCTATGGAGAAATTCGAGGCTATGGAAACTCGAACGATGCCTACCATCCTAGTTCGATGTCGCCAGAGGCAGTGGGAGTTCGCGGAGCGATGAACGGTGCGTTGCAAACTGCTGGTTTAAAGCCATCAGACATCATCTATGTAAACGCCCACGGAACAGGAACCGAGAATAACGACTACACCGAAGTACACGGAATGCAACAGATTTTTGATACCGTTCCTCCTTACATTTCCACCAAATCATTTACAGGGCATACGTTGGCTGCTTCGGGAGCAATTGAGGCAGTTTACAGCTTGCTCAGCATCAAGCATCAGGAGATTTACCCGAGTTTGAACTGGCAAACACCCATGCCTGAGTTCAATTCTAAACCGCAAACGGAGTTTGTAGCAAATGCCAAGGTTGAGCATGTGCTGTCCAATTCGTTTGGTTTTGGCGGCAATTGCAGTTCACTTATTCTTTCAAAGGTTTGATGATGGATGGCTTCTTATTGGACAGCGTTGGTAAAAACCGATCAGGAAAACAGACCCTTCGTTCCTCAGGGAAACAAACGGAAACAGCAAATGCAACAAGTTGCTTCCCTGAGGAACGAAGGGTCTCACCTTTAGTAAGGAGAACGATTTATAAAATTGAATATCACTTTCTGAGTAACGATTTTGCTACATGCGTAGGAAAGGGGTTAAGTAACTAATCATGTTTATTAAAGACCTAACCTGCATATCGCCACAACGAACTTTTGAAGGAGATTTCTTTCAAAGCGAGCCAGTTATTTACACAGGTTCGCAACTCATAGCCATAGAACCCGCCTACGAATCCATTCCCAACAGCCAATTGCGTAGAATGGGCAAATCCAACCGAATGGCAACAGGTGCTGCCATGCCGTTACTTCAGAAATACAAGACAGACGGCATCATTATCGGTACTACGGATGGCGGCATGGAAGATTGTCATCGTTTCCTCAATCAGATTATTCAGTACCAAGAAGGAACCCTCACGCCAACCAATTTTGTACAAGGCAGTCCCAGTTCGCCTGCGGGCGGATTGGCCCTCATGTCGGCCAATAGCGGCTACAATAACACGCACAGCAACAAGGGACTTTCGTTTGAGAATTGCTTGATGGATGCTGATTTGCTTTTTATTGAAGCAAGAGCAAAAAGTCTGTTGGTGGGATGCGTGGAAGAAATCTCTCAAGCACAGCATCGCATTGAAACGCTGGCAGGATACATCAAGAAGGAAGATGTTTCTTCGGATAAATTGTATTCATCTAAGACTCCAGGCGCAGTGAATGGGGAAGGGGCGGCCATGTTTGTGGTCGAAGCTAAAAACGATAATGCGCTTGCTGAGATTGTCGATTTTGATATGATCTCTTATCCATCGCGAGAAGACCTATTGACCAAGGCCGATGCATTGCTCAAACGCAATGGGCTGACAACTGATGATGTGGATGCGCTCATGCTCGGTTTTTCGGGCGATGTGAACACCGACAACTGGTATCATGGTTTTGCCAAGGATCTTTTTCCTCAAACCGGAATACTTTCCTTTAAGAACCTCTTTGGAGAAACACCCTCGGCCAGTGCCTTTGCTACATGGTTTGCAGCGCAATTGGTCAGCGGAAAACCAGTGCCTGAAATGACTTTTCAACGTTGGTCATCGAGAGAGCTGAAAACCATTCTCATTTACAATCATTACCAAGGAAACCAGCATGGGTTTGTGTTGGTGAGAAAACCAGCACCCTCAATCCCCCAAAGGGGGAAGTAATTGCCTAGCAAATGGTTCAGTGTTTAATTGGCTATAGAAAAGACACCCTTCGTTCCTCAGAGAAGCAACTAGCTGGCTCTTCTATATCTGCTTGTTTCCCTGAGGAACGAAGGGTCTCTTTTATTGAACCATTTTCATCCACACTGCCAAATACTAGGCAATCATCTCAAGGGTATAAACACTAACCGATGAACACTCGCATAGCCTATATCATCGCACTTGGCACTGTTGTTCTGTTGCTTTGGCAGTGTGGCAATAATGCCACGCAACAGCAGCAAACGGGCACCATCACCCCCCTTCAGAATTCGTGGGATATAGCCGTTCCGCATCAGGAGATTCCTGAAGGATTGACCTCATTGAGTGCGGCCAGCTGCGGAGCGTGTCATCAAGAGCACTACAAGGAATGGCAGACATCAACCCACGCCCACGCTTGGACCGACCTTCAATTCCAATCTGAACTAAAGAAGGAGACCAGCCCATTCATGTGCATCAATTGCCACATTCCGTTGCAGAATCAGCAGGAGTTTATCATTAAAGGGCTGATTGATGGCGACATCTACAAACCTGTGAAGGAAAAGAACCCGCACTTTGACCGCGCTTTGCAGCAAGAAGGCATCAACTGTGCCTCGTGCCATGTGCGCGAAGGTGCTGTAATGGGGCCAACTGGAACCGAAAAGGCACCGCACCGCACGGTGAAGAATATGGAGCATCTTTCCGAAAATCTGTGCATATCGTGCCACAACGCCAATGCGGTAATTACGCCCACACTGGCATGTAGTTTTGAAACGGGCGATGAATGGAAGGCCGGGCCTTACTTCGGCAATCAGAACTGCATCTCGTGCCACATGCCCGAAACGCACCGCGAGGTAATGCCCGGATTTGGTGAGCGCAAAAGCCGTTTCCACAACTTTCCTGGCTCGGGCATTCCGAAGGTGAAAGGTGCAGAGACGGGTATGCTTAACGGTTTTGCATTCTATCCGCAGGAGATAATTACAAAATATAAGGTGGGCGAACGGGTAGAATACACCTTCAAAGTGAAGAATGAACATGCGGGCCACCGCGTACCAACGGGCGACCCTGAACGCTTCTTTATTATCCGTTTTGAACTGCGCAATGCGCTCGATAGCCTAGTGGCAGAGCAGGAACATAGAATAGGAGAGGAGTGGGAGTGGCATCCGCTGGCCAAGAAATTGACCGATAATAACCTCAACCCGGGCGAAGAACGCAGCTTCCCATTCTCTACAGAAATGAAGGAAAAGGGAAGCTACTCGCTAGCTGTAATTGTTACCAAGCACCGTATGAATGAGGAAACGGCCATCTACAACAAGTTGGGCGATGATTACCCGTTGTTCATTACCGTGTTTGAGAAGGAATACGAGTTTAGCGTGCGCTGATAGCCCCATCACAAGCCACCAACAGAACCTTGTTTGTGCACGACTTCCTTCGGAACGCTTACACGAGCTCTTGAATGCCATGAGCTTGTTAAAAAACCGGATTTCTGGCTACCTATGATGGTGCATTTTGTCGAATTTGTTTTTAATCTGTGCTTGTCCTTCGTAACTTAAGGCAGTCGCATTAATGGATTGGTTTGACCTCATTGGTCATCGTAATTTCTGAGACAACCCTTAGTCTACTGATCATAAAGCAGTGCACATGAGAATACCAACCCCTTCAAAAATGACCGTTAACGGTCTGCTTACCGCAACCTATTTGCTGCTGTTTGTCTTGATGCTAGCCGGTGGCATCTTTATAGCGGTGAACTCCAAGAAACTTGTTGGCCAGTACAAAGCCATGACCACGTGGTCCACCTCCACGCTTAACGAGTTGGGCAACATGCGCAAGAGCGCGGCCTACATACAGGTGGCCACCCTGCGCCACGCCACTGCCGAGGACAGTCTGACCAAGCAGCACGAAGAACTCATTATCACTAGGGAATATGCCCTAAACGGAGAGCGGCTCAATCGAATGGACACGCTGCTCACCGACCCTGAAGGAAGGTTACTGCTTGAGGCCGTGAGCACCAAAAGGCTGCTGAACGCCAAAGGCCGCGACCGCGTACTGGCACTGAGCTACAGAGACGGCCCTGCCGCCATAAAGCTGCACAACCGCGACCAATATGCCAGCTTCGAAGATTTCCAGAACTCGGTAACTGTGCTTGTCTATCATGTAAACAGCACATTGGAACATGAGCGAGAGATGCTTAACAAAACAGCCAAGCAGACGGTGGGGCGCATACTTGCCCTGCTGGGCACAATGGCATTTGTGTTGCTGCTTTTGGGACTAATGGTGCACCGCAGCAACCGCAAAACGGCCTACCTGCTGCAAACCAACATCCGCTACCGCAAGGCACTGGAAAGGTCTATGAATGTGATGGTGACCGATAGCAAAGGCCAGATTACCGATGTAAGCGATTCATTGCTAAAGATTACGAGCTACACACGCGAGGAACTCATAGGCCAAAACCCACGCATATTCAATTCGGGACATCATCCGAAGGAGTTCTTCAAGGAGCTGTGGAACACCGTGCTGGACGGTGAGATATGGCAGGGCGAAGTGTGCAACCGCGCCAAGGATGGGTCGCTGCACTGGATGCAGACCTCCGTTGTGCCCTTTACCGACATGAATGGACGACCCGAACAGTTCGTGGTGCTGAGGCAAGACACCACCGCCCGCAGAATGGCCGAGGACGACCTTGCCCTGCAGCGCCAATGGCTCGATACCATGCTCAACAGCATAGGAGATGCCCTGATAGCCACAGACACCGATGGCAATATTGTACGGATAAACCCCGTGGCAGAGGAACTTACCGGATGGCCGCGGGCTGAGGCCATGGGCCGCCCCTTGCAGGAGATTTTCCACATCATTAACCAACAGACACGCCAGCCCGCCACCAACCCAGTGCAGGAGGCGTTGCGCACTGGGCGCATAGTGGGGTTGGCCAACCACACAGCTCTTATTTCGCGCAACGGAAGAGAGTATGTCATATCCGACAGCGGCTCGCCCATCCGCGATAAAGAAGGGCGCATGGTGGGCGTAATCATGGTCTTTAAAGACGACACCGAAACGCACTTGGCGCAGATGGCCATAGAGGAGAGCGAGTTCCGCTACCGCTCCTTTGTAGAAGAAAGCAGCGAACTGATATTCAGCATCGGGCTAAAAGAGGAGCTGACCTTTGCCAACAAGACATGGCTCAACACACTGGGCTATGCCGAAGATGACCTCACCGATTGCAGCGTTTGGGATTTTATTGCAGAGGAGTCGGTAGAAGACTGCCGGCTGCGCCTGAGCCGAATCTTTAACGGGGAGGCCGTGGGAGGTGTGAAAGCCGTGTTCGTTGCAAAGGACGGACGCAGGGTGCCGGTGGAAGGCAGTGCCACACCGAGGTTCCATGATGGCAAAGTGATAGGGTCGCTGGCCTTTCTCAGCGATGTTACCGCTCGCAAGGAGGCCGAGCAGGTGCTTGTTGGAGAGCGCAACCTGTCCACCTCCATCATCAACAGCTTGCCGGGGCTTTTCTATCTCATTGACAAGCACGGCAAGTTGCTGCGCTGGAACAGCAACCTTGAGCAGTTTGCAGGCCGCGTGCCCACCTCCGAAAGCATGACCATAGGTGATCTGGTGGCCGATGAGACCGACCTGCCGCGTATGAACACCGTTTTTTACAATGTGCTGAAGGGCCAATCACAAGAGGCCGAGTGCCTGCTGCGCAGAGCCGATGGAGCCAAGATGCCTTATCTGCTCAAGGGAATTCCCTTCGATGTGGAAGGCGAAAGGCACGTGGTAGGGCTGGGCATAGACATCAGCGCAAGGGTGCAGGCGAAGGAGGCATTGCGCCAAAGCGAGGTGTTCAATAGGGGAGTGCTGGCATCGCTCAGTGCCCACATTGCGGTAATCGACAATGAAGGCATCATTCTCTCTGTGAACCGCGCATGGATGGATTTTGCCCAAGAGAACGGCCCCGTACCCATGGAGCGCGTGGGCATAGGCAGCAACTATTTCCACACCTGCCGCATGGCCGCCCAAGGAGGCGACACATTGGCCTCCGAGGCACTACAGGGAATGATGGATGTGCTGGAAGGGCGCAATCAGATCTTCACGTTCGAGTATCCCTGCCACGCCCCCGATACCGAAAGATGGTTTCTGATGCGCGCACTCAGGTTCGACAGCCGGGACGACCGCATGGTGGTTTCGCACACCGACATTACCCTGCGCAAGCAGGCAGAAGTTACTTTGAACGAGATTAACGAGCAGCTCGAAAAAACGGTGGCAGAGCGCACCGAGTCGCTCCTGTTGCTGAATCGCGATATGACCGACAGCATTGTTTATGCCAAGCGCATACAGGATGCGGTGCTGCCTTCATACCGAGGACTAGCGGCCGCCATGCCCAACACCTTCCTATATAGCAGCCCACACTCCATTGTAAGTGGCGATTTTTTGTGGTGGCACCGCCTGCCCGAAGGCATGTTGGTGGCTGCCGTGGACTGTACCGGCCACGGGGTGCCGGGCGCACTCATGTCGGTCATTGCTACCAACCTGCTCAACAGGGTCGTGAAAGAACATGGCCTGAGCACACCATCGGAGGTGCTGTATCAGCTTAACTCAGAACTGGTGCAGATGATGCAAAGCTTCCATGGCGGCAGGAGCGAGGTGCGAGACGGCATGGATATAGCCCTGTGCTACATAGATGTGCAAAAGGGCAAGATGATATTTGCAGGGGCCTATCGTCCGCTGTGGGTGGCCGCGCCCAGTGGCGAGGTGGCCGAGTACAGGGGCAGTACATTCTCTATAGGTGGCGGCACCTCTGATTATGAGAAGCAGTACACCGATATCGACATCTCCTTTGTGCCGGGCAGCATGATCTATCTCACTTCAGACGGCATGCAATCGCAGTTTGGTGGGCCATCAGACCGCAAGTATGGTAAACGGGCCATGCGCGAATTTTTTTCCCACATAGCGCATCTGCCCACCCAAGAACAGGCCGAGGCTGTGCGCCAAGAACTGGAACAGTGGATGAACGGGAATGAGCAGACTGATGATGTGCTGGTAGTGGGCATTCGCCTTTAGGCAGAAGGAACTAACCATAGGGTCGGTGTGTTGCAGGTGTATTGTGGCCTTTTCTTTTGGTGATTGCCTAGCCAATGGCTGAGGGCTTAATTGGCTATAGAAAACAGACCCTTCGTTCCTCAGGGAAGCAAGTAGCGGGCTCCGCAGCCATCCGTTTGTTCCCCTGAGGAACGAAGGGTCTCTCATTTATTTAGTGAATCACAACTTTTGGGGCTGATTGCCACTTTCTAGGAAATCACCTTTCTTTTCGGGCCATCAGCGACTTAGTTTATGATGTTCTCGCTGCAAAAAGGTTAATTTCAACCACTTACTATTCCCACCCCGACATGCAATCTGAAAAAACCTACCGACTTACGGCCAAAGCGTGGAGCATTGTCTTCGTTGCTGTGGCTTTGCTCTTTCTGTTCATTCCCGAACAACTGGCAGATACCTTGACCCAACTGGCCGCTATGCTCGGTCTTTCGGGCAGCATAACCGCACCGCCACACAATCTTTGGCATGTGCTTACCTTTTCGTTGATGGGCACGCTGGCACTGTTGGCTGCGCAATCGGCAAAGGAACCGTCCAATTCCGTGTATTGCAAAACAATTGTTGCCGCCAAACTGATAAGCGTTATGGGGTTTCTGTGGCTGACGGCCCTGTACGGATCGGCATGGCTGACCTGTGCCGTTGCCGATGGCTTTGTGGCCCTCACATTGGTCATGACATTTCCTAAGAAAGAATTGGGAAACATCCCGGGCTTTGCCCGACCCACCGATGTTGCTTCTCCATTTTACAATGTCTGGCTCGGGAAGATCGACCTTTCTCCGGGCAACGCCCTTTGGTTCAGATACACCACCCTCAACGGGGTGAAGCAGGAAGCAAGCACCTGGGCCATTCTGTTTCAGGAGGAGAAGATAGTGACAGGCAAGAACACATGGCCGCTGGACCAACTTGCCCCGGCCAACAGCGTCATTCTGCCCAATGATGACCTTGCGGGAAGGTTCATTGGCAAGAAACAGGTGTTCCATCTAGGCAAACAGCATTTGGATGAAGCAAATGCCATCGGTGAGGCAGGCGAGGTAAGCTGGGATCTGTCGTTTGTTGATCACGGCAAACGGTTTGAGTTCGTCCCATCATCCGTAAAAGCCCTTGGTGTGGCCAAAAGCACCTACAACAATTGCTTTATGGACCTGCGTTTTTCGGGTGAGATAAAAACAGCATCGGGCACCATTAAAGTGGAAAACCGTCCGGGTATGATCGGTCATATCTATGGCAAAAGCACAGCGAACGAATGGGCCTGGGCGCATTGCAACAACTTTGAGGGCAGCGAACATGTCGTATTCGAAAGCCTGTCGGCACGCTTAAAGCTGGGCGGAAAGATCACCCCGCCTTTGACATCCACCGTGCTTTTTGTAGGCGATAAATGCTATTCTTTCTGCACCATCAAAACCCTGCTCAATACACATTCGGTATTCGGAAACGGCCAATGGGAATTTAAGGCGACATCCAAACAAGCGACCCTGAGAGGAAAGCTCACTTCGCCCCAAAAGGTGGCCTTGGTGGAATACACCGATACCGATGACAGCAACCTGTGGTGCCACAATAGCAAGTTGAGCGACCTCGAACTGGAACTGACCGATCACAGCACCAAGGAAACCAAGAAATTTGTGGCCAAAGGAACAGCAGCCTTCGAACTGGTGAACCGCAACCGCCCCGACCGAAAAGTGGATCTTTAAGTCGTTTATGACCGATGGCACTCACTTTCACCCAACGCTGGTTGCGCTTATCAGAAGTCCCTTCGGATAAGATAAAGCAACGCAACTTAAAGGCTTGGGATCGCGCCAAACGCTATCCAAAGCCCATTGATCGCCTTTATCCCGTGATTGTTTTTATGCTGAATTGGTTCGGCCCGCTCATCGTCCTCTTCTCCTTTAGAAGAGCTACCAAGCTTTCTGAAATACAATTCGAACAATTCATGGTGGCTCTGAAACGGCACCGCAACTCCTACATCCGTGGAATAGGAATGATGGCCACGCTGCCGCTGATGGAGGTTTTGCAAGACGAAGAACCTTACAAGTGGGACTTTATCCATCCGCTCGAACAATTGGCGGCAACTGTCAAATGAGTGCCGCGCCTGAACATAGCACGCAACTGCACGATGCGATCATCATCGGGTCGGGTGCAGGTGGTGCGCCCCTTGCTTTGGAACTCTGCAAAAAAGGTTGGGATGTGGTGATGTTGGAGCAGGGTCAACTGCTCAGACCGGCATCGCCACCGGCAATCTTGGAGAAGTATTATATGGCACAGGGTTTCACTGTTTCGGTGAACGGTGGCAACACCATCGTTTTGGCAGGATCGGCAGTGGGCGGCACCACGGCCATCAATTCGGGCACGTGTTTGAGGCCATTGCAAGAATGCCTTGAGGAATGGGACAGGCAAACGCAGATGGGTTTCAGCGATGGGTTGCTCAATCCCTATTTTCCGAAGGTGGAAAAGCAATTGAGTGTGTGCGTTCCCCATCGCTCGCTGCTCAGCAAATCAGCCCTCAAATTTGATGAGGGAATGCAGAAACTACGTAACGAACAAACCTTCATCCTTCCGCGCAATTCGATAAACTGTACGGCCAAAGGGTTATGCTGTTTCTGCTGCCCCACAAAGGCCAAGCAGAGCACCGACATCTCTTATCTACCAGAGGCGGTGAAAAACGGACTGCAACTGATGATCGGCACCAAGGCCATTGCCATTAAGGAGAACAAAGATCACGTTGCCGTGAGGATTGAAAAGGATGGGAAACAGCAGGAGCTGAAAGCAAGGACCCTTATCATCAGCGGTGGGGCGCTCAACACGCCCAGTATTCTGAAAAGAAACCGCATCGGAAGTAGTTATGGGAAGGCGGGCGATCATCTCAAGATCCATCCGGCCAATAAGGTCTTTGCCCATTTCCCCGGACTGAAACATGGGCAAGGCGGCATTCCGCAGGGAACGGGCTACAAGCCAACCGAACTGCCGCGCATCACCCTCGAAGGCATCCATACGCCACAGAGCATGACGGGCCCGATCATTTCGGCTGCCGGACATCGCTTCAACTGGTGGATGAAGCATCATGATGATATGGCCAGTTTTGGGCTGATGGTGCGCGACCGTGGACATGGAAAAGTGATGCAGCATGCCAACTTTCCCACCTTGCGCTACCGCATTCATCCCCAAGATGCCAAGGATGTGGTTGATGGATTGAAACTCATTGCCGAGGCATTTTTTGCCGCAGGGGCAGAGCGGGTGCTATTGCCTTTTGTGGGCCCAAATAGGAATGAGTTCGAAGATGCCGATCAACTGAAGGCCATAGATGCCAGCAAGATCAAGGGAACGGACATCATCCTCAGTGGATTTCATCCGCAGGGAACAGCGGGCATTGGCCGTGTGGTGGATGGCAACCTGAAGGTGTTCGGATCTGAACGGGTTTATGTGTGCGATGCCTCGGTGCTGCCCGATTCGCCCGGTGTCAATCCGCAGGTCACCATCATGGCCTTTGCCCATCGCTTGGCGGAGCATCTGAAAGAACTGTAACTCTTCAGCTCAACGACCGGATTAGTTAAAGATGCCCTGCACCAGAAATTCGCCACTGGCGAGGGTCTTGGAAGTTCCATTGCTTGTGTTGACCAGCGTCCCAGAGAAAGTTCCTGTGTATTCGTGCTTTGTGCCGCTGCCTCCCTGAAAATGGTCTTCATGTATGGTGAGTGTTCCTGTGGTGGAGGTCCAGACGTTGAGGTTCTGGGTAAAACTTATCACTCCGGCCAGCCCGGCCCCTGAAATGGTCGTATCGGAAGCGACCATGGGAGGGATGCTTATGCTGAAGTATTCCCCGGAGGTGGCTGCCCCATCGCCCTCGATATGCACATAGGGGTCGATGCCATTGTTGTCGAATCGTGCACGTGTCACCGATGCATTCCAAAGCACGCCATCCATCTGTGTTCGGAAGTAGAGCGAGAAATCGCCATTGTCATCTGTGTCGTTGAGGTCGCAGGAAGAAAAAGAAAGTACCAGTATGGAGGCCAGTAGGGTGATAAATGTTTTCATCTATATGATTCTAAATGGATTGGACAGGTTGAAGGTAAGCGATTGCCCTGTCAAGTTTTACCCTTGCTATCCTTTTGAAAATCAATTCCCCTCTACGAAATCGTTTTCATCCACATTATCATTATCGCTTTTCAGTCTAACACTTCTGCTGATAACAAACCAGGATATCATAAGAACCCCAGCAAAGAATAATGTCCCTCCAATAGAGCGTAAATTGCTAAATATCTGGAATGTGGTGCTTGTAATAAACTCGTTACTTCTTGCATACCATAAACCACTATCCATAACTTCAACTACTTGGACTACACCTAGTGGCAACAGATCTATAAGTACCATCAATGTAATTCCTCCATTTAATGCATAAAAAGACCATTTCACCAGTTTAGCGCTCCAGTATTTGGCATCTACTAAATGATGCATTACAAATAGCATTCCTGCCAATGAAACATTGCCCTTAACTCCAAACATGGCCAAATGTGCATGAGCGTGGGTAAAGCTCGTTGCATGTTCATAGTAGTTTATTATTGGTAGGTTGAGCATTGAACCAAAAACCCCCGCTCCAAAAATGTTCCAGAAATTGACTGCCAAGACGAATAACCAAACACCATCCATAAGATGTTTTTGATGCCCCTTCTGGTGTTGAATAAGTGCCAGACCTCCATCTCTTCTCATTTTGTAAGCATCAAAGGTCAGTAGGAGTAGAGGCAGCACTTGAAGTGTACTGAATGCGCTACCCAAAGCAATAATCGTTGTGGATTTAGCTATCCAATAGAAATTATGGGCAACACCTATTGTTGCTGTAATGAGGAATAGAATAACTCCCAGATAAATAACCTTTTCAGCCATGGCTCTAGAAACAAAACCTAGTTGTACCAAAATGTATCCTACGATAACGGTAGTGAATACTTCGAAAGTTACTTCAACCCACATGTGCACAACCATCCATCTCCAATAATCTGCAACTGCCCAATTGGTATCGGTGGTGGCGAACATACCAAAGTATAGGAAGAAGACCATTATGCCTGACCCCCATAAAATCCAAGCGGGCAAAGACCAGAATGTTTTAAGTGTTACCCATGGTTTTACACCTCTATAGATAATGAAAATCCATAGTGTAAAAGCGAACAATAGAACAAAGAAGAAGAATCGCCCTGGCTCCATAAACTCCCAACCTTGAGAGCCAAACCAAATGGCCATATCTCCTTTTAAAATTCCTAGTTGCCCAAGTATAATTCCAATTCCTCCAAACACACCAATAAATAGTGTTGTGCCAAATAATACATTGATTAATAGTTGTTGATATTTAGGAGGTGTGTGAAATCTTGGTAAGAAGAAGATGGTATAACCAATCCACATTAAGAAAAACCAATAAATCTGTAGGAACGTATGGAATGATCTAAGCAAATTAAAAGGTGAGATATTATAAATCTTGCCTGCAAATGGTGAGCTGAAGTCCATACTCATCAAAATTCCAACGGTAACTTGCGCAACAAACAGTAGAATGCTGAATACAAAAAACTTGTAGGTACTCTTTTGGGTCGGCCTTACAATATCCCCCTCTAGGTCATTAGTAGTTAGAATTCTATCCGCACTTTTTATCTTTAAAGGATCACCAGGCAATTCTTTGATGGCTCCATACAGATAAAGTATAATCATAACACCTAAAAACAGTAGCCCAATCGACAAAAAACTAATGACCAAGACATTAGAGGTTGCCACATTTCCAACCGACTCATCATAAGGCCAGTTTTGAGTATAACTATGGTTTTCATCCACTCTATTGGTTACTGCTACCCATGCACCCCAAATAAAGAAGGCCGACAGGTCTTTCATCTCCTGTTCATCTGAAATAAAACCAACTGGTTTCATGGCATCAGGCCAGGTCTCGTTAGAGTATATCTGTGTATAATAGTATTCGATGTATTTGAATGCGTGTTCTTGAGCCTTAGAAATAACAACCTTGTCTCCTTGTTCAGTGTAGTTGTTTATTTTAATCTCTTTTTTAACCCTTGCTTCAACTGCCAACTTGCTATCATCAGGGATATCAAACTCCCAAGTATGTATCGAATTGCCCTTAGTTACAGTTCCTAATTGGTCTTGATTTACATAGAATTCTTGCATGCCAAGACCCATAAGATGTAAAGCCTCAGCGGTGTAGTCTGGCCCTCTTTCAGCTCCATCTCCCCAAAAGGAGCCATAATTCATAAGTCCTCTGGCATGAAATATTTTTTGCCCACGCATGATCTTCTCCTTAGAGATAAGAACCTCCCCTTCTTGCGTGGTATAATTAGGAATAGGTGGAGCGGTGTCGTAAACGTCTTGCGTCATGAATAGCAATCCAAAGATTGACATGAGCGAAACCGCTATAAAATGAACAAACCAGTACTTCTTACTGAGTATATATTTTGCAATAATGTTCTTTTTCATGAGCCTCGGTATTCCTTTTTGGTTTGTTAAGTAGATTTCTGTGCTTATAAATAGATTAAATTAAAATATCTGATGGGATTGCGAATTCATATCAGACACTGATTATTTGTCCATGGCAGCGAAATACGCAAATTTGTCCTGAGCCTTTTATGATATGCATCATGAAAAAAGTATCATTCCAAAATCCGTATTTGGAAATTGTAACTGCTATTGTGCCATCAGTTAGGTCTGTCATCCCACTACCCGAACACTACCAATTTTCTTCCAACACGCAGCCCATCACTTAGATGGATTAAGTGAGGTGATTTTCAGGGCTCTCATTCTTCGGTTTGAGCGATGCCAAACGCGATACAACGAACCATGCCATAGGTGTGACACCCAAAAAGAAGAACACTGTGGCGCCAATTCCGCGCAGCCAAGTGAGGGCTTCAAACGTGCCGCCTTGTATAAAAGCTTCTGATCGCCCGAACCATAATCCTCGTTCTACAATAGCCTGAAACTGAATGATGCCAGCAGGGAAAAGGTCGAGCAGCACCATCAGCATAAGTCCGATGTTGATGCTCCAGAAGGAGAATTTTACCAAGCGTCCGTTCCAAGCTGTGGGTTTGAGTAAGATGCGGCAGGCGAAGAGCAGCGCAGCTAGGGAGATGTTTCCGTAAACACCCATCAAAGCTGCGTGGGCGTGGTTTACCGTGAGGTAGCTTCCGTGTTCAAAATAGTTCATAATGGGCAAGTTGATGATGATGCCCAGCACGCCCGCTCCGAAGAAATTCCAGAAGTTCACAGCAACCAAAAAGAGAAATACTTCAGGAAAAGCGAAATCTCCTAGATCTTTCTTCTCCAATCCGTTCACGGCCATGCGCGGCATGTTCTTAAATCGCCAAGCTTCTACGGTAAGCAGGATGAGTGGCACGAATTGAAGCGTGCTGAATACGCTGCCTAATGCCATGGTGGCTACGGGCTTGGCATTCCAATAGAAATTGTGCGAAATACCGAGTAACCCTGTGCCCAGAAAAAGAAGTGTGGCAAAGTAGATTACGCGAATGGCGGCCTGTCGACTCACCAATCCCATCAGCACCATCAGGTAACTTACAATAACGGTTACGAACACTTCAAAGAAGGCTTCCACCCACATGTGGATGACCATCCATCGCCAAAAATCGGCTATCACAAAGTTGGTTTCGGGACGGGTAACGAACCCCGAAATGAAGAACACGGGAATACCAATGACGGAGTAGAGCAACCAGTTGGGAATGTTCCAAGGTTCACCTTTGATAAGGGCAGGTCTCACTCCACGAAAAACAATAATGGCCCACAGAATAAAGATGAGCATGAGCAACGCCTGATACAATTTGCCCAGATCTACAAACTCCCAACCCTGATGGCCCAGCCAGAACCACCATTCATCCAAATAACCCAGTGGGCCGAGGAACATACCCGCCACCGAACCTGCCACCAGCACAAAGACCATTGCAAAAAGCAGGTTTATCAGCTTCAACTGACCTTTTACTTCTGTTTTGGCAAGGATTGGAAGGATGAAGATGGATGATGCTATCCAACATGCACTTATCCAGTAAAGCGAAAGCATGAGGTGCCAACTGCGCGTAACGGTTACGGGCAAGAGGGCTGAGAAATCGATGCCGATGAAGCCAAAATAATCAGTGAAACTATTAATGGTGAGAATACCGCTGAAAACCTGAAGGAAGAATAGGATGATGGCCACAAAGAAGAACTTGAAAGCCGCCCGTTGTGTGGCTGATGGTTGCATTCCATTCACCCGTTTCATGGTAAGTAGGTCTTTACTTGGAGCTTTGAAAAACTTGTTAGACAGTTGGTTATACTGCCCGATAAAGTAGAGTACCACGCCACAGGCCAGCACAAATGCCAGCATACCGATAACACTCCAAATGATGGTGGGTGAGGTGGGCGTGTTGCCCGCATCGGGGTCGTAAGGCCAGTTGTGGGTATAGCTGAAATTGCTTCCTGGCCGTTGTGCCACGCACACCCAAGCTCCCCAATAGAAGAAAGATGCTAAATCTGCCAGTTTTTCCTTGTCGGTAATGTAATTGGCAGGAGGAAATGACTTGCCTGTTCGTGGTGAGGTGTACAGGTCGATGTAATATTCTTTCAGTTGTGCCAAGGCGAAAAGCTGTGCAGCAGATAAGGTCACTAGGTCTGTAGAAACATCATGGCGGTTCAGTTTCAGTTCGTCCTTCACACTTTCCTGTATCATTCTGCGCTCCAGATCGGAGGGTGGCGTTCCGTGTGCAGAAGTGTATTCATTCACATGGAATTCCACCATGGAAAGACTGATGCGATGCAAAGCCTCGGCAGTGAAATCGGGCCCGCGCTGCGCTCCATCTCCGAACATGCTGCCGTATTCCATCAGCGCATAGCGATGGAACACTTCCTGACCTTGTTCTATCGTTTGTTGAGAAATGACAACCGTTCCAGCCTCATCCGCAAAACCACCCATGGGCGGAGCATCGTTGTAGGTCTGAAAACCAATCATGCCTACACCAGCCACACTCACAATCAATATGAAAAGCAGCGGTCCCCACCAGTTTTTGGATTCCATGAAGTAGTTGAGGCTTCGTTTTGATTCGTCTTTCTCCTGTAGTTGGGTGCTCATTTTGCGTGCAGAATAGGGGGTAGGCACGCAAAATTATTGCTCTATCGGTATTGCGGTATGATGTGTGTCATATTGTAGGAAAGGAGAAACTATATCTGAGCCCTCCGCATACTTCCTTCAGCCGCTTCAATTCCCTTCTCCAAGTTCAATCTGAACTTACCAGCTGCCGATTTTAACTCAGCAATCAATTCATCCGGACAACCGCCCACAAACGTTAAAGCCACACCAATGCCTTGCCAAAGGTTTGGTCTTCGATCTTCGGAGAAATGACTGATGATGTTCGCCACTTTGTCCACTTCCCCTTTGGTGATGTACCAAATGGCACGGCCAACTCCGTGGTCAAACCCCGCTTGATATTCGGCTGTTATGAATTCAGGAATTTGCTGGGTTCGGATAGTAGCTCTCCTTTGAAATAGTCCATGCCAATAACCAACACCATCCAACACTTTGACACGCAGTTCTTGTTCAATTTGAGATAGAGTAGAAGCGAGGTCAAGCTGTGGAGGCGAAGCCAAGTCCCCCTTTGGGGGATTTAGGGGGCTAGAAGTTCCCCCTTCGGGGGATTTAGGGGGCTGGGCAATCGCCCAACCCAAACCTATATGAACTTGCGTTCCGTGCTTTTCAGCACGCTTGGCGTATTCCGCCCAACTTTTCCAGTCTGTCAGCGCAACTCCCATCGAAGCACCTTCAAACGCCACCGAACGGTACCTCGGTTCAAAATCGTTCAGTTTTGAGATGAGTTCATCCAAAGAAAGTCCGCTTTCCGCCAATTCTCTTCCTTTCTGGAAGGTGGAGACTACGGTCTCTATGTTTTCTGAAATACCCATAAAACGAAAATGTAAAACGAAGTTTAATCCATCAAATCACCACAATAATCGGGATTTATCGTTCCCAGTCTATCCGTGTTCATCATCATACCGTATCATTGCCCACAACGGAACTACGTTTTTTAGAGAATATGGATAAACTATAGTGAAAAGAACAGATTTTGCACTGTGATGGTAGATGTATTTATAATCAGCGTAAATTGTACCAAATGATAGATAGAACTGTAAGAATATTTTTGTTGGTGCTTTTTGTCCATTATTCAGTGGGAGCCTTTTCTCAGGACAGAACTGTGGATTCTTTACTGACCGTATTGAACGTTGCGGTAGAGGATGCTGATAAGGTAAATGCTCTCAATGCGCTTAGCGAAAAGCTTTGCCAAGCTGGCGATTACGGAAAAGCAAAACAATATGCCACTGATGCATTAGCACTTGCCACTGAGGCAGATTTGTCTGAGTTCATGTCAGATGCGTACAACAACATCGGCTTTATCAGTTACCATCAGAGCAATTATACCGAGGCATTGCGAAATCATTTTGCTGCACTGAAAATAAGAAAGGACAACGGAAATAAGGAAGGAATGGCAACTTCCTACAACAATATCGGACTGGTCTATGATCACCAGGGCAATTATCCGCTGGCTATTGAAAATTACCTTGCTTCTCTGAGGCTACGGATGGAAAGTAATGACAAAAAAGGGATTGCCACTGCTTACAACAACATTGGAATTATTTACCATCGGCAGGATAATTTTGATGATGCCTTGAAAAATTATGATGCCTCATTGAAGCTATGGGAAGAGTTGGGCAACAAAATGGGAATAGCCTACCTCTACAACAATATCGGTCATATATACGCAGCTCAGAATAATCATCAGGAGGCATTGAAGAGCTACTTCGCATCCCTGAAAATAAAAGAAGAACTGGGGGATAAGAAAGGTATTGCCAACGCATATTCCTCGATAGGAATGATCTATGAGGGCCAGCATAAGAACAAAGATGCACTAGACAATTATTTGACTGCCCTGCGAATAAATGAGGAGCTCGGAAACAAATTTGAAATCGCGTTGTGTTATGTGAACATCGGCCTACAGCATGCCAAGCTCAAAAATTACTTGGAAGCAAGAAAATACCTAGAGGATGGGCTGTCTGTCTCCAAACAATTGGGAGCTAAGGATAATGTCAGTGATAGTTATCATGCTTTATCTTTTCTGGACAGCACGATAGGCGATTATCAAGCGGCTTTGGAACATTACAAGCTACATACATCATACAAGGACAGCATACTCAACGAAGACAATAATGAGCAGATTGCTCAGATGAAAACCATCTATGAAACGGAGAAGAAGGATCATGAGATAGCTTTGCTCAACAAGGACAGTGAGATTCAGCTAAAAGAGATTACGAGGCAGAAATTGCTACGTAATGGATTTATTGGAGGATTTGCCTTTGTACTGCTTTTTGCCATTGTATTCTTCACTCAGCGCAACCGCATAACCAAGGAAAAGAAGCGAAGTGATGACCTTCTGCTCAATATTCTTCCGGCCGAGGTGGCAGAGGAGCTGAAAGACAAGGGTTATGCCGATGCTAAACAGTTTGATGAGGTAACGGTCATATTCACCGATTTCAAAGGCTTTACAACGCTGTCTCAGAAATTGAGCGCAAAGGATTTGGTGAACGAGATCAATGATTGTTTCAAGGCATTTGATGCTATTATGGGCAAGTATGGCATAGAGAAAATAAAGACCATCGGAGATGCTTACATGGCCGTTGGCGGATTACCCGTTTCCAATACTACCAATCCAAATGATGTAGTTAATGCGGCTCTTGACATGCGAGATTTTATGATTGGACGGTCGGCCATCAGACTTGCAGACGGAACCGAGCACAAATTGGAGATACGCATCGGTATCAATTCTGGCCCAGTGGTGGCGGGTATTGTCGGTATCAAAAAATTCCAATACGACATTTGGGGCGATACGGTGAATACTGCCGCACGCATGGAGCAGAACAGTGAGGCAGGAAAAGTGAACATCAGCAGCAGTACCTATGCTTTGGTCAAAGACAATTTTCAGTGTGATCATCGGGGACAGATACACGCCAAGAACAAAGGGAATATTGACATGTATTTCGTTGAGAAGATCGCGTGAGTAAGACCCGTCTTGATTCCACGCAGCTGATTCCAGAATGAAGTATAAACTCTATGGAGGTTGTCTCAGAATAATTTCTTCAAATATCCGAACATAAAAAAGGCTGTCTGAATATGTCAGACAGCCTCTTTTTTAATTCAAATCGGACTAAACCGTCACTTCCGAAGGATACGGATACATCCACATCTTGCTCAGTTCTCCAGCAAGGTATGCATCGCGTCCAAGCAGTTTGCTGTTCTTACTTTCACGTTTCTCGCCTGTCAGCGACATGGTGTAAGGGTCGACCATAATATCCATATCGGTGCCATGGGCCAGATTGCTGAACAATCGGAACATTTCGGTAGCCACTTTTTCAATCGTTTCCAGATTAGCGAACAGTTTGGTAGCCAGTTCTTCCTTGCTGTACTGTTTTTCCACAATATCCTCTTGGAAACCACGGAGGTAATCCAATTGAAATGGATCTAAATAACGATCCGTATGGTCTGCCGTGTCGTAAGGAAGCATGTCTTTGAACAAACGCTGCATCTGCGCGCTGAGCTCGCCATAGCGTTGTAGGAAACTTGTGGGGCCACTCACAACAGCCTTCATCAGGTCAACGTCCGTAATGCCCTTGTTGACATACAGAAGTGTGGTGATGCTCCAATATGCGCCCCAATCCCAGAATATCTTGGCAGCCATAATCTGCGAGCTTCCCCAAAGAACGTATTGGTTCTTGTAAAGCGGCATCCAATTATCGTACAATGCACGGATTACCTGTGCATAGAATTTGGTACGGAAAAGCACGTCTTCTCCTCCAAGATCACGAAGGATAAGGTCTCCAGAGAACGTGTTTGCCAGCGTAATGAAATCGATGCCGGGCGAGTAGAATGGATCACCGAAAAGCCCCGATTCGCCCACAACGGTCCAACGATCGGTTGAGTAGGTTTCTTTTGATGCGTAAGCAAAATGCTTCATCACCAGAAAATCCATAATCTCTCCTTCATGTCCGCTCAATTCCTTTGCCAGTTGCGGCTCGTTCACTTTGAACCAATCAAGTGTTTTTTCGAGTGTATTATAGGTTGAGAATGGATGAATGGCCTCATCTGCCACAATTCCGATGCTGGTACGGCCACCGATCAACGGAATAATCCAGACCCAATAACCACTATCCATAAGGTGAACGGTGCTCAAGTGACGGAGGCCATCGGCCACACGTCCTCGCCATTTCGGATCATCAGACCAAGTTTCTACATCAACCTTACGGTCAATTCTGAACCAGGATGAGCTTACGTTGTGCGGATATTCCTCTGCAAAACCCATTTTCTTTTTCAGGAAGCTTGAACGGCCTGTGGCATCCACTACCCATCGGGAATTGACCGTGTGCGACTTTCCGTCTTTGGTGTATTTCACCTCATGGTTGCTGCCATCTGTTTTAATCTCCACATTCTCCACCTTTGCCCCCAAAAGGAATTCATTTCCCAATTCGCGGGTCATGTCAATAAGATCATTTTCAAAGATACCACGGTCCAATTGATGACTTGGAACTGGCAAGAAAGCACGTGGGCCGAGTTCGACACGTTTGTGCAGTTCGGTCTTGTGTTTTGGCGACATGAAAAAACGTTGTCCGTGCTTGGAAAGTTGTTTCTTGTCGAGATAATCTTTTAGGTTGAGCACCTCTCGCATGTAGTGCGTTCCAAGTTCAACAGAAGACTCCCCAATTTTGAAAGCGGCCGCAGGAGCTTTACCTTCTCGTTTTTCGAGCAACAGAAGTTTTATATCTGGTTTCTGTTGTTTGAGTTGAAGTGAAAGCAGCAGACCAGAAAGTCCACCACCGAGGATAATTACATCAAATTGTTCGTTCATGTTTTACATTTTTGGGATTGAAGTCGCCAAAAATATGATGTGTATCTTCCTAGTATATGATGTATATCATACAAATGAAATTTAGAACCTGTCTAAACTTCGTTGAAAATGAACATTAGGAACGGGGTTTGCGGCTGTGATCCAATCTTCACCGTAACATAAAAGCTAATTCCTAAACGCCCACAGCTTCATAAAGCCACATCGCCTTCATTTCATTTGCAATATGCGCATCGCGTTTCACCGTTTTGCTGTTCACACTTTCGAGTTTTTCGCCTTCGAGCGACATGGTGTAAGGATCCACATCGATGTCCATTTCGGTGCCATGCGCCAAGTTGCTGAAGAGTCGGAACATTTCGGCAGCCACGTGTTCCAAAACTCCAAGGTTTGAGAACAGTTTGTCCAGCATTTCTTCGGTTGAGTATTCCTTTTCTACAATATCTTCTTGGAATTTACGAAGGAAATCAAGGTCGAATGGGTCGGTATAACGGTCTGTGATGTCGGCTGTGTCGTAGGGCATCGCATCCTTGAAGAGCTTCTGCATCTGCTTGCTCAACTCACCGTATTTCTGAAGCAAGGATTTCGGCCCTGCGGTCAATTTACGCAGCAGTTCGAGGTCTGTCAGTCCGTTATTGATGAACAGCAGCGTGTTGATGCTCCAATATGCGCCCCAATCCCAGAAAATCTTCGCTACCATCACCTGTGTGCTTCCCCACATCGGGTATTGGCCTGTGTAAATCGGCATCCAGTTGTCGAATAGCGCCTTCAACACTTCCGAATAGAACTTGGTGCGGAAGAAGATGTCTTCGCCTTTCAAATCGCGCTGAATGAGGTCTGCTGTCCAAGTATTGGCCATGGAAATGAAGTCGGAACCGGGAGAGTAGAACGGGTCGGCAAACAATCCGGCTTCACCCGTAACTGCCCAACGGTCGGTATGAAACAACTCACCGGAACTATGAGCGAAGTGCTTCATGAGTTTGAAATCGAGGATGTTGCCTGTATCCTCCGTTTTTGCCTTCAATTCCTTTGCAAGTTGCGGTTCCCACTGCTCAATCCAAGCCAAAGCTTTATCAAGTTTGTTGTAAGTCTCAAACGGATGAATGGCAGGATCGGCCACAATTCCAACGCTGGTTTTATCGCCCACCAACGGAATAATCCAAACCCAATAACCCGCATCCATGAGGTGAACTGTGCTCAAATAGCGCAATCCAGGCTGAACGTGAGAATGCCATTTTGCATCATCAGACCAAGTATCGATGTCAATCTTCCAATCTACACGGAACCAAGCCGAATTGACATCATGTGGATGCGCTTGCGCAAAACCAAACTTTCGCTTTAGAATGCTCGCTCTACCAGAAGCATCCACTACCCAACGGGCAGTAGCTGTGCTTTGATTGCCATCTACCGTGTACATAACCGAATGCGAATCCGCAGCGATATCCACACTATCGACCTTGGCACCAAGCACGACATCATTTTTCAATTCACGACTAAAACGAACCAGATCATTCTCCAATATTCCTCTATCCAACTGATGACTTGGCACAGGTAGCAGCACTTTTGGTCCTAATTCTACCCGTTTGTGGATGGTGGTTTTGTGCTTAGGCGAAAAGAAGAAACGCAGTCCGTGCTTCGGAAGTTGGTATTCATCCAAATAATCTTTCAAACCGAGTACTTCTCGCAAGTAATGCGTAGCCAATTCAACCGTGCTTTCGCCCACTTTATGAGCGGCATCGGGAGCAGCATCATCGCGCTTTTCCAAGACCAAAATCTTGATGGTTGGGTTTTGCTGTTTCAACTGCATGGAAAGCGTGAGACCCGCAAGTCCGCCTCCAAGAATTACAACGTCAAATTGTCTATTCATTCCAAATGATAATTCGTTAATCAGGTCGCTAAGATCGTGAGAGAATTGATCGAGGCAAGGGTAAAGGTCAGTTTTCACGTATCTTTGAAACTCGAAAGTTCACATTTAAACCATACCAAAGATGAGACACCTGACATACAAATTGCTTTTGAACAAGGAAGCCGAAGGTCAATACACGGTGACTGTTCCGGCATTGCCAGGGTGCATTACGTTCGGGGAGAATGTGGATCATGCGATTGAAATGGCTAAAGAGGCGATTGAGTTGTACATTGAAGAACTCCAATCTCGGGGCGAGGAAATTCCAGATGATAGTTCTACGCTGGAGTATTCACTCAATCTGACCGCATGAACCTGACGGCCAAGTTTCTTGTAATAGTGCTTGAGAAGCACGGTTTCATTTTCAAACGCTCAAAAGGAAGCCATCAGGTCTATTACAATTCTGCTACTTGAAAAACGGTGATTGTTCCGATGCACGGAAGTAAGGACATGCCAAAAGGAACATTCTATGGCATACTGAAACAGGTAGGAATTGACAAAACCGATTTGTGAGTAATCGGGTTTTCTATCTGTTCCGTTCCAAAATCAGGGATGCTCCGAAGCAAACAACCCCGAACAGCCAAAGTTTAGCAGTTCCGAAAATTATTTGGAGGAGGGCATCGCCACGAAGAAAAACATCATTAAAAGCTTCCATCGCCCAATTCATAGGAGAAAGGTGACCGATGAAAATCATGGTGTCGGACATAATGTATAATGGCACCCAAATTCCGCCTAGTGCCGCCATGATAACCACGGAAACAGTTCCGAAAATAGCAGCCTGATGTAATGTTTTAAAAGCTGTACCAATTAAAAGGCCGTAGCCAGTAGATGCAAAACCAGCCACAACGGAAACATAGAGTAGGGGAATGAGGCCACTTCCAAGGTCAAGTTGGGCAAGTCCGAGTAGCGGCATCAGCCAAAATCCAACGCTAATCATGAGTAAAGCTTGAAGTAAGCCGACTGTGCTGTAAGTCATCAGTTTTCCAGCATAAAAATGGAACATGCTTGTGGGCATGGTGCGCAGACGGACAATGGTTCCTGCGGTTCGCTCACGGACCATATTCCCAGCCAAAGGAATTACGATGAAAAACATGGCAAAGACCGTCCAAGCTGGAACGTTATGCTGCGTGGAATTGTTGGCTACATCCGAAGCCATGATGGTGCTTGTGGCGGTGGTTTCTCTTAGTTGGACAATGCCGTTTGAGGAAAGGTCGACCTTAGGCGTTTTGCCTGTCATTTCGGCCAATTTGGTGGTCAGGCCATCCACAATCATCTTGGCTTCTAGCTTACTCAGAAATTGCTTGATGGCACTTCTGATACTGCTTCTAAAGGTGTGTTTTGTGGTTGGGTCAACTAGAAGTGTGATGTATGGTTCGAGGTTCGGTTGTTCTACTTCTATCGCTTCATCGCCCGGCATTAGACCAGCCAACATGCCATCAACTTGCGCATCAACTACTTGCTTTAGCTCGCTTCCAAGTCCTTGATTTACAATGATTCCAATTTGGTAATCTCCAGCATTGATAGACTTAGCTAATTGCGTACTATCTAACCGTTGTCCGTTGAGGCTATCAATCACATAGAAGGTCTTTCCACCTTCAATGGCTTTCATGATTTGCTCAGAAATTTCTCCGCTATCGTTATTGACAAACAACACAGGAATTTGTTGCTCTTGATAATCTCGGAAAGGGGCGTCTTGCACCACGGCCATCACAACTACCAACACCATTGGCATGAGGAAGAGGATGCCCAAACCGCCTTTATCGCGGATAAGCAACAGCCATTCTTTCTTTATGGATGCGAGGAGTTTCATTTTATTTCACGCAGAGAAGAAGAGAATTAGAGTTATTACACAGAGAGAATGTGAGAAATGGAGATGCACAGAAAAAGAAATTAATCTGTGTTAAAATCAGTGGAAATCCGTGCATCTGTGGCTTAAAAAATGTCTTTTTCATTAATCTCTTAGCTGCTTTCCAGTGAGTTCAATGAAATGATGATGCAGGCTATGTCCGTCTGAAATGAGTTCGGCTGTTGAACCTTCAATCAATAGTTTTCCATTATCGATAATGCAAACCTGATCGCAAAGCTTCTCTGTTTCATCCAGTTGATGAGACGTATAAACGATGGTCATTCCGTTCGTATTCAGCTCCTTCAAGTACGTGTTAATCATGTGCCTTGAATGCACATCAATACCCACAGTCGGTTCATCCAGAATGAGGATTTCAGGACCGTGAAGCAGCGCCACCATCAGGTTCACTCTTCGCTTCATGCCACCTGAGTAGTTCTGTAACTGCTTTCCGCGATGTTCCGAAAGCCCGAAGGCTTCCATCAATTCATCTGCTTTCTTAGCAATTGACTTTCTATCCAATCCCAACATTTGTCCGAAGAAATTGAAGTTCTCCGTAGCCGTCATGGTATCATACAACGCGATTTCCTGCGGGACAAATCCGATGGATTTCTTGATGGCTGTAGCATCCGTCTTCCAATCCTTTCCAAGAATGGAAACGTTGCCCGAAGTAGGTTTTAGAATGCCACAGATAATGGAAATGGTGGTGGTTTTTCCAGCACCGTTTGGTCCAAGTAAACCGTAAAACGCCCCTTTCGGAATGCTCAGGTTAAGATGGTTGACGGCAGGTTGGGCTACACCATTGTATTGATGCACCAAGTCTGATATGGCGATGGCTGAAAACCTTGTTTCTGTTACCATTTTATTTGGAATAAACTGGCTTAGTAAACGCGTATTCGAAGCAAGGTCGATAGTCCATAGACCATTGTCGACAGTACGAATCGACTATTGGCAATGGTCTATGGACTATGGACAGATAAATAATCTTCATTCTTTACTCAAACCTAAATCTTACAATTTCATTTTGTGAATAGACTGGAAGAACAGGATTTCCTTCTTGCCAATATCGTTGAGTTGGTCGGCCAAGTCTTGGTACGTCATGCCATCGGCTCTATCCTTTACCATGCGACCGCAATCATAAGCGAAGTTGCGCCACAGGTCACCAATCTTGGTAATTTCCAAACTCTTTTTATACAATATCGGGTTGCCCAATCTTGTGGAAGCTTCTTGCAAAAAAGCCCCGAACATGAAGCGGAAACCAGCACCACCTGTGCCTATTTCTTCTTGCATACGTACAATATTCCCCAAGTATTTCTTGGCTTCCTCTCTGCCGTATTTCTTGTCGTAATTCGCTACGCGTGAAGCCAAGAAACCAATGGCACGCCCACCGAAAATTGGCAACGGAATGGTTCCCATGTCCTTGGCGGTGTATTTCAATCCTTTAATGATGGCTGCGTTGATGTCTACATCTTGCGGAACGTGCGTTGGATAGTACATCCGACCATTTGTGTTGGGCATTCCTTTGGCAAATCGAGCACGGATCAGCATCCTGCGGTCAATTACTTCGGTCTTTTCTAAAATCGGGTCAGAAACCAAGTAGTCGTCACCTTCTTTTCCGTACACCACTATATTATGTGCATTGAAGTGGAAGCGAAACGCACGCGGCAAGTAGGGTAGGTAGAATACGCTTGTGAGCATTCCGACCGGCAGACCTTGTTCCAAACAAGCGTCTAAAGCGTTCATTGCTTTTTCTGGCGATGAGAACTTCTCTCGTTTCATCTCAACACCTGTTCTCTTCGAGAATTTCTTGAAAATATCTCCAGGCATGATACGGTAGGTGGTAACAGGCAAGCCATTCACCTTAATAAATGGCATGTGAGCGAAGAACAATCCAGAACCAATTCCCAACGCCAATGGCTCGGAAATATCGAGACCATGATGCCGCATAAGGTTAGAAATAACGCCTGTTTCGCAGTGTGCCGATTGGCGGTGCTCAAAATCTATGATCATTCCGTCTTCTTCAGCTCTTGCACCGTAATATCGAACACCTCAGCATATTGCTTCAAGGTTTTTTCGTCCAAGCTCTTGAAGCCACTTGGCTCCAAATGCTTGCTCACATTTCGTTTAGAAATATCCATGTATTGGCTCAACATGCCCACATCCATAATGTTCTTTTCCATGTGGTAGGCGAGGGGGCTCAGTTCTCCTGCCTCAATCTTCATCTTCGTCTCCTCAACCTTCTTGTTGATTTCATCCCACGCTTGATTAAGTACCACATTTTCGGGTTCCCAACCAGAACTTCCAACGGTTCCGTACTTGCCGTCTTCATCCACGGCATATTTAACCACTTTGAACTTGCCTTCAAACAAGTTCTCATCGTCTTGAGGAACTTCGTCTTTTTTCATGGCGCAAAGGTAAGAGGTAGGTGGGAGTTATTGTAAGCGGTATTTCGTAGAGGATTCGCTGCGCTCATGGGGGTTATTGCACAGAGGAGAATGGAGGAAGTGGAGTTGCACGGAGGAGATTCGCTACGCTCAGGTTTTTTCACGCAGAGAGAAGGAGAAGAGGAGATTACGGCATGGCCGTGTGTTCTCGTTGGTCGGTTCGCTACGCTCAGTTTTTTTCACGCGAAGGCGCGGAGGCGCAAAGGGATGGTGGTTTGGGGTAGGGAGTGAATAGTTGGTTGATGATGTATAGAGATCAGTTACAAACTGATCGTGTTGTAAACCAAACAATTGATCCTGCGGAACACGTGCTCGGGCGGGGAAGTGTTTTTAAATGGAGACTGAAGCAGTGTTTCTAAAACTCTTGCTAAAGTTTAGTTTGCGATGCAGTTCTTTCCCTATGATATTGCTCAACTTTACAGGAACCGCATTTCCGAGTTGCCGCATTCCTTCTGTCCACGATCCAGTTATTGAATAATCATCTGGGAATGTCTGAATTCTTTTAGCCTCCAAAATGGTAAAGTATCTAACCTCACCATTTTCAAATCGTATCATGTTTTCGCCACCAGGCACACCGTGGTCTCCAGCTTTTATCGTTTTCGAAGGTTCATCAATGTAGCTTCCAGTGTGACCAGGATAAGCTTTTGCTCCACTACGATAAACGTGGTCTTCGATTTTATTGTTTTTTGAATTGGGGATTGGCAAATCATTAATTGCTTCTCTTGTTGTCATCCAAGGTTGGGTTTCTGGAGGGAAGAACCCAAATTGATTTTTCAAACGGTCTATCTTTTTTATCAAGTTAGCGTTAGGCGTTTCTCTCAGGTTAATAGGTACGCAATTCTTGTCCCAATATTCAGCTGTTACGAACTTGTCCCAAAATAATCTTTCGGCAGAATGCGTCTCTTCAGGGAAAGACCATTCAAGCCCCAAATCACTTCGAATTCCCACAATTACGACACGTTCCCTTTTTTGTGGCACACCGTAATTTGCAGCATTGATAAGTCTGTAAACCACGTTGTACTTGAGCCCTAAATAAAAGCCGCTCGTATGTGTCTTTTCCAGCCTTTCTAAGTGACTTTTCCAAGTTTCTTTCTGGGAAATTGTTACTTCAGGATATGTTAATTGGAGTATAACGTAATTGAAATAGGATGAAAAAGACTGTCTCAATAGTCCTTTTACATTCTCAAACACAAATGCCTTTGGCATTAGTCTGCGAATTCCATTTATGGCATACGGGAACATATCGCGTTTATCATTCTGTCCTTGTGCTTTTCCACCCAAAGAAAACGGTTGACATGGTGGGCCACCACCGATTAGATCAATTTTATCAAGTTGGTTATAGTCGAACGTCTTGATGTCCTGCTCGAAAATTTTTGATTGTGGGAAATTATATCGAAGTGTATTACAAGCATCTTTATTGTATTCCAGTAAACCCACATGGTCGAAACCAGCTAATTTCAGCCCTTCGGCCAATCCACCTGCCCCAGAAAATAACTCTAAAGACCTCATTTGGCTTTCCAGTTTGAGAAATACGTTTGAACCCGTTCCTCTACCTTATTGTCATCAGGAGCCTCTCCCAAACACTTGTCTGCCCAAGGTCTTCCAGGGTGTAACGTGTCCCATTCAGATTTTGCCTGGTTGTATCTTCCTTTGCCTGGGTCATGATTGCCAAAGCCATCAATTTGGGTGTTCCAAATAGGTTTATACTGTCTTATGAGTGCGGCTTCAACTGTTCCAATTAGGCTGCTTGCAGCACTTTCCAAAATCATGAAACGACAATGAAAATCTTTGGAATTCAGATTTTTAGCCTGTTCAATACCTCTGGCATGTTCGTTCAAGCGTCCATTGAGTTCGTATGTGTTCTTGTCAGCTTGGTTTTCTGTTCTTGCCTGCCGCCATCCACGCGGGACGGCTTTGCCTACATAAATGGGCATTGAGAACTCAATCCTGTTTTTTTGAGATAATTCTTGATAAATTTTGCTTTTGCCTATGTAGTATATGGCATAAACACCAGTCCCATGAAACTTAATGGGAGCAGGTAAAGAGATAACTGGCGTGCCATTGAAGAACCGAATGGTGTCTTTGATTATTTCCTCAAAGGCATCGGAGGTGTAAACGTGCTCTTCTCTGTTAAATACTTTGTTCATGTTCGGTGGTACTCAAACAACAGACCTCTATTGAATTCTCCGTTGCGACAAATTTAGCAGTTTACACCAAGCCTATTGTCTTGTGCACGTTTAAGAATACTGTGGCTAAATGGCCCAGAAAACAGTTCGGGATGTAAGGTTATGATGTTGAGAGGCATGGGCGGCAAAGCTAATGGATTGGGCAAAGCACGAAATTCTAAAAAATCAATTCGGATTGATTGGATAAGTAAAAGTTTACTGCTTAATTTGGTGTCGCTGGGTAAGCCGAAAACCAAATAAAGTAGGCGTTCTGAATATTAAAACCTTTGCCATGTCAAAAAAGGATTTTAAAGAAAAAGGTCATGATGATGGTCAGAAATCTGATTATAATAGACCAAATGATTTCATGATGGGAGTGTTTAACACAACCAAGCAAAACAAGGAGATTGATGAGTATAACGATGGTTATGAAAAGGGTAAAAAAAATCGTAAATAGTTAGCTTCAATCTGTGGTTTGCAAAATTTTTAAAGAACGTCCGTTATAGACAGAGTTCTGTGGACAATGCGAATGCACCGATCTTCAACTATTTAAGTTGGCGATTTTTTGTCCTAATAATTTCACGCTGGTTATTCTTAGATGCCAATGTTCTTGCTGAATTCCTGTCAATGGCAGGTAGCGTGCGTTAGGGATTGGAGCGACATCCTTTTTTGCTTTTGGGCAAAAAAGATATAGCGGAAAGCCCGACCGCCAACTACCAAATTTCGATTTTACCCGACCAAACTGGCATGGCGGGAACGCCCGAACAATCGTTGTTTATCAGGAGATTGCCACGTTCGTTCCTCACTCGCAATGACGGCTGAGGATAAACCACGCAAATCAGCGTATTCGTAAAGTTGCCAAGCTTGTTAATTTCGCGGCTATGAGCGAATGGAGCGGAAAGAGTAGGGGAAATGCCCTCGGTTACTGGTTCTTCATCTTCTTTATGCGGAATTTGGGAATGGGTTTTACCTATGGGTTCCTGCATTTTGTGGTGCTGTATTTCTTCCTGTTTTCGTGGTCGTCTTCTAAATGGATTTACCGCTATTATCGCCAAGGTTTGGGTTACGGATGGTGGAAGAGCATGGTGAATATCTATAAAACGTACTACGTTTTTGGGCAGGTGATTATTGATAAGGTGGCGATGGCTTCGGGCATTAAGGACCGTTTTAACCTGACGCACAATGGCGCTGAGATTATTAGGGATATGGTGGAGAACAAAACGGGCGGCATTCTGATTTCGGGCCACATGGGTAACTGGGAAATTGCCAGTCATTTGATGCGCGGTTATGGCGGGGTGGTGAATGTGGTGATGTATGACGAGGAACATCAGAAGATTAAGAAGCACATTGATGAGACTACGGGCGGTAGGAAGTTTAATGTGATTCCGATTAAGGACGATATTTCGCACGTTTTTCTGATTAGCAAGGCGTTGCTGAATAAGGAGTTGGTGTGTATTCATGGTGATCGTTACCGTGAAGGAATGCGCACGTTGAAGGGTGATTTTTTGGGGCAGGAAGCGCAGTTTCCGTACGGGCCGTTTGCGATTGCTGCTAAGTTTGATGTTCCGAAGACGTTTGTCTATGGTTTTAAGACGGGGACGTACGATTATTCGTTCTACGCCACGGAGCCGATTACGGGTAAATTGGCGCCTGAACTTTTACTCACAAAGTATGTTGATGAAATGGACAAAATGGTGCGAAAATACCCGAACCAATGGTTCAATTTTTACGACTTTTGGAAGAGATGATTTACACAGAGTTTAAAGGAGATTACAGAGAGTTTCACAGAGGGATTTCTTTTCTTGCACAGAGAACACAGAGAGATTTTTCCTCCGTGTATCTCATCTTCTCAAAATTATCTCTGTGTAATAGTAAACCATGAAAGAGCTAATCAATACTACCACATTCAGAGTTCGTTTCAGCGAAGTGGACAGCCTGCGCATCGTTTGGCACGGCAACTATCTCAAATATTTTGAAGATGGAAGAGATGCTTGGGAAGCTCAGTATGGATTGAATTCGCTGGAGGTTTACGAGAAATACGGCCTGCTGGCACCTTTGGTAAAGACCAATATCGAGTTCAAATATCCGTTGAGATACAATGAGACTGGGTTAATTGAAACTACGTTTATCAATTCACCTGCGGCAAAGGTCATTTTCAGGTACAAGATCTTTAATGCAGACAGAACCCAATTGAAAGTAACAGGGGAAACTGTGCAGGTCTTCATGGATACGGAGAATATATTGCAACTGAATACACCACCCTTTTTTGAGGAATGGAAACGAAAAATGAAACTGCTTTGAGCGAGGTTTACATCGGAGCGAAATCGGTTTTGTGCCCGTTGGGCGATACGCCTTCTAAGGTGTACGAGGCTATGCTGAATGGTAAAACAGGCTTGAAATCGGTTGAGAAACCATTTGGCATTAACACCACAAGTCATGTTGGGTTGATTGATGACAGCCTCATTCCTCAGGAACATATTGACAGTCTTCGTTTGACGAATATGTTGGCCGCTTGCTACGAGCGTTCGGTCAGAAAGCTGCGCTTCGATCCTTTTCAGGACAAAGATGCGTTGGTCATTATTTGCACTACGAAAGGGAATATTGATAAGATTGGGAAGCCCCAAGACCCACGTTTGCCGCTTACGCGCTTGTCCAAGTTTATGAAGCAGATGTTCGACCTCGGCAACGACCCGATGATCATTTCCAATGCCTGTATTTCAGGCGTTCTTGGAATCATCACCGCTGCACGATTGATACGTGCTGGCAAGTACGATCATGTGATGGTACTGGGTGGCGATGTCGTTTCTGAGTTCACGCTATCAGGGTTTGCTTCGCTTCATGCGTTGACTGATGGCGTTTGCAAACCCTACGATAAGCACAGAACGGGCATCAACTTGGGCGAAGCAGCCGCAGGATTGGTGCTTTCGAATGACGATACGCTTTTCAAAGGAACGTATGACCAATACATTTCTGGAGCAAGCGCCAATGATGCGAACCATATTTCGGGTCCATCACGTACGGGGGAAGGTTTGCATAGAAGCATCGAACGCACGTTGAATCCAGCAGAAGTTGGTCCAGAACAGATCGGTTATTTATCAGCTCACGGAACGGGAACTTCTTTTAACGATGAGATGGAAAGCATTGCCTTTGAAAGAAGTGGATTGTCTGAGGTTCCTGTGAATAGCATGAAGGGATATTTCGGTCACACGCTTGGTGCAGCAGGCGTAATCGAAACCATGCTTGGTTTGGAAGCCATGAAGCGCAAACAACTCGTTCCTTCCTTAGGATTTGAAGAAATGGGCGTTTCTATCCCGATGAACATCATCACCGAAACTACCTCTCCAACCTCGGATTATTTCCTCAAAACGGCTTCTGGTTTTGGCGGATGCAATGCGGCAGCTTTATTCAAGGTGGGAACAAATTGAGTACCTTTAGGGTTGAAAACTGAAGTCATGACCGCTACCCAATTACTCTCAAAGATTTATTCACTTCCGCTTGAAAAGCAGAAGGAAGTGGAAGATTTTATCGATTTCCTTGGTGAAAAATTGAAGAGTGAGGTTGAAAAGAAACCTCTCGAAAAAAGACAGTTCGGATGTGCCAAGGGCTTTTTCAAAATGTCTGACGATTTTGACGAACCATTGGAAGATTTTAAGGATTATATGTGATGCGTTTTTTGCTTGACACGCATACTGTCCTATGGTTTTTGCAAGGAAACGAGCAACTTCCGAATGAAATTCGCAAGCTTATTGTCGATGTGGAAAACGAGTGTTTTGTGAGCGTTGCAAGCCTTTGGGAGATTACTGTGAAAGCCAGTTTAGGGAAACTCATTCTCAATGAAGATCTTGAAAAGATTTACCAATTGCTTTCGGAAAATCAGATCCTACCATTTCAAATAGATTATGCTCACTTGAGCCAACTGATGTGCTTAGAACACTTTCACCGCGACCCTTTTGACAGATTGATAATTGCACAGGCCAAAGCGGAGAAGTTGACGGTGCTTACAAAAGACCGCATGTTCACCCATTATTCTGTCGAAACACGATGGTAAGTTCTATCCTGTTTGAAGCCAAAAACCCGTTTCTTCGCGCTTTGATTTGAGTTTATTCCTAAAAACATATTGCCGCATTAAGGATGGAGAAGTTCACATCAATGGCGAACTATTCTGTCAGCACATGGATGAGGAGCCGTTTCTGCGTTCGGTTTACAAGCACATTGGATTGACTTATCCGAAGTTCTTCAAGATGGATGAGCTATCAAGATTGGGCTTCATTGGTGCTGAAATGACCCTGATGCGTTCGGAGTTGGAGACGTATGCGGACGATGATGTGGCTGTAATCTTCTCCAATCGTTCATCCAGTTTGCAGACCGATCTTCAATTCTACGAAACGCTGAAAAGCGGTATCGCCAGTCCAGCGTTATTCGTTTATACCCTTCCGAATATCGAAGTGGGCGAGATATGCATCCGTCACAAATTGTATGGCGAGAACAACTTCTTGATTACCGAACGCTTTGATGCCGAGCAATTGTTGGAGCAATGCGAAGCACTCTTTGCTGATAATGCTGCCAAAGCCGTTCTCATTGGCTGGACGGAAGCGGAGAATGATACACATGATGGCTTTTTCGCATTCATTACCGCTTCTGGAATGAATGAAGTAACGGCTGAAAGTTTGACTGATATTTACTTAGGTAGATGAACATGGTAAAGCCACAGATGCACAGATTAACACTGATTTTTCGCAGAAATAAATCATCTTTTTCATCCGTGGAAATCCGTGAATCAGTGGCTAAAAAATGTAAAAACTAAGAGTTGGAAATCGCAGTCACAGGCATAGGAGCAATTTCGGCCATCGGAAACGATGTGCAGGGAAACCTGCGTTCGTTATTGGCGAAGGAAACGGGAATTGGTAAAGCCAAGTTGCTGAGCTCCAAACTCACCGAAACACATCTTTTCGGAGAAGTAAAGCTTTCGAATGATGAATTGAGAAAAGGCTTGAATTGGAATTCTGAAGCCGTTTCAAGAACCACGCTTTTGAGCGCTTGGGCAATCAAAGAAGCCATTGCTCAAGCAGGAATTGTGATGGATGAGCACGTTGGTTTGGTTTCTTCAACATCCGTTGGCGGCATGGACCGCAGCGAAGGCTTCTTTGAACCCTACTACACCGAACAGGATTTCGCGAATGTGATGATGCTTGGCACGCACGACTGTGGAACCTGCACGAAACAAGCAGCCGAGCATTTTGGAATTACGGCTTACACAACGACTATCAGCACGGCTTGTTCTTCCGCAGCCAATGCCATCGCCATGGGCGCGCGCTTAATTAGACAGGGAAAACTAAAACGTGTGATTGTGGGGGGAACTGATGCTTTGTGCCGATTTACGGCAAATGGTTTTAACTCGTTAATGATTTTAGATACGGAATGGTGCAAGCCATTCTCAGCCAATCGTGCTGGATTGAACTTAGGCGAAGCTGCTGGTTACTTGGTTTTGGAAAGTAGGGAAGAGGCGGAAGCGCGCGGAGCAGAAATTCATGGCTTGGTGACAGGTTGGGCAAATACGAATGATGCGTATCACCAAACGGCTTCTTCCCCAGATGGAAATGGTGCTTTTATGGCCATGACACAGGCGTTGGAAAAAGCTGGTTTGAATTCATCTGACATCAGTTACATCAACGCCCACGGAACGGGAACGCAGAATAACGATCAATCGGAAAGCATAGCTATTCATCGCGTTTTTGATGCACAGAAACCGCCTATCAGTTCCACCAAGGCTTTTACTGGTCACACGCTTGCTGCTGCTGGAGCGATTGAAGCGGTTTATTCCATTCTTGCGTTGAAGGAGAATAAATTGTTTCCGAATTTGAATTACCAAGACCCGATTGCTGAGAACGATTGGCAACCACAATTGGAAGTTGAAACAGCGGAAATCAAGCATGTTTTGTCCAATTCTTTCGGGTTTGGAGGCAACAACTCAACGGTTATTTTTTCGAAAACGTGATGTATTTAGGAGCCGCCAGTTGCATATCGTTTCAAGACACTTTCGGGAATGAAAACCCGTGGAATTCACTGGTTGCAATCAACGCAGAAACCCAGCTTGTTCAGCCAGATTACAAGGAATTCGTCAATCCAGCCGCGTTGCGCAGAATGAGCAGCGTATTGAAAATGGGTGCTGCTGCAGGAAAATCGTGCTTACAGCAAGCGGGATTGGAAAATGCGGATGCCATCACGGTTGGAACAGGACTTGGCTGCGTACGAGATACGTTGAAGTTCCTGTCTGCCGTTTATCAAGATGGTGAAGGCGGACTTTCACCAACGGCTTTTATTCAATCTACCCACAATTCCATTGCTGGACAGTTGGCATTGATGTTGGGAAATCACGGCTACAATATGACGCACGTTCAAGGAGCGTTGTCATTGGGCTACTCGCTTTCTGATGCTGAATTGTTGATCGGTGAAGGAGATGCGAAAACTGTTCTTGTTGGTGCTGTTGATGAGAAAACGGATGAATTGGTGGCCTTGCTTTCCAAACTTTCGGAAAGTGCTGATTACAAAATGCCAGCTATAGGCGAGGGTGGAGCGTTCTTTTTGGCTTCAAGGGACAAACTCAGTTCATCTGTCGCAAAAATGGTCGGATTGAATTTGACTGGGAAGATTGAGGAAGAGGTTGACCTCGTTCTTTCAAACCCAAGCAAAGGCTTCAATTATACACAGTTCTCTGGTGAGCATTTCACCTCCATTGGTTTTGGACTTTTCATGGCTTTGAAAGCCTTTGAAGCAGGGAAAGTTGATAATGGTCACGTTTCATTCGTCCATCCAACACGTATTTTGGTACATCATCAATTGCTCGGACAAGAAATGAGCATTCTACTCGAAAAGGTTTGAATTATCAACGACTGAACATCCTTGCCATTGGGTTTGTCCTGATTTTGTTGCCAGCGATTTCGCTTGGATTTATTGGCTGGAAGATTTTGCTGTTGTTGCTTCTCGCATACTCAATCACACTTGGTTGGGGTGTTTTTGATATAGGCTCGCAATTCTTCATTCCTACTTTTTGGCGAGGAAAACGAGGAGAAGTTAGCTTCACATTCGATGATGGTCCAGACCCAGAGGTCACGCCTAAAGTGCTGGATGTACTTCGCGAAGCAAATGTGAAAGCCGCCTTTTTTGTGATTGGAAGGATTGCTGAGAAACATCCAGAATTGGTTCGTCAGATAGTTGCGGAAGGTCACGCAGTTGGAAATCACACCTTCAATCATGACTACGTGTTTTCAAAAGCTGCGGCAGAAAAACAAGTAACTGAAGGGCAGGAGGTCATCGAGAAAATCATTGGAAAGAAACCCAACTACTTCCGTCCGCCTTTTGGAGTAATGACGCCTGAGATTGCTTCAGCTATTAGGAAGGAAAAATGCGCGGTAATTGGTTGGGATTTGCGTTCACAAGATGGAAGAATCCGAACCAAAGAAGCCACTATCAGAAGAGTAAAGAACAATTTGAAAAAATCGACAGTACTACTGTTTCACGATACAAATCCAACAACGCCTGATGCTCTTCGCGAGATTATTCATCTTTGCAAGCAGAATGGCATGAAAATCGTTTCAATCCCAGAACAATCTGGAATTCAACCTTATTCAAACTAAAACTTACATGAGAAATTTACTCTTAACGCTAACGTTCGCAACCATTTCATTTGGTGGTTTTGCGCAAGAAAAACTCGAAACAATCGTTATTAAAACCAGCATTGCGTGCGACCATTGCATGGAATGCAACGATTGCGGTTTCAACATCGATACGCAAGTGAGAAAGGCTGCTGGAGTTCGAAAAGTGACAATCAACCCAGAAGAAAACACGGTTGAGGTGACTTACAGAACAGATAAAACCACTCCCGATGAAATTAGACTTGCCCTTTCCAAATCTGGTTTTAATGCGGATGATGTGAAAGCAGATCCAGAAGCTTACAAGAAGTTGGATGGTTGCTGCAAGAAGGATTAATCCTCGATAACCACATGCGTAACGCAATCCCGTTTTTCCTTTTACTCGTTTTTCCGCTTTTCCTTTCTGCTCAGGATTGGAAATCTGTCGCGGCATCCGACCCAATGCTGACTGGCTTGAAATCGACCTTGGCGGGAATGAGCAGCATCAAAGGCGACATTCGTCAAGAGAAATCGTTCGCGTTTCTGACAGATAAACTCGTTTCAACGGGCGTTTTTCTTTATCAGAAGGAAAGCAAACTGCGTTGGGAATTCAAAGAACCAATCGAGTACATCATTCTCATCAATGAGAATACGATGCGCTTGAAAGAGGAAGGGGTGGAGAAGAAATACAAGGGAATGAACCAGATTTTGCGTCAAGTGAAGGAGATTATCCTCGGTTGTATTGATGGTTCCATTATGGGAAACGCCAATTACAAAACAGTGTTTTCAACCGATGGAAAATCAATCAGAATTCAACTTCAGCCGAAGGAGAAGAATTTGAAAGAGTTCATTCAGCAGATTGATGTTGAGTTCATGAAGCAAGGCTCTATTCTAAAGAAAGTAACTTTGACCGACCCGTCTGGCGACATGACGGATATTCATTTTTCGAACGTTCAGTCCAACCAAAAGATAAATGCGGCTCTTTTTGCTGATTTTTAGTCTGCTTGCCACTTCGGTTCAAGCGCAAGCGCCTGGACAAGATGTGGAAATTCTTGCTCGTGGAAAGGAAGCGATTTACAAGGCTGAATTCAACGTCACAGGAACAAGTATCAACGGATTTTTGGCGGTGCAGCACAAGCGGAATGATGTGTTACATGTGGAGTTCACCTCGCCAATGGGAAATAATCTCTTGGAGATAGAGTGGAAGCGAGGCAAATGGAAAAAGATTTATGCCACTAAGAAACTAAGCGGTAAGCTAATCTTCAACATGATGACGGAAGACATTCTTTTGCTCTTTGCGCATTACCAATACGACAATGGTTTTGAGGATTTTGGTGATGAATGGAAGTGGAACAAGAAGACGATGCTCCCGAGTTTTGATGAAGGGAAGTTGACTTCAGTGAAGATTATTGGAAGGAGACATCATCCATCCAAAACGGTGAAATACAAACGGGGTGAAGATTGCATTGATGAGTTGAGCATCGACCATCAAGGATTTCCGTTTTCTATTGTTCTTGAACCATTAAAGAAGAAATAATGGCAACGTTGACTGGATTTTACGAACGAATTGCAGGTCTCAAGACTGATAATGGTACGGTGGTAAGTGCCAAACTCAACCCAAATCACGAGGTTTATGAAGGCCACTTTCCAGGGAAACCAGTCGCGCCAGGAGCTGCTTTGACGCAGATGGTTTTGGATGAAGCCATTCGTTTAACGAATGGTGAAAAGAAAGTGACGGAATTCCGTCAAATCAAATTTCTATCGGTCATCGACCCAACCCAAGTTCAAGATTTGGAGTTGGAATTTGACTTCCGAGAACGGAATGGCGTAGACATGTTCACCTGCGTAGGTCGCTCAGGCGAAACGAATTATTTCAAGTTGAATGGAATCTTCGGATAGCTCGATGAATTACAGTACAGAGCTCAAGCAAATGGGAATTTGTGTGATTGTTCCTACCTACAATAATCACAAAACCGTGAAACGCGTCATTGAAAGTGTGCTGGAATACACCAGCGACTTGATTGTGGTGAATGATGGTGCCACAGATGAAACGCCAGAAATTCTAAAGGAATTTGGAGATAAGATTAGTCTGATTTCTTATTCCCCAAATAAGGGAAAGGGCTACGCTCTACGAATGGCATTTGCCAAGGCAACCGAACTTGGCTATCGTTATGCGATTACGATTGATAGCGATGGACAACATTTCGCGAATGATATTCCAAAGTTTGTTGAAGTGCATCGCAGTCACCCGGAATCGGTAATTATGGGCGCTCGTAATTTGGAAGCACATGGTATGGCTGCCAAAAGCAGCTTTGCCAATCGCTTTTCTAATTTTTGGTTCCGGTTGCAGACAGGGATTTTTATGCCTGATACCCAAACGGGGTTTCGTTTGTATCCATTGGATAAGATTAAGAATCTCTCACTTTTCACCAATCGGTTTGAGTTTGAAATTGAGGTAATCGTGAAATTGGCTTGGCGCGATGTTCCGTTCGTTTCTGTTCCCATTCAGGTGAAATACGATCCGAATGAGCGTGTTTCTCATTTCCGTCCAGGGCCCGATTTTACGCGAATTAGTTTTCTCAATGCTTGGTTTACGATTTTGACGGCTTTGTATCATCTACCTAAACGCTTGTTGTTCAAAGGGAAACTCATCAAGCTGATTAAAGAAGAGGCGATTAAACCTGAGGAGACGAACTTGAGAAAAGCAGCAAGTATTGGCTTTGGTTTCTTCGTTGGAATTCTTCCAATTTGGGGATTTCAGCTTTTACTCGGAATACCAACAGCTATTTTCCTTCGGATGAATAAAGTGCTTTTTATAGCAGCGGCCAACATCAGTTTGCCACCGCTTATTCCCTTCATCATTTTCTTCAGCTATATGATGGGACAACCTTTTGTTGATTCGGAACCCATTCCGTTTGACCAACTGTCTCAGTTATCACTGGAGAACATCCACGACAGCTACATTCAATATGTGCTTGGCGCTATCCTGCTTGCATTGATTACAGGCCTGATTGGGTTCGTGGTGAGTTGGGGAACATTGACTGCGTTGAGGAAGAATCCTGAGTCGGTTCAGAGTGCTTGAACTGTTTACCGTGATGCTCTAAACCGTTTGTAAACGTGGATGAAGCATCCACGTCCTTTTGCCTCTTTACGTCTTCGAAAAAAAAGAACCTAGAGACTGGTTACTAATCAACAATCAGTTTTCCTGTAGACTGCCATTTGCCATCCGTTACACGGTAGATGTAGAACCCACTTGCCAATCGACTAGCGCTTACGGCAAATTTGCCTGTGTTGGAGTTCATTGTTTCAACCATCCGGCCTGCACGGTCATAAACCTCTAACTGGTACGTTGCATTGCGACTTGGTTTCAAGATTTCAATTGTAGCTTCTTCAGAGAATGGATTTGGATACACCGAAACACCTTGATTGTAAACGTGCTCGTTAATGCTCACAGGAATGTATTCGGCACAGCTAGAACCTAAGTTCAGTTTCACAAATACCTCATCAAAATAACAGTCGTTGTCGAGACCTTGATTTCTAGTTCCCATTAGAATCATTTTCACGGAACGCGTTCCTACCGGAACTACCATCGTTTCGTTCTTCAAAGTCCATGTACCAGATTGATGCCCCGTGGTAGGAGAGGTAGCGAGCACGTTTGAGGATGCTCCCAAACATTCTAGTTTGAATTCTGGTCTGTCGGCACCGTTGTAATCGCTCAAATAGCCGCCAAAATTCACGTTCACATTTCCGTTATCAATTTGCGTGGCGTGGCTAGAAACATCAATTGTCTGATATCCTTCCCCGTAGGAATTGTCATTGCAAACCCCACCAACAGCAAACAGTTTGCTGCCTGCATAGGCATCGTTTCCACTGCATTCGCCACTGTTAATCGATTCAAACGAACCAGCAGTTTCGACCCAGTTTGTGGTTCCATTTTCTGCGCCACCATTTAACAAGAGGTTTGCTGTAAGACTAGAGTTGGTGGTTTGAAACATGTTGGCCTCAGACCATTCGCTCCACGCCAAGCTTCTATCGCGGTAGCGCACTTGCCAGTAGTAGGTCGTATTTTCTAATAGGACATTCACTTCTTGGTCAACCATGTTGTTTCCAGCCAGTAAATCCACATCGAAATACCAGTTTTCGTGCTGATACCATTCGTCATAAACGATGGTGCTGAAGTTGGCATCGGTAGCAATACGCCATTGCGTTGCACCATGCAAATCGCTATCTAAGTCAGTAAAATCACTTCCAAGGAAGATGATACAGTCGGGGGCAAGCACGTCATTGTTTCCTGGGAAAAGACCCGTTGGTGTAACAGGCGCGGGGTTGTTGAACTTAATACGAACGCTGTCTTTTAGCACATTAGTCACAAGTCCGTCTTCGTAGCTTCCATGGCTCAAACGAGTGAGGAGAAACTGTGGATCCGCACCAGCTTCCACTTCAACCAACACGTAACCGAAATCATCATCGCTTCGCGTAAATTCTGGATAATCAAACTGAGCAAACTCACCCCAGTTATCGATGGCGCCACCTGCTGTGGCCACATTTACCATCAAGTGGTTGTGGTTTTTGCTATGTCCACGAGAATAGCCGTGTGTGTGACCGAAAAAGTGTGTCGTTGGTTTTCCTGTTGCGGTTGAGAAATTCTCTAAAAGTGTAATCACATCTCCCGTGTAATCCAAGTTGCCATCAATCCAAAGTTCTGATTCGAAAGGGTGATGGATTTGTGCAAATACAAAGTCGATATCGTTGTCTGTTGCCGCATCGTCTAATACGGTTTGAAGCCAATCGAGCTGAGCTTGCACACGGTAGCCGGTGTTCGATTCAAGACCAATCAATCGTACATTCGAATAATCCTTGTACCACCAATGTTCGGGATAGTCATTGGTATTGGTGCCGTTCATAGGCAGGTTAAAGTATTTGAAGAAGGTTTCTGTGTTCGATTCGTGATTACCAGGAACGGGGTAAAGCGGAACGTAGCTCAGGAGGTTTTCGGCTGGCGCGAAAAAGGTGGAAGCCCATGTTTGGTAGATGGGGCCCCAATCCACCAAATCGCCCGGAATCATGAAATAGCCAATGTCTTCTGCCAAATCGTTACCAAATTTGGTGTTGATGTAGGGGATGAGGTTGTCGTTTACAATATCTGAGAACACAGAAGGATGCGAAACATCTTGCTGCATATCGCTCATTGCCACAATATTGAACGAAGCTTCGGATGATTTTAGTGGTGGAGTTTTGAAGAAATAGACATCGCTTTCTAAACTTCCCGTCACTGTTTTGTAGAAGTACTTGGTGGCAGGTTGCAGACCAGACAGCTCTACATCATGAATGCGAGATATACCAAATCCCGTGATAGACGAACCATTTGCCGTGCTACCGAGCGCGTTTGTCAGGCCATATTCCACGGTAGAAGAACCGCTTGTGCTCGATTCCCACATGACGTGCATGGAAGTAGGTTCGGCATTTTGCAAATACGGTTTTACCGTCATGTTTTGCGCCACCGAGAAAAAAGGAAAAAGGAAAAAGGAGAAAAAGATGCTATGCTTCATACGGTGTTCAAATTTTTCGCGAAGTTAACCGAATGACCTTTCAGAGGGTGTCTGAAAAGACTAGACAATCTCTTTTTATTTGGATTCGTATCTGTGATTTTTTTGAATACGTGATGCTGTTTGGGTCGGTTTTCCCTTTTCATATACCCTCGTGCAATTTACATGGAAACGAGTGCGTCAATCCAGAGACGTGAATAACCGCGTCTCTAAAGGGAAATGAATACTACATTCGCGATACAACATTTATTCATAACATGACCTCTCTCCGTTACGGCATCATCATTCCTTTCTTCTTCCTCTTCACAACTACCACGACCAAGGCGCAATCCGTAGCGCAGCAACGTTGCGATGCCATGGAAAAGGGCATGAACATTTCTAATTGGCTTGAGCGGCATTGGGATGCCAATTGGCCAACTCTTACTGGGTATACAAAGCAAGACCTTGTACGGATGCAAGAGGCGGGAATTACTTCCATTCGGCTACCTATCGGTTTTCATGGGGTGGTTGATGCCAATGCACCCTACGAAGTGGATACAGCTCACGTGCTGTTTGATCTGATTGATAGCGTCATTCAGTGGACGGATGAGCTGAACATGAAACTCATTATAGACAACCACCATGGTTGGGATTTAACGCCCGAAAACTGGCGGCCACAGTTGCCCATGTTCTCTCATCTGTGGAGTGTGGTGGCTCAGCGTTACCAGAACCTAGACCCAGATCGTGTGTTTTTGGAGCTCATGAATGAGCCAACACTTGCTTTTCCAGAAGACTCGCTGCGCATTATGTATTCCGATGCCATCGATTCCATCCGACAGCACACCGTAGAGCATTCCATCATTGTTTCGCCACATTTTGGGGGTACTGCTATGGTGTTTCTAGATTGGGAACCGATGGCAGACACCAATATCATTTACACGTGGCACATCTACGACCCATTGGATTTCTCTCATCAGGGTCTCACTTGGAACAATCCATCTTTTCCTGCTGGAACTCCGTTTCCAACTGGAGACACCACGTTTTTCGAGAACTTTCTATTTACAGGGTGGGAGCGGGCGCTTACTTGGCGCAATACCTACCAACTGCCCTTGATGATGGGCGAATTCGGTCTGAGTGGCTACTGCGATTCTACCAGTGTTTGCAATTGGCTGGAGTACACCATGACACGTTTGAAGCAGAATCACATTCCGTGGTTTTATTGGGATTGGCAGTGGGATTTCTCCATGTTCAATTCGCATGTCATTTCTGAGGATAGCATTTATCCGTGCTACAAATACTACCTCGGATTGTATGGCGATGATACGTTTACCGATGTGCAGCAGATAGAATCCGAATCGGAATTGACGCTTTATCCAAATCCGACTTCTGAGTGGTTTGCGTTGAATGTTCCTAAGCCGTTCGAACTTGCTATTTTTGATATTACTGGAAGAAAGCTGCTACAGCAGAAGATGGCATCATCCGAAAAAGTGGATGTGTCTGATTGGAAAAGTGGAATTTACCTAGTGGTTTTTAAGGTGGATGATGCGATTTATAGCAAGCGATTGGTGGTGCAGTAACCGCACTTGGTTCCTCAAATTCAAGTTCGTGCAAATCCTGTGGAAAAAACCAAGGCTCATGTGCCTTTCGTTCGGGATGAGCTATGTATTTTTGCCCAAACCCGAATTTAGATGAAATACCAAAACCGACCTGACGCCATACTACTTCTCCAAGACGGAACAGTTTTCAGAGGAAAGGCAGCAGGAAAAATCGGAACCACCACAGGCGAGATTTGCTTCAATACGGGAATGACTGGGTATCAGGAAATTTTTACCGACCCATCTTACTTCGGTCAAATCTTGGTTACAGCCCACGTTCATATTGGAAATTACGGTGTGAGCGATGAAGAGGTGGAGTCCGATTCGATGAAAATCAGCGGACTGGTTTGCAAGTACTTCTCTCCCAATTTCAGCCGTCCAAGTGCTAATGGAGGCATTCAAGAATACTTTGAAAAGAACGAAGTTGTCGGTATTTCGGATGTTGATACCCGCGCCATTGTACAGCATATCCGCGATAGCGGAGCCATGAACGCCATCATTTCTTCCGATGAGTTGGATGTGGAGGTTCTCAAGAAAAAACTGGCACTTGTTCCTTCCATGGAAGGATTGGAGCTTTCGTCAAAAGTCAGCACCAAAGAACCGTTCTTTTTCGGTGATGAGAATGCAGATCACCGCGTAGCCGTGCTTGATATTGGTGTAAAGAAGAACATTCTCAGATGTCTTTCCGATAGAGGATGCTACTTGAAAGTATTCCCGATGGATACTTCGTTTGAGGAAATTCAGAAGTGGAATCCTGATGGGTTTATGATTTCTAATGGTCCTGGCGATCCAGCGGTCATGCCAAAAGTGAGTGCAACTGTCACCAAAATGATTGACTCAGGCAGTCCTGTTTTTGGAATTTGCCTCGGACATCAGGTAATGGCTATCAGCCAAGGAATCGCCACCTATAAAATGCACAACGGCCATCGCGGCATCAACCATCCAATCAAAAATCTCATCACTGGAAAGTGTGAAGTCACATCACAAAATCACGGTTTTGTGGTTAAACGTGAGGACTGCGAGAAGAATGATGCCGTAGAAATCACACATGTTCACTTAAACGACAATACTGTTGCTGGACTTCGCCTCAAAGGCCGTCCTGTTTTCAGTGTACAATATCACCCCGAATCATCCCCAGGCCCGAACGATAGCCGCTATCTCTTCGACCAATTTGTGGGAAGTCTCAAAATGGTAGAAGCCTGAAATGGTTAATGGCGATTTGTCAATTTCCAACTTTCAATCGTACTTCGTCAATCTAAAATCGTAATTCGTCAATCGTAAATCTCCAAACAAATGACCTACATAACCGACATAGTCGCCAGACAAATACTTGATTCACGCGGAAATCCTACCGTTGAGGTGGATGTTGCAACTCAAAATGGCGCGGTTGGCCGTGCTGCTGTTCCTTCGGGAGCATCAACTGGTGAGCACGAAGCTGTTGAACTTCGTGATGGAGATAAGTCGCGCTATTTGGGTAAAGGTGTTCTCAAAGCAGTCGAAAATATCAATGGTCCAATTGCAGAAGCCATTCTTGGAATGAATGTGATGGATCAGCACATGATTGATAAGATTATGCTGGATTTGGATGGAACCGCCAACAAGGGGAACCTCGGAGCGAATGCCATTTTGGGGGTTTCCATGGCCGTTGCCAAAGCAGGAGCCATTGAAGCAGGTCAGCCGCTTTTTAGATACGTTGGAGGTGTGAATGCGAACTTGCTTCCAATTCCGATGATGAACATCATCAACGGTGGTTCGCATGCCGATAACAGCATCGATTTTCAAGAGTTCATGATTATGCCTGCTGGTGCGGAACGATTTTCCGATTCGTTGCGAATGGGAGTGGAGGTATTCCATCATTTGAAGAAGGTTCTTCACGATAAAGGCTATTCTACAAATGTGGGCGATGAAGGTGGTTTTGCACCAAATCTCAAGTCGAATGATGAAGCGGTTGAGGTAATCCTTAAAGCAATTGAAAACGCTGGGTATCGCCCTGGAGAAGATATTTTCTTGGCGATGGATGCCGCTACTTCTGAGTTCTATTTGAAGGATGAAGGTGTGTATCACTTGCACAAATCATCAGGCGATAAATTGAGCAGTTCAGACATGGTTTCACTTTGGAAAGACTGGTCGTCTAAATATCCAATTGTTTCTATTGAAGATGGTTTGGATGAGAACGATTGGGCAGGGTGGAAGCAACTAACAGACACAATTGGCGATAAAGTTCAACTGGTTGGAGATGACCTTTTCGTTACGAACGTTGACCGATTAAGTCGTGGAATTGAAGAAGGAATTGCCAATTCAATCCTTGTAAAAGTCAATCAGATAGGGTCACTAACTGAAACTATCAATGCGGTAAAAATGGCTACTGCCAATCGCTATACTTCCGTTATGAGCCACCGCTCTGGCGAAACCGAAGATGTGACCATTGCAGATCTAGCAGTTGCGCTAGGAACAGGACAAATTAAAACGGGTTCTGCATCGCGTTCAGACCGTATCGCTAAGTACAATCAATTGCTAAGAATCGAAGAACTATTGGGCGATGAAGCGCAGTTTCTTGGCAAAACGATGAAGTATATCAAGAATCGTTAATCGTCCGTTTGTCACCCTGAGTTTTTTATCGATGGGAAGGGGTTTAGCTTGAGACGCTTCCTTTGTCAGCGAAACAAAGGGCTGGGTGGGTTTTATCTCGTTAGTCTACTCTCGTTCAACTAATCAACTTTTTCAAAACTGGCACACCGTTTGGTTTTAGGTAATCACACCAAAACACCAACGTCATGAAAAGCTTATTCAAAATTGCAAGTGTTGCCATAGTAGCTACCATGCTACTTACTAGTTGCATCTTCGTTGTCGATCCGGTTCAAGGTCCAGATGGTCGCTCAGGCGAAGCCTACTTCGGAGTGGATTACGATCACGCACTTCCATACAGTTACTGGGACAACAATGCCAGCATTCCAGATAACCCAGTTCTTGGTTCATTCTATCCAACAAACACGGGCGTTTATGAATTCGAATATTTCATCAATCCTTACGAGTACTGGTACGGAACGTATCGTTTATTCAGAAATGCAGGTGGCTCAGGTGGTGCAAACGGTCAAGCGGGTTACCCAGGAGCAGATACCTACCTGATGTTGATTTGCAACCCAAATGGATTCTACGAAGAACGTTCGAACAACAAGCGAACTGCCGAAATGGGAGAAACCATTGTAATAGAGGAGTTGGTTGGCGACAACAAAATCCGAATTGAAATGACCAAAACCACTACGGATATTCGTCCTTCAACGAAGGTTCCCAAATACCTTAACGGTCAATTCTAAGGCCGATTATATATGTTGAAAAGCCCTGATAATGCTAATATTTATCAGGGTTTTTTCTTTGTCCTCTTCATGGCGAGTGCATACATTTGGAGCATGGCTGAAGGCAAAAGATTATTCGTATCAAATAGGAATGAATCTCCAAAAATGTTTGAGAACAAGTTTCTCGATTTTTTCTCAAGAGTTCATGTTTTATCAGTTCCCATTCTGTTCGTGCCAATTACGAGTTATTTCATCTATCGGTCTGCCGTTGAGTTTGAGATAGGTTGGGCCACTGTGCTCGGTCTTTTTGTAGCTGGATTTAGTTTTTGGACACTGATGGAATACTGCATCCATCGGTTCTTTTTTCATAAAAACTTCACTACTTCTCTAGGAAAGAAAATATACCATGTAGCACATGGTGTGCATCATGATTTCCCCAACGATTCACTTCGATTGGTAATGCCTCCAGTAATTAATCTCAGCCTCGCCCTCTTGTTCTATTGGAGTTTTTATGTCATTATTCAGAACAAAGGAATAACAGCTGGTTTTTTTGCTGGGTTCACTTTCGGATACATGGTTTATGACCTGATGCATTATGCGTCACATTTCTACAATTTCAAAAATGGCTGGTTTCAACGTATTAAGCGCAGCCACCTATTGCACCATTATCGTGAGCCTAACAGCGGTTTTGGCCTCAGTACCATATTCTGGGACCGTGTTTTCGGTACCATGCATCCACCAGAAGTGATGGATAAGGTGAATATGAAAAGCTAAAATGGTTTGAATTCCTTTGATGGGCGGATTGTCTTTTTGATAATCTCCACGTCATTCATTCCGTCTAAAATCGTTCTGAGTTGTTCTAGGCTCGCAGATACGTGAAGAGAGACAATTACATCTGTTCCCGAATCAGACCATTTGTCAAAATCTGCTTCAAAAACCAGAAGATCTGGAATGTGAGCAATAAAGCGCTCAGCCTGTTTCTGAGACCAAGCCCTGAACTTGAACTCATTTATTGGGAGGTGTTCCATGATGTGTAATTCCAGTTCCGGTTATATGTATTACGCAGGAAGCCACATTTTTAGTTTTACCGTTGGTCGAAAGGCCATGAAACGGGCAGCATTTAAATTCAAAACTTATTTGGAAGGCGGTTGTTTACGTTTGCAATTATGAAAAATAGCGCACGTTTAGTTTTTATACTCTCCATATTCTTAATGGGGTGTTCAAATACTCCAAACCAAAGCCTCGCACCAGAGATTGAAACCACATTGATTGATGGTTCTCAATTCAAACTGTCTGAGCTGAAAGGAAACTACGTTGTGCTTGATTTTTGGGGTTCGTGGTGCGGACCGTGCATTCGCGATTTCCCGAAGCTGATTGCGCTTTATGATAAATATAGTGAAGAGGTAATCTTCGTAACGGTTGCCTTTGAGAAGAACGACAAACGTTGGAAAGCAGTTTCCGAAAAAGCAGGGTTTAATTGGAAATATCAAATAGTAGAAGAAGCCAAAGTGCTGTTGGCATCATCCATTGCTCGTGATTATCGAGTGTCAGATATTCCAGCAAAATTCATAATCACTCCAGAGGGAAAGCTTATCTCAGGAATGGATTTCGACCAAATGGACGCCTATTTCGAAGCTTCGCTGAATAAGTAATTCACTTTTTGCACCCTAAGACCGATTTCGGTAACTCTTGTTTTTGATATAGAGATGAGTGATAAGAGCCAAAACCATACTTCGACCCTCGCCCTTCGTCTCTTTTTTAACAAAAATCCATGTTTGTTTTTCAAAAAGAAATTTATCTTTGCGCTCCCGTTTTAGGGAAGGTTCTTACAAAGTATGCGGATGTGGTGGAATTGGTAGACACGCCAGACTTAGGATCTGGTGCCGTGAGGTGTGTGGGTTCGAGTCCCTCCATCCGTACTTCAAAAAAGAGGGAACTGTTGAAAAGCAGGTCCCTTTTTTTGCAAATAACAGGTTATAAATCAAATTGATGAGTACGATGAATATTACCAAAGAGAGCATTGACGAGTTGAATGCGCGGGTAACTATCAAGTTGCAACCAGCTGATTATCTACCGCAGGTTGACAAAATGTTGAAGCAGCACGCACTTAAAGCGAAACTTCCGGGTTTCCGACCAGGAAAAGTTCCTGTAGGCGTTGTGAAAAAAATGTATGGTCCATCTGTTCTTGCAGACGAAGTGAACAAGATGCTCGCTAATAAATTGTATGAGTATATCGGAAACGAGAAGTTGGAGATTCTTGGAAATCCTCTTCCCTCTCAAGAAGTGAAACCAGTTGCTGATTTTGAAAATCCTGCTGATATGGTTTTCACGTATGATCTGGGCCTAGCGCCTAAGATTGACCTTGATTTGGGTCAAAGGTTTCAGTTTGATTATTTCAAGATTGAAGCTACAGATAAGGACATTGAGAGTTCGTTGGAGAACATCAAGAAGCGAAGCGGAGAAATGGTTGAGCACGATACCATTGCAGATAACGACTTGGTTAAGGTTCAATGGGTTGAGTTGAATGAAGATGGAAGCATCAAGGCTGGTGGGGTTCTCCACAGTTCAAGCATCGCCATTGACAAGTTGCAAGGTGATTTGAAGAAATCGATTATTGGAAAAAAACTTACTGAAAGTTTGACTGTTGATTACCGCGATTTCTCTGATAACCAATCCGATATGGCAGCTATGCTTGCCGTTGCAAAGGATGAACTTCATACCGTAAACAATAGCTTCAAGATTACGATTGAAAAAATTCAGCGTTTGGTGCCGGCTGAATTGAACGAGGAGCTTTTTAAGAAAATGTATCCTGATGGCTCGGTGACGAACTTGGATGAAATGAAGGATAAAATTAAGCAGGATTATGCTGCTTATTTTGAAAACGAAAGCGATAAGAAGCTGAAAAACGATATCGTTATCGAACTTATTAAGAATACCAAAGTTGAACTTCCTGATGAATTCTTGAAGCGTTGGTTGGTAACTGTCAATGAGGAGAAATCAACCAAGGCGCAAATAGATCAGGAGTACCCGAACTACCGTGATGGTCTGAAATGGCAATTGATTCAGAATAAGGTGATTCGTGAGAATGATATAAAGGTGACGTTAGAGGACTTGAAAGTTGGTATCCGTGGGCAATTGCTTCAGCAATTTGCTTACTACGGAATGCAACAGGCTGACGATGAAATGGTTGATGGCATGGTGGAGAAATTCCTAAAGCAGGAATCTGAGGTTCGTAAGATGAACGATCAGCTGTATGATCAAAAGGTGATGGAGCTTTTTAGAAGTAAAGCAAATCTGAACGAAAAGAAAGTTAGCAGCGAAAAGTTCTACGAAATGCTATCGAAAGAGAATATTTAAAGAACAATTTGCAGTTAAAAACTGTCTTTACCTTGAATGCCGAGTATTGTCATTAATTGCGATATTCGGCATTCTTGGTTTTAAACAACAACAAGTAGTAGAACAAAATGGACGGTAACGAATTTAGAAAGTACGCGATTAAGCACAGAGGAATCAGCAGCACCACGTTTGATAGTGTGATTGGCTCAATGACTCCATATATTATTGAGGAGCGTTCGCTCAATGTGGCGCAAATGGACGTGTTCTCGCGTTTGATGATGGATCGCATTATCTTCCTCGGAACAGGTATTGATGATACAGTTGCAAACATCATTCAGGCACAATTACTCTTTTTGGAGAGTGCCGATAATAAGAAAGACATTCAAATCTATCTGAATTCACCTGGAGGTTCTGTGTATGCAGGATTGGGTATTTACGATACGATGCAATATATCGCACCAGATGTGAGTACCATCTGCACAGGAATGGCAGCATCAATGGGAGCAGTTCTTTTGTGTGCAGGAGCAACAGGAAAGCGTACAGCTTTGAAGCACTCGCGTGTGATGATTCACCAACCGTTGGGTGGTGCATCTGGGCAGGCTTCTGATATCGAGATTACGGCACGAGAAATTGCCAAGTTAAAAAAGGAGCTTTACGACATCATTGCAACTCATTCTGGACAGACTTACGATAAGGTTTGGGCAGATTCTGACCGTGATTATTGGATGACGGCAGATGAGGCAAAAGCCTACGGAATGATTGATGAGGTTCTTGTTAGAACGAAATAAGCCGTAAATTGAAGGCTCGAATTGGAACAGGAAACCAATTAGGGTTTAAGGAACTGAAACACAATGAAAGCAAGTAAAGAGAAGGATCACATTAAATGTTCGTTTTGCGGACGGGATAAACAAGATACCGCGGTTCTTATTGCAGGTATAAACGGACACATTTGCGATCGGTGCATTGCGCAAGCATACCAGATTGTGAATGAGGAATTTGCCAACAAGCAAGACAAGTCGCTCAGTAAATCGTTGAATGTCCTCAAGCCGATTGAGATTAAGAATTTCTTGAATGAGTATGTGATAGGGCAGGATCAGGCGAAGAAAGTTTTGGCTGTGGCGGTTTACAATCACTTCAAGCGATTGGTTCAGAAGCCAGACAAGGAAAATGCTGATGTGGAGGTTGAAAAATCAAACATCATTCTTGTAGGTAGAACAGGAACTGGAAAGACACTTTTAGCGAGAACGATTGCCAAAATGTTGAACGTTCCGTTCTGTATTGCCGATGCCACGGTTCTTACCGAAAGCGGTTATGTTGGAGAAGATGTAGAAAGCATTCTGAGCCGTTTGCTGCAAGCTGCGGATTACGATCAGGCCGCTGCCGAAAAAGGAATTGTTTTTATTGATGAAGTGGATAAAATTGCCCGTAAAGGCGATAATGCTTCCATCACGCGAGATGTTTCTGGTGAAGGTGTTCAGCAAGGTCTGTTGAAGCTATTGGAAGGCTCGGTTGTGAATGTTCCACCTCAAGGAGGACGAAAGCATCCTGAACAGAAAATGGTTCCTATTGACACCAAGAACATCCTTTTCCTTTGTGGAGGAGCGTTCGATGGTATTGAGAAAATCATTGCCAAGCGAATGAAAAAGCAAACCATTGGTTATGCTTCGCATGTTGGAAGGGAAGAAATTGATGAGGAGAATCTTCTTCAATATATCTCTGCGCAAGACATCAAAAACTTTGGATTAATTCCAGAATTAATTGGTCGTCTGCCAGTAGTGACTCATTTGAATCCGTTGGATGCTGATGCATTGAAACGAATCTTGACCGAGCCGAAAAATGCATTGACCAAGCAGTACAAGAAACTGTTCAAAATGGACGGTATTGAACTCGAAATTGAAGAAGGTGTGCTTGATTTTGTTGTTGAGAAAGCAATGGAATTCAATCTCGGAGCACGTGGACTTCGTTCCATCTGCGAAGCCATTCTTATTGATGCCATGTTTGAACTACCATCTACGAATGAAAGGTTTATCACTATTACCCGCGATTATGCAGAGGATAAACTTTCCAATTCTACTATCAGTAAGTTGAAAGCAGCTTAGTTTTTAAGAATATTTTGAACTAAAAAGGCCGCTTTAAGCGGCCTTTTTAGTTAGGCATTAATTCCTTGTTCTTCCCGAAGTTGATCTGAAGTTTTTCGGCTTCCATCATGACTCCATCCAGGCGGCATGAATATGTAACCGAGCTTTGCTTTAAGATTGGGAGCACTCTTTACATCCTCCCAAATACTTTGAAATTCGTGAAAGGCAATCTTGAAAAGATTGTAGGTGTGAATATTGGTTGTAATCCCATAAACTACTGGATCAGAGTCTTCTTCCTTTTGAAATGTGCCGAACAATCGATCCCAAATAATGAGAATTCCCGCATGATTTCGGTCTAAATAACGCGTGTTACTAGCGTGATGAACTCTGTGGTGAGAGGGAGTGTTCAGAACCCATTCCAAAGGCCCTAAAGATTTGATGGTTTTTGTGTGAACCCAAAATTGATAGATGAGGCTGAATCCCATCATCGTAAATATCATCAACGGTTCAAATCCGATTAGTGGGAGCCACAACCAAAACGCGAATTTGTAAAACTCTTCCGTCCAACTTTGTCGCAGCGCCACAGCCAAATTGTAATTCTCAGAAGAATGATGATTGATATGTGCCGCCCAAAGCACTCGAATGTGATGGCTTAACCGATGGTGCCAATAGAAGGAAAGGTCATCTGCAAAAAGGATGAGAACCCAAGCCCACCACTGGTAACCGATATCGAAAATGGCAAATTGATGGAGGAAAACAAAAAGTCCGAATCCAACAAATTTCACTCCAACTCCAAGTATTAGCGATCCAATACCCATTCCAATACTGGCCAGACTGTCTTTAGGTTCGTGAACTTTTATATGCTGCCTGTGGCTGAGGTAAAGCTCAAGAAGTGCTAAAATGATAAAACCAGGAATGAAATAGACTGTTGGGTCTTTACCTAGGTCTTCGAGGGTAAGATTGTGCAGTATTTCTGATAGACTTTGCATGACTAAGTAAAGTTAAGCCTAAGACTTACTTTTTCACTGAACGAGGTCAGTTAGATAATTTTATGATGATGTCTGCTCCGTTGGGTGCTGTCAAAGCCAAAGTATTGTATCCCGACCGCTCTGCTATAAGTTTGATGTTGTTGCAATCTTTGGTACTGGTTATGTCTGAAATTTCAAACATGCCTTGGGCATCAGTAGTATCTCTTATCGAATTGTCAAGTTCCTTGTAAACTATGGCATTTGATAATGGGTTGCCCGTAGTTGCATCAACCACCGTTCCTTTAAGAGTTTGAAGACAATCGCAACCAGCTAAAAGGAAGAGTAAAACTGTACTCAGAAACAACTTATACATCAGAAAACCGTTCGTTTTTGTCATTGTCAATTGGTGGCATTAGCGGAGTATAAATCGATTCACCGCCATCGACAGCCAAACTGATTCCAGTAATGAATGACGCTGCTGGAGAAGCCAAAAAGACAACTGCTCCCGCAACTTCCGCCTCAGTACCGATTCTGTAACATTGGTTGTTTTTTCCGTAGGCACGAACAAATTCCTGAAACGCTGGGGCATACGTGTCCAATCCACTCGATTCAATGATTCCCGGTAAAATACTATTCACGCGAACGCCATATTTTCCCCACTCGGTGGCGAGGCTCATTGTCAAATTCTGAACACCAGCACGCGCTGCGGCAGAATGTGCCAACATGGGAAAACCATTGCGGTTGTCCATGGTGATGTTGATGATGGAACCACCATACTTATTCATGGATTGATTGAAAACCTCCTGCGTCAGGAAAAATGTTCCTGTTAGGTTCGTCTCAATCACAGCATGCCAGCCTTTTCGATTAATGAATTCTGCTGGAGAAGGAAATTGACCACCACCGTTATTTACTAGAATGTCAATCTTTCCAAAGGCGGAAATAGCGGAGCTGACGCAGCTTTTTACACTTTCCTCCTCACGGATATTGCATTCCAATGCAATGGCTTCTGCACCTTCATCTGTCAAGACCTTTAGTCCCATTGTAAGTTTTTCCATCTTTCGACTGGCAATAACTGCCTTAGCCCCAAGCTGACAGAATTCGCGGGCAATGCGCAGTCCGATACCTGTTCCGCCACCAGTTATCAGGACAACTTTATCCTTAAAAAGACCTTCTTTAAATACTGTATTTATCATTTACTCTTGTCGTTCGTACGCACCAATATCAGGATTTGAACCGAATGGTCTTGAATTTCCGATTACATCGCTTCCAAGAATTCCTAGGTCGAAATTTGTAATGCTAATAGACCCAGCATCAAAGGCTGGAGATATGGAAGAGTCAAGGGCAAAGTTGTTCTCCGAAGGATTTACAAAAAGTGGGTCTTCATTGTAGATTATTGCGGCAAACTCGCTGCCATTGCTGACATCAATGGGTATGTCATCATTGAAATTAATCCGCATTAAGCAGTTGTCAAACTTGAAATTGAATGGAGTGGAAATATCTTCATCTAAACCCAGCTCTGTTTGATTGTTGCCATAGACAATACAATTGCCAAAATAAGCACGCTGTAGGTCGTAGGTGTAAACTGTTCCATCGGCTTCTATCCAATTGTTGAGCAGCAAGGCAGGAGTTTGGCGATTGCCATTCACCCAATAATTACCGAAAGTGCAATGGTAAAAATCATAAGCGCCACCACGGGTAAGTGCTGCAGAATACTGACCAGCATTTCCAAACACACAATTGTACGCTTCAATAGTTGCTTCAATGGAAAGCAACGAAATTCCAGCCATATTTTCAATGATTGTGTTGGTCATAATCAGGTTCGGATTAGAATTGGCGGCCAATGAATCAACCCGTACACCAATATTTCCATTCTTGATTAATGCTCCATGAATTTCATTATTCAAACTACCCGCGTAAAGCCAAATCGTATTCCACTCACCAGCCTGATCTTCATAAAAATCGTCCAAACGGTCACTTGCAAAAATCACCTGATTTTGTGGTGTTCCGTTCACAATCAGCGTTCCACCTTCATCTACAATAATGCCTGAACCTTTGTGAGAATAAACGCGTGCTCCAGCTTCAATCGTTAACGTGCAACCTTCAGGAACTACCGCCCATCCATATATAACGTGAGGTTCTGCTGACGTCCACGTCACGTTGCAATCCAAGAACCGATACGGACCAATCGGATTGTCGAACACGTTTGGATACGTGAAATCGGCATCCCATCCAAATGCTACTAAGTCTACATCTTGGATAACACCATTTGTATTGAAGACAATACTGTCAGCAACAATGGCTGGTTGCGCCAAATTGTTTGGGTCGAGTGTTACATCCACAAAAACGAAAAGAGAATCCTTAGCTGGGATGGAAATGTTGCTGAATGAGATGCCAGCCACGCCATCCACATTCATTCTGTACTTCGATTGTTGTCCTCCAGCCAGCATGATGGACGAAATATTTATTTCATCACTACTCGGATTGTAAATCTTGAATTGCCGCGTGGCCGAACCAATAGTAGTGAAGATTGTGTCGAAAATGACGGTGTCCGTAGAGAACGTCAAAGCACCATCCGTATTCAGAATGTCCTTTTTGCAACTAGTGTTGAACAAAGCAAGGATGAATAGAACGGGCGCGGCCCAACGGAGAATTTTCATATTTGAGGCAAATATAGGGAACGCGGTTACTACGTTTTCAAAGAAGTTAAATTGTGTGTTTCATAAAAGAAGGTTTTGTTTATCTTTGCGCTCCATTCTGAAAAACGAGTAATAATGAAAGAAGGCATACACCCATCAGATTACAGATACGTAGTGTTCAAAGACATGTCTAACGAACACACTTTTCGCACACGTTCTTGCGTTGCTGCAAAAGAAACTATCAAATGGGAAGACGGAGAAGAATACCCGTTGATTAAATTGGAAATTTCAAACACTTCACATCCATTTTACACTGGAAAAATGAAGTTGGTGGATACTGCTGGACGTGTTGACAAGTTCCGTAACCGCTACAAAACTCACCGTGCTTCTGCTGTTAGACCAGAAGAAGAGAATACGGAAGACTAAATCGAATGATTTTTCTTTGAGAGCCTCGGGCACTTTGTGTTCGGGGCTTTTTGATTATTTTTTTTCGTTCGCTAATCTTTTAGTGTGTACTGCGTATTCTGAAATTGCCAGTGGGACGCTGCACATTCCTTTGAAAAAGGGAGAAGCAGAGGTCTCTATCTCAAAGTTATCCTTGAGTTACACAACAAGACCGGACTTCTCCCATGGCGAATTTAACGCTGTTCTCTCAGATTATCTCCAAACTTGACACGAACAGTTTCTCGCCTGTAGTGCGTAAGAAACAGACCGACAAGCACCAAAAGGACTATGATAACTGGTCACATTTGGTGTCAATGCTTTTCTGCCAGTTCCAAAAAGAGCAGTCTGTCCGTGATATTAGTAACGGGCTTCGCTGAGCCACAAGCAACCTGAATCATCTTGGAGTGAACAAGACTCCCCATACGTGAACATTACTGAGGGCAAGACAGCTAACCACAGAGGAGCTTATTACATCCCGCTAGTAAAGGGGAGTGTGATTGTGGCGGATAGATTTACAACGATTTTCCGCTGCTCAAGGTTTGGGACAGCAACGGGGTGTTCTTCGTCATTAGGCACAAGGCCAATATTCGGTAAAGATTATTACAGAGAACGAACTGCAAGAGAACTGTCATCAGCACGTGCTCAAGGATGAGGTCATCTAACTCAAATCTGAGCTATCCAAGGTCAAATATCTCAAGTCAATGAAGCGCGTGAGCGTGTGGGAAGAAAAAAATCAGCAGTTCATTGAACTCATTACCAAACAAATGACATGGACGGCAAATACCATCGGTGAACATTACAAGAGCTGATAGCATGTGGAGATATTCTTCCGCGACATCAAGCAACTACTACACGTCAAATACTTTGTGGGAACTAGCGAGAACGCTGTAATGCTACAGATTTGGACTACTCTCATCACAATACTCATTTTTACTCTCATACAGGTCTAATTCCTCGTGGAATTTTCCCGAAGTAGTTTGCTAATTATGAACCGATTTCACGGAAATAACTTTGGCTAAACACACACTAATCCATATAATCATAAAGGGCTCCGCATAGTAACGCCATCTATATCCTACAAAAAAAATCAGGCTCAATGAAAGTGCCGCCATAATAGGAGAAAGAATGGTGAGTGTTTCCCAGTCAAAACCGTCTTTTCGAATGTAGAAATATCCCATTAAAAACAAAGAAATAATAAAGCTCAAATGAACAAATCCATTAATAATGTTCAAGTTGCCAAGAAAATTTCTAGGGATGAAGAAGATAGCCACTTTCCTGATAATAAGCATAAACTCTTTCATTGGATGATATAGAATCCAGTTCTTAGCGAAAGACATTCTGGCATCGCTTTGTTGTAGCTCATTCATTTGATCAATTCCCGGAATCATTTGTCTCGAATATATTGCATATTCACTTGCTGAATCTGCCCATGAGCCATTCCAGCTGCCCCTTGCAATATCACAATGTCCTTGCATAAATTCGTAACCACCCTGAGTGGACAGGATGTAAGAACCGAACATTGAATTGTTTTTCTTTAATTCTGGAATGTGAAGGAGAAATGTGCAGAGCAACATGAGTCCTAAGCAGACGGCAAACGTTCTCCAAACTCTCTGTCTTTGGATTAAGGCAATTAGTCCAAATGCACCAATAATAAATGGCATGATATAAATGAATTGCGGCCGAAATAATGTAACAATAGACATCAATACGGCAACAGTTGCACATTTTCGAAAGGCCTTTGCTGTGGCTTTAAGTTCTAACAAGTAAAAGAATGATATTACGAGGAGAGGCATGGCCAAACGCTCATAGTTGAACTTGTTTCCGATGAATTCAAGATTAGAAGGGTATATGATGTACAGTATTATAGCTGCGTATCTAATCCATCTCGGAACTGCAAAATGAATCAAAATACGATTGAAATAGAATATTGAAAATCCGAAAACTAAAATATTTAGAATATGCCCAAATATCACATAGGACGTTTTGGAAATATCGTTTGAAATCAGGAACTCATAAATGAACACCGGTGTGCTTGCGTGGAAAGCGGTTAATTCTCCATCAATTGTGTAGCCCAAACCGTTCTGATTATTCCACGCAATCTGATAATTCCGTTCTTCATCCGAAAACATATCGTGAAAACGCCCAGAATTTAACCAAACCACCGATTTTAGAAGAATTGTCAGTATGACCAAGCTAAATACAATTCGGTCGTTGAATAGAGATTTCATTTATTAATCAATTCGTCTTCTTCACGTACTGTGTCAAAATCACAATCATCTGTCCGTTTACGCGACCTTCAATTTGCTCGGCATTATCGTGTACGAGGGTGATGTTTCTTACCGCTTCGCCACGCTTGGCAACCATACTGGTTCCTTTAACATTGAGGTCTTTTATGAGAACAACTGAGTCGCCATAACTGAGAATAATACCATTGGCATCTCGGTGTACAATGGCTTCATCGCTATCGTCAACCATTCCTTCTTTAGCCCAAGCAGCAGTGTCTTCTTCCATGTACATCATGTCTAAAAGGTCTTGCGGCCAGCCTTCGCCCTTCAACTGGTTGAGCATACGATACGCAACTACTTGCACAGCAGGAACGGTACTCCACATGCTGTCGTTTAAGCATCTCCAATGGTTTGCGTCAACCTTTTCGGCATCATTCAATTGCTCAAAACACGTTCCGCAAGCATGAATTGCGTGGTCGGCATTACCCGCAGACTTTGGTGGAACCACATAGAATTGAAGGTCGTTTTCAGATCCGCATAGTTCGCATTTAGAACCGCTACGCGCAATTATTTCTTTTGACATGGACGCTTGTTGTTTGAGCGGCCGAAGGTAAATTAATTACTCAGTTTACACCGTTTGATTGAACTCCAACGCTTTATCTGTCCAGAAATCGAGGTCTTCTTCGGTATCAAATCCTTCGGGAGAAATGAACAGGAAACCGCGCATTACACGTCCTGTAAAATCCATTTCTTGGCTACCGTTCTTAAAGAGCAACTGTTCGTGCGAGGCTTTGCCAACGCGCACCATCAAACGGTCTTCGCCTGTTTCTTTCATTTTATCAACACCAATACACATCTTATCGTTGACCATGAAAATGAGTCCGCCCATCATTTTCTTCTCATCTGTGATGTTGGCTTTTTGAAGCCGCTGACGAACGCGTTCTACCAAATGTTCGCTAAATGCCATGGTTGTTTTTGAATTTGTTAGGGACTAGGGACATAGAGTTAAGAGTGAAGCATCCGTCAAAAATCTAAAATCGTAATTCGTACTTCCTCAATCACCTTTCTAAAACCTTCGTACTAATATGCACCAGCGCATCTCCTTGGTTAACAATGGGATTATGACTAATGCAGATGATATGGCCATCCCATTTTGCTTTCACAGCCTTCTCAAAGTCTCCAAATGGATCGGTAAGCGTTCCTATGCGTTCTCCTTTTTGAACGTAAGAACCATTTGCCTTGTAGGAACGGAACATGCCCGAATATTTAGCCCTAACCCAAGAGGAACTTTCAATGATAATGGGTGGTTCTGGCTTATCGAGTTTGGCTAATTCCTTTGAGCAATCACGGATTTTAAGTTGATGTAACACGCGCAGCGTTCCATCTAAACCTGATTTGGTTACAATGCGATCGAGGTGTTTGGATTTTCCTCCTTCAAACATCAAAACCTTTTTTCCAAGCGCAGAAGCTGCATCGCGAAAGGAATGGTCGCGTGTGGAAGCCCTCAAAATGAATTTTGTACCGAAAAGCTTAGCCAATGCTTCACATTCAGCATCCTCAGGATTGTAGCGAATCTGCGAATAGTTGAAGCGGCTAGCACCTCCGGTATGAAAATCAATTATGTGACTCACATGGGGTACGATTTCCGCCATGATAAAATGAGCAAACCTGCTTGCCAACGAACCTTTTTCGCTTCCAGGAAACGAGCGGTTCAAATCTCTTCCATCTGGGAATTTCCGATCTTGATTAAGAAATCCGAAAACATTTACTACAGGCAAGCAAATCGTCATTCCACGGTCAGGAATGTTGTATTTGCGCGTGATAATTTGTCGCACGATTTCCACTCCGTTCACTTCATCACCATGAATTCCAGCGCTAAATAGAATGACTGGTCCGGGTTTCTTGGCTCGTTGAATGATTATTGGAATGGAAAGCGGTGTTCGAGTGTGAAGTTTGGCAATTTCGAAGTTGACCACGGTTTTGCCGTAGCCGATGGGCGTATCGAAAATGATTAATTCTTCTTGAACTTTCGGTTTAGACACTGCGTTCGATGTACTTGATAATGGTCCCTGCGATGTTTTTTCCAGTAGCTCCTTCAATTCCTTCCAAACCTGGAGATGAATTTACTTCCATAATCATTGGTCCTGAATTGGACTGAAGCATGTCAACACCCGCAATTCCAAGACCAAGAACCTTTGCCGCTTTGAGAGCGCATGATTCTTCTTCCTCCGAAAGTTCGATGATGCTGGCCGTGCCGCCTCTGTGTAGATTGGAACGGAATTCTCCTTCCTTTCCCTGACGTTTCATGGCTCCAACAACCACACCATCTACTACGAATGCGCGAATGTCTGCACCGCCAGCTTCTTTCACAAACTGCTGAACGATAACCCTCGCTTGCAGTCCATTAAAGGCCTCAAGTACGGATTCGGCTGCTTTGTTCGTTTCTGCCAGAACCACACCAACCCCTTGCGTTCCTTCTAGCAATTTAATCACAAGTGGAGCTCCACCCACTTGCCGAATCACTTCGGTTACATCTTTCGAATAGTTGGTGAAAGCTGTCTTAGGCAGACCTAAGCCTGCACGAGAAAGTATCTGAAGGCTTCTAAGTTTATCTCGTGATCTGCCAAGTGCAACCGATTCAACAGCTGTAAACACTTTCATCATCTCAAACTGACGCACAACTGCCGTTCCGTAGAACGTGATAGACGCTCCAATTCGAGGAATAACGGCATCAACTCCCGTCAATTCCTGTCCTTGGTACATAATGTGCGGACGTTTCTTCTCAATAATGATGTCACACTTCGCATGATCTACCACCAACATTTCATGTCCACGTTTTTCGCCTGCCTCTACCAATCTGCGGGTAGAATAAAGCTTGGCATTACGCGAAAGCACAACAATTTTCATTTTTAAAACTTTAAATAAGGCAACAACAATAGGAATTAAAAGGCAGAGAAGACCACCAAGCCGCAAAACGGGGCGCAAAGAAGAATGTTTCTAACGTCATTCCCTACTGTTGGTTGACAATTCTCCTTTCAAAAACCTTTGGCACTCAAATTGGAATCACGACCTTGCACCAATCGTAAAACACCACTCCCATGGCACTCAATCAACGATTACAACAAAAGCAACTACAGCGATTATCGCCACAACAGATTCAATTAATGAAGCTGTTGCAGATTCCGACCATCGCGTTGGAGCAACGCATTAAGGAAGAATTGGAAATCAATCCTGCGTTGGAAGAAGGTCCTGAAGGGGATGAGATGGACGATGAGTTTTCTGATCTGAAAAATGATGATGAGCAGGATGAATACGATTCGAATGACGATGACGAATTCACCATTGAGGATTACCTCCAAGATGACGATATTCCTGATTATAAGCTTTATGCAAACAACACAAGTGCCGATGATGAAGAGCGCGAATCGCCACTGAGCAGCGGTTACAGCTTCCGCGATTTACTGAATGAGCAGCTTGGAATGCGTGTGCTTTCTGAGCAGCAACGCACCATTGCCGAAACAATTATTGGCAATTTGGATGATGACGGCTATCTGAGAAGAGAGCTTTTTGCCATTGTGGATGATTTGGCGTTTACCCAAAACATTCACACCAACGAAGATGAGGTGGAAGATTTGTTGGAGATAATTCAAGGTTTTGAACCTGCTGGAGTTGGTGCACGCAATTTGCAAGAATGCCTGTTACTGCAATTGAATGTGAAGGAAGACACGGAAAACATTGCACTTGCAAAGACACTCATCGAGAAAATGATGGATGAGTTTTCGAAGAAGCATTACACCAAGATTTGTCAGCGATTGCATATTGAGGAAGATCAGCTGAAAAAGGTACTTGATGAGGTGTTGAAACTCAATCCTCGTCCAGGCGATTCGCTTTCAGACAGTACTAAAATTGTGCAGAATATTGTTGCCGATTTCATGATTACCAATGAAGATGGCAAGTTGGATTTGACACTCAACGGACGCAACGCGCCACAATTGAAGGTGAGTAACGAATACAAGCAAATGCTCCGTGCCTATTCCGAAGCAAAGGGAAACGCAAATAAGGAGCAGAAGGAAGCCGTTCAGTTTGTGAAGCAGAAATTGGATGGCGCCAAATGGTTTATTGATGCCATTCTTCAACGACAAATGACGCTTTATGGCACCATGGATGCAATCATGGAATATCAGAAAGAGTATTTCCTAACGGGAGATGAAACGAAGCTGAAACCAATGATTTTGAAAGATATTTCTGACATCGTTGGGCTAGATATTTCAACTATTTCACGTGTCGCAAACAGCAAATATGTTCAGACGCAATTCGGAACGTTCTTGCTTAAATCGTTCTTCTCAGAATCTCTCACTACAGAAAGTGGCGAAGAAGTTAGTAGTCGTGAGGTGAAAAAGATTTTGAGCGATGCTATTGAAGGAGAAGATAAAACCCATCCGCTTGCCGATGAAAAGTTAGCTGCTTTGCTCAAAGAAAGTGGTTACATCCTTGCCCGAAGGACCGTGGCTAAATACCGCGAACAGCTAGGAATTCCTGTAGCGAGACTGCGTAAGGAGTTATAAGTTGATGAAGTTTATTAAGTTGATAAGGTTTACATAGTTTAAAATCAACTTTATCAACCAATCAACTTTGTAAACTTTATCTCTATATCAACTAATCAACTTTACCAACTTGTTTCATCCCGGAGAATATACAACACTTACCATTCACAGATTCACCAGCGTAGGCGCCTATTTGGGCGAACCCGATGCTGGCTATGAGGATGTCATCCTACTTCCAAACAAATACTTGAAACCGGGTATGCACGAAGGTGATGAACTCACCGTTTTCGTTTATCTCGATATGGAGGAGCGACCTGTTGCCACCACGCAAATTCCACTCATTTCCATAGGGAAATTCGCGTGGTTGGAAGTGCATTCTGTCAATAGAATTGGGGCTTTCCTCGATTGGGGATTGGAAAAACACCTCTTTGTTCCTTATGGCGAAATGGTGCAGCAAATGGAAGTGGGAGAGAAATACCTCGTTGGTATGTATCTGGATGAAAAGTCAGAACGATTAGTAGGAACCCCACGCATTGGAAAGTTGCTCGATCAAAGCAATATCGACCTCAGAGTGGGCGAAGAAGTTGAATTGGTTGTTTACAACGAAACCGACCTCGGTTTTCAGGTAATGATAAATCAGAAGCATGGCGGATTGGTCTATCAAAACGAAGTTTTCAGACCGATTGAGGTTGGAGATTTGACAAAAGGTTACATCAAACAAGTGCGCGAAGACGGTAAGATTGATGTGAGCCTCGAACCGCTTGGCGTGGCAAGCATCGAACCGAATTCACGAAAAATTCTAGATGCTTTAAATCGAAATGGAGGTGTTTTGAAGCTATCGGACAAGAGCGCACCGGAAGATATTGAGCGCGAATTGCACATGAGTAAAAAGCTTTTTAAGAAAGCCATCGGTGGACTGTACAAGCAAAAGTTAATTACCATCGAAAAGGACGAAATCCGCTCGGTAGTTTAGAATTTTGAACCGGAAGGGCCGAAGCATTTGAGGGGGGAGTAAGGGGCTCTGGCTATGTGGGATTACATTTTTTAGCTGAAAGTGACAATACACACAATAATGATTGTTCAATGTTTTTAATAGGATTCTTTGATTGCCAATAACTTAAGATGGCCAGAATGAATTGGTCTTTTGTGTATTGTAAGAGTTGATGCTAATAATAAATACGTCACCGAAATGAATTTAGGAATCTTGAATGAGACAGTAATTCTTATTGACACAGATTTTCTTAATGAACGGATGAATCATAATTTGGATTTTTATAGGAAGTTGTATCCAAACAAAAAGTTTAAAAAAATTAATCTTGCAGACTTACTTTACACCTTTGTAATTAATGCAAGAGTCGAAGAAGCAGGACATAAGGTGGATATTCTTTTCTCCTACACACTTAATAACAGTATATTGACGAACTGTGAGCCGAATGATGTATTTGGCTTTATTGATAGCAAACAAGTTCAAATTGAAACTGAAAAAGGTACATTTTTAATCCGTTCATTTTTCGGAGACGAAGATGAAACTTCTATTACAAATTTTGTCAAAATGCTAAGGATACTTAATCATAGTACAACGGTTTCACGGATTATTATGGTAGCTGATAACCATGAATTAAATCCCCAACTGGAAGTGCTTGTTGAAGAGAAAGATAAAAGTCTGTTTGTGTTAAAAAAACACCATTTGGAAACAGAAATAGATGCTGATGTTAAATATGTAAATATAGATTACACTATTGCATACGCCTTAGGATTAAATGATAGTGAAATATAGTGTTTTGGGAAAAATGTAATATTGAATATTTTACTGCAGGTTCAACTGAACATGTAAAAATAAGTGCAACTGAAGTTCAGAATAAGAAGCCTTATTGGGTATACATTTCTAAAGAAGCATTTGTCAAATTGCAAAATGGAATTCCTTTAATAACTGCATTAAAGGATTACTCTTTTGACATAAGGGAATTTCTAGTCTCTGGTTTTGCGCCAACTGAGAAATCAATATTTAGTTTTCAAAGAGAACCAATTCAAGTTGCATTTATTACGAATGCAGTTGCAAATTCTGTGGTTTTCTATGCAATGGCTTATCTCAATAATAAAGGTTTAAGTCCAATCGAAATTAAAGATTTGAGATTGAAATATTCATTTGGAAATTTGGAAAGACATTTTTTCAATACGGACGAATTAAAGCACTCTTTTGTTAATCAAAGTGTCTTTTTTCTAAATCTGTACAAAGAGATGAATGAGAATGACAGATTCGAGAATTTTGCCAATGATTTAGAGCAACAGAATAGATTTAAGGAAGTATTCAGGAATTACCATGACACTATTTCTTTAAAGCGCCATTACAATAGAAGGATTTTTCATAACAGACTTGAATGTAAGTTTATGCGTTCTGATTATCTTGAAAAGACATTTCATGAAAATACTGGTGTGTTTTCTGAAAAGGGATTGATGAGAAGTCAACATTACTATACGGTGGACAAGCTTTATTTGGGCGAACTAAATATGAGATTATGCAAAATATGTGGCAAATAAATTTCGATGCACTTTGCGTATTAAAATTCGCTCCAGATTCAGAATTGGTAATGTTGGACTATGAGCCGATATTGAGGCCTCTAGACAGCGATTTTGAGCAATTGATGTTACAATTTTCCTCGGATTACACGGATGCAAAAAGTATTTTTTCCTTCGTTAAAAATCACACTAGGCTCAGAGAATTGTTAGAAAAGTTCAACTACTGTAGCGAATTAGAAGGTGCCTATCAAGGATTGTTTCTTAACATACCTGCAATTGAAGCAAAATATCCGAGTAACTTTTCAAATCCAACAACTAAAGAAGAATTAAAGAAAAAGGAAAAAGGAACCTTATTGGTTGAGTTGCAAGATAGATTACAAGCTTACTATCTTGAATTAGCATATTAATCATGTGAACAGCAAAGACTTCAAAAATCTATACTTGCCTACTCACATAGAAAAGTTGGATTCGGGACACCTAAGTATGAACTAAACCCAAACTTCTCAATTGAGTTGAAAACAAATTTTGGTTATGGTAGTGTCAGTTACTTTTATACTCGAATTAGATATAAGGAACTTGATGTCATTCCATTTTCGGATTGGATTTTATACGAACGAGCGCACTTGTTTGAAATTATAAGGTATTCAGCGAAACATGAGCTTATAAATAGAAGCTGGATTGAGGCTCTTGAATATTCAAGGGATGCTTGCAATCTTTCACTAACTGATGAAACAGCGTTTGTAAGAAAATATGTAATAGACGAATGTGAACGAATGGTTTTAGGGCTTGAAGGATTTCTCCATGGCAATAAATTCAAGTTTATCGATGGGCAAAGAATTTTCACGGATGTTCACAAGGAAGGTCACAATTTGATTGAATTTCGCGGTGAAAAACTCTCTGGGGCATTAGATTTCATTGAGAAAATAAACGAATTCGAAAAAATCGCAGAAGTAGATGAGTTTGTTACACGTATTGAGACTTGCAATTCAAAAGTTCTACCAATGTTAGTGAACGAAGGATTATTAATTGAAGACGAATTAAGGGAATTGAATAGAACACTTATTATTCTTAAACCTATTTATGAAAACCTTAAAAAAAGTAGTGAAGTTTATGAATCCTTAAAGAGTAAACTTCGATTCAAAATGATCGCTGATAAGGAGTATACAGCGTACAATTTTAGTTTTGAAGAACTTGAAAAAAGATTTAAAGAACAAAATTCAGAATATGAAAAATTTGTTCCTGTGTACAAGGAAAAGGAGAAGCAGTATCAGGCCTTGACTTCACAAATTCTTTCGCTTGAGACAATTAAAGCTAATATTCAAAAGTACAATCAGGCTATTGAAACATACTTTGATGCGAACCATGTTGTCTCCTAGAAGTTCTCATTTTCTTGTTTGGAGAAGCATTTGTGAAAGATTCAGTATGTCCGCCTCATATGCGTTTTGTTTCTGAAAATTTGACAACCCCCTACGCGTTCGATCATTTAGAATCAATTACTGAATATCATTAAGCAAGGGAGGAATTGACGCACGAATTAGCCAGATGATAAATAAATCTGAACAATTAAAGAAGCTCGTTCACCAAGGTGCTAGTAATAAAAACATTGCTATCACTGATATCGTCTTGGACAGAATTAGTTATGAGCTTTCAGTAATTGAAAGCTTGGGTTGCGCTGATTACTTCATTGTCTATTCGAGAATAATTGGAATCTGTAATGAACTTAATCTGATTCGTACGTGTGGTAGAGGAAGTGCAACACAATCGTTGGTAAATTATTGTTTAGATATCACCAAGGTCGACCCAATTTCCGAAAATCTGATTTTTGAAAGATTCTTAAATCCGCTACAAAAACTATTGCCAGATATTGACATTGATATACCCAAAGACAATCAGAAAGATATCATTGAAAAGCTGAAGCAAAGATATCCTGAGTATCATACATATCAGATAGCTTTTTCTTCACAGACACATACGGATTGCGATGACATCTACTACGACAATCAAACATATAAGAGGCATCCTTGTGGTATTATTGTAAGGCAGGAACGACTGAGTGATTCGATAATAGTCTTTGAAGAACAAGAATTTTACCTTACTCATGATATTTCAAACGATTCAATTTACAGCGGTAAATTTGATATTGTTGAACTTGAATATTTGAACAGACTACAACTTATAGTTAATGAGATTGGCGAAGAATATCATCCTTATAGATTACCATTGAATGATAAGGTAGTATTTGATTTTTTTGCTTCGGGTGATTTGGGTAATGTATTTCAATTAGATTACCCATCCCTGAATCGAATCTTAGTTCAGTTTAAACCTAATTCTATAAACGACCTATCCATTATCTGCTCTATGTTTCGACCAGGATTGCTCGCTCATATTCCAACGGTTATCAGCAATAAATTCAACAGGAAGGAACGGTTTGGTTTCAGTGATGCCCGAATTTCAGAAATTTTAAATGAGACCTATGGACTTCTCATTTATCAAGAAACCTTTCTTCACCTCTCAAAAGAGATTGCTGGAATCCCATTTCCGGAAGCGGAAACATGGAGAAAGAAGATTATGCGAGATAACAGTAATGCCAACGATTTAATTGCCTTTAGTTCTGTTTTTGCAAAAGGTTGTAAAGAATATAGTTCTCTTAGTAAGACTGAAATTTCAGCATTTACAAACATGGTTACAGATATGTTTCCTTTGACATACCATAAAGCACATTCGTTGTGTTATACTATTCTAGCATATTGGGGTGCCTATTATAAAACTCATTTTAGAACCGAGTTTGATAACGTGTTCAAAAGAGATGAAAGTGTTTTGATTTCTTAGTTTTATCAGCGTTCGCCTAATTCTTGATTATTCATGCTTTTATTGGTCTCAGAAAGAGTTAAAACTATGCACTTTTAGTGCATGTCGCTTTCAGCTTCTAAAAAGTTTACCTTTCGGATATGGTCGAACAACGAACCAATGGACATACCGTTTCCCGTCTGACAGTTCATTTGGTGT
>JAIOYP010000010.1 GCA_021741155.1 Flavobacteriales bacterium | reverse complement strand
CTTCAAACGTTAGGCTGAAAGTGTGAAGACCGCTTGAAAGGCCAGTCACATCAACAGTTAATTTATTGCTCTTTTGGCAGATTTCCTCATCAATTACCAAACGTCCTTCAACGTCAAATACATTCAAAACAACATTTCCGTTGATGGTAGAACCAAGTGGAATGTTGATGATGTCAGTAGTTGGGTTTGGATATGGAGTGATTTTTAAGGCAGCAACATCTTCGGCAATTCCTGTAGCCGATTGTAGGTTAACGATGATAGCAGGAACGTTATCTGTTCCAAAACCTCCAGCATACCAAGTTGAGGAAGCAATGTCGTTCAATGGGAAGAAAACTTCATCAGCGTACGTTTCGTAAGCCACATTGTAGTCAATTCCATTATCAACCGTAAGGAACATGTCGTCAATAAGAATTGTGGCGCAGGCCAAGTATTTCTGATTGTTCAACAACTCAATTGGTTGTGCAAAAGTGTGGGTTACAAACTCACCTTGAAGGTCGGATGTGTAATCGTAGATTTCGTTGTCGGTAGCTTCATTAAGGTCATCAAATGTTACTGTTCCACCAGAGATTGGATCATTCCACTCGTATATCGAAACTTGAACGGCTTGGCCTGTTAGGTCAATATCGTTTGTCAAAGTGGCGAATGTAATTCCAGTTGCAAGCATAGCTTCGGCATTTTCAGACTGCAATGCAATACACCACTCAAATTCGGTGCTGTTAGCAGGACGAAGTCCGTTTCCACCAAGTGGTCCACTTTCTGAATCTATACGGCTTTTTGAATACTTACCATCATTATTTACCCAAAACGAAGTTGACGCTGTATTGTCATCTGGGAACTGATCAGTATCGTCAGAAACGATAGTGTAGGTAATGGTGTACACACCAACTTCATATCCGCCAGAAGTGAAAAGTGGAAGTGTAAAGTAAAGACTGTCTCCTACTGCAATGTTTTCGCCTGTTGAAACTTCGTTGTAAAGTTCAGTTCCATCACGATCAATTACTGCTGTTACCACTACGTTTACCGCTTCTGTAGAACCATAGTTATGAACCCAAGCACCAACTGGCACATCGAAATCTGTTTCGGTTTCTGCGAATTGTGCAGGAATTGAATAGCTGTTTGCAAGAGCAATATGTGACTTGTAGGAGCCTACGTTGCTTGTATAAAGACCAGTGTTGTTTCCGAGAAAAATTTCAACTTCTCCTGCAATAATCGCATCGCGAAGAAGGGCTCCGTCCATATCAGAAATCATTACAACAGGAATGGTTACGCCTGCAGAGTTAGTTCCTCCTCCCATAGCAACTGGTGCTCCAGGGATATTGTTGATAATAACAACTGCTACTGCACCTGAATCCTGAACGTTCATGGCTTTTAATGAGAAGTTGCAAGCCCCACGATAAAGAACCGCAATTTTGCCTTCAATTTCGCTTCTGTTAACAATGGCTTCACAGGCAAGAGAATCTGCAGTAGCAGAACCATCAACAGCAAAAGCTGCTTGAGCTGTCACAGCAACCGTGGTCATGTCTGCGCCCCATGTGTCTGCATAGGTAAAATTGTAGCTACCTGCAAGATTTGAAGGTTGTTGCACGAGCATTACGATTTGGCCGCTGGCCGAATATCCAAACAGAGTTAAAACGAACACGGCAAGAAATGTTTGTAGATTTTTCATCATAGGTTTAATTTGGTTTTGTTTTTAAAGGATTGCGAATGTAAAACTCAAACGCTAATAATCATAGCGAAAACGCTTGAAAGTCGCGCCAACCGTGACTTGCGGACAATTTTGCGTTGTTTAGAAGTCTTCTGGGCCTACTCTTTGTAGCGTGTCAATCACATAACCGCTTTCACATTTCAACGTTCGGGCAGGGTGTTTCTTGAAAAAGGAATAATTGTGTGTGGCAAGAAGGACGCTGGTTCCAGTTTGGGTAATATCAATCATCAACTGAAGGATACCTTCTGATGTTTCAGGGTCGAGGTTTCCTGTTGGCTCATCTGCCAGAATGACTTCTGGATTATTAATTAGTGCTCTTGCAACAGCAACCCGCTGTTGTTCTCCACCCGAAAGTTGATTTGGCATTTTGAACTTGGATTCCAACTTAATGCCCACCAAATTCAGAACCTTATCAACGCGTTCATCCATTTTAACCTTGTCGGTCCAGCCAGTGGCTTCCATCACAAATTTTAGGTTCTTCTCAACCGAACGGTCTGTAAGAAGTTGGAAGTCTTGAAATACGATTCCCAGTTTTCTTCTTAGAAATGGAATTTCTTTCTGGCTGATTCCAGCAAGCGTGTGTCCTGCAACATAACCTTCTCCATCGCGAAGCGGAAGATCGGCATAAAGCGTTCGGAGCAAACTGCTCTTTCCTGCGCCAGTTCTTCCTATTAAATAGATGAATTCGCCTTTGTCGATTGCAAACGAAACTTTGTTCAGCACGACATTTTCGCGGATATAAACGGTGACATCCGAAAGCTGAACGATGTGGTTTTGATTTTCCATTGAGAACGGTCAAAATTAGTATTCTCCAGAAGCTGAGGGGGCTTAAATGTGCTGATATAAGAACTCAATATAATTTGAGTCCAACAATTCTTTGAAAATGCTTTGTGTTCAAAGTGGCGATGGGAATATTGTGAGCTACGGCTGTAGCTCCGATAAGAAGATCAGCAAGGTCAATCATTTTACTCTTTTTTCGCAGGTCCGAATAAATGTTTGCCGCAGCATTAGAACATGATTCATCAAATGGAATAACGGTAATCGTTTTTTGAATTTGTCCCCAAAATTCAGAATGCAATTCTCTATTTCCTACGCTAATCTCATAATGTGAGATAGCTGAGATGCCCAACTGGATTTCTTGTTTGGAAATAGCATAGAACAAGGTTTGGTCTTTGTTCTTTTTCCGGAATAGTTCGATGATAACGGAGGTGTCGAGAAGAATCATTTTTCTCGCCACTTGTTTATGTAATCTCTTGCTTCTTGGAACGCGCTGAAATCCTCATCCGACCACGTTGGCGCATTTCTCAGAAGTTCTTGCAATTTGTTCTTATCTGATTTTTGCGCCATTTCTGTTTGGATGCGAGAAAGAAGTTGTTCCACATCCTGCTGTGGCAATTGTTTTACCATAGACAATAACTGCTCAACACCTATGTCAATTTTTACTTCCATCGTTACAAATTTAGGCAAATAGGGCGAATCAGGTTTCAAATTTGACACACGTTTTGGAATACTTTCTTAGCCAATGTCTAGTAACCGCCCCCGATAGCTTTTTGGTCAAAATCTAAAATCGTCAATCAAAAAAAATCTAAAATCACTTCATCCATTATCTCTTAACATGCTCGCGTTGAAAAGTATTGTTCTGTCAAAAATTGACTGGCTGTTGTCAGGGTAATTTAGCAGAGATGAATTGGTCAATTTTGAGGTGGAGAAATAACTTTTTTGGAGGGCTGTTGATGTCCTTTCTCCTTGTCGGAGTTTCTCAATCATTTGCGCAACGTGTGGCTTCGGATGTTGACCCAATTCGGGAATATGCGGTGGGGCTTGAGTTGTTTCAGAAGCAGAAATACGGTCAGGCACAGGAGCGATTTACCCGAGCGTTGGAACATCCGCGTGCGTTGCCAAGCATTCAGCAGGAAAATGCGTTTTACTATCAGGCTGCCTCTGCGTTAGAGTTATTCAATATGGATGGCGAGCCGTTGATGGTGTCATTCATTGCCACTCATCCGGAGCATCCGATGGTGAACATGGCCAATTTTCAGTTGGGTACGTATTACTTCACAAAGAAGAACTACAAATCCGTCCTCAGCCAGTTTGAGTTGGTGGATGAGACCAAACTGGAGCAACAGTATTTAGAAGAGTATTACTTCAAAAAGGGCTACTCGCATTTTCAGCAAGAGGAATACGACAAGTCTAAAGAAGCACTTTCGCATGTTTTAGGCGGTGGTAAAAAGTATCGCTCGCCAGCGCTCTATTACAGTTCTTACATTCTATATAGAGAGGATAAGAATGAAGCTGCGCTGAAAGGATTCCAGGAGTTGGAATCAGACAAATTGTTTGGGAATGTGGTGCCGTTCTACATCCTTCAGATTTATTACCGCCAAGGCAAAAACGAAGAAGTCATTTCTTACGGTAAGGAACTTCTAGGGAAGGATTTTGCTAAGAGCAAAAGTGGAGAGATTCATCGTATGTTAGGTGAAGCGCATTACAATCTAGGTCAATACAAAGAGGCGATTCCTGAGATGGAAATTGCCATTTCTGAATTGGGCGGAAGTCGTGATGACCGCTACAAATTGGCCTATGCGGCCTATCGCGGAGCGGAATACGAAAAGGGGTTGCAATATTTTCAGCAGGTTACGGATGAAGAGGATGAATTGACGCAGTTGGCATTTTATCACATGGGAGATTGCTACCTGAAATTGGATCGAAAAATGGAAGCGCGTGGCGCATTCCGAAGTGCATCCAAATATGCTTTCGATAAGGAAGTTCAGGAAGATGCGCTCTTCAATTTTGCCAAAGCCGCATACGAACTTTCGTATGACCCATACAACGAGGCGGTTCAGGCATTTGAAGAATACATTGATAAAAATCCGAACAGTGCTCGGGTTGATGAAGCCTACGAGTTTCTGTTGAAGGTTTACCTCACCACGAGGAATTATGAGAATGCCATCAAGTCTATCGACAAGATGAAAAAAGTGAACGATGGCCTGAAGGAAACCTACCAGCGCATCTCTTACGTACGTGGGACCGAGCTTTTCAACGACCTTCAATTTCAGAACGCCATTTCCTACTTGCAGCGTTCAGATAAGTATCCAGTCAATCCAAAAATTACGGCACAAGCTATTTTTTGGCAAGCAGAGGCGTATGTTAGTATGAATAATTGGAAGGCAGCAGAAGAGCACTACAAGCTTTTTATGGAGGCGCCAAGTGCTATCAATTTGCCTGAGTTTGGACGAGCGCATTACGGTTTGGCTTACGTCTATTTTGAGAATAAGCGTTATGATGAGGCCATTAGTTGGTTCCGAAAGTTTGTTGATTACGAACACAAAGATTCGTTGCGTGTAAATGATGGATTGCTTCGAATTGCAGATGGATTTTATCTAAGGAAGGATAACAAACGTGCGATTGAGTTCTACGATAGAGCCATCAAATACAATAAGTTCGATACCGATTACGCGATTTTCCAGGTGGCGGTATGCTACGGTCTTGATGGTAAATCAACTTCAAAAGTGGAAACGTTGAAGTCGATGCTCGAGAATTATCCTGAAACAGATTTTGCGGCTGATGCCAAGTACGAAATTGCCGAATCGTATTTCTTTACCGACAATAGTCAGGAGGCAATCAGGTACTTTGATAAGGTCATTACGGAGCACTCGAATTCGAGCTACGTTCCTAAAGCGAAGCTCAAAAAGGGCCTCTTGTACTATAATCAAAGTTCAGACGAAAAAGCACTTCCGCTATTTAAGGATGTAGCAGAGAATTATCCAGCAACCGAAGAGGCTAGGGAGGCTTTGATGAAAATTCAGAAGATTTATGTGGAAGACGGAGATGTTCCTGGCTTTGAGAACTATGTGTCGGCTCATAATTTCCCAGACATCACAACGGGAGCACTCGATACCTCTTATTATGAGAGTGCCGAATTTATGTATCTGAGAGGGAACCTTGAAGGTGCGATGGCGGAGTTCAAAAAGTACACAGACAAGTTTCCGAACGGCTATTTTAAGTTGAATGCGAATTTCTATCGTGCTGATGCCGCGGTTCAACTGAAGAATTACGATCAGGCCATCATTGGTTTTGATCGTGTACTCGAATTCAAGAAGAACGTATTCACTGAACGTGCGCTGATGTCGGCTTCGCAGATTTATTTTTTCCAAAAGAAGTATAATGATGCCTTGCTTCGTTTTACCATGTTGGAGGAGGTTGCTGAGAGCGCTGAGAATCTCATGGAAGCACGCGCTGGTCTGATGCGCTGTAATTATCTGCTCAACAATTTTGAGCAAGCGCATGAATACGCGCTAATTCTTCAGCGATCTGATAAAGTTCCAGAGCTTGTGTTGAGCGAAGCGAGTTTGACCTCTGCCAAATGTGCATTAGCGCAGAATAATTTACGAATGGCGCAAGAGCGATTTAAGCAAACGTTGCTCGAATCAAACAATGAGATAGGAGCAGAGGCGATGTACAATTTGGCCTACATCCATTTCCTCCAAGGCGAATACGATCAATCACAAAAATTGGTATTCGATATGGTGAATGTATTCCCTAATTATGGTGAATGGATTTCACGTTCATTCTTGTTACTCGCTGACAATTACGTTAAGCAAAATGACCTGTTCCAAGCTAGATTAACACTTCAAAACCTCATCGATAATTATGATGGTGAGCTGAAAGAAGAAGCCCAGCGAAAGTTGGTGGAGATAACTACCATGCAACCCAAGTTGGAAGAACGTAAGGACGGACAAAGCTTCAATGTTGAATTTGAGCAGGAAGGAAAAGTTCGGGATGAGATTTTTGAGGTCGACCCGATTGATACCGAAGGAGAGAACGAATTTGAAATGGAGGAAGAATGAAAAGACTGATTCCATATTTAATCGTTGGTTTTGCACTTCTCACGGTCGCAAATTCTGCAAGCGCACAGGATAAAGACCGTTTGCCCGATAGTTTGCGATTTACCATTCGTAAAGATTATCGCCCCGTAGCGCGTGATGCGAAGAAGATTACCTCCAAACCAGAGGTAAAGCATGAGGAGGCAGGTCTGCCAAAAGTGAATTATTCGGTACTGCCGAAAACGAAGGAGATTACCTACGAAGCCCAGCCATTGCAGGCTGCCAATCTTTCTAACGAACCGTTGGGAAAGCTTTACAATGGTTTTGTGAAAGCCGGTTTTGGCAATTATATCATGCCGTTTTTAGATGCGAGTTTTAGTAGTCTGCGAAGCAAGAAATTTCAGGCAGGTTTCTTTGCCCGATATCATGCTTCTTATGCAAAGTTGAACAAGGTTCGGAACTTCGGTTTCACCGATGCGGGAATTATAGGATTCGGTAAGTATTTTATGAAAAACCATGTGGTTGGAGCCAAGGTGGAATATGATGTAGACGAGAATTATTACTACGGTTTTAATCGAAGTGACGTGACATTTGCCAATGCGAATTCCGCCAAGGGCGATAGCCTGCATCAGGTGTTTCATCACGTAGGAGTGAACGTTGATTTGAATGCAATCCGAGAGAAGAAGCTTCGCATTCTGGATCAGATGGCAATCGGCTACGGTTACACCCGTGATAATTTCCAGGCGGAAGAACACTATGCGGCTCTTTCAGGAGGTGTTGCCTTCAATATCAAGAAGGAGGAATTGTTCGTTAAAACAACCTTCGACTATTACAATCTGGCGCAGCCAAGCCTGAAAACGAATAACCTTATTTGGGCCATTCAACCCGAATTCCGTGCAACGCGAGAACGTTGGGGAATTGACCTTGGAATAAATTTCGCGTTGGATGTCAACGACACGACTACCAAGGTTCTGATCTTTCCTGTCCTGGATTTTCACTACTTCATCGTCAAGAAAATGCTTCGTTTCTATGTAGGGGCAAAAGGTGGTGTGAGAAGAAATGGCCTGCGCTCCATTTCTCAAATCAATCCGTATTTCAATACGGATCAAACGCTGAGTAACAGCTGGGAGCGACTAAACGTTTATGGCGGTTTCAAAGGTAGTATCACGCGCAGCATCAGCTTCGACCTTTCTGTGGCTGAGATTATCACAGGACAGCAGATGTTCTTCGTAAATGACACAACGGGTGGGCTTGGCAATAAGTTCCTGACCGAATACCATGATACCCGGGTTACCAGTTTCAAGGGAGCATTGAGTTATCAACTTAAAAGCAAGTTGCAGTTGGTGGCGGAGGCGGAATACCGCCTGTTCGTTATGCCTACGGACAGCATCAAACCATGGCACGAGGCACCGTTCCGTTTCACGTTCTCAGGTAATTACAATCTAAAGGATAAGTTGATTTTCAAAGCAGCTATAAGTGCTTATGGAACGCGTGTGGCACGAGGCTTCTCGACCGATTCGTTGGGCGTGGTAAGCATGACTCCAGTTACGCTTAAAGGCTATGCGGATGCAAGCATTGGAGTTGAATACCGCTACCGAAGATGGATCGGTGCCTTTGTCGATTTCAGAAACATTGCCGCGCTCCGTTACGACATCTGGAAACAGTATCCATCGCAGCGTTTTAGCTTCATTGCTGGACTGAATTTCAGCTTCTAATAGTTGACCGTGTAAAACCCTCGTTTTTTGTTGATAAATACGAACGAAAGCCACGATTTTAAAGGGCTTTAAGGGGTGCGTTTTGAGTATCTTCGGGGGTTGATTCGATTTAACCAAAACAATCAGAATAGTGGAAGAAAAAGATAAGCCGCAAAAGGCATATTCGGCCGATAGTATTCAGGCCCTGGAGGGGATGGAGCATGTGCGCATGCGTCCATCCATGTACATTGGAGATGTAGGAGTCAGAGGATTGCATCACCTCGTTTATGAGGTTGTCGATAACTCTATTGATGAGGCGCTTGCTGGTCATTGCGATCACATCAATGTAACAATTACAGAAACCAACGGAATCATCGTTCGTGATAACGGCCGTGGTATTCCTGTTGATATGCACAAGAAAGAAGGTGTTTCTGCCCTTGAGGTGGTCATGACCAAAATTGGTGCTGGTGGTAAGTTCGACAAGGATTCCTACAAGGTTTCTGGCGGATTGCACGGAGTCGGGGTTTCTGTAGTGAATGCACTCTCCATTCATTTAAGAGCCACAGTTTACCGAGATGGTAAGGTTTGGCAGCAAGAGTACAGTCAAGGCAAGAGAATTGATGAGGTCAAAGAAATTGGAACAAGCGACCATCGTGGAACGGAGGTTGAGTTCTATCCTGACAAGCAGATATTTGATGATTCGCTGGAATTCAATTATGAGACGCTGGCAACAAGAATGCGCGAATTGTCGTTCCTTAACAAGGGAATCACAGTTACCCTAACAGATAGAAGAAGTCCTGATGGTAAGGGCGAGTTTCCTACTGAAACTTTCCATTCAAAGGAAGGGCTGAAGGAATTTGTTGTTTTTCTAGATGGTAATCGAGAAAGGCTCATCAGCGATGTAATTAGCATTGAAGGAGAGAAGGGAGGTATTCCTGTTGAAGTGGCGATGGTTTACAACACATCCTATTCAGAGAATATCCATGCGTATGTGAATAACATCAATACACACGAAGGAGGAACGCACCTTTCAGGTTTTAGACGTGGACTGACGAACACCCTGAAGAAGTATGCAGATGCTTCAGGAATGCTGGATAAACTTAAGTTCGAGATTTCAGGAGATGACTTCCGTGAAGGTTTGACTGCTATTGTATCAGTTAAAGTACAAGAGCCTCAATTTGAAGGTCAGACAAAGACCAAGTTGGGAAACAGGGAAGTTACCGCCCCAGTAAGTCAGGCGGTAAGCGAAATGCTTGAGAACTACCTGGAAGAACATCCTGCTGATGCTCGAATCATAGTTCAGAAGGTAATTCTTGCCGCAACGGCACGTCACGCAGCTCGCAAGGCGCGTGAAATGGTGCAGCGTAAGAATGTGATGAGCGGTTCTGGACTTCCAGGAAAGTTGTCTGATTGTTCTGATAAAGATCCAATCAACTGCGAGTTATTCCTAGTGGAGGGAGATTCTGCAGGTGGAACAGCTAAGCAAGGTCGTGATCGTATGTTTCAAGCCATTCTGCCACTTCGCGGTAAGATTTTGAACGTTGAGAAAGCCATGCAACACAAGGCTTTCGAGAACGAGGAGATTAAGAATATGTACACGGCACTTGGTGTCACCATCGGTACGACTGAAGATGAGCGTGCATTGAATATGGACAAGTTGCGTTACCACAAGGTCATCATCATGTGTGATGCGGACGTAGATGGTAGCCATATCGCTACCCTTATTCTTACGTTCTTCTTTCGTTACATGAGAGAATTGGTTGAAGGAGGCTATCTCTACATTGCGGCTCCACCGCTGTATTTGGTAAAGAAAGGGTCTAAGTCTGAATACTGCTGGAATGATAATCAGCGTGATTCTGCTGTTTTGAAGTTAAAAGGCGAAGGCAAGGAAAGTTCTGTTGGAATACAGCGCTACAAAGGTCTTGGAGAGATGAACGCAGAGCAGTTGTGGGAGACCACAATGGATCCAACGTTCAGAACGCTTCGTCAAGTAACTATTGATAATGCTGCGGAAGCGGATAGAATCTTCAGTATGCTGATGGGAGATGAAGTTCCACCTCGTAGAGCATTCATTGAAAAGAACGCCAAATACGCGAAGATTGATGCGTAAGCCTTAAGGTTTAATAAATTGAAAAAAGGAAGGGGCGGTAAGAAATTACCGCCCCTTCCTTTTTTTATGAATTACCCCGAATTTAAATGGTTCAGGGAATTGGATTAATCTTCTTTTGGATTCTTTCCGCTAAACTCTTTAAGCTCGGGCTTTCCCTTCTCCCTTGATTTAGCGTTAGCAGCTTGAGTAAGCTTTTCTGACGCTGCTAGTTTTGGTTCAGGTTTACTAACTTCCGAGGTTCGAAGCTGAATCTTTTCAGAATTAGTAGCAGTTACCACGTTTTCCGGTTTAGATTGCGCCAAAAGGGAACTGCTGAATCCTAGACAAATTGCCAATGTAATCCAAGTAGTCTTCATGCTTGTTCTCGGTTTAAAACGTTCTTATTGTTGAACAGTTACTGTCATGTGATGACCTGCTAAGCTAGGATCAACAATAGCAGTGTAAGTTCCCTCTATGCCACCGACCAAAGCTTGCACATTTACGGTATAAGTTGTACCAACAGTTAGACCAGTGACAAGCTTTGACGCTGCGCAACTCCAAACCGTAATGGTGCCAGTTACGTCATCATAACTTTGAATTTTGGTGTTGGTTTTCGTAACTGTAGCAGCGTTCTGTTGGATATTGAATTGAACGAACGACATAGAATTGGTATATCCATAACCTGACGCTGTGAATGTGATGAAAGCTTGTGTGCCAGTTGCCACGTAAGTAAAACTCATACCTCCTACGTTAGCAAAAGAAGCAGATGAAATGGTAGCTGTGCTACTTAGTGAAGCCGAGGTAATGTTTGCAGAAGCAGAGGGTCCAGTAGGCCCCGCAGGTCCAGCAGCACCTGTTGCACCAGCAGGTCCGGCAGCACCAGTTGCTCCAGCAGGTCCGGCAGCGCCAGTTGCTCCAGCAGGTCCGGCAGCGCCTGTTGCTCCAGCAGGTCCGGCAGCGCCTGTTGCACCAGCAGGTCCAGCAGGTCCAGCACTACCGGCAGGTCCAGCAGGGCCAACAGGACCTTGTGGTCCATTACTACCCGCAGGTCCGACAGGTCCAGCAGGCCCCGCAGGTCCAACAGATCCTGCACTACCAGCAGGGCCAGTTGCTCCAGCAGGTCCAACAGGTCCAACGCCTCCAGCAGAGCCACTTGGACCAGTAGGACCCGCAGGTCCAGTAGGTCCAGCAAGACCCATACAAGTCCAATCTACGATGGTGTTATTCCAATAGCAGAATTGATCCATGTCTGTATCATAAACGAGGAGACCATCAGCATCACTAGCAAGTGTTGTTGCTGGGGGATTAGCTATTCCCAAACGCTGAAGCGTGTTTACTCGTGGAACAAGCATTCCCTTATCAGTAGAGGATACATCCAAAATTGAATTTGGATGTGGCGTTGTGGTGCCAACACCAACGTTGTCTTGAGCAAAGATGCTTGATGTCGAAAACACAAGTAATGCCAGGCAAGAAATCAGTAGTCGAAAGTTCATTCTCATTAAAATGGGGTTTTTAGAATTGCCAAATGTACATAAATGTTGAAATTTTAAGCGATATGCAAAGTTGTTATTAACTGGGTTTAAGATTTAGGTAAATCGGTACTGAATCAGCGTTGTTTTTATCGTAAAAGCGTTACGTGTCCATAATAATCGTGATCATTTCCTTTGACATCCACAAGTTCAATTTTCCAAACGTAAACAGCAAGTTCTACGGGTGCTCCTTTGAAGGTGCCATCCCAAGGTTCATCAATATTTTTGGTGTAGTAAATAAGTTCGCCCCACCTGTCAAAGATTGACATTTGATAGGTGCTCCAATCAACGCCTTCGCCATACCCTCGGAATCCATCGTTCCTACCATTATCGTTTGGTGTGAACGCATTTGGAACATAGAACATGAAGTCTGGTTCTATAATTAGTTGTCGAGAAACTTCGTCTGTACAGCCGTGAATGGTTGTTACTAAAAGATTTATAGTGTATGTTCCCGTATCGGAATAAACATGTGTTGGATTTTGTAGAGTTGAAGTATGACCATCATCAAAATTCCAATCCCATTGTATTGCATTACTTGTAGATAGATTAGTGAAGTTAATCGTTGCATCTATCAGGTTTACAACTTCTGGGTTAAGGTCGAAGTTTGCGTTTGGCAGTGGGAATACTTCAATAAAATCGGTCAGAACGGTGTCTGTAATACAACCCTCGGCCGTGGTTATGGACAACGAAACGTCATAAAGTCCTGTACCAGAATAGAGATGTACTGGGTCAGAAACACCAGCAGTGTTTGATTGAGAATCAGAATCCCCGAAATTCCATGACCAACCAATGGAAGGTGGTTGAGTTAAATCAGTGAAATTCACTGTAAGAGGATGACAGCCACTGTCTGGTTCAGCATCAATAATAATAAGAGGTAAAAGATGCACCGTTATAGTGCTAGAAGCAAACGCTGGAGGAGTTGTACATCCATCAATTACCATGAAATCAAACGTAGTTGTTACCAAAGGCTGCGTGTCTAGCGGCAACGTGATTGGGTTGGTGATATCCGGAAGAAGATAAATTTGATAGTTGCCGTCTCCACCTCCAGCTTGCAGGTCAATAGTGGCGAAATCATATGGACAGATGGAAGTATCTGGGCTAACGAGTGGTCGGATTACATCGAGCGTTAAAGGAGGAAGAACGTTAATCACAATCACTTTCGGTGCTGATGGACATCCGATAGCATCAGTCGCAATCAAGGTGTAGCTGGTAGTTACGGTAGGTGAAACGGTTGGATTGCTTGCATTTGGAATCAATGAAGGATCAGCCGGATTAGCGGTCCATAAATAGGAATATGGAGCAGAACCACCTACCACATTTGCGGAAAGCACAGCCTGACCTCCGATGCAAATTTGATTCACATCCGAATTAACCACAGCTATCACCTCAGTTGGACCGCCTACAGTTCTGTTAATGACCAGCGTACAACCATCCACATCAGAAACGAGAATCTGATAGTTGCCTTGGCATAGGTTTGAGCCAGTATTCGTATTACTCACATTTGGAGTCCAAGCGTAGTTGTAAGGCCCAACTCCATCAGGTTGAATGGTGATTTCTCCATCACAGGCAGCAAAACACAACTCATCGGTGGTATTTATAACCGTAGTGAAAGTAACAGGTTGCGTGATGGCGAAAGTTGAGTCTAGACTACATCCAGTAGCATCTGTTACGGTTACAGTCACGTTTCCTGGTCCAAGATTCGGTTCGAGTGCTGTATTTCCACCTGATGTCCAAGCATAGGTATATGGCCCAACTCCACCTTGAGGTGCAACCACGATTTCTCCGTCTGAAGCACCGCAGGCAGCATCAGTAATAACCGCTGGAATGCTCATTAAAGAGAACGTAACCACTACCTCATCTGATGCCACACAGCCATTTCCGTTGTCCTCCGTCCACGTGAACGTATAAACTCCTGCTGTTGGAACGGTAACCGTTGCGGTTGCCGTATTTGCATCAGGTGCGAAAGTTGTTCCTGCCGGCCCACCAGTCCAAGTTCCTGTGCCATAGCTGGCCACTCCCTCAAGGTCATACGAAAGAATACAAGTTTGCGCGTCTGTTCCAGCAGCAGCTATAGGTAGTGCTACAAATGGGCCTCCTGTTATGGTTGTGGGACAACCATTCTGATCAGTAATGTCGAACGAATAATTATCGCCATTCTGTAGGTTTTCAATAACGATGTTTCCTAGGTTAGGAGTCGTGGTATTTACGAAAGAAGCAGTTGCTGGCAGAAGATTTGAAGCGGTGAAATTGCCACCGAACACTTCTGGATATCCACCTTCAACCATTACGGAAACAGTATTGGTTTGACAATCAGGAGTAACAACAGTTACAACAGGTGGGAGATAACTTACCGTTGTAACCGCACCAAGATCCCAACAATTCGCGTTGATGATGTAATTAGGAGTAATTGGGTCGTAATGATATAAGGTGATAGGAACGTAGTAAAGTTGATTGTTCGGTAGTAATCCTGGAGGGAAAAGGGAGAAAATAGAGTTTGGGTCATTGATGTCCATCATACTGCCGTCACTCGGAACAATTCCTGCAAAACATGGGTCATCTCCAGGAAAAATACCTGGAGTAGGAGGACATCCATAGACTAAGAACGTATAAGCTGGTTGATAAGGATAGATGCCACCAAGAATACCTTCATCATCTGGAAGTGTGTAATCTCCATTGTCTACAATATCTAGCTGATCACCATCGCAGAGGATAAAATCAATGGTTCCATCTCCGGTTACGGTTGTTGTGGTTGTTCCACCCTCAGCCGAACACCCACACTGAATGGTCTGAGTCTGCTCACAGGTTGGAAAATCAGAAAAATAATATGTGATAACATAGGTTGCTGCGGCTGGATCTAGTCCTGTCACTTGCCACGTTTCTGGACTACTAAAAGGAGGTTGAATGTTGGTTGTTTGTGTTCCGACTCCATCGAAAATGCTTACCACAATGGTTCCGGTTGTCGGAGGGGCATTAAACTCAATCGTTCCGTCAACCACACCAGTTCCGCTTACGCAGCTTGCTGTAGTATTCGTAATCGTTGGAGGAGCCGTAAATGTTGTGGTGATATTGCAATTCTGATCATCCGAGAATACCGCCCCGAAATCGCAAGCCAAACCATCTTGAGGTAGACCAGTGAATGTAATCGTCATGGGACTAAGGAACGGAGGTAGGAACACCTGTTGATTCAAGAAACAATCAGCAACGATGAGTTGACCAGTGGTAGGTGGATTGGTGAACGTCAAGGTTCCTTCAATATCGTATTGCAAAAAGCCTTGACCAGATGTGTAGCAATCGGTCATTGCCATATCGAGCGAATTCATTGTACATCCAGCACACGGTTGCACAACCACAGCAAAGGTTTCTGCTGGGCCTGGGCCACAGGTTATAGTCTCAATTACCGATACTTGACCGCCATTTGTTCCGAAACTTACAGTGATTGAGTTGGTTCCTTGACCAGCGGTAATTGTTGCTCCAGCAGGAACAGTCCAAGCATAAGTAGAACCTACTGTATTGGTAACCGAATAAACATTTCCTGTAGCGTTCTCGCAAAGTGGCGTTGGCCCTTGGATGGGTGGGGTTTGCGGATCGCAACAGTTTGGGTCAATGGCGATGGAAACAGCATCCGTAACAGTCACACAACCAGCATCATCAGAAGCAGTTAGGGTGTAAGTGATTGCTGCATTTGGGCACACGTTCGGAGTAAGGGTTGTTTGCTCTCCAGCAGCCATGTATGTTGTAGGCGACCACAGAACGTCTGGTGTGTACTCATCAACTTCATCATCAAAAGTTATGGACCAACCATCAAAAGTTCCGTTTCCAGATAGGGCATTGGTTGCAACTGCAATGGACCATACTCCATTTGCTGTGCAACCGTTCATTCCAGAAAAAGGTTGGCTAGAATTGAATGTTCCGGTGATGGGATTGGGACTGGCGCTCAAAAGTGCGGAGCCACCAGAAGGTACAAAACACGCATTTTGATAGGAGGAAGGTGTGCCAAATAAACCTCCAGCTCCCGCAGGTGCGCCTCCAATTGGAACGAGGACAACTTGAGTGCCATCTGGGCAAACAAGGGTTATCGAAAGCGCTTCTACTCCGCCAGGCGGAAGACCAAAACCAGAAAACTCTAGACTTGAAATGCAAACCTGCACTAACGAGCCAGGATTCACCGTGCTCATGTTCAAATCCTGAACATTCACGTTTACGCTTCCTCCTCCAAATACGGAAGCATCAAAATCTTCCGTCTGATTGTTTGAAAAGGTAGTAATCCCACCTGGATTATTTATTACAGAAGCTGTACCAGCCAAATCAACACATTCTCCAGCACATACTTGTTGATCTAGACCAGCATTAACTACAACCACCGGGTTCACAACCACAATTTGAACGTTGTCCGTACAGTTTCCTGTACTAGTAGTCATGTTTACGGTATAGGTAGTGGTTACCAATGGACAAACCTGAGTTGGGTTGTTTCCCGGAAGATTAGTGGTGTAATTGTCGTGCTGCCAAACGTATTGCACGCTAGGGTCGTTCACAAGAATCTGAACATTGTCAATTCCCCAGTGGTCATATTCTGCACCAGAATCGGCATCCTGAAACCACCGAAATTGAACGCCATTTACAAGAGCACCGTTGGGAATAGCAAAACACCAGTTGTTCCAGTTTATAAGTTGTGGGTCGTATCCTCCGTTCGGATCAAAATAATTTATGGTTATCCACGTGGTGCCACCGTTGAGAGAGTATTGAAGATAAACTCCTTCCTGCGGTTCGTCTGGACCTTCGCAAGGCGAATTGTCTCCCTGTTCGGCAAACAGCATATCGAAACAGATGGTGCCACCTGCAGGTGCTACGGCAGGCCCGAAATTCAGAGGCAAGGTCTCCAACGAACGTGGTGCAGCTGATTGTGCTCCCATCCAAAGGTGGTCGGTTCCGTCAACACCATTTGGGCTGCAAGGATTGGTAAATGTAGCCTGTTGTGTAAATGACCAACCAGTAAGCGGTTGTGTATTGAAATCTTCCTCAAAACTGATGTTACCTATGCTTGATCCAGCGTGCGAAAGCGTTACACATTCTCCGCAGGTTATTTCGGAATACGTTGAATTTGCCGTGACATCGCACTGAGCAAATCCATCAACTTTACAAAAAGCAGCTAGGGCAATACCTGCTAACAGCGAGATAGGTTTATTTAACCTCATCAACTTCAATATTAACAAGTTCGTAATTGGTAAGCTTTGCAACCTTCTCCAAGTTCAACATGCGAGAGAAGATGCGCAGGCCGCTACTCTCATCACAACTTCCTTCTACTTTTTTGTTTGCTTCTATCGTTACAGAAACGGTGTGTTCAGTACTTTCAGAATTACACGAATTGCATTTTCCATCAAACCAAAGGTTTCGTTTGAAAGAAAGTTGAACTGGATACGGGTTTTCGTTGAAAACGGTAAGAAGTATGTACTCCTTTGACGTTCCGTTTTTTGCATTCTCACAATTCTGTAACTTAGATGAAATACTAACTCCGTGCTTGGTTATTAGGTCTGATGTTTTGTCAATTACTAAATTCTGAGCGATAGCAGAAGACGAAAGAAGTAGAATTGAAGCGAAAATCGCTTTCCTAAAGACGTAATTGTTAAAGCTGGAGAGGCTCAAGGTTTAGTTGTAAGTGAGTTGATTTCTAGACTCGCAATTTTTGTATCGGTTGCTATTTTGGAGCGACAAGTTGCACAAAATATTCAGCCAATGATAATGCATTCATCTTTCGAATTTTTGAGAAAAATATAACCAATGCCCCAACATGTTTGTGTGTTGTCCGACAAATGGAGAATACGTTATCTCAGTACTGTTACGTGGCCACGATAAGTGTGTTGCTCACCGTTCAAATCGGTAATCAGAATCTTCCAAACATAAACCTCGTTTGCAACATCCATTTGCTCGTAATCACCAAGCCAAGGTTGTTCTATATCAGCCGAAAAGAAGATTTCTTCTCCCCAGCGGTTGTAGATGGTAATTTCGTACGAATCCCAATCAACACCTTCACCATAACCACGGAAGTAATCGTTTCGGCCATCGTTATTTGGAGAAAACGAATTTGGCACATAGAACATGAAATCTGGTTCAACCACCACTTGTTTTCGCGTTTCATCTTCACAGCCATGGATGGTGGTCACGTGAAGCCAAACCACATAAGTACCAGTGTCGGTGTATATGTAGAACGGATTCTGATTAGTGGATTCGTCTCCTGCGCCAAAGCTCCAATCCCATTCATTTATGTCTCCAGAACTGAGGTCGGTAAATTCAACCGTTCCATTAAGCACATTAGTCACTTCCGGATTCATGCTGAAATTGGCATAAGGAAGCGGGTAGACCTCTATGTAATCAGTTTTCGTGGTGTCGTTAACGCAACCATCAGCTGTTTGCACGTGTAACGAAACAGTGTAAAGCCCTGCTCCAGAAAACTCGTGAATAGGATTTTGCATGTTGGCGGTGTTTGCTCCAGAATTGGAATCGCCAAAATTCCAGTTCCAAGATGTAGGAGACGGGTTCGTATTGTCGGTAAATTCAACGGTATGAATATGACAGCCGTTGAGTTCGTCTCCAACAAAATCAACCGTAGGAAGAATAAAAACGGTAATGGTGCTCGATGCAAAAGCAGGAGGCGTTGTGCAACCATCATAAACGGTAAAATTGTATGTGGTGGTGCTAGCTGGTTGAACTTGCATCGGAAGGCTTAACGGAGTTGTAAGGTCAGGATTCAAATAGTAGGAATAGTTTCCATCGCCACCTGTAGCCATCAAATCAACAATTGCAAAATCATACGGGCAAATTCCTGTATCGGGGCTTGAAATTGGGCGAGTTACAGTCAATGATAATGGGTCGTTAACAACTACTTGTACCGTGCTAGGTGTGGTGATGCAACCATTTACATCAGCAGCAATGAGCGTGTAAACCGTAGTAAAAACGGGGCTTACCGTTGGGTTTTGTATGGAAGAAACAAGCGTTGGATCGTTCGGAGCAGATGACCATAAATACGAAGTATAAGGAGTGGTTCCGCCTGTAACAATCGCAGTCAAATTTGCCGATTCTCCTATGCAGATAGGAGTAGCACTGGTTGTAGCAGCGGCAGAAATCTTTGTGGGTTCCGAAATTGTCACGTTTGCTGTTGCGATGCAGTTAACCCCATCTGTAACAGTTACTTGATAATTTCCAGCACACAGATTTGTTGCAGTTGCTGAATTTTGAACAGGAACAGAATTCCATGAATAGGTTAATGGTTGAATAGCATTGGCAGAAGCTGCTACGGTTGCGGTTCCGTTGCAACTTTGGAAACAAGTTGCATCCGTATATGCTGCGATGCTGGCCGTGAAACCTGGAATAGTGGTCACGGCAATATCTGCAGAGCCAGAACATCCGTTATCATCAGTTACCGAGACAGTATAAGTGGCAGGAAGCAGTCCTGTTGCAGTCGAAGTTGTTTGAACGGGAACAGAATTCCAATTATAGAGATAATCGTTCGTCACCGTTCCGCCATTTGCTACCACACTTGCTGCTCCGTCAGGGTTTCCGCAATGTGACTGTTGATCCATAGTGGCCAGTGCATTTATAGCGGTTGGCTCTCCTATTATAACCTGAGCGGTTGCCAAACATCCGTTCGCATCGGCAATTCCTACATTATATGTGCCAGCACAAAGACCTGTGGCCTGAGCGGTCTGCTGATTGGTTGGGTTATCCCAAACAAATTGGAAGGGAGCTGTTCCACCCTGAGCAGTAGCGGTGGCAATTCCATCGCAGCTCCCATTGCACGATGCATCGGAGAATCCATTGATGGTTGCTGTAAGTGTACCTAGTCCAACTCCTACCGTAACAGAGGCGGTAGCGCTACAGCCGCCATTGTCGGTAACTGTAGCGGTATAGTTACCAGGTGCGAGCCCAGTAGCAGTCTGCGTGGTTTGTACAGGAACAGTATTCCAAGAATAAGTGAATGGAGAAACGCCATCAATAGGTGTTGCGGTTGCGGTTCCGTTTGAACCTGAGCAGACCGCATCTGTAGCAGAAACTGTAGGTGTGGATAAAGAACCGAGGGTAATTCCTACCGTGACACTTATTGAGGCTGGGCAACCGCTGGCATCCGTAACCTCCACATCATAAATGCCTGCGGAAAGGCCAGTGGCGGTCTGAGTTGTTTGAACCGGAACTGTTGACCAGACATAGGAATATGGCGTAAGACCGCCACTGGCGGTAACGCTTGCCGTACCATCATCTCCTGCGCAGGAAGCATCCGTTGAAGAAGAAGTCAATTGAAGATTGCCTACGATAACATTCGCGTTGGCACTTGCCGAGCAGTTTCCATCATTGGCTGTAACGGTATATAAGGTGGTGACTGTTGGTGACGCCACCACCGTTGGCCCAGTGGTAGTTGATAGTCCCGTTGATGGCGACCAAGTGTACGAAATACCAGAGTTCGGACTACTTGCAGTGATTGATGTGGATTGACCAGAGCAGAGACCGGCAGTTGTTGGGTTTACAGAGACGGACACCGTGCTGTTTTGCGTTACTGTTGCTTGGTCGGTAACGGTAACAACCGCTCCATCACAGTTAGTGTATATAACCTCTCCAGTGTATGTGGTAGTAACACTGGGACAAACGTTTAGCGTAAGACCAGTTCCAATCTGAGTATTGCTTTGATCGTACCAATTGACAACGTAATTCGGAGTTCCGTTTGGTGTGAATCGCCATGCCTCGTTGTTTGCTGTCCAGCTACCAGTATTTCTGCCTGGAGGAGTTAGACCTACGGTACCAGTCATGTTTTGAATTCCAACCACCGCATTCCCACTGTTCCAACTGCTACAGAGCTCCTTTTTTTGAAGATAAACCTCAATAACATTGGTGGTTTCATATAGTACGATCTGTTGCGTGGTCTTTTTGCACGAGGAGAAAAAGCCACAATCACAATCAAAGTGCGGTACATTATTGAAGCTAACTACAAACATTCTGCACGGTGCTGTGCCTTGTATAAAATAGCTGATGTCGCCTCCCTGGCTCGGGTCAATATCGTGGTAGGCACCCATGATACTGTTCATGTAGAGGGCAGTTGAAGGAATGGAAGCCGAAAATGACCATGTGCATCCTGTGTTGGCCACGGATAAATCGAATGATAACAGTCCATTGGCACCAATGACAAGCGAAGAGTACTGATTTCCGTAAAAACAAAAGTTAAATGGTAGAGCAATGACACTACCCCAGATGTCATCTGTGTTAATGAATTGGGCTGTTCCTCCAGTAAATGGGGCAGGTGGAGCAAATGGAGTGGAAGCAACTATGTATGAGGTTGTGGCTCCAGTTTCGAGAATAGTGGCATGAAGGTCAACGCAATTGACGTTACAATCTACAGACAGGTTTGGTCCTACATCAATAGAAGGGCATCCTGGTTGTGCAAATGCGGAATTAACTACGGTACCGTATAGGCAAACAATCGTTACAAGCTTTTGAATCAAATTGGTTGTCATTTAGGTGGGGCTACCTTTCAAATTGTTTTTTAGTGTCGGTAAAGAGTCACCGTTCCTTTAATTGTTTTTGGTTCAAATGTGTTGAATTTTTTCATGGTGAAAACATACACATACGTTCCCTGCTTAACCTCTTTCAGTGAGCCTGAGTCAAAGCCATCCCATCTCTTATCAGGATTATCGGTCTGCCATACCAAGCCTCCCCATCGGTCAAAAATCTTTACGTTATAGCTCTCAATTTCGAAGCTCTGACCTTCTGGTCCCCACGTATCGTTCAGACCATCAGCGTCTGGGGTGAATCCACTTGGAATGTAGAACGTGAAGAATGGATCCACTTCCATGTAGAAGAAAGCTGTGTCTGAACAGCCATATTGTGGGTCATTGTGAGAAATGAGCATCACCAAAAAGACTCCAGAAGTGTCATACGTATGCCAAGGGTGTTCTTCGTAAGATAGTTCGCCATCACCAAAATGCCATTCATACGTTTCAGCTGCCGTGCTCAAATTCTCAAATTGAACATCAGGATTTACAAATTCCTCTGGTTTTGACCTGCTTGTAAGACCTGCAATTGGTGGTGGAATGAGTGCCACCGCCATTGCTCCATCAATTTCGCAACCATTAGAATCAGTTACAAGAACAGAATAATCTCCGTGAGAAAGATTTTCAATTACGCTGAAATGGTTGACATGATCAACAGAATAGTTGGTTGAGTCTCCACCAATGTTGTTCCATCCATAAGAGTAGGGAGTTGTGCCTCCTCTCATTTCGGCCAAAACCGCTCCGTTTTTCAAAAGACAGGTGTCAGCACCTGAACTCAAATCCAGTATCAATGGAAGCGGCTCTAATACAGAAAGTGTTGTGTCAGAAACGCAGTTATTAGCATCCGTTACGGTAATCGTATAGGCTCCAGGCGCAAGAAATCGGATGGTATCTGTTGTTTGCATCAATGGATCATTCCATTCCGTATCATAGGGTGTAACTCCGCCAACAGGAGTTGCATAAGCTCGTCCGTTATTGTCTCCATTACAGAGAATATTGAAATGGCCTGCATTTGGGACAAGTAATGTTGGTTCATCAATAGTGAAGTTCAATGATGTAGTACATCCAACACCATCCGTCACGGACACGGAATATGTTCCTGCCACGAGTCCTCCAAGTGTGTCAATTCCTGTTACACCATTAACTTGCTGTAGGGTTGCACCAGCCGCATCGGCAAGAGTTAAGGATACTGGATAGACACTTCCGATAGGGTCAACCTTTACGTAGCCATCCGCGAATCCGAAACATCTTGCATCGGTTGGCGCAGTTGTAATGTTGACGTTACCTAGTGATACTAGAATGGAGTCTATGGCAGGTTCGTTATTGCAAGGATAGTCCCACTCGCAGTAATAATATGTAGCAACTGTGGGCGAAACGGTAATAGAGGCGGTCGATCCGAGTTGATTTCCGTTCTGGTCATACCAATTCAAATTGTTATTAGTGGTCACTGGTTCTGGATCAAACGGAATAGCATTTACGGTGTATCCACCAACTCCGTTAGGAACAAATTCATAACCATCGTTATTTACAGACCACTGCGTTGGATAATTCCTTCCTGGAACGATGTGCCCGACAGTTCCATCAATATTCTCTAATCCTTGAATGGCGGCTCCACCGTTCCAAGTTGTGCAAAGGGGTTTGCTTGTAATGTGCATTTCAATACGGTTGGATGTTTCGTACAACACAAGTTGGTTCGAGAACTCCATCGTTGTACAGCTAAACATAGCCACCGCGTCAAACGTCACAACAAATCTTCTGTTTGGTGCAATCCCACAAGTAACTGAACTTACTGTTCCGCTAACGCCAGGGTTGGTGTCTTGCCATGGGAACATGATTTTGTTGTTCGTTGTGGAAGTTGGGCTTGGGGCAGCAGCATTGATGCTCCATTGAGAACCTCCATTGGCACCTGTAAGATCAAACGTGATGTAACTGTTTGATGAGATGACGCATTGCGTGTAAACGTTACCGTAGTAGGTGAAGTTGAAGCCCATATTCACTACTCCTGTGTGACTGTCATCAGAAAGCGTGTAGGTGGCAGGTTGCGGATTTGATCCGCTTCCGCCATTGAGCACTGCTGTGAGCGTTACAGGAGTGCCGTTGCAAACAGAAGTATCTGCTGGGCCAACATCAATGGTTTGAGCCAAAGCAGAACCGAATGTGGCGGACAGCACGATAGTCGCAACCAAAAATGCTTTTACGTTCTGGATTCTGTTTTTCAATTGTGAATGGTATTCCATGTTGTATTTGCTCACGTAATGTTCAAAGATATAAAGTTGTGTTTAGAGGCGTATGCTAATCGTTCCGCTAAACGTCTTTTTACTAACTATTTCTTCTTTCAGAACAACTGTCCAAGCGTAAGTACCTACATCAAGCTTTGCTCCGGTATTGTGAAGTTTTCCATTCCAAGGTTCGTTGGCAGAACTTGTTCTGTAAACTTCTTGACCTTTTAAATCCATTATCACCATTTCAAATGCAACTCCCAAATCTGGCAATGCTCCTGGTATGAAAACATCATTGGTACCGTTGCCATCCGGGCTAAATCCAGTAGGTGCCATGAGGTCATCAAATGCCTTAGCAATTCTTGATTCCCATTCATCGGAATGACTGCATCCAAAGGCGTTCTGAACGGTCAATGTTGCTGTTGCTTTTCCAGCATCGCGAAACAAATGGTCGGCAGAAGACCCCTTGGTAGTAGAGCCATCAGAGAATTTCCAAGTAGCCGTTTCATTTGGCTGAAGCACGGTTTCAAAATGGTAGAAAGGAATGGCATCGTAGCCTGGTAGTTTTTGAGATGCATCTAGCGTTACCGTTGGAACTGGGCTTACACTCACATTAACTGTTTGCTCAGATGCTTTGCTGGCGATTGCTGCTTTTAGTTTCACAGAATAAGTTCCTGGAAGAACATAAGTGTGAGACGGTTCAAAGGCAGAACTGGTAGTTCCATCACCAAAGTCCCAAACCATTTTAGCTTTTGGGTCGGATGTTTGATTGATGAAGCTGACATCTTCGCCCACACAAACTTTTTCTAAGGTAGGGATGAAGTTGGCTACCAAAGGTTTCGCTTCCGTTTTATCAGGAGAAGGCTTATCAGCAGGAGTTGCCGCTTTCTTTTCAGGATTCTGAATATCAGAATTAGCTGGTTTTGCTACATTTTCAGAATTCACTTCCTTAGTTTCCAACTTTGGGTTAGAAACAACTTCAACCACTTTTTTAGGATCTGCAATCTGAGGCTTTTCTGAACTAGACACCTCCTTAGATTCTTTAGCCAAAACCGCTGGCTTAGATAATTGCGAAGAATTTTTCTCAACTATAACTGATTGCTCTTGCGTTATTTCTTCCTGCTCAACCACAACTGATTCAGATTTGGCAACTTCCTTATCAGCATTCAAATACCAAATTGTAGCAACCGAAGTAGTCAACACAGCAACAAGTGCTACGGCCTTCCAGCTAAACCGACTACCGCCAGTTGCTGTGCCACCACTTTGCGGAAGTTGTTTCTCAAACTGCGCCCAAGCATTGGCATCGTAAGGCATCTCGAAATTCTCGAGACTCTCCTTAATTTTATTTTCGAATGGGTTACTCATATTCCTATTTAAAGTCTGTCTGCAAATTGTTTCCTCAATAACTTCCTCATGTTCATCCGTGCTTTGGCAAGGTTCGACTTGGAAGTTCCTACACTTATTCCCAATTCATCGGCAATTTCTTGATGCGAATAATTCTCCATTACATAGAGGTTGAAAACCATCTGATATGCTGGAGAAAGTTGTTGCATCGCTTCTATGACGTGCTTTGGTTGAATGGTTTCCTCTTCTGGGTCTAAAAATTCATGTTCGTCCTTGTCGTCTGCCAAATTCAGCACCTTGTAGTCATCATCTGGCACCATATCCTGATGCTTTTTTCGTCTGAATGAATCAATCGCATTATTGGTAAAAATGCGCCTCACCCAGCCTTCAAAAGAACCATCGTTCTTATATTTTTCGAGGTTTCCGAAAAGCTTGATAAATCCCTCTTGCACTAACTCCTTCCCCTGATCAAGGTCTTTCGTGTACCTCATGCACACACTCAACATCTTCCCATAAAATAACTCATAGATTCTCTGCTGGCATTTTCGGTCGTTTTTCAGACAACCTGCTATCAGATTCTGGAGTTCTTGGTCGGTTGGTTGCACGCAATCTGATAACGGAGGTGAATTTGTGAGGTTGCCTATGAGTGCCTCAATATCTCCGCAAGGTAAGAAGAGGGATAAAATGAAAAATTGGAAATCTGAAAAAAGAAACTCGAAAGTGAGTTCAGTATTCGAAGCTTAATGCTTGTTCGATTGATAACTTAAAAGGTCAATAATAGAAACAAATAGGTTTTGAAGAACATGTTTTAGCCACAGATGCACGGATTTTTCACTGATAAAAGAAGGTTTATCCTGGACATCAGAGAGAATCAGTGCACCTGTGACTATTTCTTGTCTTTTCAGAACTTGCCCTTGATATTTGGGTGTACAAGCGGACAATCATAATTAGTTGTTGAACCGCGCCCTTCAGTAATAACCAATAACCCAAAAACAAATCAAAAATCTCGGCTTTGGTCGAGGCTTTTTCTGTAGACAATTACCTTGTCTTTCTTGTTTTTGCTGAGGTAGTTGAGAATGATTTTCCGCGTATCTGGATTGTCGTTTTGCCTGCGGATGAATTCCAGAATATGTTCGAGCGGTTGGTTGGCTTCTTCCTTCTCGATGAAACCGTAGCCCACGTATTTCCCGTCTTCAATCTGAACGAGCGAATATTCTTCGTTTGTACGTCCGGTGCCAATCACGAGGGTGTTGTTCATGGTCATGCCTAGCGAGTTTTTGGCGGCATTGATGCGCTTGTTGTATTCCTCGGCTGTTTCCAATCCCATCTTGGTGCCGCGACAGTTCTTTATCTGATACTGAAAGCAGTTGCCTTTGGGACTTTGAAGTCCGAGCAAACACTCGCACAACTCATGTTTCTTGGCTTGTTTTAGGAGTAATCGTTTGCCTTCGAAATAGGAGCGAATCTCCACCAATGGTTGGCCTTCGATGTTCTTTTTGCGTTTGATGGCAAGGTTGATGTAGCCTTGTTCATCTACCTTCTCATAAATGCCGTAGGAGAAATGAGGTTGTTTCTGGGAGTGGTTGATGGGAGGTTGCAGCTTCTTGATTTCCTGCGATTCGAGCAAGAGCGCCACCAGTTCGCTGCCCGTTTCCTCAAACGAAATGGAATGCACTGCCTTCCAAAGCTCTGCCCATTTCTTCTTCTCCTTTGGATGAAAATGACTGAGCACTCGTTTCTTTATGTTGATGCTTTTTCCTACGTAGAGAATCTGCTCATCGCCATCATAGAAGTAATAGATGCCCGCACCTGTGGGTAGGTTTTCGAGTTCGGATGCTGGCAGATTGGGCGGAATGCGCACATCTGGCATATCGGGCTTAATGCGACTGAAAACCGTTGTTGGGTCTTTCTGAAACAATCGTTGGAAGAGCGTTGCCGTGGCTGCGGTATCGTCTAACGCACGGTGATGGCTGTCCATTTCTATGCCGAGCGTGGCACAAAGCTTTCCGAGACTGTAAGAAGGCAAATCGGGAATGATTCTGCGGCAGATGTCTATCGTATCAAGCGTTTCGCGCTTGAATTCCATCTTGAGGTTGGCAAACTCTTTCTTCAGAAAGCCATAATCGAACGAAACGTTGTGCGCCACAAACACGCGGTCTTTGGTCATCTCAAAAATGCGCTGGGCGTGTTCTTCAAACAAAGGCGCATCGGCCACCATGCGGTCGGTGATACCCGTAAGCTTCACCACATAGAAATCTATTTTCCGTTGTGGATTGAGCAGGGTGGTAAAGCGTTCGAGTTCTTTTGTGCCATCATGAATGATGACGGCTATCTCGGTAATCTTGCCATCGTGAATGGTGCCGGTGGTCTCAATATCAACAATGGCAAATTGCGTGAGCGGGAGCGAAAGTTGGTCTGCACCGGGTTTTGACATCGGTTCAAAAATATACAATTGCTTGTAGGGTCAACGTCAAGATTGAAACATGTTTATTATTGCAGTATGAGAGTGGTACTGCAACGTGTAAAGAGAGCATCGGTAACGGTTGATGGCAACGTGGTCGGTAACATTGGCCATGGAGTGCTCATCCTTTTAGGAATAGAAGCGACAGATACGCAAGAAGATATTGAATGGCTGTGTGGCAAGATTTGCCGCATGCGCATTTTTGATGATGATGAGGGCGTGATGAACCTTTCGTTGGAAGAGAATGGGGGAGAAGCATTGGTTGTTTCGCAGTTTACGTTGCATGCCAGCACCAAAAAGGGCAACCGCCCTTCCTATATAAAGGCTGCACGGCCCGAACAGGCCGAACCGCTGTACGAGCAATTTAAGACCAAGCTGTCTGACATGCTGATGAAGCCAGTTGGAAGCGGTGTTTTTGGGGCGATGATGGATGTGGAGTTAGTGAACGATGGGCCGGTTACAATCCTGCTTGATACGAAGCAGAAGGAGTGATTATGCTGTGGTTTGCGGTGCAGGCTTAAAGGAGAGAAGTGAATGGCCAATGACCAACAGCCAAGGATTCCGTTTGAATCTTCTTTTCTTTCTTCGTTCCTTTCCCAAAAGGAAACCCAATGACCATAGAACAAGCCCAGCAAACAGTTGATGAGTGGATCAACACCACAGGCGTACGTTATTTCAACGAACTCACCAACATGGCTATGCTCACCGAAGAAGTGGGCGAAGTGGCCCGCATTATAGCAAGACGCTATGGCGAGCAATCAGAAAAGGAAAGCGATAAGAACAAAGACCTTGGAGCCGAAATGGCCGATGTGCTGTTTGTACTCATCTGCCTTGCCAACCAAACGGGTGTCGATTTAACCGATGCATTGAAGAAGAACCTTGAGAAGAAGACCTTGCGCGATGCGGACAGGCATAAGAACAATCCCAAATTGCTGTAGAGACGCGATTTATCGCGTCTTGCTCATCATTCTGTTTTCTTATGTGTGAGACGCTGTGTGTGAGACGCTGTGTGTGAGACGCTGTGTGTGAGACGCTGTGTGTGAGACGCTGTGTGTGAGACGCTGTGTGTGAGACGCTGTGTGTGAGACGCGATAAATCGCGTCTCTACCTAATTTACGTTGGCGCGGTGCTTTTTGAGTAGATTCTTCGCCTTCTCAATATCTAGAAACTCGTAAGGAGCCGACAGATAATAGGGCAACTCGGTTGGCTTATCTGTAAGTACAATCAGCTTCGATTCTGCCAATCTTTCCACCACAGAAAGAACGGTCTCTTTCAGGTTAGAAGGCGCATTGCCGCTATACTGACCCGAAAGAAAATTGAACAGGTCTTCTACCGAATGTTTTCCATCGGCCAATTGCAGTACCACTCCAAACCAAGGTTCCAACTCCTGTCCTTGAATTTCGGGCTTGTCGATGTCTATCAACGAAATGGTCTTCCCTTTTTTAGAGAAGATAACGTTGCGATAAAGATATTGGGTTGTATCCATGGTCTAATTGTACAAAGATTCTCAGTACTCCTTCTTCACGTACTGTATAAAATTGATAAGCTGAACCCAATAATCCGTTTCGCCTTCGGTTCCTTTTTCTAAGCAAGCCGCACCATGGGCTCCGCCTTTTGGAGGTGCGAAGTAGATCTTCTTCCTACTTCTGATGGCGTTGGCAATAGGGTCGGTGTATTTCTTCTCATCAGAACCACAGGCAATGAAGGTGGGTTTAGACAGACTGCTTGCCACTTTCTCCACATTAAGCTTCTTCCCAAAATACTCTCCTGGACTAAAAGCCACTACTGCTTTTACCTGCGACATTTCGCTACCTAACTTAATAGCAAGGGAAGCTGTATAGGAGCTTCCCATAACAATGACAGGTTTACGTGCAATGAGATACGCTTTTTCAATGGCGGACTTCATGTCTATTTCAGAATCCATGTATTCTGTTCCCAAACCAGTTTCCTTGGCAAGGACATAGGTTTCATTCACAATGAAGTTGGCTTCTTTTCCAGAACGGAGGTCAACTGCCATGCAGTTCAACTCAAGCTTATTTAGTTTGATGGCGATTTTTTGATACTCTCCTCGGCTTGACTGTGCTTTATGAAACAACACAATCCATGGATAATTAGGGTCAGCCTCATACATATCAGCGGTGATGGTAACTCCATCCTTTGATGGAAACTTTACTCGTCTTGCGGTCTGTGCCTCAACGTTAAGTGTGCTCAACATGGAAATCAATAGAACGCAAACAAAACCAAATCTCATCATTTCCGAAAATTACGATTGCTTACGTTTCGGTATCAATATATGTTCCATTTTTTCTAACAGGCAATTATTAAAAAACCCTGTCCGAACAAACGAACAGGGTTTCTTGTAATTTAAATGTAGTTCAGATTACTTTTCTGCGAGAACAATAACCTTGTTGTTGTTCATTTCTACAACGCCACCACCTATCTCAAAATACTGAACATCGCCATCTGCGGCCTCAATCTTCACTTTCCCTTTTACCAAGGTGGCAACGATGGGAGCGTGATTATTCAAAATACCGAAAAGACCGTCTTTGCCAGGAAGCTGCACATGCTTGGCTTCTCCTTCAAAAATCTTTTCGTCTGGTGTTACTATTTCTAAGTTCATAGTTGCGGGTTACGGGTTACGAGTTGCGGGTTGCGGGTTTCGGGTTGCTTACTCGAAACTCGTAACCCGCAACTAATTATGCTTCTGCCATCAATTTCTTACCCTTCTCAATTGCTTCTTCAATGGTTCCTACCAAGTTAAAAGCTGCTTCTGGGTATTCATCAACCTCACCATCCATAATCATGTTGAAACCTTTGATGGTATCAGCAATATCAACAAGAACACCTTTAAGACCAGTAAACTGCTCTGCCACGTGGAATGGTTGAGAAAGGAAACGTTGTACACGTCTTGCTCTGTGAACAATCAATTTATCTTCTTCAGAAAGCTCATCCATACCAAGGATGGCAATAATATCCTGAAGCTCTTTGTAACGCTGAAGCGTTTCTTTAACTCGTGTTGCAGTGTTGTAGTGCTCATCGCCAACAACAGCAGGCATCAAAATTCGTGAAGTTGAATCCAATGGGTCAACCGCAGGGTAAATACCCAACTCGGCAATCTTACGAGAAAGTACTGTAGTAGCATCCAAGTGAGAGAAAGTAGTTGCTGGCGCAGGGTCAGTTAAGTCATCCGCAGGCACGTAAACCGCCTGTACAGATGTAATAGAACCTCGTTTTGTAGAAGTGATACGCTCTTGCATCAATCCCATTTCAGTTGCCAATGTTGGTTGGTAACCTACCGCAGATGGCATACGACCCAAAAGTGCCGATACCTCAGAACCTGCTTGTGTAAATCGGAATATGTTGTCGATGAAGAAAAGGATGTCGCGACCTCCAGATTTCTCATCTCCATCGCGGAAATACTCCGCAATTGTCAATCCTGAAAGTGCAACACGAGCACGCGCCCCAGGAGGCTCGTTCATTTGTCCGAAAACGAATGTTGCTTTTGATTTCTTTAATTTCTCTGTGTCAACCTTTGTAAGGTCCCATCCACCTTCTTCCATAGAATGACGGAAAGCATCACCGTAATCGATAATACCAGCTTCAATCATCTCACGAAGAAGGTCATTTCCTTCTCTCGTTCTTTCGCCAACACCAGCAAAAACAGAAAGACCACCGTGTCCTTTTGCGATGTTGTTGATTAGCTCTTGAATAAGTACCGTTTTACCAACACCAGCACCACCAAAAAGACCAATCTTACCACCTTTTGCATAAGGCTCAATAAGGTCAATTACCTTGATTCCTGTGAAAAGAACCTCAGTTGCAGTAGACAAGTCTTCAAACTTTGGCGGAGCCTTGTGAATAGCGTATCCGCCTTTCTTATCGCAATCGGCCATTCCATCAATCGGGTCTCCAACCACGTTGAAAAGACGGCCATAAACCTGCTCGCCAATAGGCATTGTAATAGGAGCACCCAAGGCGCGAACCTCGGTTCCACGGCTCAAACCGTCTGTAGAATCCATCGCAATGGCACGAACGGTATTTTCACCAACGTGTTGCTGACACTCAAGCGTTACAACCTGTCCATCAGGACGAGTTACTTCAAGTGCATCAAGAATTTTAGGAAGTTCACCATTGCTGTTGTCAAAGCTGATGTCCAAAACTGGACCGATGATCTGCGCTACTTTACCTTTTAGAGCTGACATTTATTCTTCTTTTTATATCGTATTAATAGGCTCGTTTTTCGGAGCGCGAAAATAGGTCATTCGTTCTGCTCGGACAAGGGCTGTTCGAAAAATGTTAACAAGCCTTGATAAAGGTCAGTTTTTCAATTCAGAATCTGTTGTTTTTGGGCGTTCCCGCCATGCTGGTTTGGGTGCGCGAGTCGAAAACTGGTAGTTGGCGGTCAGGCCGTACGCTATATCTTTTCTTCGTTCCTCAGAAAAGGATGCCGCTCCCGTCCTTAACGCACGCAGTCTGCAAACTTTGGCGCCAGACCTACAGTACAACGTTAAAAAAAAAATGATGGTCTACATATCTGCAGAGCCTTATGAAGTGACATTTTTCTTGCCACAGAGACACAGAAATCACTGAGTTTTTCACAGAGAAGAGACGAAATTTCTGTGTCCATTCTGTGAATTCTGTGTCTCTGTGGCTATCCTATTGTATCTTCCATCATATTTGGCATGAATGAATTCAAGCATAAAAGTTAAATGCGTTTGCCCTGGCCAGACCTAACAGTTTTCAAAACCTAGCTAGGTCTATTTAGATATTTTTGTCACCCTAAAGCTGCATAGTTGAAGGTTTACAATTCTATAGACGAATTCCATAAAGTAAAAGGTGCCGTTGTTACAACAGGTACGTTTGATGGCGTGCATATTGGGCATCGGAAGATTATTTCGCGATTGAACGAAATTGCCGAGAAGATTGGTGGCGAAAGCGTGTTGCTCACCTTCCATCCACATCCTAGGATGGTGCTTTTTCCAGATGATCACGATCTGGAACTTATCACTACGATGGATGAAAAGATTGAATTGTTGAAAGAGGCAGGAGTTCAAAATCTCATCATTCATCCCTTTACCCACGAATTTTCTCGCGTAAAATCCATCGATTTCATTCGTGATATTCTTGTAGAGAAACTTGGGACATCTGTTCTGGTTATTGGCTACGACCATCATTTTGGTCGCAACCGCGAAGGAAGTTTTGAGCATTTAAAAGAGTCAGGTCCGTTGTATGGTTTTCAAGTAGAAGAAATTTCGGTTCAAGATGTGGATGATAAGGCGGTAAGTTCTACCAAGATTAGAAAGGCTTTGCAAGAAGGAGATGTGCTGACTGCAAGCAAATTTTTGTCGCATCCGTATCAGCTTTCGGGCACCGTAATACATGGCGATAAACTGGGCAGGGAACTTGGTTATCCAACCGCCAATATTCAGGTTGAAGACAGGAATAAGGTCATACCAGCCAACGGTGTCTATGCTTGTTACGTCATAGTAAATGGAAATAAATTAAAGGGCATGCTCAATATCGGCACCCGTCCCACCGTTAAGGGAAATGCCAGACGAATTGAAGTCAATATCTTCGATTTTGATCAAGAGTTGTACGGACAGCGTTTGGTTTTGGAGTTGAAAGACCGCATCCGCGATGAAAAAAAGTTTGAAAACGTGGAGCAACTGAAAGAGCGATTGGCAATTGATAAAAACCTAGCATCAGCAGTACTATGAAACTTATATTCGGAGTTATATTCATCCTAATCGGTTCAGGTGTTTCTGCTCAGGACTGGACGCTGCAAGCGCTCGAAAATCAGATTTATCAATACACAACATTAGAAGAGGCATTGGCTGCTCCTCGTGATAGCGTTTACAGTCTCAAACTAAAGGGTCGCTTGCGCGAAATTCCACCTGAAGTCTTTACAGCTTTCCCTAATCTTCAATGGTTGGATGTGAGTAAAAACCGCTTGGTTGATATTCCACCGAACATTGGTTTGTTAAAAAATCTTAAAAAGCTCATTCTTTTCAAAAATAAAATTGAGACGCTTCCACCACAGATTGGAGAGTTGGAAAACCTGCAAGAACTCATCATTAATCAGAATGAATTGTTGAGTTTGCCAGAGGAGATTGGCAAGCTTAAAAAACTCCGATATTTAGATATGTGGAGCAACAACATCACACGATTGCCTGGGTCTATTGCCGAAATGTATGCGTTGGAAGAGGTTGATCTTCGGGTTATAGTAATGACCCAATCAGAGCAGGAGGACATCAAAATTTTGCTGCCAAATGCAGAGGTAAAAATGGACAATCACTGCAATTGCGGCAATTGACCGTTCTTGCTAATTGCTTCAGCATTTTCTATTTTCAACGCAAATTGATTATCATGAAAAATCCGCTACTTAAAACTTTGTTGCTTTTTTGGGTCTTTACCAGCTGGATTGGTCTCAGTTCTTGGACGGGCGGTCCAGCACCAGAGTGTAAAAACGATAGTTTGGCCATAATCAGGGTGGTAAAACCGATTAATGAGTTATTCAGAATCAAACCTGTCGTATTCATATCAAAAGGATTTGGAAAGATTGACCAAGTGAAAGTGAATGATGCCGATTACGGAAATGGCGACCTTGTGTTAAAGCAAACGCTTACCAATTTGCTTTCTAACGGTTACACCATTCAAACGGCTACCGAAAGTTCAGAGTCTGGTATGCAATTGAACACCTATTACCTGAGGAAGAAGGTTATTTAAGAAGAGCATACTCCGTGCTCAAAAAAGCGAGCCTTGCGCACTCTCATGCTCCAGCAGCCATTGTTTCCTTTTTAATCCACCAGCATAACCCGTCAGGCTTCCATCACTGCCAACAACTCGGTGGCACGGAATAATAATCGCAATCGGGTTTTTTCCATTCGCAGTTCCCGCAGCGCGAATTACTTTTGGGTCGCCCAATCGTTTAGCCATATCCATATAGGAAATGGTTTTTCCAAAAGGAATGTTTTGCAATTCTATCCAAACAGTTTTCTGAAATTCCGTTCCTTTTGGGTTTAGCGGAAGTTCGAATTCGGTTCTTTTTCCGAAGAAATATTCTTCCAATTGTTGGACAGAATCTTTCAGAACGTTTTCCGATTTCTTTGAATTAGAAATGGAATCGTCATCAAGAAATTTGATTTCAACGATAAAGTTGTTTTCCTCAACTATTTCTAGCCAACCGATTGGCGATTTGTAGAATGCAGAATTCACAAATCAAGGATACGAGTAATCAATCAAACCTTATTGATTCTATTGAGTAACGCCTGCTGATACGATCTTCCAATCGGAAGTTGACTTCCTTTTATCGTTACGCTGTGCTCAGAAAGTTTCTCTATTGCCCCAAGCCGAATCAGATACGAACGATGAATGCGCATGAATCGGTCGTGGGGGAGTTTGTCTTCCACCGCTTTTAATGTATGCGAAAGCATGAATTTTTTATCCGTTGTGAACACGAGCGTGTAATTGTCATCGGCCTGTAGGTAAAGAATGTCGGCAAACTTCACCTTCACCCATGCATTGCCATCGCGAACAAACATCTCGTCATGAAGCGTAGTGTTCACTTCCTCTTTGAATAGCGCTATTTCCACATTTGAGATAATGCTATTGGCCGTGAATGGTTTGACAATGAACCCTGCGGGCTGCGTGCGTTTTACACGGTTGATGGTGAGTTTGTCGGAATGACTGGTGAGGAAAACGAAGGGAGTGCCACTGGTTCTGCGTATTTCTTCTGCCAGCATCACCCCGTCCATGTCGCCATCCAAGGAAATATCCAACAATATCAGGTCAGGGTTCAGTTCTGCCAGCAGTTGCAATGCCTTTTGTCCATTACTGGCAATGCCCACCACCTCATGGCCATGGTCGGTAAGGATGGCTTCAATGTCATCGGCCAAAAGCGGCTCGTCTTCTACAATAAGAATACGCTTGCTCATACTGCGAATTTATATTTTGAGATGATTACCCACACTTCAAGCCCTGGGTTTTGGTTGATGTATGTCACTTCGGCCTCCAATTTCCGCGAAAGCGATGCGATTAGTTTCACACCGTAGGAATTGGTCTTTTTGGGGTCGAAGTCGGCTGGAAGTCCAGGGCCTGTGTCGCGCACTGATAGCAGCAGTTTACCGTCCATTTCTTTTAGTGAAACATGCAGCAGGCTTCCCTCCTTCTGCGAAGCGTACTTCAGCACATTTGTCACAAGTTCATTCAGCACCAGCCCGATTGGAATTACGGTGTCCACATCCAAATTGAGCTTAGCAACATCCAATTCTACTTTCAGGTACTTGCTATCGGTGGTGGCAAGCAGTTCGTGTACCAATTGGGGCACATATTCGTGCATCAGCACGCCTGTCAGATTATCCTCCTGGTAGAGGCGTTGATGGATTAATCCTACAGACGTTACGCGGTTTCTACCTTCCTGCAAAGCCTGTGATGCCTTCTCATCGTGCACATAGCGTGATTGCAGACTGAGCAGGCTCGAAATCATCTGAAGGTTGTTCTTTACGCGGTGATGGATCTCCTTTATAAGCACGTTCTTTTCGTCCAAAGCGGTGGCTATCTGCCTGTTCTTGGTCTGTATGCGTGCATAGAAGAACCCTCCAACCAGCAATAGCAGCACGGCAGCAGCACTCAGGCCAATAAAGAGGTTGCGTTGCGCGTTCTTAGATGCGATTTCTGCCCTGTCCTTTTCCTTATCCAAGTTCAGCACGCGAATCTCGTTCTCCTTCTTTTCGGTCTCATATTTGGTGTTCAGCCCTTCTATTACCGAAGCCTTTTCCAAGTTGAAAGACTTCTGATGCAATTCGTGGTAGCGCTTGAAATAGGCCAGTCCGTTCTTTGCATCGCCAGCTTTATCGTAGGTTTCGCTCAGGGCCAAGAGGTTATCTAATTGTACTTCTGCCATCTCCTGTTCCTCTGCCAAGGCCAAGCTTTTGAGATAGAATCCAATGGCCTTCTTTGTTGCCCCATCAGCGGCATAGGCATTGCCCAAATTATGATAACAGATGGGCAAGGATTGCTGTCGGTCGGTACGTTCTATGATGACAGCGGCCTTTTCCAAGTATTCGATGGCCTTGCGCTGATCGCCCACTTTATGATAGCTCACACCCATGTTGCCATAGGCGCTGCCAAGCTCCATTGAATCGTTCAGTTGCGTTGCGATGTCTAATGCCAACTGCGCGAAATAAAAGGCGGTGTCGTTCTCGTTCAGAGAGTGCGCTATTGCACACAAATTACTGTAGGTGTTCAACAACGACTTCTTGTCGTCAAATTTTTCCTTGATGGCAGCCGACAGTTTACAATACACCTTCGCCTTCGCGTAATTCTCCTGCGTTCGGTAGAGCAGCCCGATATTATTGAAGCATTGCGCAATGCGCAGCGAATCGTGCATCTGCTCCCTTATGGCTAAGGTTTTCATGAAATAGACCATTGTCGAATCGTAATTGCCACGGTAGTAATGGCTCACCCCGATGTTGTTGAGCACATTGGCCTCCCCGTTCTTATTCCCCAACTCTCGCATCATCTTTAGGGCTATGCCGAAATACTTGGCAATGGAGTCGGAATTCCCCTCATAATCGAAGGCCAGCCCCAAATTGGTGTATGAGTCGGCCAACAGTTCCTTGTCACCCATTTTCTTTGAAAGCGCAATTGCTTTCCGTGCATAGGTTTTCGATTGCTCCACATCCGAACTGGCATACTGCCAACTGAGTTCTTTGAGGAGATGCACCCGCATCGAATCGCTCTTTGTCTGCTTTAGTGCCAACTTCAAACTATCCGTCTCTTGGGACGATTGCGCAAGCACCGATGGGCAACAGGATGTCACGAATACCATCAGCATCAATATTTTTATAAAATGGCTCATGTTATGGGTTGGGTTGTTGGTAAAAATAGAGATGATTGGGTCTTTTCAATCCGTTCGACTAAATAATCCTACCGTTCACCATTGGAATTGGGTCGTTCACTAAGAATGTGTTGCGTAAAAAGATACACATGGCCAATTTTGAAGGAGATAAGTACTACCGATGAACCTATTCGCCTTAATACTTACGACTTGATTCCATGAAAAAGCTTCACTCTTTAACAGCCCTCGTTTTTCTTTTTTCTTTTTTCCTTTTCTCTTCCGCACAAGCGCAAGCCCCCAGCGGTTTTACGTATCAGAGTGTGCTTCGCGATGCGAACAGCGACCTGATTCTGAACACATCGGTGGGCACGCGCATCAGCATCTTGCAAGGCAGCAGCAGCGGTTCGTCCGTTTATGTGGAAACACATTCGGCCAGCACCAACGCCAACGGATTGCTTACGCTTGAAGTAGGCAGCGGCTCGGTGCAGAGCGGCACGTTTGCCACCATTGATTGGAGCAACGGCCCCTATTTCGTAAAAGCGGAGACCGACCCAGCAGGCGGAAGTTCTTACAGCATTAGCGGAACACAGCAGATGATGAGTGTGCCGTATGCGCTTTATGCGGCCACGAGTGGGAGTGGAGGTGCTACAGGCTCAACAGGCCCAACAGGAACTACTGGAGCCACAGGGGCAACAGGAGCAACAGGAGCAACAGGCCCAACAGGCGATTCCTACTGGAATCAAATTGGTTCAGACATCAACTATACTACAGGCAAAGTCGGTATCGGCACCACTTCGCCAGCAAGCCAATTGTCGGTAATCGGAGACCCTTCATCCACCGACAACATCGCTGAATTTGTGGCAAATTTCAGTGGAAACACGCAGATGCGTGCGGTGACGGCCACATCGGTTCCAGCAGCAGGTTTTGGCTATGGCGTATATGCCACAGGCGGAAACAGAGGCGTTTACGGGCAGAACAACGGTGGAACTTACAATGGATCTAGTCAAGGCGTTTATGGCTATGCTACAGGAACGGCAGGTATCCGATATGGTGTGTATGGTTCTGCGGGCAACAGTGGTGGCACCATGGCAGTGGGAGTGTACGGAAATGCTTCTGGTGCTGCCAGCAACTACGGAGGATACTTTGACGGAAGGGGATATTTTGCCGGAAACGTAGGCATCGGTATCATCAACCCTGCCTATGAGCTGGATGTTGACGGGGATTTGAACACCACAGGCGGATTCTTTATCAATGGCGTTCCCATGGTGGGCTCACGTTGGGAAGAGAACGCGGGAAACATCTATCGGGCAACCGGAAATGTGGGTATCGGAGTTTCCAATCCGACCTCGCCCTTGCAGGTAAGTTCCAGTTCAGCGGCCTATAACGTGCTTGTTTCCAACACAAAATCGGGTACTTCTGCTGGAACAGGAGTGTATGCCTCAGCAGGCGGCAGCGGATCGGGTGACAGAACAGGTGGTGCATTCTATGCTTATACCGGCACGGGAACCAACATAGGAGTGCTGGGATCGGCATCGGGCGGCACGCTCAACTATGGCGGCTATTTTGTGGGAAAAGGCTATTTCAGCGATAATGTGGGAATTGGCACTACTTCTCCCACCGCCATGCTGGAAGTGGCCGGACAGGTGAAGATAACTGGAGGCGCACCGGGTGTAGGAAAGGTGCTTACTTCTGATGCCAACGGATTGGCCTCGTGGGAAACCGCTGCGGGCAGTGGCTGGGGGCTTGCAGGGAATACGGGCACCACCTATGGCACCAACTACATTGGAACTGCCGATGGGCAGAACCTCATGTTCAAGGTGAATAATCAGGTTGCTGGTAGGATTGAATACAGCGGAAACCAAAACACCTCAATGGGTTACAATGCGCTTGGCGACAACACAACGGGAGCCTTTAACAGTGCTCTTGGGGCAAACGCCCTTCAGTGGAACACCGAAGGAAACCACAACATCGGCATTGGCAACCATGCGCTATCCCGAAACTACTCTGGAAGTTACAACACAGCCATCGGAGACTCTGCGCTCTATTTGAACAGCGGAGGACAATACAGCAGTGCCATTGGATATCAGACCCTTGCTTCCAATAGAAATGCTTCCAATGCAACGGCCATTGGGGCCTTTGCTATGCAATATGCCAACAACACCACCAACCCCATTACCAATTACAATGTGGCGGTGGGCTATATGTCGCTGCGGGGCTCAACCAATGCTGCGGCCAATACAGGGAATTACAACACGGCCACTGGCTACCAGACATTGATGGCGAATACCACAGGTAGCAGCAACTCGGCCCATGGATATCAGGGGTTGTCTTCCAATACCACCGGACAATCCAATACGGCCACTGGAAGATCTGCACTTTCTTCCAATACCACTGGAAGCAATAACACGGCCAACGGAGAGGCTGCGCTTTCTTCCAATACAACGGGCGGAGATAATACTGCCATCGGAAGTGGTGCGCTTACACAAAATACTGGAGGCGAGAATACTGCACATGGCTATAGGGCACTTGCTTCAAACGTGGCCGGTTCATACGCTACTGCCATCGGCACCAAGTCGATGGAATACGCCAATAGCACCTCCTCTTTCTTCTACAATCAGAATGTGGCTGTTGGTTATGAGGCCCTCCAAGGTTCAAGCGATGCATCGTCCAATACAGGGAATTACAACACCGCCATTGGTTTCAAAACGCTGAAGAGCAACACATCGGGACACAGTAATACGGCTAACGGAACGCTCGCGCTCGGGTTAAATACCACAGGGCTCAATAATACTGCAATCGGAACAGTTGCGCTTTTTTCCAATACTGCCGGAAGCGACAATAGTGCAGTTGGAAGCAATTCTCTACACGACAACACCACAGGGGGCAACAACGCTGCTTTGGGCAGTAATGCTTTGAGCAATAACACCACTGGAGGCTCGAACAGTTCGGTGGGTGCCAACTCACTTTTCACCAACACAACAGGCTATGAGAATGCTGCCTTGGGATATGAAGCACTAAATGCCAACACTTCTGGATACTATAATAGCGCAGTGGGTTCCGGTTCGTTGAAAGCCAACACAATAGGATTAAGAAATTCAGCACTGGGGTCGAACGCGCTCTTCACCAATACTGCAGGCTATGATAATGCGGCCCTAGGGTCTCAGGCACTGAATGCCAATACTATCGGATACCATAATAGTGCAGTGGGTTCTAGTTCGTTGGAACTCAACACAACAGGTAAAGAGAATTCAGCAGTTGGTTATAAGGCTCTCAATGCGAATGCCACGGGTATCAACAACAGTGCTGTTGGTTCTCTTGCGCTTGAGAGAAACATTGATGGTTTCGAAAATACTGCAATGGGCTATAAATCTCTTTGGTTCAATACCTCAGCCTCACGCAACAGTGCTGTGGGTGCCTATTCTCTTAAAGCCAATACGGACGGGTATGGAAACTCTGCCTTAGGTCATCTTGCTCTTACATCAAATACTGCCGGGAACTATAACAGTGCGGTTGGAGCCAGTTCCCTTGAACTCAATACAACGGGTGAGAATAATTCGGCATTTGGTTCTAATGCTCTTCGGGCAAATACCACCGGTTCGGATAATAGTTCGTTCGGTGCCCATTCACTTTATCACAATACCACTGGATATGACAATGCTGCCTTTGGTTCCTATAGTATGTTCGATAATGATGCTGGGAGTTTTAACAGTGCATTTGGATACTACGCCCTTAGAAATAATGAGATTGGATTGCGCAATTCGGCCTTTGGCTACAAAGCACTCCATGATAATGAAAATGGAGCCGCGAACAGCGCAGTTGGGTATATGACCCTTTACAGTAACATTTCTGGAACTGGCAATACGGCCATCGGCTACAGTGCTCTTTCTTCCAACACTACAGGTGATGAGAACACCTGCATAGGAGACCAATCCAATACATCAGTCGGCCACCTGAACAATGCTACGGCCATTGGCCACAACGCAACAGTCAACTCTAGCAACAAGATACGTTTTGGCGATGTGAACGTTACCGTGATACAGGGCCAAGTGGCCTACTCCTTCCCTTCTGATGGGCGTTTTAAATACAACGTTACCGAAAGCGATGTGAAAGGACTTGAGTTCATCAAGCGTCTACGCCCCGTGGAGTACAATTTTGATACCCGCAAGTTTGAGGAGTTCCTAACGCAGAACATGGCCGATAGCGTCCGAGATAAGCGTTTTGAAAACAGAGATTTCAGCGCATCATCATCCATCCGCCAGAGCGGTTTCATTGCACAGGATATTGAGCAGGCCATGAAGGAAACAGGATATGATTTCAATGGCATGCACAAACCTGTTGATGAGAACGACAACTACAGCGTTGCCTACAGTCTTTTTGTAGTGCCCCTGGTAAAAGGCATGCAAGAGCAGCAGGCAATGATAGAGCAGCAAAACGCCACCATTGAAGCCCTGAAGCAGCAGAATGAGGCCATGAACAGGCGGCTGAGCGCATTGGAGAAGAGATGATCGGAGTGAAAAGCGAATAGCGACCAGCGAAAAGTAAAAAGCCAAACCATGCAACAGCAGCCAGAAATAGAAAAAATGATCCGTGCAGAGACTTTACTGCGGCCTGCTGAGGGTTTCAGCGTGCCTCATCAAGGTTTGCTCATGCCTCACCAAAGTTCCATCAAGCTTGATATGTACCACTTTTTCAAATCAGATCCCATCCTGTACACTCAATGTATTCAACTTGTTAAGGGGGAGATAAAAATGGCCAACCACACAGCAACGGGCTCGGAATCAGAACTACCGTTGAATACTCTTTGTGTTTTGGCTCTTGCTCATCCATCTCCGATTACATATTACCAATCACAAACTCATAATTCTGCCTCATGAAAAAGCACCTTATCACCGCAACGCTCATTTTTCATTTTTCATCTTTCAATGCGCAGCACAGACCGACCTCGTTTCGGTAGGTGGAGAAGGCGCAGGTGCAGGCGGCAGCATGGGTTTTAGCCTAGGGCAAGTGTTTTATACCGAGGATAACGGTTCGGGCGTTTCATCAAGCCAAGGCGTGCAGCAAGGCGAAGATTATGGGCTGATGTGGGTAGGAACCACCTCCACCAATTGGTCGGTTGGTAGCAACTGGAGCAAAGGCGTGGTGCCGAACACATCCGACAGTGCCATCATCACCGCCTATCCTGCCAATCAGCCACACATTACCACCGATGTTCTTTCTCCTACAGAAATAGATAACATCAACGTGCGCAATGGCGCAAGCCTCACGGTCGATGCCGGAAATGCGCTTACCGTTTACGAACAATTATATAATGATGGAACGATGCTGATAAAGGCCAATGCCTCCGACATCGGTTCGCTGCTCACCGAAGGCAACATCAACGGAAATGGCTCTTTTCAGATGGAACAATACCTGCAAGGTTCGGGTGCGCCAGGCGCACCAAACGGACTGTTCTTCTACACAGGAAGCCCAGTGACAGATGCCACGGCCAGCACCTACAATATCGCCAGCGGAAACAAGCTTTGGAGCGCTGTTGAGGCCACCACCAGCTATTCGCAAATAACCAATGGAGGAACCACCCTCGACCCTATGACAGGTTACGCGGTACGGATGGGAGCAAATGGCGTGGTCACCTTCTCAGGTTCGGCATACAACACAGGCAATCAGACAGCGAACAACATCACCCGAACGGGCACCACCGACAGCGACCGAGGCTACAATCTGATGAGCAATCCGTATCCATCAACTGTGAGTTGGGATGATGCGGTGAAGAACAATCTGGACGTGACCATGTGGTACAGAACCCATCAGGGAACAACCATGCTCTACGATACCTACAACGCCACCACCCATATTGGCACCAACAATAATCTTAATGGAGCGATAAACGGAGATATTCCACCCACACAGGCATTTTGGGTGCGCGTTCCGACAGATGGGTTGACGGGCGCACTCTCCTTCTCCGATGCCATGCGCAGCCACAAGGGTTGGAGCAGCATCTACAAGCTGGCAGCCGAGGAAGGTACCATCAGAATGACGGTGAGCAATGGCAACCTATCGGATGAGAACATCATCGTGTTCAACTCCGAAGCGCAAAACGATATTGAGGATTTCGATTCGCGCAAGTTTTGGGCAGCGGCAACTGTGCCCCAACTCTACACCACCGTAGGTACAGACAGCTTGGTTATAAACGGACTGGAAAGCGTGGCCACAAACCCGATTGTTGACCTTGGGGTGAAACTGCCTTCGCAGGGCGATTACACCTTCACTGCAACCGAAATAACACTCACAGAAGATGTGTGGTTGGAAGACAGATTGCTCAACGTTTTTCAGAATTTGAATCAGGATGCGACATACAATTTTACCGAAGAAGCAGGAAACACGCCTTTGCGGTTTGCCTTGCATTTTGGTATGTCGATTACCGATGTGAGTAACCTCGATAGCTTCCAAGCACAGGTATATTCAGTAGCAGATGAAGTGAACATCATTCTGTCCGAAGCCACAAACGGCACGGCCACCATTTACGATATGGCTGGAAGAATCATTGCCACGCAGAACATCCAATCAGACAGAACAAATTTCAGGGTAAATACGGCCACAGGCATTTACCTCGTCAAACTCGAAACAGACAAAGGAACATCCACGCATCGCATCATACTTAACTAGCACGCTTGGTTGAGCGCAGTCGAAACCTCAAACCCTTCGACTGCGCTCAGGGAAGTGCTCCAAACCCGCAACTCGCAACTCGCAACTCGTAACCCGAAAACAAACAACCATGAAAAAGAAAACATACACAAAACCGCAGGTCAAGAAAGTGACCATCGACAACGAAATCAACATGGTGATGATGTCACCGTTCGGGCCAGGTGGAGACCCCGAAAGCAGTCTAAAAATGCTGAATCCGCTAAGGTGGTGGAAATAAATAGACCACAGTCCATAGACGACAGACCATGGACTATTATCAATCACAAATCGTCTATCGACCATGGTCTATGGTCTGTGGACTATCGACTATCAACTATCGACTATCAACGTCAACCAATCGCAAATAAACACACTATGAAAAAGCTCCTCTTCCTCACCTCCCACATTTTTCTTTTTTCCTTTTTCCTTTTTCCTTGTTCTTTTTTCTCTTCCGCGCAAGCGCAAGCCCCCAGCGGTTTCACCTATCAAAGTGTGCTGCGCGATGCAAACAGCGACCTGATTCTGAACACCTCGGTGGGTACGCAAATCAGCATCTTGCAAGGCAGCAGCAGCGGTTCGTCTGTGTATGTGGAAACCCACATTGCCAGCACCAATGCCAACGGATTGCTTACGCTTGAAGTAGGAAGCGGCTCGGTGCAGAGTGGCACGTTTGCAACTATTGATTGGAGCAATGGCCCGTATTTCGTAAAAGCGGAGACCGACCCAGCGGGCGGAAGTTCTTACAGCATTAGCGGTACACAGCAGATGATGAGTGTGCCGTATGCGCTGTATGCCGAAACGAGCGGGAGCGGAGGTGCAACAGGTGCAACAGGTGCTACAGGGGCAACAGGAGCGACAGGAGCAACAGGAGCAACAGGAGCAACAGGAGCAACAGGAGCAACAGGCGATTCCTACTGGAATCAAATTGGCTCAGACATCAACTATACCACAGGCAATGTGGGCATCGGCACTACTTCGCCAGCAAGCCAATTGTCGGTAATCGGAGACCCTTCATCCACCGACAACATCGCTGAATTTGTTGCGAATTTCAGTGGCAACACGCAGATGCGTGCGGTGACGGCCACATCGGTTCCAGCAGCAGGTTTTGGCTATGGCGTATATGCCACAGGCGGAAACAGAGGCGTTTACGGGCAGAACAACGGTGGAACTTACAATGGATCTAGTCAAGGTGTTTATGGCTATGCCACAGGAACAGCCGGCATCCGATATGGTGTGTATGGTTCTGCTGGCAACAGTGGTGGTGCCATGGCGGTGGGTGTGTATGGAAACGCTTCCGGTGCTGCCAGCAACTACGGAGGATATTTTGACGGAAGAGGATATTTTGCCGGCAACGTGGGCATTGGGGTAATCAACCCAGCCTATAAATTGGATATTGATGGAGCTTTGAACACCACAGGCGGATTCTTCGTCAATGGCGTTGCCGTTTCTTTGGATGGTTCCCCTTGGGATGAGAACGCTGGGAACGTTTACCGGGCAACCGGAAATGTGGGTATCGGTACTACTAATCCGACCTCGCCCTTGCAGGTAAGTTCTACTTCAGCAGCTTATAACGTGCTTGTTTCCAACACAAGAACGGGTACTTCTGCCGGAACAGGCGTGTATGCCGCAGCAGGCGGTAGTGGATCGGGCGACAGAACAGGGGGTGCATTCTATGCTTATACTGGCACGGGAACCAACATAGGAGTGCTGGGTTCGGCATCGGGCGGCACGCTCAACTATGGTGGTTATTTTGTGGGTAAAGGCTATTTCAGCGATAATGTGGGAATTGGCACTGCCAGTCCAGCTAACCGTTTAGATATTGAAGGAGATGCAGCAAGTACCGCACCTGCCTTGGATGTAACGGTAAATTATGTCGGTAATGAAGAAGTCAGAGCAATCAATGCTACCTCTGTACCAAGTGATGGGTATGGAATCGGGGTCGATGCAACCGGTGGTCATATAGGTGTTCGGGGAACTGGGTCAGCTGGAACTTTTGCCGGTACCACGTACGGTGTGCTTGGATACAATTCTGGAACGGCAGGTACGCGTGTCGGAGTGTATGGGAACGCGAGTAACCCAGGAGGAACCATTGCCTATGGCCTATTTGGAACTGCAACGGGTGCCACCAACAATTGGGGATTATATATTGCTGGAGGGAAAACCTACCTGAACTCGGCAGGTGTTGGTATCGGCACAACCACACCTGCGTATGAGTTGGATGTGGATGGAGATATTAACGTAACAGGAGATTTCTTGCAGAACGGTGTGCCATTCGGAGGTGGCAATTGGACTCTTTCTGGGGCCAATGTTTACCGTGCTTCTGGAAATGTTGGTATTGGAACAACCAATCCTGTTAACCCCGTGGATGTTGATGGAAATGCATCAAGCACCGCAACTCCGATGGACGTACAGGTGAACTATACTGGTAATACCCATGTTAAGGCTATCAATGCTTCCTCTATACCAGCTAATGGATACGGAATAGGAGTGAACGGAACTGGTGGCTCTATGGGTGTTGCTGGAACTGCATCGGCCGGTAGTTATATCGGACTCGCCTACGGTGTGTACGGAAATAGTACAGGAACGGCCGGTAATCGATACGGAGTTTATGGCAGCGCAAGCAATCCGGGAGGAGACGCTGCCTATGGCCTCTACGGAACTGCATCCGGAGCCACCAACAATTGGGGGTTATATGTTGGTGGAGGAAAGACCTACTTGAACTCTGCAGGTGTCGGCATCGGCACCACAACATTGGCCACGGGATATATGCTTTCTGTGAAAGGGAAGATCATGTGCGAAGAGTTGAAAGTGCAGCTCAACGGAAGCTGGCCTGACTACGTTTTTGACGAAACGTACGATCTGAGATCGTTGCAAGAAGTTGAAACACACATTAAGGAAAACGGATATCTGCCCGGAGTGCCCAATGCAAATACCGTCTGCGATGAAGGCATTGAGATCGGTTACATGCAGAAACTGCTGATGGAAAAGATAGAGGAGCTTACCCTTTACATGATAGCTGCCGACAAACGTCTTACGGGGCTTGAAAAAGAGAACAGTGCGCTGAAGGCAAGATTGAACGAGAAGGGTGATCGTTAGAACCGGATCATTTCACCACTAAAGAAAAAGGTCATGAAAAAAACGATCATATTCATCATACTGACATTACTGACTGTGGCACCTGACCTGGTGCTCGGACAGGCTAATGCTAATGCCTACGCTGACAGGTTCTTAAATAAGGAGATGCAGCTTATTGCCAAGCCATCGAGCAAAAAGGGCTGGATCGATCTGAACACGGATAGGACGTTTGACCCCATCAACCTGTTCGCTGATCATGCCAAAGCATTCGGCCTCACCGATGAAGACCAGATGAGGGTAAGAAAGGTACTGAACGATGATCTGGGCTTTACCCATTATCGCTTCTATCAATATAATAAAGGAGTGAGGGTTGAGGGTGCGGAATACATTACGCACGTGAATAAGGAAGGACAGGTCTATTGCGCCAACGGAAAGATGGTGTCTGGGCTAAATATGACCGCAATTCCGGCACTTTCTGAAGAAGCTGCTTTGGCCAAAGTGCTCGAAATGGTAGGGGCCGATCGCTATATGTGGGAAGATACATTTTGGGTGAGCAATCTGAAGAACAAGACCGGAAATCCAGACACCAGCTATTTCCCCAAAGGAGAATTGGTCTGGTCTAAAGGAGAGGCATCCGTACCCTGGGAGCCAGAGAATTTTCGCCTTGCATGGAAATTCGACATCTCGTCTGCAAGCCCAATGAAGGAGCAAAGGATAATCATTGATGCTGCCACTGGTGCATCCATCAATACTATTCCCTTGGAATCAAATTGCGACCCTACGACAGTCAGCACCATATTCAATGGTACGCGGGCTATTGCTACGGATACTTTCACATACTTCTCAAATCCCTGGTATAGAATGCAAGATGACTGCCAAACAGCCACTATTCATGTGCGAGATTGGAACAGTTCAACCACCACATCCAATCCTGTAGACATCATAAGTCTTGACAATACTTGGTCAGGCAATAATCCTAGATTCGGTGGAACCGCGCTTTGGTCTGCCAAACGAGCTTACGCGTATTTTCTGAATGAGCACTCAAGGGCCAGCTGGGATGATGCTGACGGTGCAATGGATATCTATATCAATGCCGTTTTTCTCAACTCAGCGGGTAATACTTATACAGACAATGCTTCCATGTCCGCTACGGGCGGAACGATGAAAGTGGGTCTCGGATCTTCAGGCACATTAGAGAATTCCTGGAGTACGCTTGACATGATAAGTCATGAGTATGCCCACGCTGTAACAAGCGCATCAGCCAATCTGGTCTATCAAGGAGAGTCGGGTGCATTGAACGAATCGTTCAGCGATATCTTCGGAGAAATGAGCGAAGCCTACACCTTCGGAGGCTGCGACTATCTTGTTGGTGAAGAGAGAACGAATGGGGCCATCCGGTCACTTTCAGACCCTAATTCCAAGAATGACCCAGACACCTACGGGGGAGTGCATTGGGCAAGCACAAGTGGCGGAGACAATGGTGGGGTACATACCAACAGCGGTGTGCAGAACTATTGGTTCCACCTATTGGCGAATGGTGGCAGTGGCACCAACGACAACGGTGATGCTTACAGCGTAAGTGGCATAGGCAGATTGCCTGCCCGCGACATTTCTTACAGGTCTCTCACCACCTACCTCATCAGTTCCGATCAATATGCTGATGCACGGGAAGGAGCCATCAGAGCAGCGACCGATCTCTACGGTTCTTGTTCAAATGAGGAGATACAGACAGGAAAAGCATGGTATGCGGTAGGGGTTGGAACGGGATTGGCATTGTACGACCATGTGATTTGCGGGACAGTGAACACGGGCATAAGACAAGGCATAAATTCGGTCGTTGGTGGAGGGGGATGTTCGAATGATGCGTCTCCCACCGTTGGAAACGTAATCTATAAAGCAGGCACCAGCTTTACCTTTAAACCCGGTTTTACGGCCACGGCCTCAGGCACAAGATCGTTTGTGACACAGATGGATCCCTGCTCATTCGCAGCTTGGTAAATGATTGGAGGTTGCAGCAGATGATAGAGGCGTTGAAAGTGAAGAATGAAGCCATGAACAAACGACTAAAACAGAGAGAATCCTCAGAGCTTAAAGCCCACCACGGTCACATCATCTATCTGCACACCTTTGCCAAGCCAATCTTTAAAGTGCTGGCCAATGGCTTTTCCTTGCAGCTTCACGCTTTGAGTAGAAGTGTCCAAAAGAAGTTGTGTAAAGTGTTTGCGGAGCATCTTCTTTCCCTTTGGGCCACCAAACTGGTCGTAAATGCCATCTGAGAACAGAAAGCACTTATCGCCTGTTTCGAACTCAAAACGCTGAAAGCTGAAATCCTTAAAACCTGCACGCACCAAGCCACCTATACTTGCTCTGTCGGGAACAAGTTCAATCACCCGGTCCTTCTTTATCACCAGTCCATGGCTTTGCGCCCCGGCATACTCGAACACGCCATTGGCGCGGTCAATACGCACCACGGAAATGTCCATGCCATCATTCATCAGAAACCGAGCATCCTTCTGTTTGAGTAGGCGCCCCATGGCCTGATCTAGTTCTTCCAGCACAAGGTCTGGTCGGGTGATTTTGCCCTTGATGACAATGTTTCCGAGTTGCTCCAATCCGGCCATGGCCATCAAGGCCCCAGGAACTCCGTGCCCCGTGCAATCGCCCATGGCCACCACAATCTCCTGTCCTTTCTGATAGAGCCAATAGAAATCGCCTGAGACGATATCCTTGGGCCGATAAATGACGAAATGTTCATCAAACACCTTTTTGAATGCAACATCAGATGGTAGACTGGCCTCCTGAATCCGTTGGGCATATTGCAGACTGCTCATAAAATCGTCATTGGTTCGTTGCAGCGATTCCTTGGCCAATTGCAATTCGTGGGTGCGCTCCTCCACCTTGTCTTCCAAATGGAGCAGGGTTTCATTTAGTGCTTTCTGAGCTTCTTTTATCTGCGTGATATCCTCCTTAACTGCGAGAAATTCCGTTATCTCCCCCTTATCATTGAAAATAGGACCGATAGATGCTTTCTCCCAATACAGCGTGCCATCCCGCTTGCGGTTATGGAATTCGCCTGTCCACACCTTTCCAGCCGTGATGGTCTTCCAAAGTTCCGTGTACTCCTCCTTGCTTGTATGCCCCGATTTTAGAATGCGGGGATTTTTCCCGATTACTTTCTTGGCCGCAAAGCCTGTTACTTCCTCAAATCGAGGATTAACATACGTGATGTTTCCCTTGAGGTCGGTCATTACCACCGAGGCTGGACTCTGCTCCACGGCCGCACTCAGTTTCTTGAGTTCTTGTATCTGCTGCTTACGCTCGGTAATGTCCTGAATGGTGCCAATCATCCTTGTAGGATTGCCATCGCCATCAAACTCAAGATCTCCACGGCCATCCACCCAAACTTCCTTACCATCCTTGACCCGAATGATGCGATATTCCTTATTGAAAGGTTGATGATTTTTCAGCACATGTGTCGCTAAATACTCGCGCATCATTTCGCGGTCGTCAGGATGCACCAATGCCCGCCAGCCTTCCACGTTCCTGATGTAATCGTTGGTAATTCCGAAAATGTCATCCAAAAGGGGCGAACTAGTCCACATTCCGCTGCTTATATCGAGCGCATAGGATCCGATGCCTGCCATTTTCTGCGATTGGAGCAGCATTAGCTCACTGTCCATTAGCTTTTTTCGGGCACGCTTACGTTTGGTAATGTCGTTCTGCCGGCCAATGTAATTGACCAGAATTCCTGCCTCATTGCGAATGCCTGTAATGACCAACTCATTCCAAAAGGTTGTTCCATCTTTACGATAATTCAGCACTTCGCATCTGTAATCCGCTCCGTTCTTCACCGCGTCCCGAATGGCCTGTACGGTTGCAGGGTCTGATTGTGCCCCCTGCAAGAGGCGGCAATTCTTGCCCATCACCTCCGCTTCGGAATATCCGGTCATGAGCAAGAAGGCGCGGTTGGCAAAAATGATGGGATTGTCTTTCTTGCGAGGGTCTGTAATCACAATGCCTTGATCTGTACTGTCAAATGCACGGTCTCTGATAAGTAGCCCCTGTTCCGAGATTTTCCTTTCCGAAATATCTCTCCACACACAATGAATCAGCTGATCTTCGGGCTTGTTTCTGATGGCGGTTAGCAATACTTCCACTGGTAAGACCTGCCCTCCTTGCTTGGTGTGTTCCCATTCAAACCGATGCGTTCCGTTCTGTAAAGCCAAGCGCATCATTTCATCGGCTTTCTCGTGCGAGCCTCTGCCATCTGGCTGCGTTGGGGGAGACACTTCCGAAGGATGACGACCCATGAAATCGGCTGCGACCTCATAATCCAACATACCTACCGCTGACCGATTGCAATCCACAAATTTTCCATTCTCAATAATCAGTATGGCATCGCCCGATTTCTCAAAGATGTCTCTGAACTTGGTTTCGCTTTCCTTCAAGAGCTGTTCTGCCTCTTTGCGCTCGCTGATGTCTCTTATTATAGCTGAGAAGTGCACACGTCCATCAGAATCTCTCCCCTTGGTCATGGTCATCTCCACCAATATTTGCTTGCCACTTTTCGCTACGCGGATGGTTTCATAATTGGCCACATGCCCTTTCTTGTCTGTTTCTGACAGAATCAGATTGCGCTCACCTGCCTTTTCTGTGGGAACCAATAGGGAATAAGGCTTACCATGTATCTCTTCGTGTTTGTAGCCAAACATCCGTTCTGCCCCCTTATTCCATGCATTCACATTTCCATCGGCATCTACCCCCGTAATGGCATCGGGCGTATTTTCAAGAAACTCCAAGTATTTCGCTTCGGTAATCCGCCTTTGGTCATGCTCATTAGCAAGTTGCAAGGCCACGGAAACATGATGGGTCAGATTTTTCACCGTGAGTTCATAATGCTTCAAAAACTCTGGACAATTGGGAGAATCGATGCCCAATACACCGATTACCTTATCTCCAACAATGATAGGACTGGCCGTGGAGGTTTTTTGAGAGTGCCCAGTTACCTGCGCCACCATCTTCGCCATTTTGCCAGGCAGTAGCTGCGAAACGAAATCCATGCTTGCAAACGAATAGGTCTCTCGCTTTTCCATGGCCCGATGCACCACCGGCATGTCGGAATAGGCCCTCGTAAATCCAATCACCTTCTTTCCTACAACCTGTTCTATCAGTTTAACCTGAACATCCGGAAAAGTGGCCACCTTCACCACCAAATCTTTGTTGTCATTGTCTAGAAGCTGGATAATGAGCCTGTGTTCCTTTGAACGTTTGAGTTCTTCTGAAATGATGCTGAAAATGCGCTCCTTATCGTAAATTCCGTGAATACGGGTGGTTACATGCTCCGTAAGCTGGATGATGCTTAGAAGTTCATTAATCCTATGTTGCTCCTTCTTGTCCATCTGCTACCTTCTTGGATTGATGAACTTCAGATGGAAGCCAACAGCAACGCCACCGCATTGCTGGCGCAGATGACCTTGGTGAAAGATGCACACGTTAATAATCACAGTTTCCATTGGCATACACATAAAACATCCGGTACTAACCGTTGCTGTAAGATACACTCACACTTTACTTTGGAATCTCCCCCCCTGGTTTCAATAGAGTGGCATTCCGGATGGTGATTCCAAATTTAGTTGGTTGAAATGCAATTTGCAACCCCTCAATGTTGAGTTTTCAACAATTCATACATGGGTCCTTGTTTGAAATGCTTACAAACATCCAAATCAATTACAGAATGGACATGAAAATCCGTGTATCTGTGGCTAAAAACATGTTTGGTAATAAGACCCGATTGCCCAGCAGCAACTCCGATCAGGTTGGCGGACATCAGATTTGACACATACAATCAGAACTTCACCGTCAGCATGGTCATAAAGTTGAACCCCGCCTGCGGATAGTAGAAGTTTTCGGTGGTTGTTTCTCCTCCATATTTATAGGAAAAGGTGTAACCGTTTGATTCATAAAACTGATTGAAAATGTTGTTCAACTGAACACCAACACCAATTTCTCGAAAGAATTTCCAACTCAGTTTGTAACTCAATCGAAGATTGTTCACCACGTAATCATTCAACATTCGGTTTCGGTTTGAGGTGTTGTCTAAAAACTGTTCGCCAACATATTTGGTAATGAACGAAGCTTCCAAATTCTTAATCGGCTCGTAAGTCAAATTTGCGGTAGCGATGTAATTCGGAGAGAAAGCGATATCCGTCAATCCGTGGTTTATTTCAACCTGTCCACCATTATCGTAATCATCCACGTATTCTGTAAAATTCCAAATTTTACTTTGGCTCCACGTAAAGTTTCCAGCCAGATTCAAGTTCTTGAGGATGTTTACGCTCCACATCAATTCCACTCCGTAGCGGTCGCTCCAATCAACATTCTGGCTCGTGTATGCACCCACATCGTTAATTTCTCCCGTTGGAACAAGTTGATTTTGGTAAATCATCCAAAAAGCGTTGAGTCCGATGGAGTAGGAGCGCGACTTTCGCTCATAACCCAATTCCCAATCGTAGAGTGTTTCGTGCTTGGGCCGCGAAAATTGCGTAGCCTCTATGATGTCTTTTCTAGCTGGTTCGCGGTTTCCCATTGCTAGGGAAGTGTAAACACGGTTTCGGCTATTTAGGTCGAAGTTGAAACCAATCTTTGGGTTGAAGAAATGCCAGTTAATGCTTTGCTGTGTGTTTTTGATTCGACCAAATAAATCAGCCTCTGGTCCAACAAATTTGTATTCAATTGTGCGGTGCTGCAAATCGGCAAATAGGTTCACTTTAGGATGAACTTGATAGTTTGCTCGGATGTAAACGCTGATGTCATTCTTACGCGCATCATCTTCATAATACCGCTGGTTCAGCGCTTCATATTCTGTGAATTGGGTTTGAATGACTTCTCCAAAATGTTTCCCTAGATATTGATTCCATCCACCACCAAACGTAGCGTTCAGTTTTTTGCCTGTGTAGGTCACCGCAAAGGTGAAACCATAGAAATGATTGTCTAACCAACGTCTTCTTACTATGTCTGAAGTGGTCAACGTATCGTCATCCACTATTATATCTTCCAAACCATAATCAGCCAAGTCATCCTGCTTTTTAAACTGTTCATAGTAGCCTTTTCCTCGTGTGTAATGCCCGTTCAAATTGAAGTTCCAGTTACGGTCAAACTCGTGCGCAATTATCAGCTGATAATGGTCTTGACCATAGTTGTCAACCTCATTTTTGTACGTGTAATAATTGTATGTTCGATTGGTTTTAAGCGAATCCTGAGGCGTTCCGTACCACGATTGATACGTTCGTTCTCTACCGCCAATGGCATTAAATCGAATCATGGTTTTCTTGCCATGATAGGCAGCCGAAGCATACCAAGACCAAAGGCTAGAAGTGGCTCTGTCGATGTAGCCATCAGAAGAAATTCTGCTAAAACGAGCATCCACCGTGAATTTGTTGGCAATGAGTCCTGAGCCTGCCGAAACAGTGTGGCGCCAAGTATTGAACGAGCCGTAACCATTGGTGGTTTCTACATACCATTTCTTACGAACCGTATTGGTTTGCATGTTGATGCTGGCGCCAAAAGCAGCAGCGCCATTGCTGCTTGTTCCCACGCCACGTTGAACTTGGATATTGTCTAAACTTGAAGCTAAATCGGGCATATTCACCCAAAAAACGCCATGCGATTCCGAATCGTTGATTGGAATTCCATTCAACGTTACGTTAATACGCGTTGGATCTGTTCCTCTAATTCGAATACCAGTGTAGCCGACACCAGCGCCAGCATCCGAAGTGGAAACAACGCTTGGTTCTAATTCTAATAAAACGGGAATATCCTGACCAAAATTTCTGCTTTCGATGGTTTCTAAGTTAACATCGGTATAAGCTGTGGCGGTGTTCCTGTTGGCGCGAGTTGAACTTACAACCACGGCATCTTTCTCATAAGACGTTGGGGTTAGGTAAACTTGATGGAGCTTTTCTTCGCCTGCAACCACTGCGATTTCTTGCTCATTAAAACCGATGAACGAGATGTTGATCTTTATTGAATCAGCCTTTCCGTAACGGATGTCAAATTTGCCTTCGGCATCGGTAAATGTGCCGCTAAACGTTCCCAAAACGGTAACGTTAACACCCGGAATAGCCAAGCTATCCGATGCTGAATAAACGTTTCCCGAAATGCTCTGAGCCTGAATATTTAAAGCGCTTAGGCATAACGCTACAATAGAAAGTTGTCTTTTCATCTCCTTCCGCCAGTATTACCTGGATCAAGTTGTAGGGTATTATCTCAGCCCGACTCTCGGACACCCCTGATTGGCGGTAAAGCTATGGATTCTATGGTTATTGCACAGAGAAGAAAAGGAGTTTTAGAGATTCACAGAGAGTGGGTCAAATAACGAATCGCCTTACTCCAGTTTTGAGAAGTTTGACATTGAAATTAATCAATAGTCCTAGCGGATATTTCCCAAGTCTCATATAGGTCAATATCTGCGCTGTGTGAACATCAATCAGCCTATCAACCGTTTTTAGCTCGACCACGACCTCATTCTCAACCAAAACATCTATTCTGTAACCTTGATCCAGTTGAATTCCTTTGTAAATGACAGGTAAGGGAAGTTCTGTCTTTATCCCAAGTCCCAGCTCTTTCAGTTCCATCAACAGGCAAGATTGATAGACAGACTCTAAAAGACCTGGACCAAGTTCGCGGTGTACTTCTATTGCTGCACCTATAATAAGTCCAGTAAGCTCGTTTCTATTATTGTTCTCTCCGTACATCTCTAAAATTCAATGTGGCCCTATCCTTTATTGTTCTCTCTGTGCATCTCTAAAACTCCTTTTCATCTCTGTGTAATAACTCAAAACACAAGTAAAACAGAAACGTAAATAATTGCCCCGACCACCATCAACGCCACAGAATATGGCAGAATCTCCTTGGCTTTCAGACCAGTGATTCCAAGCAACGGAAGAGCCCAAAATGGCTGAAGCATGTTTGTTAATTGGTCACCATAGGCCAACGCCATGATACTTTTTGGAATGTTTGCGCCAAGTTCCATGGCTGCTTGCAGAATGATTGGACCTTGAACACCCCATTGTCCGCCCCCACTCGGAACGAAAATGTTCACAATTCCAGCACTAATAAAAGTGAATATCGGAAAGGTGATTTCGTTTGAAATGTTCACGAAAAAGTCTGAAAAAAGTTGAACCAATCCAGAGCTGGTCATAATGCCCATGATGCCGAAATACAAGGGGAATTGAATGAGTATTCCAGAAGCGCCTCCGATAGCTTCGTCAATGGCTTTAAGGAATTTGAAAAAGCTTCGGTGAAGCAAAAGACACATTCCCAAAAGCAAGAGATTGATAAAGTTTGGAGTGATGAATCCAAATCCGCTCGTAGAGAAATTATTTGCCGCCAAGTAGGTACAATAAACAGAGATGATGAGGCCAATTCCCAGTCCGAAAAACCGCGAATGATCTAATTTTTCTGCGCCTGAAACGTCTATAGATTCTAAAGTTAAATCTGATTTAGTCAAAGGAAGAAATGCTCCTGTAGATGAGCGTTTTCCCATGAAGTACATAAAGGCTGGCAGAACGATTACTACGAGTAAAGTTGCCGCAATATTCATCGAGCCAAATACCGTTTCTGAGAATGAAACAGGGTCGGGTAAGAGCTGGAGTTGTTCTGGAGAAACGATGTTTGACATCAAAGTAGAGATGTGACCTTCTTCGGCCACTTTTATAGGTGCGGAACCAGATATGCCGCCATGCCAAACCATCAGCCCCGAATAACCTGCCGCTCCAATCAATGGATAATTCAGTTCTAGATTATTTCTAACGGCATGTTCGCCCACTTTTCGCGCGAGAATGGCTCCGAAAATTAGCCCCAATCCCCAATTAAAAAGCGCAACCAGAACGGTGAGAAAAGTGACGATTGCTGCGGCATTGGCTGTGCTTGTGCAGAATCGTGTTGCGAAGCTGATGACGGAATCTACTGGTTTGGTCAGCGCCAACGTGTGGCCCAAAACCAACATCAACATCATTTGCATGGCAAAAACTAGCAGTGGAGCATTCCAAATACCAGATTCCCAGAAGCCAAAAACTTCAATTACGCGGTCAATTCCTGTTAACTGAGATGATGTGAGAGTAAAAGCCAAAACCATCGTTACAATGGTCAATACCACTGCAATGGTGAATGGCGCTGGCAATAATGCTTTGAAGGTTTTTTCGATAGTCGATGAGAAGCTCATGCTTCAAATATGCGCAGATTATTGCACAACTTGTCCCGACCATTCGCAGGGCAAACGCATTAAACTTTTATACTATCCTTATTCACGTCCAAACGTGAGGGACAACATGGGATAGCCACAGAAACACAGAACTCACAGAGGTTTTCACAGAGGAAAAGAAAAATTTTCTGTGTCCATTCTGAGAATTCTGTGTTTCTGTGGCCATAAAAGTGTGTTTTCGTAAAGACAGGTCATCATTTTTTTTAGTGCGTTTGCCCTGCGACCATTCGGGAGAGATTTAATTTGAGAAATAGTGATACACAGAGAAAAGCCTACCACTGTAGATTCCTCTGTGAATCTCCGGCCCTCAACTTTCCCTCTGTGTAAAAGAAGAAACGGCCTCGATGGCATTTGTTAAACGCTGCTCGTCTTGCCCTTTAATTATGCGATAGTCTGCTCCAATTGTTTTTAACGACATCTCGTACAACTTGAATAGTTGCAAAAGGTCATTCGGGTTTTCGCGCAGTGGATCAGCAATCCATTCCAAATCTGGATACGTGATTAAGTAGTTGCGCGGCTGTTGCTTATCAAAAAGCTTTTCAATTTCCTTGTTTCGCTTTCCGTATTTGAATTGATGCCAGATGAGGATGACTAGAATGTCGGTATCGCAAAAAATCGACCCATTTGCTTTAGCAATTATTCGGTTTTCGAGTTCGAGTTGCTTTTGAGCAATAATCAGAAGGTCACATTCTTCGTAGTGTCCATCTTTCTCAGTTAGATATTCCCTTGAAAATTCGGGAACAACAACTCCATTGAAATGAGATGCCAACTCCTCGCAAAGCATGGTTTTACCCGTGCTTTCTGGACCTACGCAGGCAAAAATCTCCTTTCCTTCTTCCATTCTTTGTGCCAACTCAAAAATCCAACAAATGCCAAAAGCGTGTACACCACATACAACCCTGCTGTTGGTTCCAGTCCACGGTTCCAATATAGATAGATGTTGAATGCATCAATCACAATCCAATAAATCCAATTGGAGAGAATTTTCCGAGTAACCATAAATGTGGCAATCAGACTGAAAGAGGTGGTAAATGCATCCAGATACGGCATAGCCGAATTGAAAATCAATTCAAAGCTTTTCCCTAAAATTCCTGCTAATACAAGACCTAAAAGAATGGATCGAACGTGATGAGACGTGCGCCATTCGGCAATTTTCAGAAACTCATCTTTTCGTTTTCCGAAGCTCCATTGCCACCAACCATATACAGCCATTAAAACATAAAAGATACTAATGAATGATTCTCCAATGAGGTTGGCCGAGTACGTGAGATAAACGTAAATCCCCGAACTGACAAAGGCTGGAAGCCAACACCAAATGCTTCCTCTTGTAGCTAAGATTACATAAAGAATGGCCAAAATGATGGCCGAATATTCCAAAATGGAACTTAGGTCCATTGGCTCAAATCCCAGCGGTCGGGCGGAAGATGACTGTTGATAATTTTGGAAACTGCGGCAATTGGAGTTCCTGATTCCATCGAAGGTTTCAACGCCTGCGTGTAGGCCGACATTACATCATCATATTCTCCAAAAACTTGCGTGCTAACTCCGTTAGTTATGACTTCAATGTTCTCAAACTTATTCAGCCTTCGAAGAAAATCTTTTACAGCTTCTTTGAATCCATCGGTTAATGGATACATCGTTATCTCAAGCGTAACTTTCATCGGTTAGAATTTAGCGCTGGCCAATTCTTGAAGCAGCGAACTGTCTTTTTCGATGGCATTCCCAACAACCACAACGGTTGCGCCAGCATCAAATCGAGCTTTTGCCATTTCTGGGGTTTTCAATCCACCACCAACAATAATCGGAACATCAACATGGTCAGAAACGCGCTTAATCATGCTGGTAGAAACTGCATTCTGAGCTCCCGAACCGCCATCCATAAAGATGGTTTTCATGCCAAGCATTTCTCCTGCCATGGCTGTGCAAGCTGCAATATCATCTTTATCGTGAGGCAACGGATTGGTGTTGCTCATGTAAGAAGCAGTAGTTGGTCTTCCGCTATCAATGAGCATATAACCAGTTGGAATAATCTCTAAACCGCTGTTCTTCAATCGTGGAGCGGCAACCACATGCTTGCCAATTAACATTTCAGCATTTCTGCCAGAAATCACAGACAAAAGAAGAATGGCATCCGCATTCGGAACCACTTGCATATTATCGCCAGGAAAAAGAACAACCGGAATATTACAGTTGGCTTTTATAATTTGAACGCAATCAGAAAGCGAGTTACTCACAAGCAAGCTTCCGCCCACAAAAAACATGTCAACGCCAGCACTTATGGCAGAAACAACAGTGCGTTCCAACTCATTTCCGCCTGTTTTATCAGGGTCTATAAGTAGAGAAAACAACTTTCGTTGTTCCTGTTTTGCCTGTATTAGATGGTTTAGTACATTCATCTTTCGGGTTGCAAACTTAACGAATGAACGTGGTTTAATGACTTTTTTGGTTAACGATTCGATACTCAACCAGAAACTTTCGACTTAATGTGATTCTCTGTTCGGTAGCAGCAACCATCTTTTCATAACTCCGTTTGTAAGACGAGTTTATTGGAGCTCTTATTGATTTGCATAACCTGCAACCAATGCCGAACTTGCGGCAATATTTTGAGGTAAACGAAATTAAAGTAGAGATACAGTTGAATCTAACTTATAAGGCATCCCTTTTTTTTATCGCCCTTTTGTTGCCGATATTCAGCTTCGGCCAAAGTTGTACCGGGCTCGGTAGTCAGCAGTTCTCAGATATTATTCATGTTTCCGTAACAGGAACATCTACAAGTGCAGGTACTGCTGCGGATCCAGTGGATCTTTTGACAGGAGTTGCGATGCTTGGTGGAAATGCCGACAAGGTTTACCTGCAGGGTGGAACTTACGTGTTGACGGCAGCACTTATCATTCCAAATAATGCGCAGTTAATCGGAGGATTCAACGCAAGTTGGATTAAGGATAATGGTGCCATTACCACGCTTTTCAGGGATCCGGCCAATCCGCAGATGGGGCCACCGAGGCTGATTGCGGTTGAATGTATCGGGAAATCGAATTTCAGACTTCAAGACCTTACCATCCGAACTTCTAATGCTCTGGGTCAAGGCGTTTCCACTTATGGAGTTTATCTCAATAATTGCTCTGATTACAAATTGGTCAGATGCAAGATTGTAGCTGGAAATGGAGGAAACGGAGTGCCGGGTTCTCCTGGCGGTTCTGGTCCCGCTGGAGCTATTGGCGACAATGGTCAGCCTGGTGAGGAGGATTCAAGCGGAAATAATGAAGGCGGTGCAGGAGCCTGCTGCTCATTTGCTGGAAGTAATCGAGGGGGCGATGGTGGCAATGGCGGACAACGCGGAACGTATCAATTCCCTGCTGGCGGACAGGCATACCCCGGTCTTACTGGAGATAACGGTCAAGGCCCAAGTTCTGGATATGCAGGAACTGGCGGTCAGGAATTATTTACGGCAGTAATTTCAACCCAATGTGATAGAACACCAGCCAACGATGGTGAATTTGGTGGAGATGGAGGTGACGGTGTTGCTGGTTTGCAAGGTGTTCCGGGAGCATACTCTTATGGTGGTGGATATTTCACTCCGGGGGCAGGAACATTTGGTTTAGTTGGTGGAAATGCTTCTGGAGGTGGAGGCGGAGGTGGAGGTGGTTCGCAAGGCGGAATCGTTTGGATTGCTATTCCTGAGATTCCACCATTTATTTCTGCTGATACGATACCGCCAAATAGTAATGGAACTGGTGCTGGTGGTGCTGGAGGTGGTGAAGGTGGTGGTGGTGGTCTCGGTGGAGGTGGAGGTCAAGGTGCAGGAGGCTCATTCGGAGTTTTTGTTTGGAATAATGGATTTAATGGCGTGATGAAAGATTGTGAGCTTCAATCTGGATTGGCAGGTTTTGGCGGCCCAGGCGGAGCTGGCGGAAATGGCGGTCAAGGCGGTGCAGGTGGAGAAGGTGGTGCGTTATTTTCAGCATGTGATATTGGCGCGGGCGGTAGCGGAGGTCGAGGCGGAAATGGCGGAAATGGCGGTCAAGGCGGTCAAGGTTCAAATGGAATATCTGAACAATTGTATCAGCATCCGAATGGACAAAATATGGTGCTTCAGAACATTTATGGACTCTCGCAACCACTTGTTAACGTTGAATTTGGTGGATGCACAAATGCGCCCGTCACCTTTTCTACGGATGCAACGGGAACACTTCAATGGTTTTTCGGTGCTGGATCTACGCCTTCATCAGCACATGGCCAAACAGCAGTGGCCAGTTTCTCTACTCCGGGCTTCAAAACGTTCACGCTTGTGGTCAATGGAATTGCATTCACCTATACCGATTTCGTAGATATTCATGCAGTTGTTCCAGCATTGGACCCACAGATTCAGACTGGTCCAACCCAACTTTGCGAAGGAGATATTGCTGATTTCAATAGTTCCATTTCAGCTAACAATTACATCTGGACGTTGAATAATGTAGTTGGCGATACCGTGGTTTACAATGGTCCGAGTTATTTCAATCTGCTTGGAGTTGTATTCGATTCGGCAGGTGTTTATCAACTTACGCTTACTACAGAAACGGAATGTTGCGGGCAATCTTTTACTGATACGATTATGATTGTGGTAGATTCCATCATTCTGCCTGCCACGTCCATTCAGACCGAATTTGCGGACACAACCAATACGGTTTGCGAACTCACGGAAGTGACCTTTACAGCTACGGCTCAAAATGTCGGGTCAACTCCAACTTATACTTGGCAAATAAATGGTAGTCCTGCAGGTGGTAATGCTCCAGTTTTTACCACGAATCAACTTCAAGATGGCGATCAGGTCACGCTCGAAGTAACCTCATCTTTGGGTTGTGCCACGGGCGAAACCGCCATGTCAAATGCTATTACGGTGAATGTGATTGCCCCGCCCGAACTCACGTGTCAGGCGGATTCATTCCTTTCAGACGAACCCACTTATTTCCAAGTTGCAGTAACTACAGGTGGTCTTGCACCATTTGATTATTTCTGGTCGTTTGGTGATGGCTCGCTGGGTTTTGGTGAAACGGTAGAGCACATTTATCAGAATGCAGGAGTTTATACAGCAACGGTCAATGTATTCGATTCGCTCGGATGTAACGTATCGTGCCAAACATTCATGACCATTTCTCCAAATCTTTCTGCTGCGTTTATGGTAGATACGGTGGTCGGTTGCGCGCCCTTTGATGTTCAATTCAGTAATTTGAGTCAGAATGCAGTAACCAATTATTGGGACTTTGGAGATGGGAATGCATCCACTCAAATAAGTCCGTTGCATACGTATGCCACCGCTGGAACTTATGATGTAGCGCTTTGGGTTTATGCAGGAAACGGAAACGATTCGGTGGCTGTATTCAGTCAGATTGTGGTTAATCCGACTCCAGTGGCCAGTTTCCAAAGTTATGAACTCAACACGTCAACAGGTAGCGATACGGTTCAGTTTGCAGATAATTCGCTCTTTGCTGACGGTTGGCTTTGGGATTTTGGTGATCCTTCTTCTGGGTCTGATAATACCAGCACCGAGCAAAATCCGCTACATGTCTTTGACTCCAATGGTTCGTACAATGTATCACTCACGGTTAGCAATAGTTACGGTTGCGCTAGTAGTATTACGTTGTCATCAAAGGTGAATGTTGGAATAGAAGATTTAACGGTCGATTTACAAGCAACGTTGTTTCCGAACCCAGCATCAGATTTAATTGAGATGGCTGTGTTTTCAGAGACGAATAGGAAAGTTGAACTTCGAATTATTGATGTCTTAGGTCGGACAGTTCATTCCGAACAGTGGAACTTAATTACTGGAGTGAATAGGAATAGATTTGATTTGACACAACTCGCAGAAGGGTCATACGTTCTGACCATGAGTACGGATAAGGTGGAACATTCTCTTCCGTTTATTGTCAAATGATGATGTTGAAGAAAGGATTTGTGTTCGGGTTGTTTTGTGTGCTGCTTTCGGCATTCAGTTCAGCGCAAGAATGCGATATCATCTATGTCACTCCAAATGGTTCTGGAAGCGGAACTAAAGCTGGTCCAACCAATTTTCTAAATGCTCTGACATTGGTCTCGCCCGGAGTTGACCACATCCGAATGGCAGAGGGAACGTACCCTATTTCAAACACGATTGATTTAATTGGCGGAGTTACCATTGAAGGAGGATTTAATCCTGTTACTTGGATAAAGTCGAATAATGCCCCAACACTCATTCATAGAAACAATACGAATGTTACGCCAACACCAGATAGGATTGTGGCTATCTCAGCCGTTGGATTGACAGATTTTCATCTTCATGACCTTTCTGTTCGAGTAGATGATGCAGGAGGGGTTGGAGTTACAACTTATGGAATTTATATTGATGGTTGTTCTAATTACTCTTTAAGTAGAATCAGGTCAACTGCTGGAAACGGCTCTAGCGGTGTAGATGGAAGTTCTGGAGTTGATGGTCTTTTTGGTGTAGATGGAGGCCTCGGACAGGACGGAAATGATTGTGGCGATGGAAATTATGCGGGAGGAGCAGGAGGTAGTTCTTGGGGTGGAGCTTCTGCAGGAGGAAATGGTGGAGACGGTGGCCCTGAAGGAAGAGCAGCCGATTTTTGGCCTCCTTGGGCAATCGATCTTGGAGATGGTTATCCTGGAAATCCGGGACAAGTAGGTTCTGGACCAAATCCGGGTACAGGAGGGCCAGGTGGTCCAGGGTGGAGAAATGCAACCCCAAGCCCATGTGTTTGGTTAGTAGGTTCTTGTACGGCAGGAGCCAATAATTACGGACAGAATGGGGTAGATGCCGCGCCTCCAGGAGCCGATGGACTTGATGGAGTTGATGGAATTCCTGCTCATATAGGAGGCTTTTTTGTACCGGGTGATGGTGTGAATGGTGACGATGGAGTCCATGGCGCTGGTGGCGGAGGCGGTGGCGGATGTGGTTCGCATGGAGGCGCACTTTTCGGAGATAATGGATCTGGTCCAGGAGGCGGTGGCGGTGGTGAAGGAGGTCAAGCAGGTTCGGGTGCAACAGGTGGTTCTGGTGGTGGAGGTTCATTCGGACTCTACATTTCAAACAATGGTGCAGGTGGTGTTCTGAATGATTGCGTACTTAATTCTGGTCTTCCGGGACTAGGTGGTATTGGTGGTTTTCCCGGTGGATTGGGCGGACAAGGTGGCCTTGGAGGTTGGGGCGGCCAAGGTTGCGGTCGCGGAGGTCAAGGTGGCGATGGAAGTGCCGCTGGTGATGGCGGAAATGGCGGAAACGGCTCTCCCGGAGTTAGTCAGCCTTTGTACGAAGAGCCAACTGGCATTCAGACCATTCAAACCAATTTGGCAGCCAATGTGGAGCCGAACATTACGCTAGGTTCTACTGGATGTACCTTCTCTGATATCTATTATTCAACCAACTCAAGCGGTATCATCGAATGGTTCTATGAAGGAAGCACTGTTCCAATCAACACGGTTGGACAAAGCACCTTAGCGCAATACACAGGAATGGGCGCATTCGACCTCACCATGGTGTCGAACGGAGTTCCTTATTTCCTATCCGAATTCGTGAACATTTTTATCGATGGAACTCCTTATCTGCCAACAATTCAAGCGGATGACACCATCTGTCCAGGAGATGTGGTGAATTTCTCTGCTACATGGCCAATTAGTTTCAACGTTCAAGGTTATCGCTGGAATTTTGGCGACCCATCAACAGGCGCTGCTAATACAAGTTCTCTTGGAGCACCTTCTCACACATACGCCAATGTTGGAACATATATGGTCACGCTTCAGACTCAATCACCTTGCTGCGGTTGGGCTAAGATTGATACGCATTATGTGGTTGTCATGCCAGTTGTGGAACCAGATGTTTTTATCACGGCTACATCAACAGAGATTTGCGAAGGAGAATCCATCACTTTTGGTGCGATTCCTTATGCTGGAGGACCGAGTCCAACGTATCAATGGTTTCAGAATGGAGTGAGTGGAGGTACTGGGCCATCCTTTACCCCAAATTTCATCAATAATGGAGACCAAATTCGAGTAAGAATGACCAGTTCTTATCCGTGCCCGATTACGCCAACCGTGAACTCTGAGACTATCACCGTCATCGTTCATCCAACTCCTGTGGTTGATTGCAGCAATGTGACAGCGAGTTATTTGGGTGCAAATACGGGCTTGAATGCGGCTGTTTCGGTAGGTACTGCGCCTTATGAATTCTTCTGGCAGTTCGGAGATGGTGGTTCAGATACGACTCAAAACCCAGCACATCTTTATGGAGGAACAGGTCTTTACAATGCCAATGTGGAGGTGATTGACACCTTCGGATGTTCCGCTACGTGCGATGTTCCTGTTGATATTGTGCTTCCGCCATACGTCTATGCTGGATTTACGTATACGGTCAACGCTCAGTGTGGGTCAACCACCGTTGCGTTTACAGACACAAGTTTTGGTAATCCGATTGAATGGCTTTGGGATTTCGGTGATGGAAGTCTTTCTGATCAGCAGAATCCAAGTTATACCTATACAAGTGGCGGGCCATACACCATCACACTTACTGCATCAAACGGAATATTTGCCGATACGCTGGTAGTCCCTAACATGATTGAACCATTGATTGTGCCCACTGCTGAGATTATGGTAACCGAGACGGAGATCTGTGATTCAACAGATTTGCGGTTTTATGATAATTCGGTCAATGCATCAACTTGGGAATGGGATTTTGGAGATGTGAACTCAGGTCTGGTTTCCAACGCCAGCGACCTTGAGAACCCGTATCACACCTTCAACGATCCAGGAACGTACACGGTCAACCTCACCGTTTATTCAGAAGATCAGTGTTCTGCCGATGCAACGCCCGTTACTATTATCGTTCATCGGTCTCCAGTTGCTGGAATGTGGGTTGATACGAACGTTGTCTGTTCTGAATTGCCGATATTCTTCAACGATACATCGCAGGCTGATATGGACATCACCAATTGGTATTACCATTTCAGCGATAAGGACACCACCATTGAGGTGAATGGCAGCGTGGTTGATGTAATTGAATACACCTTTGAAGAAGAAGGATGGTATGTGGTTACGCAACACGTGGTCAATCGGATTACGGGCTGTGAGGATTCTACCAAGTTATTTATGGAAGTAAGAGCCCATCCAGTTGCGGATTTCTATCCAGACAGTGTGGCGCTTCAGTTGCCAGATACCACCATGGAATTTTGGAACACGAGTTACAATGTCGTTCCAGATTCTTCTTATTGGGATTTCGGAAATGGCTATACGGTGGATAATCAGTTTGATGCCGTTGGTGTTTTTCAAGATTCGGGGCTGTTTGATGTTCAGTTGATTGTGATGCGAGAGATCGGATGTCCTGATACGATTGTCATTCCGTATCGAGTTTGGGAGCAGGAAACCTTCTTTATTCAAACTGCCTTTACCCCAAACGGAGATGGAACGAACGATGTGTTTGAGATTAAGCAGAAAGGAATTGTGGAGTGGCATCTTCAGATTTACGACCGTTGGGGGAAACTACAATGGGAAACCTTTGATGTAACCAATTTTTGGGATGGCTCCAATATGAAAACTGGTAAGCAGGTGCCGCAAGGAGCCTATTCCTACCAGATCGATTTGACCTGGTACACAGGAAAAGGATTCAATAAAATGGGGACGATCACCATTTTCAGATAACCCGACCATGAAAAATGTTGTTTTTGTATTTCTCGCTTCGATAATCGGAACGACAGCATTTACGCAGCCGATACTGACCGATGTTGCTCCGTCTGTTGGGATTACCCATCATGCCGTAATGAGCGATTTTGAAATGCCAGCCCAAGGTGGCGCAGCTTGGTTCGATTATGACAATGATGGTTGGTATGACCTTTATCTTACTGGAGGTAGAACGGCAGATGCGCTTTTTAGAAATAATGGAGACGGGACATTTACAGACAGAACCGCTGATGCGGGATTAAGCGTTATTGCTAACGTTTTTACTGATGGCGTAACCACGGGCGATGTCAATCGAGATGGATGGGATGATATTCTGGTCACCACTTTCAAAACTGCTGGTAATTACCTTTTCTTGAATAATGGTGATGGAACATTTGCTGTTCAACCCAATTGGGCTGGAGCTCAGCATGCAGCCAATAGCTTCGGAGCCACATTTGGCGACCTCAACATGGATGGATGGTTGGATCTTTTTATCTGCAATTGGTCAAGAAATATGGAGGTCACAATCAACGGCCCAAATTTTTCTGTTGATTCTGAGGCCAACTTTTATTATGAGAACAATGGCAATGGCACATTTACCGAAAAAGCTGCCGAGCTGGGACTTGATGATACGCTGGGCTGTGCCCTGGGGGTCATCGTGACCGATTTTGATAACGACCACGATCCTGATCTTTTTGTGTCCAATGATTTCGGTTTCTTTTATGGCAACAGCGAGAATAAAATGTTCCGTAATGATTTTCCGCAAATAGGTTTTGTGGATGTGGCCAATGACCTAGGGCTGGATATGGCGATGAACGGAATGGGAGTTGCCCGAACGGATGTGAATGCTGATGGTGTGTTCGATTATTACATCACCAACATTCGGAACGATAAGTTGATGGTCAGTTCACTTTCAGGTTACGAAGAGGAAATGGTTGACCGTGGATTGAAAAACGATTCTGTTTGGGTGCAAGGTCTTTCAGTTCGGCATTGGAATGTTGGTTGGGGAACTGGTTTTCTCGACATTGATAACGACATGGACGAAGACTTGATGGTTGCAAATGGCTCATTGAGATACGATTATCCGTGGCCAGCTCTGGACTCAAACAGACTTTTTCTGAATGATGGAAATGGAGATTTCGTAGATGTTTCTTTTGAAACTGGAGTGGCCGATACCTACGTTTCTCGTGCTTTGGCTTACTGCGATTATGATTTGGATGGTGACTTGGATGTCTTCATCGGCATCACCGATTCGATTAATGGAACATCTAATAGCTTCTTATATAGGAATGATTCTCCTCCTAAGAATTGGCTGGAAGTGAAGGCCACTGGCGTTCAGAACAATACCAACGGAATTGGGGCAAAAGTTGTTGTTTACATAAATGGGCAATCGCAAATGCGCGAGATAGGAGGGGAAAGCAGCTTCAATTCGCAGCATTGGCAGGTGGCACATTTCGGTTTAGGAAATAGCCTAGTCGTAGATTCACTTCAGGTAATATGGTATGGAGGAGGAGTTGATCGCTACTATGATTTGAACGTAAATCAGTTTATGGAAGTGATTGAAGGGCAAGGTTTGGTTACAGGAATCAGTGGAGCAAATGAAGTTGATGTTCGAGTTCACCCCAATCCTTTTGCGAACGAAATCAACGTAACTGGTACTTCCATGGAAAAGCTGGAGTTGTTTGATTCCAAAGGAAGTGTTGTGTTCGGTGCCTCGGTTGGTGCAGCTGGAAAAAAGACCATCAATGCATCGCACTTATCAGCAGGAAATTATCTGCTCCGCATTGAACTTAGTAATGGCCAATCTGTTATCCGAAAGGTGATAAAGGAATAAGGTCGAATTGGCTAAGTCTAAGCTATAACGTACTTTTGTGCCCGTTTCCATAAGAAAACATATATAGATGAGTAATACAGCAGAACAATTGAAGTACAAAGTAAAAGACATCAGCCTCGCGGCTTGGGGTAGAAAAGAAATGAAATTGGCTGAGGCAGAAATGCCAGGTCTAATGTCATTGAGAGAAGAATTCGGAGCAAGCCAACCTTTGAAAGGAGCTCGCATCGCAGGATGTCTTCACATGACTATTCAAACAGCGGTTCTTATCGAGACCCTGACTGCTTTGGGTGCTGAGGTTACTTGGTCTTCATGTAATATCTTCTCAACTCAAGATCATGCTGCTGCTGCAATTGCTGCTGCTGGTATTCCTGTTTTTGCTTGGAAAGGTTTGAATGAGAAGGATTTTGATTGGTGTATTGAGCAAACGCTTTTCGCTTTTGAAGGAGGAGAGCCTTTGAACATGATTTTGGATGATGGAGGTGATTTGACCAACATGGTTTTGGATCGTTTTCCTGAATTGGTGAAAGACATCAAAGGAATTTCTGAGGAAACTACAACTGGAGTTCACAGATTGTATGAGCGTGTGAAGGCTGGAACGCTTCCAATGCCTGCTATCAATATCAATGACTCAGTTACTAAGTCTAAGTTTGATAACAAATACGGTTGCAAAGAATCGTTGGTAGATTCTATCCGAAGAGCAACTGACGTAATGATGGCCGGAAAAGTGGCTGTTGTTGCTGGATACGGAGATGTTGGTAAAGGTTCTGCAGCTTCACTTCGTGGTGCTGGAGTTCGTGTAATTGTTACTGAGATTGACCCAATTTGTGCTTTGCAAGCTGCAATGGACGGATTTGAGGTTAAGCCAATGGCAACCGCAATTCCACGTGCCGATATTGTTGTTACTGCAACAGGAAACAAAGACATCATCAAAGGAGAGCACTTCAAGGCGATGCACGATAAAACCATCGTTTGCAACATCGGTCACTTCGATAACGAAATCGACATGGCTTGGTTGAACAAGAACTATGGTTCTACGAAAGATGAAATCAAGCCTCAGGTTGATGTTTACAACGTAGATGGTAACGAAATCATCGTTTTGGCTGAAGGTCGATTGGTGAACCTTGGATGTGCTACAGGTCATCCATCATTCGTCATGTCAAACTCGTTCACCAACCAAACGTTGGCGCAATTGGAGCTTTGGACAAATGCGAAAGCTTACAACAATGATGTTTACATGCTTCCAAAGCATTTGGATGAAAAAGTTGCTCGTTTGCACCTAGCTAAGATTGGAGTTGAGTTGGAAGAACTTACTGAAGATCAAGCCAAGTACATCGGTGTAACGGTTGACGGCCCATACAAGCCAGAATATTACAGATACTAGTTATTTGTTATTGGGTTAAGCGGTTATTGGGGAGGGAACCAGAGCCAGTTTAATAACCTAATAACCATTAACTTTCCAAACTGAAAGCCCCTTTCGAGGGGCTTTCGTTTTTTTGGCAACTACTTTCTTTATTTTGTGACCAATTAGACAGAAGCGATGAGTTTAGATTATGAAATGGAGTACAATACGGCTAGGGAGCAAATGCAGATTCCCGAGTATGGCCGTAATATTCAGAAGATGATTGAGTTCGCCAAGACATTGGAGGACAAGAACGAACGGAACAAGGCTGCCAATTCCATTATCAAAGTAATGGGGCAGGTAAACCCTGCTTTAAAGGGAAACGAAGATTTGACTCATAAGATATGGGATCACATGTTCATTATTTCTGGGTTCGATTTTGATGTCGATTCGCCATTCCCAAAGCCAGTTAAAGAAGATTTTGAGAAAGGACCAGATAAGATTCCTTATCCTGAGAATGAGATTGCGCATCGCCATTACGGACGTGTAATTGAGGCGTTGATTAAGAAAGTAGCTGCTGTTGAAAGCGAAGAAGACCGTTTGAAAATGGGAGTGGCACTTGCCAATACCATGAAGCGGGCTTATTTGAATTGGAACCGTGATACGGTGGAAAATCGTGTCATCCTAAAGAATTTGAGAGACATGTCGGGTGGAAAGATCAATCTTCCAGAAGACACGGAGCTAGAGCATTCGCGCGATCTTATCGATACAACGCAGCAGGCTAGCAACAATCAGAATCGCCAGCGAAAAGGTGGTGGTCGATCAGGCGGCAAGCGCAAGAAAAACAATTCAGGTAGAAGAAATCCCAGAAACTAAGCATGGCATCATTCGAGATTATTGGCGGAAACAAACTGAAAGGAGAATTGGTTCCTCAAGGAGCCAAGAATGAAGCTTTACAGATTCTGTGTGCGGTTCTGCTCACTCCTGAGAAAGTCACCATTTCAAACATTCCCAACATTAGGGATGTGAATAAGCTTATTGAGCTTTTGGCCGATCTTGGCGTGAAGGTGAAGCAATTGGCAGAAGACACCTACGAGTTTCAGGCAGATAATGTCAATCTGGAGCATCTTTATTCTGATGAATACAAGAAAAAAGGAGGAGGACTTCGCGGATCCATCATGATTGTTGGACCTATGTTGGGCCGTTTTGGCAAAGGATACATTCCACAGCCGGGAGGAGATAAGATTGGCAGAAGAAGACTGGACACGCACTTCATCGGCTTTCAGAAACTCGGAGCTAAGTTTGAATACAACGCAGAGCAACAGTTCTATAAGGTAGAGTCTAGCAATCTAAAAGGTTGCTACATGTTGCTTGATGAAGCTTCTGTAACCGGAACTGCCAATATTGTGATGGCTGCCGTGCTAGCCAAAGGACGCACCACCATTTACAATGCCGCTTGCGAACCATACTTGCAACAGCTTTGTAAAATGCTTAACCGAATGGGCGCCAACATTTCGGGCATTGGTTCAAACATGCTTATCGTTGATGGCGTTGAATCATTGGGAGGAACGGAGCATCGTTGTTTGCCTGATATGATTGAGATTGGTTCATTTATCGGTTTGGCGGCTATGACCAAATCGGAGATTACCATTAAGAACGTGAGTTACCCTGATTTGGGAATCATTCCAACCATTTTTAGCAAACTGGGAATTCAGATGGAGCTGAGAGGAGATGATTTATTCATTCCATCTCAGGAACATTACGAGATTGAGTCGTTTATAGATGGTTCTATTTTGACTATTGCAGATGCGCCTTGGCCTGGCTTTACACCCGATTTGTTGAGCATTGTATTGGTTGTGGCGGCTCAAGCCAGAGGAAGCGTACTCATTCATCAGAAGATGTTTGAAAGCCGTTTGTTCTTCGTGGATAAACTGATTGATATGGGTGCCAAGATTATTCTTTGCGATCCGCATCGTGCTACGGTTATTGGTTTGGATCATCAAATTCCACTTAGAGGAATTCAGATGACCAGCCCCGATATTCGTGCGGGGGTTTCGTTGCTTATTGCGGCCCTTTCTGCTGATGGAAAGAGCTTGATTCATAATATTGAACAGATTGACCGTGGCTATCAGAACATTGATACGCGGTTAAATGCCATCGGGGCGAGTATTAAGAGATTGTAGTTTATTGAGTTGACAAGATATGAAGTTGATTAGTTGATGAAGTTTATAGAGTTGATTAGTTGATGAGGTTGGCTGGTTGATGCGACTCCTTGTAACTAATTAACCAATCAACTAATAACTAATCAACTGTACAGCTGGTATGGTTGTTGCATTTAGTGCCTGTCGGTCAAAAGACCGGATGTTTTTAAGACGGATATTAACTTTGTACAAATTATAGATATGAAAAGGATAGGATTTATTGTTGCTTTCGGATTGCTCTTGGTTGGTCAGGCTGCGTTTGCAGGTGGTGGCAATGGCGATAACACCGAAGTACAGGATAAGAAGGTAGGATTGAACATTGGTGATGTTGCGCCAGACCTTAAGTTCAAGAACCCAGAAGGAAAAGAGGTTAGCCTTTCTTCGCTTCGCGGAAAAGTGGTGTTGATTGATTTCTGGGCTTCATGGTGTAGACCATGCCGTATTGAGAATCCGAATGTGGTGGCGGCTTACAACAAGTTTAAATCAGCTTCTTACAAGTCGGCAAAAGGATTTGAGGTTTATGGCGTGTCGTTAGACAAAAGCCAAGATGCATGGGTTGGTGCCATCAAGCAAGATGGATTGAATTGGACCAACGTGAGCGACCTTGGAGGTTGGAACAGTGCTGGTGCTGCCACCTATGGCGTACGTTCTATTCCGGGGAACTTCCTATTGGATGAGAATGGCGTTATTCTCGCTAAGAATTTGAGAGGAGCCAATTTGCATGCAGAGTTGCAGAAATTGGTGAAGTAAACACTTCAATAAATTATTGAATGAAAGGCAGGGTGGCGCACACCCTGCCTTTTTTACTTTTGCACCCGCTTAAAAACGGCTTTTGTCTGCCAATTTGTCCCAAGTTGGGCTAAGGCAGATTATTTGATAGTAGCGGCAGGTTGACGGTAACGTCATAAATTGGAAATCTGTAATAGGAAAAACGAAATTCGAAATGGGAAGTAAGAAGGATGAAGAGTTGAACGCTGAGTGGCCGACAGACGCGGTTGAAAACGAGGGAACTGATAATCAGGATGGAGCTGAAGGTGTGGTGGAAAATACCGACCCGCTCGAAGTGTTGCAGGAAGATTACAAAGCGCTGAACGATAAATACTTGAGGTTGTATTCTGATTTCGAGAATTTTAGAAAGCGAACTACGAAGGAGCGCATCGACTTATTGAAGTCGGGAGGTGAGGATTTTATCAAATTACTTCTTCCAATCATTGATGATTTTGAGCGTGCTCGCACCAACATGGAAATGGCCACGGATGTCCCAAGTGTGAAGGAAGGTGTAGAGCTTATTTACCACAAATTGGTGAAGGAATTGGAGAACAAAGGCCTGAAGCCAATGGTGACTAAAGGCGAGGTATTTGATTCAGAGATTCATGAAGCCATCACGCAATTTCCAGCACCAACCAAAGACCTAAAAGGAAAGGTGGTTGACGAATTGGAAAAGGGATATTACCTGAACGATAAAGTGATACGGTTTGCCAAAGTTGTGGTAGGCTCGTAAGGACATAAGCATGGCAAAACGAGACTATTACGAAATACTTGGCATTAGCAAGGGTGCTGATGCTGCTGAGATAAAAAAGGCTTATCGCAAGATGGCGGTTAAGTTTCATCCCGATAAAAATCCAGATGACGCGAGTGCTGAGGCCAAGTTTAAGGAAGCGGCAGAAGCGTATGAAATACTGAGTAATGCCGACAAAAAGGCACGCTACGATCAATACGGCCATGCCGGAATGAGCGGAGCTGGCGGTTTTGGTGGTGGAGGCGGCTTCGGTGGAGGCGGCATGAGCATGGATGACATTTTTAGCCAGTTCGGAGATATTTTCGGAGGTGGCGGAGGTGGTTTTGGTGGCGGATTCGGAGGTGGAGGCGGGAGACGCGTCAACAAAGGCTCAAATCTTCGTGTTCGTGTGAAGTTGAATTTGGAGGAAGTTGCCAACGGTGTCACCAAGAAATTGAAGGTGAACAAGTACGTTGGATGTACGAAATGTACAGGAACTGGTGCAGCTGACGGTAAAATGAACACCTGCCAAACGTGTGGTGGTCGTGGTCAGGTTACGCGTGTGATGAACACGCCTTTGGGTCAGATGCAAACTGCAAGCACCTGTCCATCGTGCAGCGGACAAGGACAGACCATTACCAACAAATGCACAAGTTGCTATGGTGATGGAATTGTGAAAGGCGAAGAAGTAATTGAAGTGAAAATCCCTGCTGGTGTTGGGAATGAGATGCAGCTTTCTGTTCGCGGAAAGGGAAATGCAGGTGCTAAAAGCGGTGTTCCAGGAGATTTGATTGTATTGGTTGAGGAAGAGGAACATCCAGAGCTAAAACGCGATGGAACGGATCTTCACTACGAACTCTACATCAGTTTTATAGATGCAGCGTTGGGAACATCTGTTGAGGTTCCTACTATCGAAGGAAAGGCTCGCATTAAAGTTGAGCCAGGAACGCAGAGCGGAAAGCTTTTGCGCTTGCGCGGAAAAGGGCTTCCTGACCTTGATTATGGACGGAAAGGCGACATATTGGTTCATGCCAATGTTTGGATTCCGAAGAAACTTTCGAAAGATGAAAAAACAGCTTTGGAGGCATTGAAGGATTCTGAAAATTTCAGACCTGATCCAGGAAAGAGCGAAAAGAGTTTCTTTGAGAAGATGAAAGATTACTTTCATAACTAGTGAAAAGCGACCAGCGAATAGTGATTAGAAATTAACGCTAACAACTCAGAATTTTGAACCATCCAATTTTTCGTGCTGAAAATGTAAGCAAGGCCTATGCGGGTCATGTGGCCATTGAAGACATCAGCATCTCCGTTCCCGAAGGTTCCATCTTTGGTCTTTTGGGCCCAAATGGTGCTGGTAAAACCACGTTTATTCGCATCATCAATCAAATAACTGGTCCAGACACGGGGCAGCTTTGGTTTAATGGCGAACGTTTGGAAGAGAAGCATCTCGGCTTGATTGGATATTTGCCAGAGGAGCGCGGACTTTACAAGAAAATGAAGGTTGGCGAGCAGGCTTTGTATCTGTGTCAGCTAAAAGGATTAAGTAAGAAAGCGGCTCTTGAGCGACTGAAATATTGGTTTGAGAAGTTTGGGATTCAGGCTTGGTGGAACAAGAAAGTGGAAGAGCTTTCGAAGGGAATGGCGCAGAAAGTTCAGTTTATCATCACGGTTCTTCACGAACCGAAATTGTTGATTCTGGATGAGCCTTTTAGTGGATTTGACCCCATCAACACCAACCTCATCAAGTCGGAAATTCTTGAATTGAAAAAGAAGGGAACGACCATCATTTTCTCTACCCACAACATGGGTTCGGTAGAGGAATTGTGCGACCATATCGCCCTCATCAACAATTCAAGAGTCATCTTGGAAGGAGAGGTAAAAGAGGTTAGAAGTCGTTTCAGAACGCAGACCTACAACATAGATTTTGAAGGTTCCATGATGCAATTGGGCAGTTCACTCGGAACGTATGGCGAATTGCTAAACCATGACGTAGAAGACGACCACATGGACGCAACCGTTCGTTTGGTGAATGGCGCAACCACAAATCAATTGCTTGGGAATATTATGCGAACGGTGGAGGTTAAAGGCTTTCACGAAGTGATTCCGAGCATGAACGATATTTTTATTGAGGCAGTTGAGAGGTATAACCGCGAAAATGTGAAGCCATGAACAAGATTGGACTAATAATTCAGAGGGAATACTTGACGCGCGTTCGTAAGAAGTCGTTCATCGTGATGACCATCATTGGACCGATTTTGATGGCGGCTTTGATGATTGTGCCTATTTGGATGGCAATGAATGACGAGGACGAAGCCAATATTCTCGTGATTGACGATAGTTTTCTGTTCAACGAACGGATGACCGACACGGAGAACATCCATTTCTTTTTCCCAGAAGTGGGAGTGGGGCTGGATAGCGCCAAAAGTCAGATGGTTGCTAGCGATGATTTTGATGCGGTGCTTTACATCCACAAGAATATCATGTCTAGCCCGAGTGGTATTCAACTTATCTACGACAAGCAGCCTGGAATCAATGTGATTCGCTACATCGAGAACACCATCGAGAACGATATTGAGAAGTTCAAACTGGCTAAATCAGGGATTAATCAAGCCACTATTGAGGCAGCAAAGACCAATGTCCGACTCGTTACAACTAAGTTGGATGAGATAGGAGAAGAGAGTAAAAGCAACACCGAACTCAGCATGATTGTGGGCATGTTCAGCGGCATTCTGATTTACATGTTCATCTTCCTTTATGGCGTGCAGGTAATGCGTGGTGTGATTGAGGAAAAGACAAGTCGAATTATCGAGGTCATCATTTCATCTGTCAAACCGTTTGAACTGATGATGGGTAAAATCATCGGCATTGCGCTGGTCGGTCTCACGCAGTTTTTACTTTGGATTGTGCTTTCAACGGCTTTTATTTCTGGAGGAAAGGCGTTGGTCGAAGATCACTTTTCCAAAGGTTCTCCCACAAGTATTGAGCAGGCAATGAACTCCACCGAACAATTGGTTCCTGAAGGTGAAGAAGCCGTTTCTGCTGAACTTAATCAAGAGGCTATTGACGAGATTTTTGCCAGCATCAACCAGATTGATTTTCCTGTCATTCTATTCAGTTTCTTATTCTATTTCTTAGGAGGATATTTGATTTATTCGGCTCTTTTTGCAGCTGTTGGATCTGCCGTTGATAACGAAGCAGATTCGCAGCAATTCATGTTGCCAATCACCGCACCAATTATCTTCTCGTTTGTGATGGCACAAGTGGTCATTAACAATCCAGAAAGTCCAATGTCGTTTTGGCTTTCGATGATTCCGTTCACATCGCCCATTATCATGATGGTGCGTATTCCATTTGGAGTTCCATATTGGGAATTGGGACTTTCAATGGCGTTGTTGGTTATCGGATTTATCGGAACCACATGGATTGCTGGCCGCATCTACCGCACAGGAATTTTGATGTACGGCAAGAAAATCAGCTACAAGGAATTGTGGAAGTGGTTGCGATATCATTAAGATGCGCATAGCAGTAATCGACCTTGGAACCAATACGTTCAATCTGCTGATAGCAGATGTGTTGACTCCGGGCGAGTATCATTCGGTGTTTAATACCAAGATTGCAGTTAAGATTGGGGAGGGAGCGATGATTGCTGGGAAGCTGCTTCCAAAACCAATGCAACGCGCCAAAGATGCCCTCGCTGAATATCTGGGAATCATCCAAGAACACAATTGCGAAAAGACGTTGGCCTTTGCTACGTCAGGCATCAGAAGCACATCCAATGGTGCTGATTTTGTGGCTGAAGTAAAGTCCGAACTTGGGTTGCAAATCAATGTGATTGATGGACTGGAAGAAGCCAGTTTGATTTATGAAGGCGTTGACCTCGCCATTCCGTTTGGCGATGAACCGATGTTAATTATGGACATTGGCGGAGGAAGTACAGAGTTCATTATAGCTGACAAAACGGGCGTGCTTTGGATGAAAAGTTATCGGCTAGGCATTTCGCGTGTGCTGCAAATGTTGGAGCCGAATGACCCAGTAACGGAAGCCGATATTGAGAATTTGAACAATCTTTTTACTGAGCAACTTTCAGAATTACTACAGAAGAGTGAGGAGTTCAAAGTCAGAACTTTAATCGGTTCATCAGGTAGCTTTGACAGCTTTATTGAGATGATTTGGGCGAAGAATGGAAGCGATAAGTTGGCAAATTCCGTCATCCGTGAGGAGTTCAATTTGGAAGAGTTGAAACAGCTTCACGAGCGATTAATCAGCAATGATTACGATACAAGAATAGCGATTCCAGGACTGGTAGAAATGCGCGTTGATACCATTCATTTGGCGTCTTACATGGTGCAATGGGTGTTGATTCATTGTGGTTTGGAAAGGTTATTGCTTTCAAGCTATGCATTGAAGGAAGGCGTTCTTCATCGCGTTATGGACAATCGCATTTAAGCGAAAGTCTAAGCACGAAATCCTAAATTCGAAAATTGTTGAATTGGTAAGTGGCTTTTCTCTAAAACCTCATACCTAAAACCTCATACCTAAAGAAATGGCTAAGATTCTGATAATTGATGATGAGAGAAGTATTCGTAACGCGATTCGCGAAATACTTGAGTACGAGAAATTTCAGGTTGACGAAGCCGAGGATGGTCTTTCGGGCGTTGTGAAAGTGAAAGGCGGCAAGTATGACGTCATTCTTTGCGATATCAAAATGCCGAAAATGGACGGAACGGAAGTGCTGGAACGCATTATGCTTTTAGCGCCAGATACGCCTGTAGTGATGATTTCTGGTCATGGTGATATTGAAACAGCTGTTGATTTGCTTAAAAATGGCGCTTACGATTACATTCCCAAACCTTTGGATTTGAATCGTTTGTTGGTTTCTGTGCGGAATGCGTTAGATAGAACCGAGATTGTAGCGGAGACCAAGAAGCTTCGCAAGAAGGTGAGTAAAAGCTACGAGATGATTGGCGAGTCTGCTGGCATCAAAAAGGTGCTGGATATGATTGAGAAAGTCGCTCCAACAGATGCGCGTGTGCTTGTCACGGGACCGAATGGAACAGGAAAAGAACTCGTTGCGAGAGCTATCCACGAGAAAAGCGAGCGTTCTGATAATGCATTGATTGAAGTGAATTGCGCGGCCATTCCATCAGAATTAATTGAAAGCGAACTGTTCGGACACGAGAAAGGTGCGTTTACGTCAGCCATCAAACAGAAAAAAGGAAACTTTGAAACTGCCACTGGAGGTACGCTTTTCTTGGATGAAATTGGTGACATGAGCCTTTCCGCACAAGCGAAAGTGCTACGAGCCTTACAAGAAGGCAAGATTATGCGAGTAGGAGGTGAGAAGGAAATTGTGGTAGATGTGCGCGTGATTGCTGCCACGAATAAAGACCTCAGAAAAGAGATTGAAGCAGGCAATTTTAGAGAGGATTTGTATCACCGATTAGGAGTAATCCTTATTCAAGTCCCAGCTTTGAACGATAGAAAAGACGATATTCCATTGTTAGCGGAACACTTTTTAGGAATGATTTGCGAAGAGCAAGGCATTGCCAAGAAAAACGTTGAGGCTGATGCCATGAAAGAACTTCAGGAATATAATTGGACTGGGAATATCCGTGAGCTACGAAACGTGGTTGAGCGTTTGGTTATCCTTTCAGGAAAAACAATTACAAAAAAGGATGTTGATCAGTTTGTGAAGCTCTAAATGCTAGAATAGTTTCCAGGTTTTGGTAGCCTGATTACTTGTCAATCTAAGCAGCTTTATTCCCGAAAATTCAGGTTCTTCAATTGTAATTGTTTTGTTGGCCGTCATAGTAGAAACCGAATTGCTCGCCACTAATTTTCCTGAAAGGTCAAACCATTCAAATACCACATTGTCGAGCCTATCGCGGCTTTTCAATTGAATTCTGTTTCCGATGGTTGTCAAATTTATTTCTCGCTCCACGATTCCTGTTATCTGAACAACTATTTCGTTCGAGAAATTTGGACAGTTACCTAAAATGGTCGTGGCAACCTGATACGTTCCTGAATTAGAATAGGCAAACGTTTGTTGGTCGGCATTCGGAATTGCATTTCCATTCAAATACCATTGGTAGTTTGGTTGTTGGTCGCTTTCCAATGTCCCGTTATTATCTGCAATTACTGGAGCATCATTCACGCAGTCCGATTCTATGGTTCCCAAATCAGTTTCGGAAGAAAGGGTCGTTAAATAAACATCCCAAGCCGCGCAATCATCTTTCAAAAAGTAATCGAACCAAGGATGACAAACCGCATAACTTACCGCTTGTTGGTCTGCTGCAGAAAGGCTTCCCGGAATAATTTCACCAAAAGTGCAGAGACCAGGACTTGAAGCAAAACGGCAATGTGAGCCATCCTGAATATTTACGAAATACTTGCAATCCGCACCAACACCATTATAAATAGGAATATGATGGTCCGCTGGAGGAGTAACTCCATCAGAAGTTCCTGATAAAACCAAAGTGGGTGCAGTAACCGTGGCGGCTGCTGAAACAGCAGATGGGGTTGTTTCGGCAGGCGCGAGACCTACGATGCAATCAACCCCAGCAAATCCCGAAGCCGCTAAAAAGGTGGCGCCACCTCCCATACTGTGTCCCATTATTGCGGTACGGTTTGAAACATGCTGATAGAATGGTGAGGAAACATTGGTTCCTTCGTTCTGCATTTGGGTAGCAAGAAACCGCAAATCCAGTCCGAAAGCCTCATGATTAGGGCTAAATGATGTTTCCGTTGCTGGAAAAACCATGATGTACCCATCAGGAACAAATTCATCCTTCCAATTCGGATATGCCGTTGGTTGCATGGTAAAACCGTGTCCGAAAATGATGATGGGGAATTCCCCAACAGCCACAACAGCATTGTTGCCAGCGGCTACGCCTGGGTAGTACACTTCGCATTGAATAGCTCGGTTACTTCTTGCTGGGTCGTTATAGGTTATTGTTCTCGAACCAATTGGGAATTGGGCAAATACAGTTGTTGTAAGAAACGGGATGAGGCAAAGGAGAAGTTTTTTCATGTGGAATGTCCTATTCCGAAAATTAGACATTAAAACCGACCTTCGTGCCATGAGAAGATTGGTTCTAGTATGCTTTGTCCTTTTCCTGTCAAACATGGTCTTGGGTCAAAAACCAATTGAGCGTATTGCATTTGGGTCTTGTGGACATCAGATAGGGGAACAGTTTATTTGGAATTCCGTGATAGCCATGAATCCGCAATTATGGATTTGGCTTGGTGATAATATTTACGGTGATACCGAAGACATGGAAGTGCTTCGGAGAAAGTATCAGCAGTTAGGCGATAACTACAATTATCAATTATTGAAGGAAAAATGTCCGATAATAGCTACATGGGATGATCATGATTATGGCGTGAATGATGGCGGACAAGAGTATCCAAAACGAGCAGAAAGTCAGAAAGTATTCTTAGAATTTTTTGAGGAGCCGAGCGGAAGTCCTCGGTGGAGTCAAGAAGGAATTTACACCAGCTATGAATATGGAGTGGATGATAATCGCGTCAAAGTAATTCTGCTTGATCAACGCTACCATCGAGATAAACCAGACACGGATGGTGACGTTTTGGGAGAAACGCAATGGCTTTGGTTAGAAGAGCAATTCAGAAATTCAACAGCTAAGGTTGTGTTGGTTGGTTCCAGCTTTCAGTTTGTATCAGACAAACATCCGTTTGAAACCTGGGGTCACTTTCCAACTGCTCGCGAACGGATGCTAAAGCTGATTAAGGACACAGGAGTAAAAGGCGTGATTTTCATATCAGGCGATAGACATTATGCAGAAATATCCAAACTTGACCGCGAAGATTTATCCTATCCAATTCATGATTACATGTGCAGCGGACTCACGCATGCCAATAATGTAATGATTGAAAAGAACCCATATCGGATGCGAGGTAAAACGTACTACCATCGAAACTTCGGGATGATTCTCTTCGATTGGGAAAAGCAAATCTTTACGCTTCAAAATCGAAAGGTGAATCAGAAGATTAGCTTTGAATTGGAGATTCCGCTTTCGGAGTTGGGGTGGTAAACACAAGATTGATTTATATCTGAACAGAACGGCACGCATTTGGTTAGCTTTGTAGCAGTTCTTTATTTATGGGGCCGACTGGTTTTGACAGCAGCAAGGTCGGTGAGGTAAGCATGTCGGGTGTTGGAATGATCATCCGTAATCAAATGTTCCAATTTTTACAAGGCGAATCTAACTTCGCGCTTGCTGCTTAAGTTAGACTTAAACAGTAGCTGTCTCGGTTGCAACAGTGTCCTACAGTGTAACTAACGAGGCATCGACAGGTAGGAATAAGCCAAGGGTTTTCTCGGCCCACGGACTAAAATCTCAGAGGATAAGGACTTGTTAGGTTGTCTCTTGCCGGACTAGTCTCGAAAATTAAGTTGAGAATAAACATGTAGAAGGCCCACAGGTCTGGTGTTTGGACGAGGGTTCGAATCCCTCCGGCTCCACAGAACAAAAAAGCTCCATACGCCATAGGCAGATGGAGCTTTTTACGTTTTACGCAACCTTAAAGTTCAATTTTCGCCTTTCGAAATCATTTTAGCAGTGTGCGAAATACTAAACCCGTACTCATAAGCGCCATCATTCAGCTTGTATGGTTCATGAGGCTGAGCTCCCCAACTGTCATCGCCACCCAAGCCGCGCTGGGCACAATCTATATGGACGAAAACGCCATCACGTTCTTTCACATCAATCGTATGCCGATACTCCTTGTAAGCCACATGCTCGCCCTGAAAATCCTCTAGTGGGTTTGGCAATGCACTGAAGCAGATATTTGGAAGTCCGGTGAATTTCAATCCTTTGCCAGATTTGTCAGTTGCTGTAAACCAGCGCGTATCCGTATGATAACCGTTTTCCTGCGGACGGATGTACGGAACGTAAAGGCTATCTACAGGACTTGAATAGAGACCAACGTGCCCTGAATAGTTTCTATCAGCATAATTCTCATGAGGCCCACGACCATACCACGAAATTGAACTCAGTTCCTCTGGAATAGTGAGTCGCATACCATACCGCGGAATGTCGCTTTTTGGTTTGAGTTGAAGGCTGTTTTTAATTGTAAGCATTCCATCTGCTGAAATGATGAAAACGCTTTGGTGCTTTGCCGAAACGGATTTCAAATCGTGATTGAATTTCACGTAAACATTACCGAGCGAATCGGTGACTGAATAGGAGGTAAGCGAAGCTGAATTCCAAGCTGTCATCCATGCAATTGCGCGCGAAGCATGGCTATTCGCTTTGTCCTTTGTCTGCCCAATAAAGGATCCGTAATCGTTGTCGGTTGGGGCACGCCAAAAGCAAAGTTCGAGTGGTTGTTTCAGCAATTCATTTCCACTTACGGAGTAAGAAAATAACTGGCCTTTTCCTTTATCAAATCCAACAGAAAAGTCGTTTCCATTGATGATGATCCAATCTTGTGTTTCGTCTATTTTGAGTTCCGTTCCGTTGGTCGATCGAACTGTTGAAGATGTCGATACCGCATTTTTCAAAAGGAATTGGTCGCTCGCAATCTCATGGCCAACTGGCAAACCATTCTCAGCTTGTTTGATGCGTACCGAAAAGTTGACGAAATACTCCTCATCAGATTGGGTGAGCGTAGCCAATTCCTCACTCAAATCAATCCATACCGAATCTTGTGGTTCTAAAGAAACCGTTGGCATCGTTTTACGAGAAATCACTTTTCCATTTCCAAGCAATTCAACTCCCAGTTCATATTTATTCAGGTTGGTAAAGAAGAAGTTGTTGATGAGTTGGAACTTGAACGTATTATCATCCGCTTGCCTAAAACGAACATTCTGATACACCTTTTTCACTTCGTGGATGGCGGGATGAACCGACCGATCAGCACTCACCAAACCGTTGGCGCAGAAGTTGCCATCGTGCCGCACACCTTCAGGTTCAAAATCGCCACCATAGCCGAAATAGGTGGTTCCATCTTCGGCCGTTCGTTCCAAGCCCTGATCCACCCAATCCCAGATAAAACCACCTTGATGGCGAGGGTCGCTGTAAACGTATTCCCAATCATCGGCCAAATTTCCGTTGCTGTTGCCCATGGCGTGCGAATATTCTACCCAATAAAATGGGCGTTCTTCCAACAAACCTTTGTCGGCATATTTTTCCTTCACCTTTTGAGCAGGCAAATACATCTGTGAATGAAAATCCGTGTATCGTTTCTTGGATTTTAACTTCTTCTTGAAAAGGAACTCGGCACGCTCGTACGAAACAGGCCGTGTGTCATCAAACTCTTTTAGCCATTTGTAAGATCCAAGGAAGTTCTTCCCGATTCCCGATTCGTTTCCCATCGACCAAATGATGATGGAAGGATGGTTCTTGTCGCGTTCGGCCATGCGCTCCATGCGGTCTATGTACATCCCTTGCCACTTTTTCCACGTAGTTGGGCCAGCAGGAAGGGAGCCATAACCATAGCCGTGCGTTTCAATATTTGCCTCATCAATCACGTAAATGCCGTATTCATCGCACAAATCGTAGAAATACGGGTCGTTCGGATAGTGAGATGTACGCACCGCGTTGATGTTGTATTTCTTGAACAATTCAACATCTTTCAGCATCGTTTCTCTGGAAACTACGTGTCCAGTTTTCGGGTCATGGTCGTGGCGATTGACACCTTTCATTAGAATAGGCTTACCGTTTACACGCAATTGTCCGCTGGTCATGTCTACCGTTCTAAAACCAATTTTTAAGGCCGTAGCCTGAATGGTTTTGCCTCCTTTTTTTAGCTCTACAATAAGACGGTACAAGTTTGGTGTTTCAGCCGACCATGGCTTGATATTCGGAAGTGTCTTTTCAAAAACTACAGATTGATTATTGGTGTCTGACGCTATGATTTTTTGTTCGGTGAGAACAACAGAACCGTCCAATTCCTCTAAGGTCATTTCAATATCAAAACCCTGAGTTGGTATTCCAGTAATATCAACTTCCAAGTTTAATACACCTGTCTTGTAATCGGATTTATTGAGTTGTGCTTTCACGAATAGATCTTCAATTCGCGTTTCATCTGCCGCGTAGATGTACACATCGCGTTCAATGCCCGACAAGCGCCAAAAGTCTTGGTCTTCCAAATAGCCGCCATCGCTCCAGCGGAAAACCTCAACCGATAGGTTATTCGACCCTTTTTTGATGTGATTGGTAATATTGAATTCAGTAGGTGTTTTGGTGCCTTCGCTGTAACCGACTTCCTTTCCATTCATCCAAACGTTGTACGCAGAACCAGCTCCCGCGAAATGAAGAAATACTTGCTTTCCGTCCCATGAATCGTTCATGTCAAATTGGGTTTTGTAGGAGCCCACAGGATTGAAATCGCCCTTAATCTTCGGAGCACTTTTGCTGTGTGGATATTTCCAATTGGTGTAAATCGGATAATCGTATCCGTGCAATTGCCAGTTTGATGGAACAGGAATCTCATTCCAACTACTTGCATCAAAACCTTCCTCAAAAAAACTGAGTGGTCGTTTGCTTGGATGTTCCGACCAATGGAATTTCCAGTTTCCATTCAGAAGAACATAATTTTCTGACGAAAATGGTTGGTTGGATTTTGCTTTTTCTACCGATTTGAAGAGGTAGAAAGTGCTGCGTGGTGTCTCAGTCCCGCGTTTAAATACCTTCGGATTTTCCCAGTCAGGTTTTTGCGCAATGGAGGCGGACGTAAAGATTAGCAAGGACCAAAAGGAAATGGAAATAATTCTCATGTATCTAATTCAATGGAAGCCAAAAATACCCGAAACAAGATTGAATCAAAGCTGAATTTTCTTCGCTGACTTCATATTCATTACGGGCACGACATTGCTAATTTTAGCCCATGCAGCGGTTTAGAATTTCAGTGATATTGGTTCTTCTAGTTGGAGCAGCTTGTATCGGCAGTTTGGCGCAAACGCGACTTGCGGACATTCCAAATCCACTCATCGGCACAAAACAAGTTCTCTTCTTTCACGGACGAACAACACCTTTTGTAACACCACCTTTTGGGATGACGCATTGGACGCCCCAAACTCGGGTGAGCAAAATTCGTGTGCTCAATTACCATTATGGAGATAAGGCCATTCTTGGTTTCAAAGGCTCGCACAAGCCTGCCAAATGGATGGGCGATTACGGCCATGTGAGTTTGATGCCAGGAATTGGAGAAATCAAAACTTTGGCGGATGACAGAAAACTTCGGTTTTCGCACAAGGACGAAATTTCTAAAGCTTACAGCTATTCAGTTGAATTGAAAGCCGAAAAAAACCAAAGCATAAAGGTGGAATTGACCGCTACGGAGCGCTGCGGTCTGCTGCGTTTCACTTTTCCTGAAGGAAGCGACCCGTTCATTTTGATTGAAGCCAGTCAGAACCCCGATTTTGATGGTTGGATCAAGATCGACACTGTGGCCAATGAGATCATCGGCTACAATGCCGATAGGAATTCAGCCATCACAGGTCCCGAACTTCTGGGTTTCAAAGGTTATTTCGTAATCAAGTTTGATAAACCATTAAGAGAAGTTGGCGTTTGGGAGGGTTCTCAAACAAACCTTTATCAGCTCGAAATAAAAGGAAGCCATATTGGCGCGTGGGTCCGACCTGAAAGGAACACGAATGTCCTACAGGCAAAAGTTGGCTCATCCTTCATTAGTATTGAACAAGCACGCGAAAATCTCGAACGCGAAATCCCACATTTCAGCTACGAAAAAGTTGAAGATGAAACCCAGCTGGCTTGGGAGAAATACCTCCATCGAATAGAAATTGAAGGCGGAACGGAAGAGAATCGAAGTATCTTCTATTCGGCCATGTATCACACGTTGCTTTTTCCGCGTCAATTTTCAGAATATGGTAGGTACTACAGCGCATTTGACGATACGATTCATGACGGAATCAGCTACAATGATTTCTCGCTTTGGGATACGTTTCGAGCACAACATCCTCTCATGTTGCTGACCGCGGGAGAACACGTTAGCGGAATGGTAAATGCCCTCATTCAGATGTACGAAGAAGGCGGTTACATGCCCAAGTGGCCCAATCCAACCTACACGAATATCATGATCGGAACACATGCTGATGCGGTGCTGGCCGATGCGATGGTGAAAGGAGTGAAAGGACTTGACCCAGAACGTGCCTATGCCGCTGTTTGGAAAGATGCGATGGTGCCGCCAACAGGCGATAGCACCAATCGCTGGAACGACCGTGCATCTTGGACTGCCTACGAAGCGCGTGGAGGGCTGAGTTGGTATCAAAAATTGGGATATGTTCCGATTGACAAAACGAGCGAAAGTGTTTCAAGGACTTTGGAATTTGCCTACGATGATTTTTGCGTGGCACAAGTTGCCAAGATTGCTGGGAAGGATGAAGATGCCGCCTTTTTCCTCGAACGAAGTCATAATTATCGGAACGTTTACAATGCAAAAACGGGCTTCATGTCGCCACGGAATTCAGACGGAACGTGGCATAAAAAACGCAAACATGGTTTTACCGAAGGTGGTCCTTGGACTTACAATTTTTGCGTGATGCAGGATGTGAATGGTATGGTTGAGTTGATGGGAGGAAAGGAGAAATTCATCAAGAAATTGGACAAAGGCTTCGGAGGAATTTATCGTTACGTGCATGAGAACGAACCCGGACATCATTACACTTATCTCTACGATTACGTGGGCGAAGCTTGGAAAACGCAGCAGAAAGTGGCGAAATATCGCGCTACGAAATATCGCAACACTCCTTTTGGGCTGAATGGAGATGACGATTGTGGACAGATGTCGGCATGGTATGTTTTCAGTGCGCTGGGATTTTATCCCGTGACCCCTGGAAGTGATGTTTACGCTATCGGAACGCCCCTTTTTCCAAAAGCCACCATGCGACCGGTTCCTGATGATCTGCGTGTGGAATTCATCATCACGGCAAAGAATGTTTCGGATAAGAATATCTACGTCCAGTCAGCCAAGTTGAATGGAATACAGCTTGAAACCCCGTTTCTCCATCATTCCGACATCATCAACGGAGGAACTTTGGAGTTTGAAATGGGGCCGAAATCCATGAAAGGTTGGTAATCATTGAGATACCTGAGCGTGTATATTCGCTCCACGTTTAAGATACTGCCATGCGATCAACACTTTTTTTTACTTCCGTCCTTATTCTTTTTGCGGCCTTTGCCCAAGCGCAATATCAGAAGATCAATATTGCATCCGGGCAGGATCTGAGCAATTATCGGAAAACCTCAGCAGAAGCATTGCATGTTGCCTCTTCCTTGGCGACAGACCATATTTTTTCCGATCTGGTGGAACCTTTCGTTGGAACGGCCGGTCACGGCCACACCTTTCCGGGTGCTACCACCCCTTTCGGAATGGTGCAGATAAGTCCGGACAACGGTGTGCAGGGCTGGGATTGGTGTTCGGGATATCATTGGGCATCACCCGATATCGTGTTCTTTTCTCACAAACACCTGAGCGGAACAGGCGCAAGCGATCAGGGCGATATCGGTTTTATGCCGTTCATGGGCGAGTATCAGTTCCGACACACTTTCAATCATGAAAATGAATTTGCCCGACCTGGCTATTACGCGGTGAAACTGGACAATGGCATCCTGTGCGAGTTCACGGCAACGCCTCGCTGCGCAATCCATCGCTATACCTTTCCTGAAGGAGCTTTGAAGAACCTGAAAGTTGACCTGACGCACAATGTTTCTTTCAACCTGAATAAGAAGACTGATCTTGAATGGCTTTCTGACAGCACTTTCGGTGGACTGAAACAATCTCTGGGATGGGCACGCAACCAGCGTTGCTACTTTGCGGCCCAGACCTCCGAGGGCTTTGACAGAAAGCAGGAAGCGGGCACGGCAACATTGACCTTCAATGGCAATGCCACTGTTCTTGAGATCCGTGTTGGCCTTTCGACCGTGAGCGTTGCCAATGCGCAGGAAAATCTGAAGGCTGAGGTCGGTTCCAGATCGTTTGATGAAGTGAGGGCGGAGGCCGAAACAGTGTGGGAAACCGAGCTTTCTAAAATTGCGGTGGAAGCGTCTCCAGAGATTAAAACCACGTTTTATTCCGCATTGTATCATAGCATGATCGCTCCGAACCTGTTGTCTGACGTGAATGGCGAATTCAGTGACCCTGATGGAACGGTGGTAAAAGCGGTCGGCTATGACCGTTATTCCACCTTTTCGCTGTGGGACACCTATCGCGCAGCGCACAGTCTGTTTGTTCTTGTGAGGCCCGATCTGGTGGATGATTTTGTGAATTCGATGCTCGCCTCCTACGATTTCCGTGGGAAACTTCCCATCTGGGAATTGGAAGCGAACGAGACCTTCTGTATGATCGGAAATCACTCCATCCCAGTTATTTCAGAAGCTTGGAACAAGAACATCCGTGGATTTGATGGCGAAAAGGCCCTGAAAGCCTGCATTGAAACTGCAGATCAGGACTCTCGTGGCCTGAAACAGTACATTAAACTGGGCTATGTCTCTTACGGAGACGAGGCAGAATCAGTGTCGAAGTCGCTTGAGTATGCCTATAACGATTGGGCGGTGGCCAAATTTGCGGAAGCACTCGGAAAGAAGGATGTGATGAGCAAATATTACGCAAGGTCAGGTAATTACAAGAACCTCTTCGATAGCGGGACCGGGCTCATGCGTCCGAAGAATTCGAGCGGGAAATGGCTACCGAATTTCGACCAGTTTGCGCACAGATCGGGGGTGAAAAAGCATTATACCGAGGGAAATGCATGGCAATATACCTGGTCGGTTCAGCATGATCCGGCAGGATTGGCCGCCCTGTATGGGAGCAAGGCCGCATTCGAGCGGCAATTGGACAGTCTTTTTGTGTTGGAACCCAAATCGATAAAGCATCAACAACAGGATGTGACTGGTCTGATCGGTCAATATGCGCACGGGAACGAACCATCACACCACACCGCCTATCTCTACAATTATTCTGAACATCCATGGAAAACGCAGGAAATGGTGAGGCGGATCTGTAAACAGTTCTATACCGAGAAACCTGATGGATTGTGCGGAAATGAGGACTGCGGACAGATGTCAGCATGGTATATTTTCAGCTCTTTGGGGTTTTATCCCTTGGATCCCGTTTGCGGTTGGTATGAGTTGGGGTCACCGCTTATTGCCCGTGCAGAACTGCACTTAGTGAACGGAAAAACATTCACGTTTTCTACGGTGGATCAATCAGAAGAGAATGTTTTTGTGCAACGCATGGAGTTGAATGGAAAGGAACTGTCAGAACACAGAATTTCGCATGAACAGATCATGTCGGGTGGAGAATTGAAGTTCTTTATGGGTCAGAAACCAATGGAATAGATCTGATTTAGAGGATGGTCGATTATTGAACAATTGACATGAAATGGCCACTGATGCACAGATTTCCACTGATTACTCAGATACTTTTCTTTCTCTGTGAAAAATCTGCGTGAATCTGTGCATCAGTGGCTAAAAATATGTTTGGTAAATCTGATTGCTCTTGTCTTAGGCGGCCTGTTGCCTCGTGCTCATCCCATAATATAGAATGTAGCCGTAGCACAATATCAATAGTGCAAACGCCATTTTGAAACCGACCACATCGGTGCAGAAACCGTAAAGTGGCGGAATGATGGCGCCTCCCACAATGGCGGTGCAAAGGATGCCCGATCCCTGCGGTTTCAGGTCGCCAAGTTGCCCGATTGCTACCGTAAAAATGGTGGGGAACATGATGGAATTGAACAGACCGACCGCCAAAATGGAGACCATGGCAACCACTCCTGTTGTGGACATCGATATCAATAGCATCATCACCGCGCCCAAAGCAAAAGCACCCAGAACTTTGCTTGGAGAAAGAATACTTGTAAGATAAGCTCCGATGAAACGACCGAGCATGGCGCCTCCCCAATAGAACATCACAAAGGCTGCTACAATTGCTTTGCCGTCAATGGTGTTCAGATCGGTTGTGTGAAGAATAGACCTCGAAATATCGGAGAGGAATGAACTGTTCCTGATGGTTTCCACCATGTTCATATCCAAGAAATAATTGACCAGATAACTGCCGATCGCCACTTCGGCCCCAACGTACACGAAAATGCCCAACGCGCCCATCATCAATCGTTTGTTCTTCAACGCTTCGCGATAACTGCCCGCATGTTCCGTATCGAGCACCTTGGGCAATTTGACAAGGGCCACCAACGCGGCCAAGGCGAGCAAACTCAGCGCGAGCACCACGAATGGACCTTGCACGGCAGAAGCTTCAGAAGCGTAGTAACTTAATTTTTCTGCTTCAGATAGAGCAGAAATTTCTTCTCCCGAATAGATCGTATCGCTCAGAATGAACATGGCCCCGACCATGGGTGCCAGCGTTGTTCCCACAGAGTTGAATGCTTGCGAAAGGTTGAGGCGACTTGAGGCCCTGCGTTCATCGCCCAAAACGGACACATACGGATTGGCAGCCACTTGCAGAATGGTCATTCCACCGGCAAGCACAAAATAGCCCAACATGAAGAGTTCAAAAATGCGCAACTCCGCAGCCGGCCAAAAGAGCAGACAACCTATTCCCATGGTGGCCAATCCGAGCAGCATACCCTTTTTGTAACCGATGCGCGCCAATATGAAACCAGAAGGAATGGACAGCAGCCCGTAGGCCATGAAGAACGCGAACTGCACCAGTCCCGATTGGAAATAACTGAGTTCGAATATCTCGCGCAGACGCGGAATGAGCGAATCGACCAATACAGTGATGAAACCCCACATGAAGAACAGCGAGGTGACCACTGCAAAGGAGCGTGTGTAATTGGGTTTTGTCGAATTAGGCATTTGCTAAAAATAGGATTTCCGAATGACCATTTGATTCTAATTCAGAGCGCCTTTTTTTCGCATTCTGGAATCTGGAAATGGACTCACATTTTTGGTAGCCTTTTTTTTATTCCTTTGGCATCCCCTAATTCAAGTTATCTTCTAGAATGACTACTAAATCAATCATCGCTTTGATGGCTACTCTCCTGATTGGAGTAGCGGCCTGGGCTCAACCGAATACATTCCAAACAAGTTATGATATAGGTCTCCTCGACCTGATGGGAAGTGTCAAACAGCTACCCTCAGACCACTATTTAGTCAGTGGAAGCACCATGGCCTCCTTATTTCCAAATGCAACGCTAATGGAAGTGGATGACTACGGTGCTGTGGTGTGGGGAAAATCCTATTCGATGGGTTTTTTCTCTCCGTCAACGTTGGAGGATGCCAGAAGAACCTCTGATGGCGGATTTATTGCTGCCGGAAGTGGCCCAAATAGCGGAAATCAAGCTTTGTTGATGAAAACCACTTCTACTGGGACGGTAACGTGGACGAAAGGCTACGGAGGGAGTAAATCAGAATCGTTTCGGGTTGCAAGACAAACAAGCGATGGCGGATATATAGCTTGTGGTTCAACTCACAGTTTCGGAGCAAAAGACAGTACGAATATTTATATCGTAAAGGCCACTTCGGCTGGGGCAATGACATGGGATAGAGCTATCGTTATGGCTCCATCGAATGATTTGAATCATAGCGCAAACGATATTGTGGAAAATCCGGGTGATGGATTCTATTGCACAGGATCGGTAAGCGAAATAAACGGTTCGGATACAACTTCCGACATTCTCCTGTTTAAACTGAGCACGGCAGGGGTGGTACAATGGATTAAAAGTTACGGTGCCATTGGCGATTATGAAGAAGGTTATTCCATCGAATTACTTCCTACCAATGAACTTCTGATTTCTGGCACAACAGATGCCTCCGCAAGCGGATTGGACGGAGGAGATGCATTCTTGATGAAGACAGATTTATCTGGAAATATCGTTTGGTCTAGATCATACAACATTGGGGTTGAAGACATCAGCAATAACGGTTATTTGATGTCTGATGGAAATTTCTGCTCCATTGGCTGGACAGTTGCAAATGCCTTCCCGTTAACTATTTCGGCATTTGTGGTTAAATCTAATAGTTCTACAGGGGCAGTCATGTTTGCTGAACGTTTTACCGTTGGCATTGGTAATATTTTGGGTGAAGGGCAGCAAACCAGTGATGGCGGTTTTGTAATTGCAAGTATGGCTGGAAGCTCCTCTTGGGACTGGCATCTCATTAAAACAGACGGAAGTGCATTGAGCGGTTGTAATCAATCGGCCTTTGGCGCTGCTTTGAGAACGTTTAATCCACCTGTTACCACGCCAACACCTGCGTACTACAGTGGAGGAAGCACCACCAACTACAGTCCTACGGTTAGCAACTTGACCCCGACCTTGATTATCGACTGTTCCAACGCGCCATGTACGCCACCTACCACACCAACTGCAACGGCATCGCCAACCACCATTTGTCAAGGGGCTTCAAGCACGATAACTGGTGCGGGGTCGGATCCTGGAGTCACCTATAATGTTTACAGTGCATCAACTGGTGGAACGCTTTTAGGTGCATCACCGCTGTCAGTTTCACCTTCCGTCACCACTATATATTATGTTGAGGCTGTGGATGGATTGAACTGTGCAAGTGTTAGAAGAGCCGTCACGGTCACGGTCATTCCAACGGCAAATCCTGCTTGGACTTCACCCGGTTCTCTGTGTGCAACAGGTGCAACGGTTAACCTTAATACCTATATCACAGGAACAACAGGCGGAACGTTTTCTGGAACGGGTGTTTCTGGAAACGTTTTCAATCCTGCAACTGCTGGCGCTGGTTCTCACACAATTACATACACGGTTGGAACCTCGCCTTGCCAACAAACCCAAAATCAGAGCATAACTGTTATCGCGCAACCGAATCCTGCTTGGACTTCGCCAGGTTCTGTTTGCGCGGCTGCTGGAAACGTCAATCTCACCCCGTTTGTAACAGGAAATGCAGGAGGAACTTGGAGTGGAACGGGTGTTTCTGGAACAACTTTCAATCCCATTACAGCGGGAGTTGGGACGCATACCATCACTTACACGGCTGGAACAAATCCTTGTCAGCAATCTGAAAATCACACCATAACGGTTGTTGCAGATGTTAATCCAGCATGGAATGGAACAACGGTCTGCGAAAGCAGTTCTACCTTGAACCTTACAGCCTTAGTCACAGGAACGGCTGGTGGAACTTGGAGCGGCACGGGAGTGTCAGGAACCAATTTCAACCCAGCAACAGCTGGTGGCGGAACGCACACCATAACATATACAGTAGGCACAAACCCTTGCCAGGAAACAGAGCAACATGATATTAACGTGGTTGATCAAGCGAATGCCGCTTGGAGTGCACCTACAACCGTTTGTGTTGCGGCTGGAAATGTGAATCTCGCGTCACTGATTACTGGAGATTCAGGAGGAACATTCAGCGGAACGGGAGTAACTGGAAACACCTTCAATCCAACCACTGCTGGTGCAGGAACGCACACCATCATTTATTCAGTGGGCATAAATCCTTGTTTGGAAACCGAAAGCCATGACATTACAGTGATCGGAGATGTAGATCCAGCTTGGACAACGTCAACGGTTTGTGCGGACTTAGCTCTTGTGGATTTGACAACCTTGATAACAGGAACTTCAGGAGGAACTTGGAGTGGTACAGGCGTTTCAGGTTCAAGTTTTAGCCCTGGCTCGGTGGGTGCAGGAACGTATTCTATCACCTACACAGTTGGAACTTCTCCTTGTCAGGAAACGCTCACACAAGATATTGTGGTGGAGCCAGTCTCAACCGCCACTTGGACAGCCCCAACTGTAGCATGTGAAGCTGCTGGAATAATCAACTTGAATACATTAATTACTGGAACAACGGGCGGAACGTGGAGCGGAACGGGCGTTTCGGGAAATACGTTTGATCCGAGCGCAGCTGGAAACGGTTCTCACGCAATCACTTATTCCGTAGGAAATTCGCCTTGCGATGCTGTTTCAATCCAGAACATTCAAGTTGAATTGGACGTGGATGCAAGTTGGACTTCACCAGCAGCGATGTGCGAAGCGGATGGCGTAATCAATCTGAACACACTTGTTACTGGCGATTTAGGCGGATCGTGGTCTGGAAATGGTGTTTCTGGGAATATTTTCAATCCAACGGGATTGTCTGGTTCTATTTCAGTTTCGTATTCAGTGGGAAACAGTCCGTGTGCGGAAGTTTCGACTCAAACGATTGATGTTACGCCAACAGTTTTTGCGAACTGGACTACTCCAGGTGCGGTTTGCGAAGCAGGTGGAACCATTAACTTGAACACACTTGTTACGGGCACAAATGGTGGAACTTGGACTGGAACTGGAGTTTCGGGAAACACCTTCAACCCTTCTGGTTTGGATGGGAGTTATACCGTGACGTATACCATTGGAACTTCGCCTTGCGATGAAACCCAAAGCCACGACATTACTGTTCTTCCAGAGGTTGATGCCGCTTGGGTCGCGCCAAGTGTAGTCTGCGAAGTGGAAGGAATTGTTGATTTGACCGCACTCGTCACTGGAACGGCTGGTGGTGCTTGGAGCGGAACAGGCGTTAACAGCAACAACGGCACATTCAACCCAACTGGTTTGGACGGACAGACCATCGCCATCACGTACACCGTTGGTCAAAATCTCTGCGAGGAAACTAATACTCAATCCATTCAAGTTGATAACGTTTTGGCCACTTGGGCTGGACCAGACACAATCTGCGAAAGCAACGGAATCATTGCTCTGAACGGACTTGTGACAGGCAACGCTGGCGGAACTTGGACAGGAACAGGAGTGACAGGAGCTAACTTCAGTCCGATTGGGGTTTCTGGTCTGGTCAGCTTGACCTACACCGTTGGAACGGCTCCATGTGTGGCCAATGAAAGCCACGACATCTTTGTTCGTGCTGCGCCATTAGAACCAAATATTTCCACTTCGGATGATGAAATATGTGTGGGCGAGGAAACGACATTGACAGCTTCGGGTTCAGGTGGAAATGTGACTTATAATGTTTACAGCGACATTGTGACGGTAACGCTGCTTGGCGAAACTCCACTCATAGTTTCACCAACGGCAACCATAACCTATTATATCATTGCCGAAAGTGCTTACGGTTGCACCAATCTCAGCGGCAGACAACCGATTACGGTCACGGTAAACGAACTCCCGATTGTTGATGCAGGCGCCAATGAAGTGGTCTGTTTGAATGATGAAGTAACCCTTACCGCAACAGGCGGAACCAATTACGTTTGGAGTACTTTCCAGACCACGGCAAGCATCAACGTGACTGCTTTAACCGATGCGTGGTATTCAGTTGTGGTCACGGATGCCAACGATTGTTCTGCTTCGGATAGCGTTTATGTGGAGGTGAATGTTCCTGATGTTCCCATCGCGGTGCTTGATACGGGAACGACCGAAAACGTGGATCCAATTACCATTTTCGTGTTGGAAAATGACACAGCGGGCACGGTCGTTATTTCGATTGTGACGGATGGCGCGAACGGAACAGCCACCGTTAGTGGAAGTGAAATAATCTACACTCCAACGGCTGGCTACATCGGCCCAGATAGCATTCAATACACGATTTGCGATGATTTCTGTCAGAGCGTGTGCGACACGGCTTGGATTTACATCAAAGTGATTGATGAGATCTCGCTGTTCATTCCGAGCGGATTTTCTCCGAATGGAGATGGTTTGAACGATGAATTTGAGATTCTCGGACTGCACAAATTCCCAGATCACAAATTGGTTGTGTTCAATCGGTGGGGCGATCTAATCTATGAATCAGCACCATACTTGAACGATTGGCATGGTCAGTCACCAAATGCCAAACTCAAATTGGCTGGTGATGAGGTTGTGAATGGAACTTATTTCTACGTGTTCTATCCCTACGGAACGGAGAACGACATCAGACGTGGAACCATCGAATTAAGAAGAAACTAGTAAGAGGAAATCGCTATGAAAAGAACAACTACATTCAGTTCGGTGAGAATCCTTTGCAGCCTATTAGCTGTCGGTTTTCTCATGATTTTTGGAACAGAAACGAAGGCGCAGCAGCAACTGCATCTATCGCAATACACGCTGCATCAGCCGTTTCTCAATCCAGCTTCCATCGCCATGAACAAGAACATCAATGGCGCTTTGGTCTATCGTCAGCAATGGGTCGGTTTTTCGGGTGCGCCCAGCGTGGCAGGATTCAACTTCAACATGCCGTTCAAAAAGCAGAAAAGCTTCTTGGGATTGACAGTATTCAACGATAAGATTGGGGTCAATAACCGCACGGATTTGTCCTTGAGTTACGCTTATCGCATTGCGCTTTCGCAGAAAAGTTCGCTATCGTTCGGATTGGCCGCTACGGTGGCAATGCTTAAAAGCAATCTGAGCGAGGTTGAAACCACTGATAGTGGCGACCCAGTTTTTACATCCAACACGAAAACCTTTGCTTCTCCTGATTTCAAATTTGGGGTCAATTTCTTCATGGAACGCTTCTATGTCGGATTCTCGCTACCACGCATCCTTGATAATCAGATTATCTATCAGCAAGGCTACAAAGGCGACATTGGTTTTGATTACAAGACCCTGCACTATCATCTCAATTCAGGATACAGGATTCGATTATCCGACCGATTTGATATGCCGATTGCTGCGCTGATGAAGTTTGTGGTCGGTTCGCCCGTGCAGTTTGATGTGAGCGCGATGGTTGATTACAACAACCTTTTTGCCATTGGTGCGGCCTATCGTTCGCAGAAGATTATGGTAGCGATGGCCAATGTGCGGATCACCAAATACTTCCGATTGGGCTATGCTTATGATTACAATTTCACGCAGTTGAGACAGGTTTCATCAGGCAGCCACGAGATTATGTTGGTGTTCAATTTGGTAAAAACCATGGAGGCCGTGAAAATTGATGCACCGCGTTTTTAATCTGAGAATGAAAGGACAGATGGAGTTTAGAATAGGAATGAATGCGCTGTTGCTTCTTTTCAGCGTTGGCGGTTTTGCGCAGACAGAAAGTGCCTTGGAGCAGGCCGATGCGTATTACAATGTGGGCAAATACCGAGAGGCATTGAAGGCATATTCAGCTTTGGAACAAAAGGCCGCGCATGAGCACGAGCGCATCGCTAATTGTCATTATTATCTGCATGAATATCTGAATGCGGAAGCTACTTTATCCAAGTTGATGGATGTGAAGGAAATTGTGCCTTCTACCGTTTTGCATTATGCGGAAGTGCTCATTGCTCAGAAGAAATACATGGAAGCTTCCGTTATTCTGGAGAAATATGCAGCCACCAAAGATGCATTGAACGTGGATCATCTACTTCAAACCTGCGAGTGGGCACCGCAGCATCAGGCCAATCGACCAGAGTTTCAGTTGCATGGAACCAATATCGAAACAGGAGGCAAAAGTCTTGGGCTTGCAGTAACGAATGAGGGTGTTTTCTATGGCATTCCGCAGGAGTCGAAAGAGGAGAACTTAACGGTGTATTATGATTTGGTATTTGCCAAGATGAATGATAGTATTTCGTTCAGCGCTCCTCAACCACTGAACAAGGAAATGAACACGAAATACTATGAGGGAAGTCCTTCAGTTAGTCCCGATGGAAAGTTCCTTTATTTCAGCAGAAACGCTTCTACAAAGGATGAAGTGAACGTGAAGAAAAAGGCCAAGAACAACATAAGCGAAGAAGGTGTGAATGTGCTGAAAATCATGCAAGCACAAAAAGTAAATGGAGAATGGACGAATATCACGGAGCTTCCGATTAATAATATTCAATACAGCAGCACGCATCCGAGCCTTTCGGCTGATGGAAAGACCATGTATTTTGTGTCAAACATGCCAGGAGGACAAGGTGGTTATGACGTGTACAGCATGACGCAGGGTGGTGCTGCTGGCGTTTGGAGCAAACCGCTCAATCTTGGTCCAAAAGTGAATACGAAAGGCAACGAGATGTTCCCGCATTTCTTTAACGGAACGCTCTATTTTGCAACCAATGGTGGTGTTGGTTTTGGCGGATATGACATTTTCCGCTCTGTGAAAAGCGATGGCGGATTTGCACAAGCTGAAAATGTTGGTCCAGGATTGAATTCATCCAAGGATGATTTTGCCGCTGTTTTCAATGCTGATGGCGCAAGCGGCTACGTTTCGTCAGACCGCGAAGGAGAAAATGGCGGTGACCAGATTTTCAATTTCAAGAAAATCTATTATCCGTTTATGGTGGAAGGAATTGTGCTTGATAAGGTGACCACAAAAGCGATTGAATCCGCCAAGGTCACGGTGAAATACAAGGATGGAAATGTTTGGACGGAGAAGTTGAGCGATGCGAAGGGAAACCTGAGTTTTGAACTGTATCCGCACTACGATTACGCTATCACTTTCGCAAAGGATGGTTACGAATCACAAACCTTTGACGTGCCAGCAGGAACGCCAAAGGACAGCATCATCGCTATGCTCGGAAATGTGGAAATGGGCATCGAAGTGAAGAAGGACGTGGTCATCAACCTCGACAATATCTATTTTGCATTGGCGCAGGCCGAGCCGCTTCCAGAAAGTCTGCCAATTTTGGATCGTTTGGTGAATTTGATGAACGAGCATCCTGAAGCGCGTATCGAATTGAGCGCACACACGGATTGCCGTGGTAGCAACGAATACAACCGTGAATTGAGTGACAGGCGCGCCAACGCATGTTCAGATTACCTTGCTCAGAAAGGCATCAACACTTCGCGAACGGTTCCTAAAGGTTATGGTGAGACAAAGCCTCTGAATGAATGTGTAGATGGCGTTGTTTGCGATGAAGATCAATACCAAAAGAATAGGAGGGTAGAGATCAAAATTCTGTAGATGAAATTTTTAACGGCATTCGTCTTCTCGGTTGTTGCGGGAAGTTGCTGTTTTGCTCAGAATCCAGATTGGTGGAAATCGACCACCGTTTATCAGATTTATCCGCGTTCATTTTATGATACGGATGGAGATGGGCTGGGCGACCTCAACGGAATCATCCAAAAGCTCGATTATATAAAGAGTCTTGGTTTTGAGACCATTTGGATCTCGCCCTTTTTTCTCAGTCCGCAGCGCGATTTTGGCTACGATATAAGCGACTATCGTTCCATTGCCCCAGAATATGGCGACATGGGAACCTGCCTCAAATTGATTGATGAGGTTCATTCCAGAAACATGAAGATTGTGTTCGATTTGGTGATGAACCATACTTCGAATGAGCACGCTTGGTTCAAAGAATCAAGTTCAAACAGAGAAAATGAAAAAGCCGATTGGTACGTGTGGAAGGATGGTAAAGGCAAGCATGGACAAAAACCGCCAAACAATTGGAAGGCCACAATAGGAGGGAGCGGTTGGAACTGGCACAAAGGCCGAAACCAGTTTTATTGGGCCTCTTTTTTGCCATTTCAGCCTGATTTGAATTACAGCAATTCCAAGGTGAAAAACACTATGCTTGATGTGGTGCGGCATTGGCTGAGCAAAGGAGTAGATGGTTTTCGATTGGATATTTTTAACTCCATTTTTGAGGACACTTCCTTCCACAATAATCCTGGGAGTTTGCGCATCATTCCTTCGGAGGAAACGCCTGATGGCTTCTTTCAAAAAATGAAATTCAACGTCAATCAGGAAGGAAGTTTTGAGTTTGCGACTGAGCTGAGAGCGGTGGTGGATTCATTCCAAAATCCACCCCGTTTTATGGTCGGGGAAGTTTTTGGGGATGTGGAGACGACCAAGAAATTCTGCTCTTACCATGGAAAGGACGGACTGCACACAATCTTCCTTTTCAAAACACTTTCAACTCCATTCAAAGCCAAAAAGTGGAGAAAGATGGTGGAAGAATTTGAGCACAATTTCGCAGAACCGTTTGTGCCAACGTATGTCTTCAGTAATCACGACCGCAGAAGAAGTATTACTCCGTTAGGAAATGACGTACGCAAAGCAAAATTGCTGGCGTTTTTCCAGTTCACGGTTAGGGGAATCCCGTTCACATATTATGGCGAAGAATTGGGCATTGAAAAGCCAACATTGCCATTGAAAACAGGATTGGATCCGTTGGCGCAACGATACAAAAGCATTCCGCAGTTCATGGTTAATTGGACAGGGCAGTCCTTGAATCGAGATGAATGCCGAACGCCTATGCTTTGGGACACGACTCAAAATGCAGGATTTACATCAGGTGAACCGTGGTTACCTGTTGCCGAAAACTTCAAAGAGAAAAATGTCCAAACTCAAGACCGCGATTCTACCTCATTGCTGAATTTCTACAAGCGAATCATCGAATTCAGAAATGAAAATTTGGTTCTACAGGAAGGAACGTTGACCATTGATGAGGAAATCAGCAACGGAAAAGTCTTCGCCTTTTATCGGGAACTGAATGGCGGTAAATTTCTAGTTCTGATGAACTTTTCATCAAAGACAGTTAGGTTGAATGAAATTCCTTCAGAGGTGATGTTCAGTACACATCCATCTACCGCTGCCGACTTTATGAGTCCTTTTGAGGGAAGGGTTTTGAAAATTGCCCAGAACAACTGAAAAGTGAGCTAAAAACAGGGGTTTGTATAACTAAACTGAATCGTTACTTTTGCCGTCCGCTTTTTTGGCGGGTAATAAACACAAACAAATATTTTATTTATGAACCAGTACGAGGCCGTTTTCATTTTAACTCCCGTTTTGTCTGAAGCTCAGATGAAGGAAGCGGTAAAGGATTACGAAAAGTTCATAAAAGCTGATGGAGGCAAAGTTGTCTCTACGGAAGATTGGGGGCTACGCAAATTGGCGTATCCAATCCAAAAGAAATCCAACGGCTTTTACAACCTTTTTGAGTTCCAAGCCAACCCTTCGCTAATTGCTGAACTTGAACTTAAATTCAAGCGTGACGAACGAGTAATCAGATTCCTAACCGTAAAAATGGACAAGTTCCATGTTGAATACGCGGTGAAGAGAAGAGACAGATTAAAGAACCCTAAACCAGCTAAAGCTTAAGGACATGGCAGGAAAGAAAGAAGGAGAGATCAGATATCTGAATCCACCTACAGTAGAAGTACAAAGAGATAAGTATTGCCGTTTTCTAAAATATGGCATCAAGTTCATCGATTACAAAGACCCAGATTATCTGTTGGCCTTTATCAATGAGCAAGGAAAGCTTCTTCCAAGAAGACTAACTGGAACATCTTTGAAGTATCAACGCAAAGTGGCACAAGCTGTAAAGCGTGCACGACACATCGCTTTGATGCCTTACGTTGCTGACCTTATGAAGTAAGAGAATTATGGAAATCATACTTAAAAAAGACGTAGAGTTTGTAGGCGACAAGAATGATCTTGTTACGGTTAAGAACGGATACGGAAGAAATTACCTCATTCCTAACGGATTGGCTGTTTTGGCTACTGCAAGTGCCAAAAAAGTAAGAGAGGAAGACCTAAGACAACGCGCTCATCGCGAAGCTAAACTGATTGACGAGGCAACTAAATTGTTGGCTAAGATTCAAGCAGGCGACATCAAAGTTGGTGCAAAGGCTGGCGAAGGAGACAAAATTTTCGGATCGGTAAACAGCATTCAAGTTGCAGACGCTATTAAGACTGCTACAGGAGTTGAGGTTGATCGTAAAAAAGTAGGTTTGAAAGAGGCTACCGTTAAAACACTTGGAAAATACACGGCTTCTATTCGACTTCACAAAGAAGTGGAAGGAGAGTTTCAATTCGAAGTGGTAGCGGAGTAATCCTGAACCGATAAAAATTGAAAAGGGCGATTTGACTAAG
>JAIOYP010000009.1 GCA_021741155.1 Flavobacteriales bacterium | reverse complement strand
TTAATTTTTTCGATTCAAACTATCAGAAGTTTAACATAAGACCCAATCGAATCCTTCTCGGGCGCGAATAATTGAATGGGTTGTTAATAGCTACTGAATACAGATCACGGAATGATTGTTCATCAGTTTGAGATTGAATTGAGGTTTGACTTGCGGCATTGGCCAAATAACCATCGTCATCTGGATTACCTGTTTTACGATATACACTTAGCACGTTGGCTGTGTTAAGTAGGTTTTGAAGATCCACATAGATATTCAAGTTGGATGTTTTTGCAGGCTTGCCTTCTTTGCCTTTGTTCCATTTAATAGTAACATCCTTATCAATTCTCATATCAATTCTAAACTGCCATGGGCGGTTTGAACCGTTCACCGATCCATCAAGAAATGTGGATGCTCCTCCAATGGCAACGGCAGTTGTATTTGACTGACGAGAGTATGGGTTTCCAGAACCTGCACGGATAATTGCATTAACTCCAAAACTCTGAAGCCAATTGATGGTTTTCCCTCCTTTAGTTACGGTCTTAGGCCCGTTGTAGTTGTTTCCAACACCGAAACGATAATCGGCAGACACAACAATATTGTGACGTTGATCAAAATCTAGTGGCTGAATTACCCGAAGGTTAGGAAAACCTGCGTTTACAAGACCTGCGCTTGTTTCAACACTTGAACCCGTTCCATCAGCAAACTGCAGCGTATAGGCAACTCGCATTTGAATGTTTTTGGTTCTACGCATATCGTACGATACCGTAAGTCCTTTTACCGTTCCAAAGTCAAGGTTTCCGTAAGTGGTGTACGTTCTTGGATAGGCCTCGGTCACGCGAACGGTGGTGATTTGATTTCTCATCTCACGATAGAAACCGTTCAATTCGATAGCCGAACGTTTCCCAAGAGTCTGCTTAAATCCAATAGCATACTCAATTGTGGTTGTTGGCTTCAAATTTGGGTTATTAACCCGATCTGTTCTATTTTGTAGATACAAATAGTCAATCAGATCCAATCGGTTTCCTTCAAGCGGTCGTTGCGTAAGCACATCATAGTTAGCATAGAACAACGCATTCTCAGAAATCGGGAATGAGAAGGAAATCCTTGGCATCACGTTTACTTGAGGCTCATAATCCTTGAAAGCTCCTGAAGAAATCACCTCTTGGTCTGGATGGATCAAATATGGTGCAATTCCGTTTCCAGTTCTCAAAACCGATGGGTCGGTTACCTCAATACCTTGTGCATCATACCACACAGTCCCCTCACGATAACCTACAATCGCTGTTGGGTTTGCAACGTCATTCACATAAACTACAGCAGAACTCCCAATGTTGCCTGGATGTGTTTGAGCAACTCCGTCAAGCACAGTTACTTCTCCGGCAGTGTATGCTTCGTACAACAAGAACGGATCCTTCAACACTTTTTGGTTGGCATCATATCGGTCAACACGAACACCAACACGGAAAATCAAATCCTTGAAAGTGAATTCATCCTGAATGTATCCCGCCATGTAAATAGGTTGGAAGGCACCAATCTTACGCGTAAAGTTTCCGTAAGAATCTTTTTCTGTAAAGAAATCATCGAAAGAGGGACGTCCTTTCAGCTTATTTCCAGTATGATCGAAACCGTAGTAATTAACAAGGTTATTACCATTATTAAGTAGTTCATCGGCACTAAACCAGCTGATATCATAGAAATTTGGGTCATAAGAATCGATATCAATCCAATCTGTTCCCGTTGGATCAAGACCTAATGCCTTACGAATGTTGTAATCAATGAAATACTGTCCTTCGCCCCTTTGAGAATACTCATTATCTGCAGTGTACAAGGGATGGTAAGAAATAGTATCTGTGTAGTTACCATTTGAGTCAAAATGGATAATCGGATTCTCCTTATCCTGTTGTGACAAATGGCTATTTGCGTACAATCGAGTCAGTGTCCAAAGCGTATATGGTGAGTATCCCACAAATGCATCACTTCTCTGCTCATATTCAAAACCGAGAGAAATTGAGTGATTTCCGATATCAAAAGAACCCGTTGCCATAACCCTGAACTGAGTCTGATCTACTTTACTAAAGCTGTTATACTGAGTACCCGTATTGTTCCACAACCCATATACGCTACGTGGGGAATCTCCATTTCGAAGTGCTCCCCTATCCTGAGCAATCTGAGTTAAGTTACGATATTTTCCATTCGGATCAGGATTTTGCTCATAAAACTGCTCTGTGTAAGCTGATAGAGAAGGATTGATATCTGACGCCTCAAATGTGATTAAGGTATCTCGGTCTGGACCTTGAATGAATCCTGGAAGCCCAGTCGCATCGTCAATTCCAAAACCATAAGTCTTTTGTTTGTGTGTAGTGAATTTTCCTACGTAACCATAACGGAACAATTCGTCCTCGTGCTCATCATCTTGAGTACGTTGACTTGTGCTCGAATAATCTGCTTGGATACTATAGAACGCACTACCAATAGCTGACTTTTTAGCCTTTTCGCCTTCTGCTGGAGCTTTTGGTGTAAATCGTTGAGTAAAACGACCGTAAACCCTCCAAGTTTTGTTAATTACTTCGCCATTGTTGTCGAAGTTGAACATCGAACCTCCATAGCTGTAAGCACGGTAATCGTTAAAATCAATGTTACCACCGACTTTCAGCGTTACATCAGCAGGAAGGTAAAAATCCAAGTTTCCTGAAGCTACAACTCCACGGCTAGCGACATTCTTGTTTTGCTGAGTCCATTCCAAATCACCTTTTCTGATAAGCTCAGAACGAAGGATTGAAGCACCAGCTGAAGATTGAACAATTGGCTCGTTACGAAGACTTTGAAGCACATCATCCTTTACATAATAAGAACCAATAGCAGATGGCCGTGGGTCTTTTACGTAGTTAACCTCGCCCGCCAAGAAATAACCCATAATTGGCTTCTTAGCTTTCCCTTCAGGGTCAGTTCTATCCTTAATACTGATAAGTGGACCAGAAAGGTTTGCCGCAATAAGATGATAGCCTTGTGGGTCAAAAAGATATTTGTTCTTATCGCCATACTTAATACCACCAGAACTAACCACCTCAATTCCTCCGTAAGTAATACGCGAAGCACCTTTTGTTGTAATAGATATAACACCACCAGTACCATCACCATATTGTGCTGGGATACCACCGGTAAGAACGCTTACTTGCTCATAAGCAGCCTGTGGAATACTTGATGAACCACGAACCTTCACACCATCTATATAGGTATTACTAGAACCTTCTCTAGTTCCTCGAATACTACCAATAGCTCCATCATTATCCTGAACACCAACTACAGTGGTAACAGCGGCAGAAGCACCTCTACTTGGCATCTTTTCGATATCGGCTCCAGTCACAGTTGTCTTTGAACCACCATCCTTTTCAATCAAAGGAACAACGTAAGCAATAACCTGAACCTCATCTAGCTTCACACCAGCAGACATCTCGAATTTCACTTCGATATTCTGCTCAGCTTTGATAATTACACCTGTTCTTTCTTGTGCTGTAAAACCAACAGAAGACGCCTTAATAGTGTAGTCGTTACCTGGTTTAATGGATTTGATTTTGTAATTACCATCGAAATCAGTGGTGCTACCTGTCACCACTTGCCCTGCTTGGAGTATTGCAACGTTGGCGAACGGAATAGGCTGACCTTTATCATCAATAATGGTTCCGTAAACACCACCGGTTCCAATTTGAGCCTGAGAAATGCCTACCGCACTTACGATAAGTACACCAAGTAGTAGAAGTCTTTTTATCATACCAATTTACTTTTCAATTATGCTTCCAGAAAAAGCGCGGCTAAAGTAGCAAAGATCAATCCGTGTGTCAATATTTGTTAAACAATTGTTAACGGGTGTTAATTTGAGTTCAATTATAAGGTCTTTCGAGTATAGCATTGAGCACAACAGCTTGCCTTAAATCGAAGCCATTGGGCATCAAGCGGTCCATTAGGTTTTCCTCATGCGATTCCACAACCTCTAGCTTCTGAACTTGTCGTTGAACACGGTGGCTTTTCATTTCTCCTGATGACATGACATAATTTTCAGACAAATGAGAATGCGTCAAGTCTGTGTTCAAAAACTTATCTTGATTGTTGGAGCGGGCTACTGGAATTGGCTTTGGCTCAGGAGCCTTTCTTCCCTCCAACTGTTCCATAATGATATCTTCCAACGAACGAGATGGCTGCTCATCGTAGGTCTGCACCGGACGTTTCGGTTTTGAGCCAGACTGAGGCTGCTTTTCAGCTCCCTTCTGCGACTTTTTGTACGTATTCCAAGCAAACCACGCAATGGCTGCTACCACGTAAACTATGTTTCCAAAATCTTCCATTTTATTCTCTTTTCTTTTTTGACGACCATTTCTTCGTCTTCTGATTTCTCTTCGACTTTTTCTGGGTCTGCTTCATCCGTTTTCTTGTCTCCTTATCCTGCCCTTTCCAATGCCTTTTGATGGCTTTTTCCTGGGCAGCATCACTCTCTTTCTTTAGCGCGTCCTGCTTTTTATCAGCTTCTTTTTGGGCCTTGGTGGCAGAACTTTGCGCAAATCCTGCACTTGCAATTACTGATAAGAAGATTGTGAGTAAAACTCGCTTCAAAAAATTCATGGCTCAAATATGTTCTTCAAATGAGGTTTCGAATGTACGGGAACGGACACAATTGGCGCATACTTTGGTTGCTCCAAGCAGCCCAAAATAGACATCCTATCGAAATAGGCTCTTGCATACCACAATAAATCGGATAGTAATGCCAGAAACTATCGAAAAACATGTTTTTAGCCACAGATGCACTGATTTTCACAGAAAGAAACAGATTATCCGTGAGAAATCTGTGGGAATCAGTGCATCTGTGGCTGTTTCATGTCAATCATGTAAGTTAGGTTTGTGGTCACAATAAAGCCAAGACCAAATGGGTTGTAACCGCTAACTTTGCCACATGATTTCAGCACGATTATTCTTGACTTTAGGAGCGCTTCTGGTCGTTTTGGCAAGTTCTTCCTGCAACAAAAGCAATCGAAGTGGAATTCCTTACGTTCCAGTAAACTACCAAATCACGGTTTCAAACCCTGAATTTTCGCCCTTACTTGCGGTTGGTGGTTTTGTAACCATTGCTGGTGGCTCGCAAGGAATAATTGTTTACCGCTTTTCACCTGAGGAATTCCGTGCCTATGATCGTCATTGCACTTTTCAGGTAGATGACAATTGCCGTGTGACGATGGACGACACCGACATCAGCGCTACAGACACCGAATGTTGCGATTCCAAATTTCTCGTTATTGATGGTTCTCCTTTTGAAGGCCCTGCAGCAATTGGTCTTCAGCAATACAACACCGACTATGACGGCAACACGCTTTTCATTTTCAATTGATGACTGTACCTATGCACTATAATTGAGGTCATCAGAAAACATAACATCGGCCCCATTAACAACCCTCCATTTGAGGGACAATGGACGGGTGACGAGGTGCGAAAACGGCCCTTGTCCTTCGTCCTTCGTCCCACTTTTTTACTTCAAAAATCAATGATTGTTGTAACCGGAGCTGCTGGATTTATTGGAAGTTGCCTCTTGGCAGGACTGAAAAACGCTGGCTACGTTGATCTTGTAGCTGTTGACGATTTCAGTAATCCTATCAAAAACAAAAACGTTGAAGGAAAGGAACTAACGGCCAAAGTTGATCGCAAGGACTTTTTCAAATGGATTGAAGACAATCACCGTTTCATTCAGTTCATCTTTCATCTTGGTGCAAGAACAGACACCACCGAATTCAATCATCAGATTTTCCAAGAACTCAATGTCGATTACTCGAAACGAGTATGGAACCTGTGTGCTGAATTCGGTCTTCCTTTAGTTTACGCGTCATCGGCTGCGACCTACGGTTTGGGAGAACTTGGATTTGAGGACAATCATTCCGTGATACAAAACCTCAAACCCTTAAACCCTTACGGAGAGTCAAAAAACGAATTCGATCAGTGGGCCATCGACCAGAGTACCAAACCATTTTTCTGGTCGGGATTGAAATTCTTCAACGTGTATGGCCCAAACGAATATCATAAAGGAAGAATGGCGTCTGTGATCCTTCACGCGTTCAACCAAATCACCCAATCTGGTGAGATGAAACTCTTTCGTTCGCACAACCCGAACTACCAAGATGGCGAGCAACTAAGAGATTTCATTTACGTGAAAGACGTTATCAATACCTGCATCTTCCTAATGGAAACCCGAAAACATTCGGGCATCTACAATTTGGGAACGGGACAAGCCCGAACTTTTCTCGATCTGACCAAAGCCACTTTTAAAGCCATGGGCAAAACCGAGAACATCAGTTTTGTAGATACTCCAGCGGATATTCGAGACAAATACCAGTATTTCACAGAAGCCAACATGACCAAATTGCGGTCAATCGGTTTTACCACACCATTCCACACATTAGAGGAAGGCGTTGCCGATTACGTTGGCAATTATCTGCTAACGGGTAAGTATCTCTGAAAGCGAGCGAAGAAACGGGATACAGCCTTTTCTTCTTCTTATCAGTATGTCAAAGAACCAATTATGAATACGATTTTAGATTGACGAATTACGATTTGCCATTGAACGCATCCTAACCACTCAGTCAACTTTATCTCTTTATCAACTTCATAAACTCTTTCAACTTATTTCTTAATCACTCTCCTCACCTCTGCCTTTCCGCCAATGTTCAATCGAACGATGTACATTCCAGTTGGGAAGTGTGAGAAATCGAGTTTCTGTGAATTGATACCAGGCTCAAATACACCTGTACCAACCAGCTTTCCAAGTGGATTGTAAATCTCTACAGGAATAGAAGTCTTAACCGTGAATTCGAAATCGAATACCAAATCGCCTTCCACTGGATTTGGTTTCACTACAAACTCATTGTCTTCATCACCATCTATTGGCAAATCTCCATCTCGGCTTCCATCGCCATCCTTGAATAGCGGAGTTTGAAAAGTTGATGACTGCTCCAACGCTTGTTTGGAGAGTTGACTTTTGGCAGCAAGACTTTGACCGTAGATATTTCCTTTATCTATAAGTATCCACACCATAGTCATAATGATGATAGCTGAAATACGCAGCACACCTTTTACTGCTCTGTTGTCTTTTTGATTGTTGTAAATGTTTTTCATCACGTTATTCTTTAAAGGGTTCAACTTCTGCTTTCTGTCATTCGTTTGGGTAAAGTTAAGTAGGGTGTAGCGGATGGTCAAACCACGTAAGTGACCATTCTATACATCTCAAAACGACTGTAATCCCGTTTTTCATTTCTATATATTATTGATTTTCAATACATTAATTCACTTTTAACATCTATTATGAATTACGTTTCTAAGCCTTTTCAACAAATCATCCAATTATTACACATCTAAGGTCCAAACTGGCTATCCACATTCGATAAATTACATGTCTAACCAATGGTTTTGATGCGTTACCTTAAAAGTAACGAAATGAACCCGTAAATGAAACCACATTTTTACCCTGTACTCAGTTCAAATTGCCAGCGCAAGGGTAAATGGTCAGTTAAAGGAACAACCAGAGCCATCAACTATTTATTACTTCTCTAAGCGATTTATTGGATACAAAACCGTTACTTTAAATTACATGTCTAAGACCTCTTCAGATAAAGTATTTCAGCTAATCAAGTCGCTGAGCAAGGCCGAAAAACGGTACTTCAAAGTCTATACGTCTAAACAGGCGGGAGACAAGAACAATCATCAACTTTTGTTCGATGCCGTGGACAAACAGGACGAATATGACGAGGCTTTGATGAAGAAAAACCTCAAGAATCCTGCCCTTGCGAAGGCACTTCCTATTGCTAAAACTCGGCTCTATGACGTAATTCTAAGAGCCCTCGATTCTTACCACTCTAACAGCTCTATTGACGCGCAGTTGAAACGTTCCTTACACTGTGCGGAGATACTTTACAAAAAGGGTCTTTACGAACAAAGCCAAAAGCTTTTGGACGGTGCAAAAAAATTGGCCTATAAGTATGATAAGCACACTTCTCTGCTCGAAATATTCATGTGGGAGAAGCTTCTTGTTGAAAAAGACAACTACGAAAACATCGGAGACGAGGAGTTGGAAGCGATGATGCTGGAAAACACCCGCATTACCAAGATGATTGAGGTGTACAACGATTTCTGGGGCATCAAGAGTCGCCTGTTTAATATCCTGAACAAACGCGGAAAGGCTAGAACAGAAGAAGGTCTAACCAAATTGAAGTCAATTATTGATGATACGCTTCTGAACCGTGATGCCGAGCACATTTTCTATCAGTCGGAATACCTATACAACCATATCTATAGCGCTTACTATTTTGGAGTGGGCGATTACGCCAATTCGTTCAAGTACCTGAAAGCGAATGTGGACCACATTGAGGCTAACTTGGATAAATTTCAAGAGGAGCCGAATATCTATTTCTCTATCCTGACCAATATCGTTTATGTCTCAAGTCAGGTGAAGGATTTCAAAGCGGTGTTTTTCTACTTGAAGAAGCTGCGCGAATTGCCCGAAACGATGGAAATCAAGAACAATGAGGACTTGGAGATTAAACTATTCTCCAGCGCCAACAGCATTGAGCTGACTATCTATTTCCTCACGGGAGAGTTTGAAAAAGGATTGGAGATTATTCCGCAGATTGAGGCCGGACTGATCCTCTATGAGAACCAACTGAACAGCGTGAGGAAGGCGTTCTTCTACTTCAACATTGCTATCATATATTTTGGAGCGAAGAAGTACAACGATGCCCTAAAATGGACTAATCGATTGCTCAACGACATAGATATTTCGAAAAGTTTGGACATCTATTGCTTCGGACAATTGCTAAATCTACTCGTTCACATTGAGCTGAACAACAAGAACCTTCTGCCCTACGCTTTGCGATCAACCCAACGGTATTTGAGCACTCGAAATCGTTACTTCAAGTTTGAAACTTCGTTCTTAGATCTTATTGGCAAGCTTTTGAAATCGCCAGACCAGATTTCGGAAAACGAACTCTATGAAGTGTTCTTAGAAACGATGCGCGAACTGAAGGACGATCAACTGGAAAGCAGCGCTTTCGAGTATTTCGATTTCATTTCTTGGGCGGAAGCCAAAGCTTCTGGAAGAGAATTTGGAGAGGTGGTACGGGAAAAGGCTACAATGCCGCAGGTTTGAGTAACGATTGGTCGTTTTACTGAAAGGATAACGGAGAGGGGTTCGTTCTCTTCTCTTGCCCACAAGACCTGATAGGTTTTCAAAGCAGGGGTGTCCGAAAAGAGAAATTGACTATGATGAAGACCGAGAACAGATTAATGAAAAGCTAATCCGTGTGTTGAGGAGAACATTTTTTAGCCACAGATACACAGATTTTCTCTGATTTCTTTGATTGATTTTTCATCTGTGAAAAATCTGTGTTAATCTGTGTATCTGTGGCTATTGAATGTAACGCATTTCGGACACCCCTGTTTTCAAGGCCTTTCAGGTTTATAAGCAAAAACCCCAGCTGGCCCAAAAAATCGGGTAGGTGGGGTCTTAAAGGTTATTGCTTATGCGCTCAGTTCTTAATGCAGCGGACCGAGTATCCGTATTTCTTCTGACTATGGCCTACGGAAACAGCACCATATTCATGACCAAGTCCATAGAATACAGCTTCGCCTGCACTAAATGAGGTGGCGCTCCAGTAAAGAGCTGAGAAACTGTAATGCGTATAGCTCGAACTGACTAAATACATTCGACCGGCAGGCAGTGCAGTGAAGCCGCTTTCATTTGTCGCATCAGTGTTAGGGTCGCTCCAATGAGTGAAGCCAGTCTCTTTCATCTTACCTCCCGCTGTGTTCAATCCCCCTAAGTTGTCCATTAAAGTGTCCCATTCAGCCTGTGTAGGAACATGCCACCCAGCAGGTGCCAAGTTATTCGTGTTTACGGCATCCCATGTATAAAGCATGCCCATAGTCCGAATGGTATCCGTGTTATACGTATCGTTATAAGTGTAAAAGAGTCCCTCTGTGCTTGTGTAATACCAAGCGGAGTCAGCAATGAGCCGATGTATGTTGCTACCATCATTGTATTTGGTTGTTCTCAAGTTTTCAGCCATCCAAGTCTGGTTGCCTATTTGGATGGTCTTGTAAGTATTTCCTTCCACATCGGTCATAGTCCCGTAAGAAAGATTAGGATTAAAGATGATGGAGCTATTGTCATGGTCGTCAGAATCTTCATCCTTTGTACATGAGCTGATAGAAACGATAGTGAGTGCAACGAGACTCAACAGGAAGAGATAATTTTTTCGGAATAACATGGAGTTCGATTTTGATTGTTCTTAAAATGCTGCTGCAAAGATGTCTTCTGGCAGGCAGGACTGAGAATGACAACAATCATCGGAGGGCATGATTCACACGGGAGAGCTGTACGTTCGAGTATTTCGATTACTGATTCTCCCACAGATTACCAGAAGTTTATGTTCGGAGAAAAACTGAGACCCTTCGTTCCTCAGGGAGGCAAACGGATGGTGCGAGGTTTGCCACTTACTTCGCTGAAGAACGTAACGTCTCACAAAAAGTGGTAAACAACGGGAGAATCAGATTTCGATTTCATTTCTTGGACGGAAGCCAAAGCTTCTGGAAGAGAATTTGGAGAAGTAGTACGAGAAAAGGCTACGATGCCAAACGTGTAATCAGAGGTTATCTCTCAACTCCACTAGAAAACCTCGAATCACTTTCAAGCGTTCCACAATTTCTTCGTTGGGAGTAGAATCCAATTTATTCTCGCGCAGTTTCTTTTTGGCTCCATCCAAAGTAAAGCCACGCTCCTTCACCAAATGAAAGATAATCTTGAGATTATCCACGTCCTTTTGCGTAAAAAGCCGGTTGCCTTTGGCGTTTTTTTTCGGTTTGAGAATATCGAATTCCTTCTCCCAAAAGCGGATGAGCGAATTGTTTACTTCGAACATCTTCGCAACCTCCCCGATGGAGTAATAAAGCTTGGTAATGGATTCGTCTTTCAGGCTGGGCATGATTTTTTATTAAATATGAAACTTGAAGGATGAAACTTGAAATACCAAATTCTAAACTCGAAAAACGAAACTCCTACCTCCGACCCCTTATCTCTTTGTCTCTTGTCTCAAATCCCTCGTTCCTCATCACTAATCAAAAGACTGATTAGACTGAGTAGAAAGCTCCAACACTTTTTCGTATTCCTCTGGCGTAAGGTCGTTGAAGAAGAAATTCATTGGATTAATCTTCTCTCCGTTTTTAATCACTTCGTAATGAAGATGCGGTGCTGTGCTCGTTCCCGTGCTTCCCACATACCCAATCACATCGCCACGTTTCACTTTTTCGCCTGGTCTAACCTTAAAACGGCTCATGTGTGCGTAAAGCGTCTCGTAATCATATCCATGATTAATGACAACATGATAACCGTATCCGCCTTTTTGCAGATTCACTTCCTTCACAACTCCATCACCCGTGGCGTAAATATCTGTTCCCTGAGGTGCAGCAAAATCAATTCCGGTATGAAAATGACGCACCTTGTAAATAGGGTGAATTCGATAGTTGAATCCAGACGCAACTCGTGTTAATTTATCATTGGCAATTGGCTGAATGGCTGGGATGCTTGCTAACATCTTCCCCTTGTTTTTTGCTAACGCGACTACTTCGTCAAAGCTTCTTGATTGAACCACGAGTTTTTTGGTCAACTCATCCAACCGTTTGGTTGTACTAACAACAATTTCAGAATTGTCCAATTTCTCTAAATCGCTATAACGGTTTACACCACCAAATCCAGCTGTTCGCACTGAACTTGGAATTGGTTCTGCCTCAAATATTACACGATAAATATCATCGTCCTTTTCTTGCAATTCCGCTAGCACCTGATCTACTCGCGCCATTCGATTACCAAGAACCTTATACTGAAGTTCCAATGCGGTAATCTCACGTCTCAACTGTTTTTCCTTCGGGCTATCGAAAAAGGTACTAAACAACAGAATCACGATTACCCCAAAAACAGTAGACGCAGACAAATACCCCAAGACTCGGACGAGAATCTGCTTCGCTCCAATCTCAACCTTCTTATAGGTTAGGGTACGTTTATCGAACTGAAACTTGACCTTAGACATTCTTCGTCTATTCCTTAATTTTGGCGCCTTTCTGAATAATAAGCCCCGCGAATTTAGCAAAATTGATCAACGGGCTATTTAACAGTCAATTACCAAAAGCATCTGATTCAAAGATTATACAAGCATGACAAGCAAGGAAATCCGCCAAACGTTTCTCGATTTTTTCAAGGAAAAACAGCACCGAATTGTGGATTCTGCTCCCATGGTTGTAAAGGATGACCCCACGCTGATGTTTACCAACGCGGGCATGAATCAGTTCAAGGATATTTTTCTTGGAAATCGCGAAGCGAAAGATTTACGTATTGCCGATACACAGAAATGTCTGCGCGTTTCAGGTAAGCACAACGACTTGGAAGAAGTGGGTGTTGACACGTATCACCACACCATGTTTGAGATGCTTGGCAATTGGAGTTTTGGCGATTATTTCAAAAAGGATGCGATTGATTGGGCTTGGGAATTGCTTGTTGACGTGTATAAGCTTGACCCTGAACTTTTGTATGCAACCGTTTTTGAGGGCGATGATTCTGACAAATTGGAAGCAGATGCAGAAGCCGAAGAACTGTGGAAGCAATACCTACCGGCAGACCGAATTCTGAGAGCAAACAAGAAGGACAATTTCTGGGAAATGGGCGATCAAGGGCCATGCGGTCCGTGCTCCGAAATTCACGTGGATTTACGTTCCGCTGAAGAACGAAAAGCAATACCAGGACGTGACTTAGTGAATAACGACCACCCACAAGTTGTGGAAATCTGGAACTTGGTTTTCATTCAATTCAACCGAAAATCAAACGGTTCGTTAGAAAATCTTCCTGCCAAGCACGTAGATACAGGAATGGGATTTGAGCGCCTTTGCATGGCGCTTCAGCAAAAGACTTCGAACTACGATACGGATGTTTTTAGCCCGATGATTTCTAAAATCTCGGAACTGAGCAATACAAAATACACGTCAGCAGACACGCAAACGGATGTAGCCATTCGTGTAATTGCAGACCACATTCGCGCGGTTTCTTTCGCCATTTCTGATGGTCAGATTCCGAGTAATTCGGGCGCTGGATATGTGATTAAACGTATTTTGAGAAGGGCGATTAGATACGGCTACAGCTTCCTTGGTTTTAAAGAAGGATTCATGTATCAATTGGTTCCAACATTGGCAAATCAGATGGGCGATGCCTTCCCTGAGTTGAAGAAACAGCAAGAACTCATTACGCGCGTTATTCAAGAAGAAGAAGCTTCTTTCTTGAGAACACTTGACAAGGGAATTGAGCGTTTTAACAATTACGTCAGTTCGCTTAAAGGAAAAACCATTGATGGCAAGTTTGCATTTGAACTGTATGACACATTTGGTTTTCCGATTGATTTAACCGAGTTGATGGCTCGCGAACAGGGACTTCAGGTTGATATTCAAGGATTCAATGAGGGTTTGCAACAGCAAAAAGAACGCTCGCGTGCTGCAACCGTGACTGAAAGTTCTGATTGGACCATTCTGCGTAAGGATGAACGAGAGGAATTTGTAGGGTACGATTTGCTAGAAACTGAGGTTTCCATCACGCGTTACCGAAAAGTTGTGGCCAAAGGCGAAGAGTTCTATCAGCTTGCTTTCAATATCACTCCATTTTATGCTGAAAGTGGCGGACAGGTTGGCGATACTGGATTTATTGAATCCGATGGAAAAAAGACGTTCATCCTCGACACAAAAAAGGAGAACGACCTCATTATTCACTTGGTAGAAAACCTGCCGAGCAATCCGAAAGCAGCTTATAAAGCTGTGGTGAATTATGAAAAGCGACAATCAACAGCATTAAATCACTCGGCCACTCACCTGCTCCATGCCGTTTTGCGAGACGTGCTCGGAACTCATGTCGAACAGAAAGGTTCGTTGGTCAATCCTGATTATTTGCGATTTGACTTTTCGCATTTCAGTAAAGTTTCTGACGAAGAATTGGTTGAGATAGAAACCAAAGTGAATGCACAAATCCGTGCAAATATCGCGCTGGACGAACAGCGAAATGTGCCGATAAACGCAGCCAAAGAATTGGGAGCCATGGCTCTTTTTGGCGAAAAGTATGGCGATTTGGTTCGCGTTATCACCTTCGGAAAGGAATTTTCAGTAGAACTCTGTGGTGGAACTCACACCAAAGCCACTGGAGATATTGGTTTGCTGAAAATCACTTCAGAAGGTTCGGTTGCTGCTGGCATCAGAAGGATTGAAGCAGTTACTGGTGTAAACGCTTTTAACGAACTCAATTCAGCTTATACCGAGGTGAATGAATTGAAAAACGTGCTCAAAACCAAAGACCCGCTGAAAAGTGTTCAGCAGCTTCAAGCGCAAATCAAAGATTTGCAACAAAAAATTGAGGGTTTTAATGCCAAAGCCGCTTCTGGATTAAAAGACGAACTTCTTGCCAAAGCTGTTGATAAAGGCGATTATAAACTGATTGCAGAACGGATTTCCCTTAATGATACCTCGGCCATCAAAAACCTGTGTTTCGACCTAAAAAAGGAAATCGGATTGGTGGCCTTGCTCGGTGTATTAAGCGATGGAAAGCCAGGGCTTCATTTGGTCGTTTCGCAAGACCTAGTCGACTCAAAGGGTTGGAAAGCAAGCGAGATGATTCGTCCACTTGCTGCTCATATTAAAGGTGGTGGCGGTGGCCAACCAACGTATGCCAGTGCTGGGGGAACGGATGGTGGTGGGTTGGAAATAGCATTAGCTGCTATACATTCACTACTTAGCTGAGCAGGAATTCGACCAATTGCACCTTACCAATCGGGGAATGAGCGTTTTGGTTGAACTAAGCAATCTCAAAATATGCTTTAAGGCTTTTACCTTCTGCTTTTGCTTTAAGCCACGAAAATACATCTATGTAACTGAAGGCCATTCTGAATTCGTGCACACTAATCAGTTCGTCTGAGATAATTTCATGAAAAACCTCCTGTCGGTCTGCACTTGTATATGCCTGCCTAATCCGTTTAAGCAACCTATCGTGCTTTCCTGAATAGAGTTCATGATCGGCCATGTATCGTTGTAAGGACCTACATTGCGATTCGAACACCTGCGCATCGCCCAGCTCGAAATGACAGAGAATTTGTAGCCACTTGGATATGTAGAACATGGTATCCTTCATTGACGTATCCTGAGAGGATTGCATTTCAGCAAGATGTTTCAAACTATATCGGAAATCGTTAGTGACAAACCCCGACCACGCCATGGCAAGCAACCTTTCTTTCTGCGCCCAATTGTTGGTTTTTGCAGCATCTTCCAACCTACTGCGGTTGTGCTCATAGTAGTTTTCTAGATATTGGGTTTGACCGCTAGTGGCAAGATAGCACAGATGTATAATAACCGAGGCTGGGTAAAGGATGGACTCCAAGAACTCGTTATTCTTTACAAACTCAGGAGTCCGGGTCAAACCTTCCAATTCCTTTCTGCGTGCAGTGTAGCCTTCACTGTTTCTAAGAAATAGGTTGAGCCTGAGCACGGTAAAAAAAGCGGACACATAATAAGCAAGGGCAGTTTTATCTGCAACACGCCCCGATACCTCCGCAAGTAATTGGTTTACTTCTTCAAGTGCTCCTTCCCAATCTCCATAATCTAAACGGGAATTAATGATGATGTTCTGGTAAAGAAACGTGTTCTCAATCGTTCTCACCTTTTTTTCCCTTTTGAAAATGGGGTCTTCCAAAACCTGCTTGTTCAACTTATTCCGAAGCACGTCTAATTCTCCAGTTTCAAAGAAGATGTTCTTCCTTGTCTCCATCAGATGGATAAGCTCTATTTTCTCATTGATATCCTCCAACGAAAAGCGGTCGCGTTCCTGTTGTTCTCCAATGTTTTTGGGCCATGAGACATGGAACAGAAGGTTGAGTTTATGTTTCCAGTGCGCAAACTGGAGGCCATACAATGACATTACGGCCTGTTCAGATTTACTGATGCCTTTTTCTACATAATGCAGGCAGAGGGCGTATCTTTTTTTGTCATAAAGCAACTCTACCACATCTAGGAGCGAATTCAATTCGCGAGAGAGAGAATGAGCCGACCCATGTAATCGTAATGCGCGCAGCACAGATTCGAGCAGTTGCCCGTGCAAACTCGGTGCAATCCCAAGTTGCATAAACTTCTCCTTTATAGATTCAGAGTCATACTCCTTACTGGCATTTAGCACATCGTAAGCAACTAATAATTTACTGTCCTTTTTGCTGGAATGTTGCAGGCGTTTGAAGTATGCCTTCTCGCTATTAGAAAGCGCCTGAATAAGGTGGTATGTTTCTTCAAGTATTATCATCTGTCACGGCAATGTAAACAGCAAATAAGGGAAAAACCACACTCCCTACGGTTCTTGTCTTTTCAAAGACACAGCGTATGAAGCAAAAATAACGTCAATTATATCTACTTGATAATCAACACTTAGATCCTTTATTTGTATGCAATAAAGGCTAGTCTGAACCAAAAAAATTTACCAAAGTTGTTCATTCAATTATTAATCATTTTTAATCTTCATATCATCTATTTTCGATACAAATTGAGTTAAACACACTCGTATTTGAGTCTATAAATTTTAATTTCAGATTAACAGCCCACTACATCTTAAATGCTATTCATCTATCAACTTTGATATGTTGATTCAGAATTTGAACTGCCCAGTGATTATTGAATCATCAACCGTTCATAGAAAAAATGCATGGTTTAGCAGTTTTTGAACCTTAAGATGAAGAGTATAAAATGAGAGTTAAAATTGGAGTATTCAGCATTGTGGTATTGCTTTTTGCGCAAAGTGTTTTTGCGCAAACAACCAATGGGGTAATGATAAATTATGGTGCAGGAAGTAGAGACGATTCTGCTATCTTGGAAGCTAAATCTGCCAATCAGGGTTTTCTAGCTCCAAGAATTGCTCTTTTATCCACAACGGATGCCACTACCATACTCAATCCCGCCACCAGTTTATTGGTTTACAATACCAATACCGCTGGAGGAGTGACACCCGGTTACTACTACAATAGCGGCATTCCTGCTACACCCGTATGGATACGTCTCTTGGCGAGTAACGCCACGCCAATTGCTGGGAGCGGCACAACAAATTACCTTGCTAGATGGACTCCCAATGGGAATACATTAGGTATTGGCGTAACTTATGATAATGGGACCAATGTGGGAATTGGAACAGAAGCTCCGAACGCTAAACTGCATGTTACCGGCAATGCCGGAATAGGTGTTGCCGATGGAGACCCCATCAGAACGAGCGGTGCTTATAGTGGTTCAGCAGATGCTTCTTTGGATGTTCAAGGAACAGGCCCCATATTCCTTATTCCGAAAGCTACAACACTCGCTAATCCTGATGGCAATACTGGGGCACAAGATATTTTCTTACCTGGCCATGTATATTTTTTACCGAGTGGTCATTATGCAAGTGGCTCATCTATGATTGCTGGTGAGCAGGTAATGATTCAGGCTCGCAGACCTGATGACACAGGCAACGCGGGTTTTGTTTTCAGAACAACAAATGCTGGGGTAGTAAAGGATGCAGGAACCATACTGCCAGACGGAAAATGGGGTATTGGCACAACAGCTCCTGATCAGAAATTAGAAGTAGATGATCCATCTAGTACCGCAGCTTATATCCGAATTCGTGGTGCAGAAGCTACAGGTGGCTATGCAGGGGTAGAATTCAGCCATCAGAGTACAGGCAACACCACCACGAAAACAGCCATTGTTTCAGACCCATATAACAGTTGGAAACGCTCAGACCTGCGTTTTATACTTAACAGTGACGGAAATGCCAGTAATTACAACATTGCTACTGCCGCTGACACTAAAATGATTATTAAGAACGGTGGAAATGTGGGTATTGGTAATATCAACCCTCAGCAACGACTAGATGTTGTGGGAACAGGCCGTTTCAGTGACTTGGATGCCAATGCTAACCGAATTGTGTATGCAGATGCAGATGGCGACCTTACCATCTCTACATCTACCATAGACCCCAATGCGTTGGTTGATGGTTCGGGAGCAACACCTTATCTCACTAAATGGGCAGATGCCAATAGTCTAACAAACAGTGTTGTGCAGGAGTTGAGCTCAAAGATCGGAATCGGCATGAGTCCGGTTACAACGCTGGATGTAAGCGGAAACTTCCGATCTTCTGACGGTGGGAGGTCAAGAGAAGTTGGCATCGGTGGTTACTGGTCAGGAACCAGCACGCAGGTGGAGACTGGGCCTGGCAATCACCTTCTATTTGGAACAAGTACTTCGGGCAATCCTACAGAAAAAATGCGGATTACAAATGATGGTAAGGTGGGAATTGCAACGACTGGTCCTGCAGCGAATTTGCACGTAGAAGCAGACGCAAACGCTACCGCAGCAATCTTTGATGGTTGTAATGCAGCCGACAATACAGCAGTCATCAGTATTCGAAGACAGGATCTTACCGCAAGGAAGATTGACATAATACCATCTGGTTATGATGGCACAAACACTTACCAGGAAATTAAGTTTGCTTCTTCCAACATCGCAGGAACTCATCATGTTAAATTTTCCAATGGAACTAGATATTCGTTTGATGGCAACGTAGGTATTGGAACAACCAGCCCATCATCAAAATTAGACGTAAGAGGTTCACTTTCCGCATTAACAGATTATGGAATTCTTACTTTAGGAGATAATTCAGCGCAGCAAAATGGGTTGTCATTTGGATATGATTCTGGAAACAATTGGGCTTGGCTTTACGCAAGAACAACAGGCTGCTGCGGAAGAACAATCGACATAAATAATACAGCTTATATCCAATCTGGCAATGGAAACGTAGGGATTGGCACATCAGGACCAAGCTATAAATTGCACGTTGCGGGTGATGTGTATGCTAATGGTGGATGGTTGAGGGTTTCAGGAAATCAAGGCCTTTTCTTTGAATCTCATGGCACTGGAATTCAATCTGTTGAGGCAGATGGTGGGCAATATGGCTCAGTTTCCACCTACGGAAATGAGGGCGGTTGGGATGGTTTTTCAATAGATGGGAAATACGTATTGATGGCAAGTGGGAATAGTTATGGCCTTTATAATGATATTGATAATAGATGGGCAATATTGATTGATAGAGGTACTAATGCTGATGGTTTTAGATTTTACAATAGCAATACTGGAACCATAAATATGAGAATACAGCATACTAACGGCAGTAATTATGCAAGCTATGACGGAGATAGCAATTGGGATTTTTATTCAGATAGGCGACTAAAGGAAAATATAGAGAATGAAGACAATATCTTAGATCGTTTGTTAAAATTAGATGTTGTCAATTATGATTTTATTAATCAAGACAGAAAAGAAAAAGAGATAGGATTTATTGCTCAAGAAGTCGAAAAATATTTTCCATCGCTCGTTTCTGAATCAGATGATTCCAGATACGATTTTAAGGTAAAAGCCCTTGGATATTCCAGTTTTGGAGTATTAGCAATTGGAGGTATTAAAGAACTAAAACTTGAAAAAGATGAAGAAATCGCTGGTTTGAACAAAACAATAACGGTTCTGAAAGAAGAAGTTGATGAACTTCGAAACTTGGTTAATCAACTTTTGGAGAAGAAAAAGTAGAGGTTTATGAAACATGCGACTTTGTGAAGCGTGTACCTACTCTTCTTGCTGTTTCTTAGGAGACCTACCAGCATCCCTCAGCGCCTTGCTTACAATCCATTCCAATTGACCATTTGAGCTGCGGAATTCATCCGCAGCCCATTTTTCAATGGCTTTCATCACCTCAGGATCGAGGCGCAAGACAAACGGTTTTTTCTTAGACAAAGCTTAACTTGTTTTCTTCAACAACACTACAAGTCCTGTTGAATGATCATAGGTCATAGATATTGGACGATACCCTTTTCGGCATTCTTCGTTCAATCGGTCTTCAAACTTCTCAACCCCTTCAAACATCTTCTTTTTAAAAATCTGATACTTTTTCATGGTTAATTAATTATAAAGTGAGCCCGTATTTACCACAGGACTTGCGCTTTTGTCGGAACACAGAACCACCATCAGATTACTTACCATGGCAGCCTTTTTCTCGTCATCCAAGTGAACAATATCCTTCTTACTCAACTCAGCCAAGGCCATTTCGACCATGCCCACTGCACCTTCTACGATTTTTCTTCTAGCCGCTACTACCGCTGTCGCCTGCTGACGCTGAAGCATGGCTCCAGCAATCTCATTGGCATAGGCCAAATGGCTTATTCTAGCTTCCAGCACTTCAATTCCGGCAATTCCCAAACTATGGCCCAATGCCTCTTCTAATTTATCATTGACCTCTTCTCCTCCACCGCGCAACGAAATTTCAGCTTCTTGGTCATCGTCCTGAAAATCATCATAAGGATAATGACCAGCCAGATTTCTCAGCGCAGCTTCGCTTTGAATTCCAACGAATTCTAGATAATCATTCACATCAAAGGCCGCTTTGTAAGTGTCTTTCACTCTCCAAACGATAACTGCACCGATCATGATCGGATTTCCCAATTTGTCGTTCACCTTGATGGGTTCGTTATCAAAATTGTGCGCTCGCAACGAGATTTTAGCATGCTTCGTAAACGGATTTATCCAGAAAAAACCATTCTCTTTCACCGTTCCTTGGTATTCTCCAAAGAGAATGAGGGCAATACTCTGATTCGGATTGACGATAAAAAACCCAACCAGCATAAACAAAAGCGGAAGATTCAGAGCCAGCCACGCAGGCTGATTACTGATAAATACCATAGCAATAACACCTCCGATAGTAAGTAATAAAATTGGCAACATCAGCCATCCTGACATTGGTTTGATGGTTTTTTCCTGTTTCATGATTATTTAATTTATTATGATATCACAATAGTATCATATTAAATTAATTTGACCAAATAATTGTTTTATAAATCACCTGTATTTTAAGGTTGCGACAGAAAAGAAGGTTTCTACCTTTGCGGCTGGGGTAAGTCCTGTGCGACCAGCTCCCACCAAATCCCCCAGGGTAGGAATACAGCAAGGGTAGGTGGTTGTAGCGGTGCGACATAGATCGCTTACCCCTTTTTTTATTCTCAAGAGCGAGAAGTGAAGAAGTCAGCAGTTAGAATACCTTGTCTCTTGTCTCTCGCCCCTTGTCCCTTCTCTGGTAAAACGTGTTGATTTCTTTTCTTGTATCGGCTTGTCTTCGCCTTAGCCGTTAAGCACCTTTGTTGTAAACATTCAGCACATGAAATTCTTTATCGACACAGCAAACCTTGCCCAAATAAAAGAAGCCCAAGACTTAGGTGTACTTGATGGCGTGACTACTAACCCATCGCTTATGGCGAAGGAAGGAATCCATGGCGATGCGCGGGTGAAGCAGCATTACATCGACATCTGTAATATTGTTGATGGTGATGTGAGCGCTGAAGTGATTTCTACCGATTTCGCTGGAATGGTGAAAGAAGGTGAAGCTTTGGCAAAATTGCACCCACAAATTGTGGTAAAAGTGCCAATGATTAAAGATGGCATCAAGGCCATCAAATACTTTTCTGATAAAGGAATTAGAACGAATTGCACGTTGGTTTTTAGCGCAGGGCAAGCACTTTTGGCCGCTAAAGCTGGCGCAACCTACGTTTCTCCTTTCCTAGGAAGATTGGACGACAACTCGCAAGATGGAATGGAGTTGATTGCTCAGATTCGTTTGATTTATGACAATTACCTGTTTGATACGCAAATTTTGGCAGCCAGCATCCGACACACCATGCATATTGTAAGATGTGCAGAAGAAGGAGCTGACGTGGCTACTTGTCCACTAAGCGCCATTCTCGGACTATTGAATCATCCATTAACCGACATCGGTCTTGCCAAGTTCTTGGCCGATTTTGAAGCTAATAAATAGACTGAAATGCTAATCCGCATTTACGAGGAAAATCCCAACCCGAAAGCCATTCGGGAAGTTGTGGATTGTCTGAAACGAGGCGGAGTCATCATCTATCCGACTGATACCGTTTACGGAATCGGATGCGACATCAACAACCGAAAAGCTGTTGAGCGCATCTGTCAAATTAGGAATATCAAGCCAGATAAAGCACAGTTTTCGTTCATCTGTTCAGATTTGAGTCACATTACTGACTACTGTTCGCAGATTGACAACACAACTTTCAAGTTGATGAAGCGATTGTTGCCTGGCCCTTACACATTCATTTTAAATGCCACCAATAAGGTTCCAAAACTTTTCCAAAGCAATAAACGAACGGTTGGAATTAGGATTCCTGCCAACAGCATTCCACTAGCCATTGTAGCCGAACTTGGTAATCCAATTATGACTGCATCTGTTCATGATGCAAATGATATGGTTGAGTATATTACCGACCCTTCCCTCATTCACGAGAAGTTTGAAAATTTGGTGGATATGGTGATTGATGGAGGCTATGGAGGCTTCGAAGGATCTACTGTTCTCAACTGTTCAGATGGTGAAGTAGAAGTCGTCCGTGCAGGAAAAGGCTCTATCGAAGACCTTTCGTAGGTCGTTTACCGATTCATCCTACATTCTTGGCGATTCATCCGAATTGTCCTAAATTCAGTCTAAAATATGTATCTAAAACTTAAAAGTCTAAGTATAACCCAACATAAACTGGATTATGCTACGAATAATCGCACTCTTCATTCTTATCTCTGCCCTGAATGCCAGTAATTTGGTTGCTCAGGATATGATATTTGATGAGCCTCATGCTTCAGACGGAGCGGTTTTCCTAGAAACGATTGATGGGATTGAAATTCCAGTCGATGCAATTGGAAATGCCATCATGGCACATCCTGTGTTTAGAATGACTGCAAGCGAAAGAGCCGAAAATGCTTGGGCATCAACCATAAGTAGAAATCCTGATGTAAGTGACCTTCGGGACGGAGTCGGCCCAACTTTCAACCTAACGTATTTGGATCAGGTGAATGGAAACGGACAAGGCTTTGACCATCCAACGCTTGGTGCGCAGAGAAGAGCAGCTTTAGAAGCTGCCTTTGCTTATTACGCATCCATGTTGGAGGATTATGGTGAAGCGGATATTGAAATCAGAGAGTCGTTTTCTGGCAATCCAACCTCCAATCCATTTGCGTTCTCAGCGTCCTATTATTTTGGTTCAAAAGGCTTCAACGATCCTTTCACCAAAGCGCACATCGCTTCTGGAACTGACCCTTACGATGCTTACCCAGACGGATATCTGCAATTCAACTTCCACGGAAATTTGAACTATCACTACAACATCAACTCATCTCCAAGCAGTCAGGAGTATGATTTTTACACCATTGCACTTCACGAAATTCTACATATACTCGGATTCAGTAGCTATTCTAATGACAAAGGGGAGTCGGCAGCTTCGGAAGATGTTTACACCTCATTTGACGAATATCTGACCAACTTCAATAAGGATGTGCTTTTTGAAGAAAGTGGAAGCGGCTCTGGCATCTTGGTTGCAACGCCCGATGATGGAACACTGACCAACAATCAAGTTTGGTTTGAGCTTTATACTGGCCAATTTGCTCCCGTATTCTCCCCAAATCCGTTTAATGGATCCAGCTTAGACCACTTTGACAATGGACGTTCTGATCATGGCCACTACGTCATGCATCCTTCACTCTCTAAAGGTGATGCCTTCAAATTACTTCATGAAGATGAAGTCCGCGTGCTGGAAGTCTTAGGATACACGGTAAATTACAGCATTGCCACTGCCATTGAGGAAGGTTTCTCGGAAGGCGCGCCAATCAATATCACCTCTGGCCTTTATCCAAATCCAGCTTACACATCAGACCCAATCAGAATTGATATCAGCAAAATTGCGGGTTCAGAAATACTCGTTATTGTTTATGACATGATGGGAAAACAATCCTATTCTAAGGTCATTCTAAATCAAGGTCCAGGTCCGATTACGGCTATTGACCCTCGCAACAACCTTGCTCCTGGCATGTATATCGTTGTGGGTTCTTCGAAGGATGAGCTTTTCAATGAAAAGCTAGTGATTAGATAGGCGCCAATTCGGCAAAAGCCCTCCCAATATTTTCGAGAATATCACTGGCAATCAGTGACTCTTTGGCGTTTTCGAGAATGTAATAATCTCCTGCTTCGCCATGGATAAAAACACCCATGACCGCTGCAACTTCGGGAGAATAACCCTGTGCCAACAACCCTAGAATAATTCCAGTCAGAACATCTCCGCTTCCTGCTGTTGCCATGCCAGCGTTTCCTGTTGAATTGAAAAACACCTGACCCGAAGGAATAGTGGTGGAAGTATGCGCTCCTTTTAACACCACCACAACACCATACTTTTTAGAGAAATCAATCTGCATTTGTAGACGCTCCAACGATGTCTCCCATTTACCAGCCATCCGTTCAAACTCCTTTGGGTGAGGCGTGAGTATAGTTCCCTTCGGAATGAAGGAAAGCCACGTTTTGTTTTCTCCCAAGATATTTAGCGCATCAGCATCTAGAACCAATCGGGCATCTGCGTCTTGAATCAGTCGTTTGAGCACGTTTGCCGTGTCCTTTTCCACCCCAATTCCAGGGCCGATACCGATTGCATTAAAGGGCTTGAGATTCGGCAAATCAATAACGAAATCACTATTAGAATCAACCGAACACATCGCCTCCTTCACTCCTATTTGCATAATATCTAACCCACAACTAGGCACGTGAGCCGTAACTAATCCTGCACCACTTTTCAAGCAAGCCAAGGCCGCCAATTGAGTCGAGCCCATTTTACCCTTTGAGCCTGCGATTAATAGTGCATGACCGTAGGTGCCTTTGTGAGAAAACTTAGGCCGATTTCGATACAATTTGCGAAGTTCCTCCACCTGAACATATTCGTAGATGCCTGACGGATTCATTTCCTTATCCATCAAACCAATGTCCAACACATTCAGGTTACCAGCGTAAACGCCAGTATCGGGCATAAGCAGGCTCATTTTTGGGCAATGGAACGTATTTGTTTGACGGGCGCGTATAACCGTCTCCATGTTATTTCCAGAATTATCATCTGCAAATAGTCCTGTTGGCATATCCACACTTACAATCTGGTTTTCGAGTGTATTCAGATGCATGACAACATCTGCCAGCAATCCTTCCAAAGGGCGCGAAAGACCTGTTCCAAGGATGGCATCCACAATAAGTGCTTTCGATTCAAACTTTGGAAAGTCTGCAATCTTTTTAATACGAAAAATGGCGACTTTCTCTTCTTCTTCCAGTAAATAAAGGTTGTGCGCAAAATCTGGACTTCCCTCTTTGGCATGTTCAATAATTACCACAATCACGTTCGGGTCTTCCTCAGATTGCAGTCGAGCCATTGCCAAACCGTCTCCTCCGTTGTTTCCTTTTCCGCACACATAAACCGTAGGGCCAAACCAAAAGAATTCTTCAAACGGAAGCAGGTCGTAGCAAGCCTCCGCAGCACGTTCCATCAGTTCGAATGATGAAACTGGTTCGTTCTCAATCGTGAATTTGTCCAACTCGCGAATCTGCTCTGCCGTTAGAATCTTCATTTGTCTGAAAATCTATGGTGTAATTCCAACACTTGAGGAATCAGCAGTTGCGTTCCGTCATTGGTAATGATGTGATCTGCCAGTTTCACCTTACGCTCTTGCGTCCATTGATTTTTCATACGTTTTAGCACATCTTCCTTGGAGGATCCGTCTCGCTCCATCACTCTTTCTAGCCTCAAACTCTCAGGCGCAATAACCAAAACGGTGATGTCGACATCTTGATACGCCCCACTTTCAAAAAGTATAGCCGCCTCCTTCAAAACATACTTTTCTTCTTTCTGTTCCTCTAACCAGTTCTCAAAATCGTTGGCAACTGCGGGATGAACCAGTCCATTAAGTACAGATAGTTTCTCTTCTGAATTAAAAACCTGCTGCGCGAGGTAAGGACGATTCAATCTGCCACCATCATAGGCTTGGCTTCCAAATGATTGAATAATCTTGCTTTTCAATTCAGCGTTTGAGGTCATCAGTTCACGTGCGCGCAAATCAGCGTAATAGACAGGCACACCCAGCTCCTGAAAAATCTCACATGTAGTGGTTTTTCCACTTCCGATTCCGCCTGTGATGCCGATGACTTTCATTTCTGAATGATGAATTCAACTTGAGGTGGAATGATACGAATCTGATTTACTTCCGCTGGTTTTCTTTCGAGAGTTACAGGCAAACTGGCGCTACCTAAACTCTTTGTATTAAGAATCACGGTTGCCAGAAATTGATCTGCATTCACATTATCATAACTACTTAATGGCACTTGATATTTTACTTCCACTTCACTCGGAAAAACTTTGACCATTTCAGGTCGATCAGCTTCAACCCGTATTGGAACCATCACGCTTCCTTCCGTGAATTCAACCACGTTTAATTCTACCTGAACGTTGGTTTGACTAAACCTAACGAAGGAAAGTGCCGAAAACTTCTTCAGTGCCACTTCAGTCGTTACGCTTTCGTTCAAACCCAACCAAGATTGTGTTTCAGTAAGCACAAAAGAGATGGTATCGATATCCTTCTTTGGGCCAATTAATAAGATAGAGTCTGGAACAAGTACAGCATCAGAAACCATCCCGAACTGTTTGGCGAAAGAGATATCAGCATTCAACTTAACTGGAACCAGTTTGGTGAATTTTGGTGTGAATTTTAGAAAAAGCGTATCAGGAGAAATGCTCAAAATCTCCAGTTGTTCATTTTCAATACTTTCCATTCGACCATATTTATCGCGCGTCAAGATGTAATGATATTCCTTTCCCTTTTTGCGAATGCTTGGCAATTCTGCAGGGTCGGCTTTCACGGGAATTTCCAACTTCTCAAACTGCAACCAATACCACAAGAGGTCGAAACCAAAGCCTTTCACTTTCGCCTTTACCACTGCTGTGGGCTGGTTAGCAATTAGCAAATCATCGGGAAGGTTTTGATACGAAATAGGAATCTTGACCTCATCCACATACTCCTTAGACAAGGATGTAAGAACCCAAAAAAGACCTGAAAGTAGTAGACACAGCAGAAACGCAACAGAACGTCTATTGAGCCTTGGCTGTATATAATCAAGTATTCTGGTCGCTACCGAATTGGACATGCGACCAAATTAGAAAAAGATCAATTGGCCTGATTCAGACCTGCCGAGTTATCCTTAGAAACTGCAGACTTTTCAATTTTAAGACGCTGTCCTTCGCCAGTATCAATCATCAATGTGGTTTCTTTCACCTCCGCAATTTTTGCGTGAATACCACCGATGGTCACAATCTTATCTCCTTTTTTCAACTCCTCGCGAAACTTCTTTTCCTCCTTGGTTTTTTTCATCTGTGGACGAATCATGAACAGGTAAAATACCACGAACATAAGTACGAACATGAGGATGGTTGAACCGCCCTCGCCTAGTAATTCTTGCATTTTATATTTGGGTTATTGGGTAATCAAAAAATAAAAAAATGGATTCTTTGGCTCAATATGCCAAAGAATCCAATTGCATAAAACTGCTTATTTTGCCACAGGAACTTCTACCATTCCGTTGATGGCAAGAACCTTTGTGTTCGGAACTGTATTGGCAACAAGCGTTACTTTCTTGTTCTGCTGACCTGATTTGCCATCGCTATTGAACACCACATCAATAACGCCTTCGCCTCCAGGAGGAATCGGTGCTTCTGGCCATGAAGGAACAGTACATCCGCAGCTTCCTTTGGCATCTGTAATAATCAAGTCTCCTTTTCCCGTGTTCTTGAATTTAAATGAATAGGCAACTTTTTCTCCCTGAACGATTTTACCGAAATCGTGTTCTTCCTTTTCAAAGGTAAATACTGGTGCTTGACTTGGGTCAACAACTACTTCTCCGCTTTCGGCAGTAGCTGGATTGTTTACCACTTCTGTGTCAACAGTAGCCTCACCTTCAGCGGCTTTTTCTCCACCACAGCCGTAAAAAGCCAGTGCTCCGACAAGTACAAATGCAATTTTTTTCATTCTAAATTGATGTTGATGTTAAACTTCTTTTGGATTGTCAAAATTAGCAATCAAAAGGCATACAAATTGTGCTAAAAAAGGTTAATCCGTTTCCTTCTTTTACTCGTTTCAGTTTCCAATTAAACCTTTACCCATTTTCTTAATCTTTCCCTGTTCTTTTAAGTCAAAAAGTAACTTATCGAGAATACCGTTGATAAATACCTTGCTCTTTGGCGTGCTGTATTCCTTCGATATTTCGATGTACTCATTCATCGTTACCTTGGTTGGAATGGAACTGATATTAATGAACTCGCTCACAGCCATTTTCATTAGTAGAATATCGGTGGATGCAATTCGATCCAAATCCCAATTCACCAACTTCTCTTCTATCATACCCTGATAGACCAAGTTGTTGGTTGCTGTTTTTCTAAATAAATCTCTTACAAACGCCTTGTCTTCTTCCTCATCCTTATACATGGCTGGAAGCGGGCCACCAAAATCGACATCTTTCTTAAAATCAGAGATAGTACGAACCACCATTTCGCTAACCTGCTCAAAATCATTCATCCACAGCATACTTTTCTCTTCGAAAATACTTTGAAGATGCTCGTTGGCTAAGATGTAATCTTCATACAGTTTGTAGATGATTCTGCGCTCGTCCTTGTAGGTAGGAGCTTCTGCACTCATGTATTCTTGATACTCTGGAGACTCCTTGAACGCAGTGAATATTCTGCGAATCAACTCAATATGTTCAACCCAATTAATTTTCCGAGCAGAAATGTGCACGCTCAACTGTGGATGATTTTCTAACTGAACCAACACACGGTTTTCGATAAAACGAAGATTCGGGTTGAGGTCTTCCTCGGTTGGCATCCGTTTGGTTTTGCCATCTTCAATTTGCTGTTTGGCAAACGAATGAATCTCAACCAAGAGCGAGAGTTGATGAATGTAGAGATCGTAGATTCGGTTGAGACTTTGGTTGAGAAGCTTCTCCCCTACTGCCAATTCTGCGCCCGAACGCTCATAGGCGAATAACGCCTGCATTACTTTTACACGTAAGTGCCTTCTACTCAACATTCCCAAAGAACCTTTTGTCCAACCTCCTGTTATCCTTCCTTAGATCGTCTTTTCAAAACATTAAAGTTTGAACATTAAGACCCTCAAACATTCCTAACTTTGGGCAAAAGTATGGTTATTTTCCACAACAATTTTCGGGGATTTCGGAGCTGAGGAATGCGGGCACTTGCACATCTAAACAAGTACTTCTGGCAGTATAAAACGCGGTTCTTTCTAGGGATTCTGTTCATTACCATCAGCAACTTCTACGCCATTGTTCCGGCCATGATTGTACGCATCACCTTTGATTTTCTGCGTGATGTGAAGCCAATCTTTACCATGATGGAAGGCACACCGCTGCACGAAATGTATTTCGATTTGCTCATCGGTGTGTTTCTCTTCTTCGGATTCATCATTGTGCTATCTGCTCTGCTAAAAGGTGTTTTTATGTTTTTGATGCGACAGACCATTGTGATAATGAGCCGTTTTATTGAATACGACCTTAAAAACGAGATTTACAATCATTATCAGATCCTTTCGCTTGCCTTCTTTAAGCGCAATAACACGGGCGATTTGATGGCGCGCATCACCGAAGATGTGAGTCAAGTGCGTATGTACATCGGTCCAGCTGTGCTTTATGCCGTAAACCTGATGGTTTTGTTTCCGATGGTCATTTTTAAAATGATTCAAGTTAGTCCGAGCCTAACGGCCTATGTGCTTCTGCCGCTGCCGATACTTTCAATCACCATTTATCAGGTGAGTAGGCTGATAAACATTCGTAGCCTAAAAGTTCAAAAACAATTGAGCCATCTAAGCACCTTTGTTCAGGAAGGATTTTCAGGAATTCGCGTGCTAAAAGCGTATGCCAAAGAGAAACAATGGGGTGATGCTTTTGCCAAGGAGACCGAAAATTACAAAGACACTTCGTTGGAGTTAGTACGCATTAATGCCGTGTTCTACCCCACCATGCTTACGCTAATCGGATTGAGCACGGTTCTCACCGTTTATGTAGGTGGGCAACAGGCAATGGCTGGCATCATTACCACAGGAAATATTGCCGAGTTTATCATCTATATCAACATGCTTACGTGGCCAGTAGCGGCCATTGGTTGGATTACGAGCATCATTCAGCGTGCGGCAGCCTCGCAAATACGCATTAATGAGTTTTTGGAAACGAAACCTGAAATACGGAACGAGAACCACGAACCGCTGAAGGTTGATGGCACCATTGAGTTTAAAGATGTGAGCTTCGTTTATCCTGATAGTGGAATAAAAGCGCTCAATCATGTAAGCTTTAAAGTAAAGGCGGGCGAAAGTCTTGCCATTTTGGGAAGAACAGGAAGCGGAAAATCGACTATTGCTTCCATGATTACCAGAACTTACGACATCAACGAAGGCTCGCTTCTTATGGATGGAAAAGAACTACGGAACCTAAATTTAGGTGCCATTCGTTCGAGCATTGGGTACGTTCCTCAAGATGTGTTTCTATTCTCCGATACCATCTCCAACAATATTTCTTTCGGGATTGATTCGGATGAGAACCTCGGTAAGCGTGTTCACACAGCAGCCAAACAAGCCGACATCTACGACAACATTATCGACTTCCCATTTGGATTTGACACACGAGTTGGCGAACGCGGCATTACCCTTTCGGGCGGACAGAAACAGCGTATTTCCATTGCACGTGCCATTATCCGCGATCCACAGATTCTCATTTTTGACGACTGTCTTTCTGCTGTTGACACCGAAACGGAAGAGAAGATTCTTGCTCACCTCAAAGACCTAATGCAGGGCAAAACAACCATTATCATTAGCCATCGCGTAAGCAGCGTGAAGCATGCCGACCAAATTATTGTACTCGATAAGGGAAGTATAATAGAAAGTGGTAACCACGAAGACCTTCTTACTCTCAATGGCGCCTATGCTTCGCTCTACCAAAAACAACTATTAGAAGACGACCAGCGTAAATTCGCGTAGCAGTCATTCTGTTTCTTCGACCAACGGCAACTTTCTGCCGTTAAAAACATTTATATATTTGACTGACTAATTGTTGTCAACAAACGCCTACAGTCGATGGAAGAAAGGGATTCTAGTAAGAGGGAAGACATCTTCTCAAAGCCAGTAAGAGCGGGAAAACGAACGTATTTCTTTGATGTAAAATCCACCCGAGGAGAGGATTTTTACCTCACCATTACGGAAAGCAAACGTAGAATGGACGGCAACGGCAAATTCAGCTACGATAAGCACAAGCTTTTTCTCTACAAGGAGGATTTCGACAAGTTTGCAGAAGGTTTAGCAGATGCGTTTGCCTTTATCAAAAACGAAAAAGGAGAAGATTACGGGCGCGAAGAATATGATGGCGATTATTCAGAATCTGAGCCAACGCCTAAAGTGGAGGAACCAATTTCCGCTACTTCTTCAGAAGGTTATTCTTCCGACATTAGTTTTGATGATTTGGGAGATGACGACAAATCTTAATTTGATCAACAACCGATGAGCTAAAAGCCTAGATATAAACTTCAAAAGCAGCAAGGGCGGCATTCTGGAATGCCGCCCTTGCTGTTTCGGTTCATTGCCTTGCTATTCTGAAGGCGCAGGTTGGTTAGCTGAACTAGAGAAACTCTTATTCACTGTAAATCCATTATCTCCCAAGTATTGTTTCTTCCCTCTATGATTTCCCGATAAAATATCTCGCGAACGCGAAACGTAATTGATGAGTAAAGAATCCAACATATTGCTGTTCTGAACCCTTTCTATGACCAAGAAGCGTATCGAGGTCTTCGGTGGCCATTTCGGCATCCATCTGCCTAAATTTATTTTTAAAAGTTGATTTGATAGGTTGGTTCGATAATCCTTTTTTATGAGCATGCTCCGCCACGACTCGAACAGATACAGGGCTTCTTTTTTTGAGAAAGCCGCCAGATTATCAGCTTTCATCAGCAAATACGCTAATCTTTTCGCACAACAGGTTTATTTAGGACGGTATTGAACCGATTGCCCTAAGAGTCCACATTCAATAGACTGTAGACTATGGTCTGATGTAATAACTTTACCCCATGTTCAAGCGTTTGTTCTTCCTCTCAGGCATCATTGCATTCTTGCTGGCGTGTGCCCTGATGTATTTCTGGTATCTGCCCAATCATCAAAACGAAAACGCCACCTCAATTGAAACGGAAGCTGTAACATCCGAACCCGATTCACTCCATGCCACCACGCCTTTGGAATGAAAACCCTTTTGCCATTTTTCTTTTTTATTTTTTCTTTTTCACTTCAAACCCTTGCACAGCAAAAGGCTGAATACACTTCGGATTTCGTTTTCAAGAACGGCATTTACCTCACATTTCAGGATTTTAAGAACAACAACCCTGTTCCTGTAACGCACATTCTCAGCGATTTCGACATCCGTTCTACCGATTACTTATGGGAAGTGCTCGATACAGATTCCATCATTTACTACGATAATCTGTTTGAGGAGCGAATGATGCCCGTGAATAAGGTTTGGGGATTTTGTTCCAACAATAGAATTCATGTGGGAATCAATACGATTGAACGTTCAAACGACTGGGAAGACCGCGATTGGTTTCCGTTGATTACGATTGGCGCATACAGTTCTTTTACTGCGCTGGTTTACGTAACGCGATTTATGCCGCCATCGCCCGGAGCCATGATGCCATCTGGCGGAATCTCTATGTATAACGACCCTATGAATGATGGTCAAGGCAATTATTATCAGGAATCGGTTCCCATTCAAATGCTACTGGACTTCTCAACTGGCGATTTTATTCAGGTGGCCACAGGTGATTTGAATTCCATATCGCCCAAATTAATGGCCGATTTGCTTCAGAAAGACCAAGTATTGTTTGCTGAATACATGGATAAATCTGGCCGAGATCAGAAGCAAACTTCTATGTTTTACATCCGAAAGTTCAATCAGCGGAATTTGATTTATTTCCCACAATGAAATGGTTTCTTCTTCTCTGCTTGATTCCATTTGGTCTTTTCGCACAAGACAGCATCCGATACGATGTAGATTTTGAGTTTTATAATGGCCTTTACTTGAGTTTTGAGGACTTTAGGAATGACAATCCCATTAGCTTTGAGAGCATAATATCAACTCGAACTATTGACGACCCACTCATGCTTGATGATCTTCTCAAGCAGGCATCCTTCAGATATAAGGATGGTTTGGGCGAAATCAGAGAGCAAACCACAAACCGCATTTGGGGATTTGCAAGGCAAGGAAGACCATTCGTCAAACTGAACGCGAGTAATTATATGGGGATTGTAAGCAGTAGAGAAACGTTGCGAGCTGGCAATAATGAATTTGGTCAGTTTGTCGAACTTGGACAGATTTCCCTAATCCAAGTAAATATGACGGTGACATCTCCAGTTCAAAATCACAGTCAGACTGGTCAATTTTTGTTTTCCATAAATACAGGAAAGGCCGTTCATTATACGGTCGCGAATTTCGAGGAGCTGTTAAAGTCAGACAGTGAATTACACAGTGAATTTGTGCGTTTTGGCTCAGACAAAAAGAAAAAGGAAATGTTTTTTCGGTTCATCAAACGATTTAACGAAAAGCACCCTACCTATTTCCCGTTTTACGAATAATTTCGTGATAAATATTTAATAACCCCTATTTTATTAAGGGTTGCGCTAAATAAAACTCAGTTTCTTTGCGGAATCAATCAAATATTTGACGCATGGGAAAGAAAAAGAGTAGAACATACGCAACTGTCGCCCTGTTTATCCTCATAATGGTAGGATTATTCGCGGCTTTTTACCCAACCGTCCATCCTTCGGGTGGTGATTTTGACTCAGGAGACATTGCGTGGCTCATTTCTGCATCTGGACTCGTGCTTTTGATGACCCCTGGACTTTCTTATTTCTATGGCGGAATGGTTTCGGCCAAAAACATCATCTCTACTATGCTTCAAAGCTTTGTGGCGTTGGGAGTGATTACGGTTTTGTGGTTCGTAGTTGGTTTCAGCTTGAGTTTTGGAGATAGTATTGGCGGAATCATCGGTGACCCGCGCACCTTTTTCATGTTTGATAATGTGGGAACAGCAGCCCATTCGACCATCGCCACAGGAATTCCATTTGTACTCTTCGCTGCCTTTCAATTGAAGTTCGCCATCATCACACCTGCTCTGATTACAGGCGCATTTGCCGAGCGAATCAAGTTTTGGGGCTACATGCTCTTCATGATTCTTTTCTGCCTGTTCATTTACACGCCATTGGCGCATTGGACATGGCATCCAGAAGGATTCCTTTTCAAATGGGGCGTGCTTGATTTTGCAGGTGGAACGGTGGTTCACATCTCAGCTGGAATGGCTGCATTGGCTGGTGCCATGTTTTTCGGCAGAAGAAAAGTGCACAAGGAAAATGGAGAAAACACGCCCGTAAACATTCCTTATGTGCTGCTCGGAACAGGTTTGCTTTGGTTCGGATGGTTCGGATTCAACGCGGGTTCGGCCTTGGCCGCAGACGAATTGGCCGTTAGCGCATTTGTCAACACAAACTTAGCTTCAGCTTCGGCCATGTTGGCGTGGCTGGTTTATGATTCAGCACGAGGCAGGAAACCATCCGCCTTGGGAGGTTGCATCGGGGCGGTGGTCGGATTAGTGGCCATCACCCCAGCAGCCGGGTTTGTAAGTTTTGGAGCGAGTATTGCCATCGGCATCACTGCAAGTATCGTTTCCAATATTGCAGTTCACCTCAAATCTAAATCAACGTTAGATGATACGTTGGATGTATTTCCGTGTCACGGAATTGGCGGCATTGTAGGCATGATTCTGACGGGTGTTTTCGCTTTGGATGGAGGACTAATTACAGGCGAGACCACTTTATTTTTGAAACACATGTTGGCGCTTCTGATAGTCTGTACGTTCACCTTCGGAGGTTCGTACCTGCTCTATTATATCACGGATGCGATTATTCCGCTACGAGTAAGTGCAGAAGCAGAAGAAATTGGTCTCGATTTGACGCAGCATGACGAGAAGTACATTTTGGCTCGAATAGACTAAAACGGATAGGAATTCTTGATATTCCGATTGGAATTCGACACTTATCTATTGTAATTCGGCAACTACCGATAGAAATGTCTGTCATTTCGATAGGAATTCTTCAAAATCCGATTGAAATCTGTCATATTCCGATAGGAATGTGCCGAATTACAATCGGATTTCGGTACCAAACAAAAGTTTTCTAGCGAATTACAAATGTTTTTTGCCTCCTAACATTTGTTTTGCGTCACCAAACAAAAGTTTTTTGGCGAATTACAAATGTTTGGCGTGGAATTACAATCGAAATGTTGCGAAAAACAATTGTTTTTCGGCTCCGAAAATGTTTTCCGACTCTCCGAAAACCTTTTTTTCACCAACGGCCAATGGAAAAACTCAATCTTCCACCTCGTACACCAAGCGCATGGTAATGCTAGCGGTTTTGTTCTTGTCTTCGGTGTTGAAGGCACCACCCCAACTGTAATCCTCGTTGGAGTTTTGTCCAGTGATTTGAAAAACCCCCATTGTTGCCGTTTGTAGATTCCCCAATTCTCCTCCCGAATTTGTGGCAATGGTTTCTGAACGCAATCGAGCATCTTCCGAGGCCTTGCGGATCATTTCAATCTTCAAATCGGCCATCTTGGTGTAGTAGTAGCGCGGTGCTTCGGAGTAAAACTGCAATCCTTTGTTCATCAGTTCTGTAATAGAGCGCGAAAGTTCCTCCACTTTCTGCACATCGTGCGATTCAATTTCTACACTCTGACTCAGTTGAAAAGCCTCAAATTCTTGTCCGATGTAATCTCCATTTTGGTATTTCGGTTGCGATTTCTCAGACGTATTTACTGCCTTAAAAACAAGTTCTTCTGGCTTGATACCTTTGGAAAGGAGGTATTCTCGAATCACCATTTTATCCTTTTCAATGGCGGCATAGGCCTCCTGTAGATTCTTGCTTTCACGCACAAATCGACCTTCCCAAACAATAAGATCAGAAACGAAATCTTCGGAACCAAGTCCTGTTACGCTAATGGTTCCTTGGGTTTCGGCACGCTTTACATAGGCGTTTCCGAGAAAATAAGCCGCAGCAACAATGGCAAGCGAAAAGAGGATGGCGTTGGATGTTTTCATGCAGTAAAGAACGCGAGAATTTGAGAATAATTCATCGCGCAAGAACGTTTCACAAAAGCTGTGATTCACTCATTTTTCCGCAGGAGCGTACGCTTGTTCACTTCAAGCAGCAATCCCATTCTCCGTTTATACAAGAGTGTTCCAATGATGGCCAAGGCGATGGTCATTCCACGATAAATATTGGCATTCACATCTCCCAAGGCATTGTCTGAAACATCCTCAAACAAACCCCAACTCAGATTCATGAAAAAGTGAAGGAATATGGGAACCCAAAGGTTATAGTTCCACTCGCAGTAAAGCCAAGCAAATAATCCTGCACCCATAAAAGTGGTGATGAAAATTCCGAGCAGCGTAACAGGATTCTGACTTTGATAGAGATGCAAGGATGCGAAGATGAGCGCGGGCACAATCAACGCTGGAAAGAAGCCCAAATTTGTTTTTCGATAGAGTTGTCCGAAGAAAAAACCACGATAATACAGCTCCTCAAAGAAGGCTGCAAATACACAGCCGAACCAAAATTCCTTTCCATCAATAGAAACCTGAAAACCGCTTGGAAATCCATAACCGACAAACATGGGAATGGAGAAAACAAAGGCTACCAACACGGCCTTTGGAATATTACCGTTCAATCCGAGTGGTGCGAAAAAGCGGTTTTCATTGCTGAGAAATACAAAGACAAACGCTGGAATTCCGACCAAAGCATAAATCAGAAAGAAACTGAGCGGATAGAGGTTCAGGAAACCTTGAAAGAAGTGAAATCCCTTACCAAAGAAGAATTCCTTGAGAGTGAAGAAAGCCGCAAAGGCGATTAGTAATCCGACAATATATCCAATGCTTTTTTGCATGACTTCAAAGCTATTGATATGATCTATGAATGGAACAAATCCTATCTTCAAACTATTAAAAAGTTAACAATAGGTTTCTTCTTGTCTGATGTTCTTTAGTAGTGCAAACGCATTAAACTTTTACACGAACATTATTCACTTCCAAACGTGAGTAACAACATGGGATAGCCACAACTTGTCCCCATCGTTCGGGAGAAACACAGAACTCACAGAGGTTTTCACAGAGAAAAAGAAAAATTTTCCGTGTCCATCCTGCGAATTCTGTGTGTTCTAAGGCCATAAAAGTGTGTTTTAGTAAAGACAGGTCATCATTTTTTTAGTGCGTTTGCCCTGTGTTCTTTACGGGATAGTAAGAGGATTATGCTGGCATTTCGTACTTTTCGGTCTATGAATCATTTCCTGAGATTATTTACAATTTGCCTTGCCCTATCAAAGACACTATTTGGCCAGGTACTTTACGACCCTCAGCAACTTTACGATGGTAATGGAGGCCTCTTCGACCATGATTCGCTTCGTACCATCAGCATAAATTTTTATGAGCCGAATTATCATCAGATTTTGGTGGAGGGCTGGGAGACACAGTCTGAAATCGGATTACCAGCAACCGTTTCGTTGAGTAACGGAGAGTTTCTCGACAGCGTGTCTATTCGCTATAAGGGCAATTCTACCTTTTCTGTTGCCAACGACAACAACAACCCCAAGCTACCTCTCAATTTGGATATAAATGATATTGTGTCTGGCCAAAGATTGATGAATCATAAAAAAATAAAGTTGGCCAACAGTCTTTTTGACCCAACCTTCTGTAAGGAAATTGTTGCATACGACATTTACCGAAGGTATCTTCCTTCTGGACAAGCAAATTTCATGAAGGTGAATTTGGAAGGGAACTATCTCGGACTTTATGTGAACACCCAATCGGTTGACAAGCAATTTTTAAAACAGCATTTTGATGAGGATGAAGGTGTGCTTTTTAAATGTGACCCTATTGCTCAGTACGGACAGGTGGAGTTGGAAGAACTGGTTACATCCAATCTAGAATGGTTGGGCGCAGATTCTACGCTCTACTACGAGGATTATACTATTAAATCAGATTATGGCTGGACAGAGTTGTTGAAGCTGATAGAATCAATCAATTCGCCCCTGTATCCAATAGACTCAATTCTTAACGTAGACCGCGTTCTTTGGGCATTTGCGGTGAATACAGTGCTGCTGAATCTTGATACTTACAATGGTCTATATCAGCACAATTATTACTTGTATCAGACACGGGACGGCCTGTTTCAAATGATTCCATGGGACTTGACCGAAACCTTTGTAGGAGCACTGCTGAATTTCAACCCAAACATTGACGAGATGTATGAATACAATCCCTACAACGGTTACAACAGTTGGTGGAAACCGCTTTGCCATCAGTTAACCTCTGACGAGGCTAATCCCTTTTATCGAAAGCTATACACTGCCCACATCAGAACGGTTATGCAAGAAAGTTTGGATGCCACGGCAATAGGTAATAAGGTCGATGAATTACAGGCACTGGCCGTATCTGCTGCCTTTGCAGACCAGAATCAGATGTTCGGAACTTCAGAATACTACTCCAACGTTGATGCTCCTTTTGTTACTCCAAATGGGTTTGCAACTGCCGGTATTTTATCTTCCATCACTGCAAGAGAAATTTATCTGTCCAGTCTATCAGATATAATGGCAATACCCCCAACAATTACCAGTAGTGATATTTTTCATGTTGGTGATTTTGCATTTGTAACTGCAGAGGTCTCAAATGCCTCAACTGTGGAATTGATGGTTACAATCAGCCCATACAATTCGAAATTCAAGTCTTTCCAAATGCTTGATGATGGAACGAATGGCGATCAAGTTGAAGGGGATGGGGTTTATACAGCCCCTCTTGCTTTTCAATCTAGCCAATCCGACATCAAATACTACATAAGAGCTCAAAATGCTGATGCCTTCATATTGGATCCTCAGCGAGCCGAATATGAATTCTATATCTATGATAGATCTGTAAGAATCGAAGAGGAAATTAGCGCAAATCTCAAGGCTTATCCAAACCCAGCAAGTTTATTCCTTACAATTGAGACCAGTAGATTTCATTCAATAAATTATGAGATACGGTCAGTACTTGGCGAATTGGTATTATCTGGTAAAATGAACTCTTCAAAACATCGGGTTGATGTGAGCCTTTTGACCAATGGAATCTATCTATTGAAGGTTGCCGACAAGACCGTCAAGGTGATTTTGTCAAAATAACCCAGATTGCTCTAACACCGTTATTCCTTTAGGAATAAGAGTTTCACGTAACTTTTCTTAACTGAGAACAAGTCAAGCCGAAATACCCTCGGCCAGCCTTGTCGTGTTTCCATTCGATTTTCATCGGGTTATGGAATTCCAAAAAACGCTGCATCCAAAAGGAAAGTTTAACCTAAAATCTATAATCATGAAAACGCTTGCAGTCATTATCAGTTCTGTTTCAATCCTCATTTTCATCACACTTTATTCCACTTTCCCAGAGCTTTTCCAATCGAGACAAGTGGAGCGAGAAAAGGGGTGTGTCTTTAATTCGATGATGGGTATTGAGACCACCGAGAATTACGCTCAATTCAAAACTCCAGACAAAGTTGTTGCATCAATTGACCATGCATTGGGATGGATGGCCGAAGCCCAACAAAAAAATGGCGGCTGGGGCGCTGGAAGTCACCACCGCCAAATGGAAATGGACCCTCATGCAGTGCAAGCCGATCCTGCAACTACTTCTATGGTTGGCATGGCTTTGCTCCGAAATGGAAATACATTGGAATCTGGAACATATGCTAACCAGCTAAAAAAAGCGGTAGAATATCTATTAAAGGAAGTGGAGAATTCCAATCCAAACTCGCTAAACATTACCAATCTTACTGGAACTCAGATTCAAAGTAAATTGGGGCAAAATATCGATGTGGTGCTTGCTTCGCAATTTCTCACCAATCTTCTAGAGAAACTTCCGAAAAACGACCCAATGAGAAAGCGAATTAATGAAGCTTTGAATGTTTGTGTGGTCAAAATTCAGGAAGGGCAGATGGCTGATGGCAGCACAAAAGGAGCAGGTTGGGCTGGGGTTTTGCAATCCTCACTAGCAACCAATGCGCTGGAATCTGCCGAATATGCGGGAGCCAAGGTCGATACCGATAAACTATCCAAAGCCAAGGAATATCAAACTGGCAATTTTGATGCGGAAACCGGAAATGTGAATACAGACAGAGGGGCTGGCGTGGTGCTTTATTCGGTTTCAGGTTCTGCAAGATCGGCAGCAAAAGATGCACGCCAAGTAACCGAACGCATGCAATTGGCGCAGAAGCAAGGTTTGATAAAAGATGCTGAAGATGTTTCGGCAGATAATCTTCGTAAGGCTGGTTTTGCCGAAAACGAGGCAATCAAAGCCCAGACTTCTTACAAAGTTTACGAAAGCGCAAAGCGCACTGCTCAAAGAGAAGATGTAATGAGCGGATTTGGCAACAATGGCGGTGAGGAATTCATCAGTTTCCTACAAACGGGCGAAGGATTGGTGATTGCCAAAGACAATTCGTGGAGAAACTGGTACGATGATATTTCGGGCAAAATGGTAAAAATTCAGAATCAGGATGGAAGTTGGAACGGACATCATTGCATTACAAGTCCCGTGTTTTGCACAGCAACTTGCCTGTTGATTCTTTCGATAGAAAATGACCTCCAGAACCTGCAGAAATTGGGCGGTTCGTAAAAACATGAAACCCGTCTCAAGCAAAATGCTTGAGACGGGTTTCATATATCCTATATATAAGGTGTATTACCAGAGAGGACTTGGATATTTCCCTTCGTCCACCATTTTCTTAAACGCATCAACCACGCTTTGGCGATCTTCCTGATATGTTACTCCATACCATCTATCGTTAGATGTAAGAACTGGAAAAGAGGCAGCCTTGGCAGCAATCAAATTATCAGCAACCAATGGAATAAAGAATTCCGCCTTTGGATTATCTTGATTTTCTCGCACAAAATCAACGAACATCTTTCTGCTCACCTCAAAAATATTTGGGTGGAATCCCCAGAAATTCATGGAAACGACTGAATCAGTTGGTACTTCAAAAGAAGCATCTCCATCATGATAAATCACTTTTTCCCCTTCCCAATGAATCTTGGTGCGCTCGTCAATCTTTGCCAAGTTGTTGCTTGAATCTGCTACGCAAACTCCTCTGCTTACTTGTCCGTGCTCGCTCAATGTGTTCTTTAACACGTAGCCAACCATTGTATAGGTATCCTCAGAACACTTGTTCTTGAGGAAATCAGCAATCTGATGAAATCCATCCGCGCCATAAAAATCGTCTGCATTGATAACAGCAAATGGCTCGTTGATTACATCATGCGCCACCAAAACCGCGTGCATGGTTCCCCAAGGTTTTTCGCGTTGCGGAAGATTCTTGATTCCTTCAACAGGCGTATTCACATCTTGATACGCGTAGGCGATTTCAATTTTATCCTCAAATTTTCCAGTGAACCGTTCTTTGAAATCATCAGCAAACGATTCGCGAATTACGAACACCACTTTCCCAAATCCAGCTTGGATTGCATCGTAAATTGAATATTCAATGATGGTTTCGCCATTCGGACCAAGTGGGTCAATCTGCTTGAGTCCGCCATATCGGCTTCCCATTCCAGCAGCAAGTATCAGTAGTGTCGGTTTCATTTCTCTTTTGTTTGAGCCGCGAATATAGAAAGCCGTTTGCGCGCCACGAAATGAACACAGACTAGTTTCAAACGAGGTTTTGTGAATCTCACAATCGTAAATTCGCGGCATGCATATTTTCTACCAACCCCAACTTCAGGATGGCTTGCTTGAGCTTGGCGAGGAGGAAACGCGCCATGCGGTTCGAGTGTTGCGATTGAATATGGGCGACACAATAGGTGTAATTGACGGCAAAGGAATTTCAGCAAAAGCTGAAATCACAGAAATATCCAAGCGTTCTTGTTCATTCCGAATCCTTGAGAAGTCGACTGAAGAAGCGTCCATTCTGCCGAAAATTGCCATTGCGCCTACAAAAAGCACCGACCGTTTTGAATGGTTTCTGGAGAAAGCTGTTGAGATTGGAGTGAGCGAAATATGTCCGATTTTATGCTCAAATTCAGAAAGGCGTGTTCTTAAATTAGATCGCTGCGAGAAAATACTGCTGGCTGCTATGAAGCAAAGTCAGCGGAATTGGCTTCCGAAATTGCATGAGCTCACACCTATCGAAACTTTTGTGCAAAACGCAGAAACTCCTTTGCTTTTAGCTCATTGTCGCGATGGACAGAAAGTTGGCCTCACAAATCAGCTTCAAACCGATTCGTGGATTATGATTGGCCCTGAAGGTGATTTCACGTTGGAAGAGATTGAAGCAGCATTGAAAAGCGGTGCCACTCAAATAGATTTAGGTAAGAGCCGTTTACGAACAGAAACCGCAGGGATATTCGCACTTTCGGTGATGAACTATTTGTAAATGTAGGGTGCACTTGCAATCGCACTTTTTTCGGTCGAAAATGTGAAAAATTTCGGATAAGAAAAATTGGTCTGGAAGACATTCAGCCTTCCCCTGAAGACAAAAAAGTCTCTAGCCGATAACTCTTTTCATGCCAAATCTGAACAGATTAGTTGCAACTAAGTTACGTGAAATCTCTGTCTGGGCCAGGCTACTTGGCTAAAACAACTCTTAGTCTACCCCAAAAAGTAAAGATCAATCACCACAAGAATAAAGTAAGGCACTAGGCCACCAGCGCCCGCATAATCCTTTGCCATGCGCTGTCCGAAGAAAAGCATAACCAGTGCTAAGGCAGAAAGAACAGTTCCTGCAAACGAAAGGCAGAAGGTTCTGTAAAGCACTACCTCCACCACTCCCAATGCGGAAACAGCACCTGCGGCAAGTTCTACCAAGGTCAATGTTCCCAACAGCATAGGTACCATTCCAGAAAGGAATGATTTAGAGAAATGCCCCGTTAACCATTCTAGGTTTCCTTTCCAATCAATTACCTTATCCAATCCAGACTGAAGAAAAAGAATGGCCAAAAAGACAGACACAAATGCCTGAATAAGCCACATTCCTTGTAAGTTGGAGATGAATGAGCAGTTGGTGATGAGGCAGGCTAGCATGTTAGTTGATTGGTTGATAGAGTTGATGAAGTTATTGGTTGCTAGTTGCTGGTGACTGGTGGCTGGTCGCTAAAACTCAATAAACCCTTTCAATTGATTCTCAATTTCCTTTAGACAGTTTACATCTGTAAGCATTCCATCTTTTGGCAAAAGAAGATGCACCTGCGATAGATAAACCTTCTTCTTGTACACATCTGTATCGAGGTAATGGAAGATACCTGTAAGGTGGTCTAAGCCACGAACGTTACCTGAACGTCCAGAAGCTAGGCCAACCAACGCTACTTTCTTATGCGCGAAATCGCCATAATCGCAGGCATCCATAAAGAATTTGACGTATCCAGGAAAGCTGCCGTTGTACTCTGGCGTTACAAAAATGAACTTGGAAACGGAGCGAATGTACTTCTCCACTACTACATCAAATTCGGGAAGGTTGGTTCCGTAGGCGCTGTCTTGTATCCATTGGGCAGGAACGGTTTGCAAGTCTAGTATCTGGCAGGACTCGCCCATTTCGAGCAGTTTCTGTTCATACACCTGAGACAACTTCATGGAGTTGCTGTCGGTTCGATCAGTGGTACAGATAATGCTGATCATTCGGCCTTCTCGGTTGAGATTTGATCAAAATAGTTCATGTCCTTGCTCAGAAGTCCCTTGCCAAGGTAGTAGAGGTCATCCGTTTTGATGTTCTCCAGCGAACTCTCTTTCTTATCAAAAATGGCTGATGCCAAGTAGTAATAATCGTCTTTCACAATCTTATCCAACTCTTCTTTCTTACCTGTAATAAGCGCCAAACCGAAAAAGTACAGGTCATCATTCTTAATGAACTTCAACTTCGCCTGATTTTTCATAAAGAGACTCTTCGACAGGTAATAGATGTCATCATTCTTCACGTTTGCCCAAGCGGAAGTGTCTCCAGTTAAAAGCACATAACCCAAATAATGGAGGTCGTCTCCTTTATATGAATTGTCTTGCTGCGCAAACGAATTCGTTGCCAGCAGAAGCAGCAGAAACATCAGCTGCAACACAAACCGTTTTGGAGTGAATGGACTCACGCGGCAAATTCGGTTAGCGTGTCCTTAATAATTTGGATGCAGTCGCGCAATTGTACTTCTGTCATTACCAACGGAGGGGCAAAACGAATGATGTTGCCATGAGTTGGCTTAGCCAGAAGTCCTTTGCTAGCCAACGTCAAACAGATGTTCCAAGCGGTTTTGCTTTCAGGGGAGTCGTTTACAATGATGGCATTCAGCAATCCTTTCCCGCGAACGAGCTTCACCAACGAATTGGTTTTGGCAAATGCAGTCAACTCAGCACGGAAAATCTCGCCTAATCGCTGCGCATTCTCCGCCAGCTTTTCATCCTTTACCACTTCCAAAGCTGCTATCGCCACTTTACAAGCCAACGGGTTTCCACCAAAGGTTGATCCGTGCTCTCCCGGACGGATGCACATCATCACTTCGTCATCTGCAAGTGCCGCAGATACAGGCAATACGCCACCAGAAAGTGCTTTTCCTAGAATCAAAATATCTGGTTTGATGTTCTCGTGGTCGATGGCGAGGAGCTTTCCTGTTCGGGCAATTCCTGTCTGAATTTCATCGGCAATCATCAGAACGTTGTACTCGGAGCACAACGCCCGAACCTTCGTCAAATAGCCTTCATCGGGCACATTCACTCCTGCTTCCCCTTGTATTGGTTCTACAAGGAAACCAGCAACATTTGGGTCTTGCAGTGCTTTCTCCAAAGCAGCTGCATCATTGTAAGGAACCGCCTCAAAACCGGGTGTATATGGCCCAAAGTTCTTGCGCGCATCTGAGTCGTTTGAGAAAGAAACAATCGTTGTTGTTCTTCCATGGAAATTGCCTTCGCAAACAAGAATCTTCGCCTTATCAGTAGCTAAACCCTTCTTCTCATACGCCCACTTTCGGCACATTTTCAAAGCCGTTTCTACAGCTTCTGCTCCCGTGTTCATCGGAAGAAGTTTGTCGAAACCAAAATACTCGGTTACATACTTCTCATACTCTCCCAATACATCATTATAGAATGCGCGACTGGTAAGGGTTAGCTTTTGTGCTTGCTCAGTAAGGGCTCCAATAATTTTTGGATGGCAGTGTCCTTGGTTCACCGCTGAATAAGCCGAAAGGAAGTCGTAGTACTTCTTTCCGTCCGTATCCCACACAAAAACGCCTTCTCCCTTCTCCAACACTACTGGCAACGGATGATAATTGTGCGCCCCGTAGCGGTCTTCTACATCAATCACTTGCTGCGCTTTGGCAGAAACCTTTATCAATTCTTCTGTTGTCATTTCGCGTTTACTTTTTTCAATTATCACTCTATTTCACTCTTATTCTAAATTTTGAACAGAAATAATAAAATCGCTGACGACCTAATATTTGAGTTCAATTGAGCTATTTAAACGGTGGGCTTCACTGTTTGCTGCAAATATACCAAATGCGATTGCGGTCAATTTGTTCGTTCATCAATAAACATGTGTTTCGCTACTCGAAAAAACGGCTAAATTTGCGCGACCGTAGCCCAGGTGGTGAAATTGGTAGACACGCCAGCTTGAGGGGCTGGTGATCGCAAGGTTGTGCTGGTTCGAATCCAGTCCTGGGCACTCAAAAAGAAACGCAGAATGGCGAGAAAATTGGTAAGAAGCATAAGTATGAAATTCTTTTTCATCCTTCTTACCTGCGCCACTCTCAACGTTTCAGCTCAAAAAATTGAGTTCGGAGAAGATTTCAATAATGTTGGAGTTCTGAAAAACCCTGGAACGGAATGGACAGCTAGCAGCTGGCCCAAAGTTCTCTCCATCATGTACTACAATGGAAAAACCACCATCAATGGTAATGCCATGAACATTCTATTAAAGTCAGAAACCAATGGAAAAGTGAAGACCGATAGCATGAAATTGGTGATTGGACAAGCTCGGAATTGGGCCGCTTTGAGGTACGAGTTCAAGACTGCAAATTCGTACACGGTTTCCGCATATGACAGGGAATGGAACTTCTTGGCCAGCGGAGTCATTAAGGTAAATGGCCCTCCAAAACCGCCTGTGGTTGCTGCTGTCAAGCCTGAGCCAGTCGTAAAGAAACCAGAACCAGTTGCCAAGGTTGAGCCTGTTGTTGAGCCGAAGAAGGTGGAAAAAATTACCGCTGTTGAAGCACCGACCAAGAAAGCTGAACTGAGCAAACAACAACTTTTAGAGAATGCACCTGAACCTATTTTCGTTGAATCAGTAATTAAAGAGGAATTGACTGAGGAGGAAAAGGAAACGCTTGCGTTTGAGAGTTTTTACATGGCTTTTGGAAGAGCCGTGCAAAGTGGTATGCTTACAGGACAGAACGAAAAATTCAAGGGTGTTCCGGGAGGTGTTGACCTAAAAGCACTATTCTCAAACAACGAAGGTTTTGGTGGCGATGGGGTTTCCGTAGATATTTGGTTTAGGCCTCAAGGTGCAAAAGAGTTTAGCGAGCATTTTCAAGAGCTGACTGTGCCAATTGCTAAAGATGTTACTCAGGCTAACTTCCCTCTAAATCTTAGAGACCGTGGAACTTACAAAGTTTCGCTTTACACGGCCAATCAAGATGCTGTGTGGATTGGCTCGGCTTACGTGAGCATTTACTAAAACGTCTGATTCTTATTTAAGAACACAGGTTACGTTCACCGTATCGCGGTAATACGTGCAATTGGCTGTTGTACCTAAATCAAATGCTCCTTGCTTCCAATCAGCTTCGACACTATCGGTAAAGGCGCGATTACCGCATTGCACGCCTGATGTAGCCTCTCCCAAACCCGTATTCACAACACATTCAAGACAAGTGTAATCTGCATGAAGACGTTCTTCTTCCTCCTCTACCTTTTTATTTGTTCCACAAAACTCATCCACATGACCAATTTCGTCTTGCGATTCTTTGAGTTTTATTTCACATTCAACACATTTCTTGCAGCCGAACAACAGGGTCGGAACAAAAAGCAATATGAGTGCAGGCTTCCTCATCAATTCATACTGACCATCCAACCGAATTTGTCTACTGCTTTTCCGTAGCGGATATTTGTCAATTCCTTGGATATTAATTGAGACATTTTTCGCTGTCCGATTGGCGGAAGGATAAGGTCAACCCCTTTATATCCAATCAACTCAATTGGAGCAATTGTGGCAGCTGTACCCACTCCGAATGCATCTAGCAACTGGCCATTGTCGTAAGCCGATTTAAGTTCATCAATACTGATACGTCTTTCCTGCACATCAATACCCAAATCCGCAGCTAGCTTCAGAACACTATCTCGTGTGATTCCTTTCAAGATTGTATCCCCAGTTGGAGGAGTAACCAGCGAACCTTCAATTTGGAACATGACATTCATGGTTCCGCTTTCTTCGATGAATTTGTGCTCAATGGCATCGGTCCAAAGCAATTGGTGATATCCTTTTTGTTGCGCTAATTTGGTTGGATAAAGTGCCCCACCATAATTACCACCTGATTTTGCAGAACCTGTTCCTCCTTTGACCGCTCTAGTGTAGGTATCCTCCACCATCACCTTTAGTGGTGTAGTATAGTATGGTCCAACCGGACCAGTAAACATGACACATCGATACTTATCTGATGGTTTCACTCCCAAAAACTCATCTGTTGCAAACATGAACGGACGAATGTAAAGTGATGAATCTGTGCTAGTTGGAACCCAAGCATCATCAATTTTCAGCAATTCTCGCAAAGCCTCCATCATCAAATCAACTGGAATGGTTGGCATGCACATACGCTCAGCAGAAACATTCAATCGTTTGAAGTTGTCCGTAGGACGGAACATCATTACCTCACCGCTAGTGTTACGATAAGCTTTCATACCTTCAAAAATGGTTTGACCATAATGAAGACCGAGCATGGCGGGTGTGTACATCATTTTGCCATACGGCTCAATTCTGAAACCTCCCCACTTTCCGTCTGCATAATCGGCAACGAACATGTGATCGGCAAATTCTCTTCCAAATGGAATGTTGCCAAAATCCACGTCATGAATACGGGTTTTTGCTACCCTCTCAACCTTGATTTGCATAATTTCACTCTCCATTTCCACTTGTTTGATAGGTTCCTGAATGGTTTTCAAAATACGAAAACCGCTTAATTATAATGTGCGAAGGTCGTCAATCAATGATGAATTGACAATCTTTTAACCTGACGTTTACCATCCACTACAACTTCACAGATGTAGATTCCAGCAGCAACCGAAAATCTTATGACATTTGCTCCCGAAGAAATCGAATGTTGATTGGCAACTGCCTTTCCTGCCATATCAAATAGCTGAACATAACCAGCACTGAAAGGCTTGCTTACGTTGATATTTACGAATTCCTTAGCTGGATTAGGGAATATAGCAACTTGAATTCCAGAATCAGAGTCTTGAATCCCTGTCGTTTCTGTAATTCGGAAATTGTCGATTCCTCCTTCAACCAAATGACCTGGTGTAATATCCTCGGCTTCAAGAATAAGTTGCATCGTAGAAGTGACATCAATGAACTGAGAAATAGGCATAGAAATAGCCTTCCACTGACTTGATGATACCGGCAGCGAGAACAGGGTTGCCTGGGTTGTTCCGTTATTCATCTTTACCAAGTAGGTGTCGTTCGGAGATTCATTTCCTCCCTGATTGAAAAACCAATAATCGAACGTCACTGTTGGCTCTGAGTAAATCGTCAAATCCATTATTGGAGAAGTAAGAATGGTGACACCATCATCGACATCATCATCACCTACACTCCCTCCGCCATTTCCAGTGATATATGCTTGATTTCCGCATGCTGACCCAGCATCAGAATCAGGGTTAGAAAATTGACCATTGAGTGTCGTTCCAATTGGAACGCCTCTTTCCCAAACACCAACATTCGCATTTCCAGATACAATCCAGCCTAAGTCAAGCGCAAAATCATCTGAATATCCAAACGGCAATTCAAAACTTGGAGGGGTTCCAGAAGCGGTAATGGAAACGGTGGAGCACTCACCAACATACCCCCAAGCACCTACGGTGACGTTATATTCCCCTGCGAAAAAATTATTGTCAGAATAATCGCCATTGGCATCAGTAGTCAGCTCTTTGATAAAGAACTCGTTCTCAAACAGAACAGTTGCGCCTTCAATTGATATCCCTGTACCTGATTCAGATACGTTTCCTGACAGCATAAACGGAACATCTGGAACCAACTCTACGTCAAGAATTATTGTTTGTCCATTCGTAGTTACAACTCCCGAAATTGTCTGAGAAAGATATCCACCCTTCTGAAAGGTCACATCAAATGTTCCTCCAGCTGCCATACCAGTTGCGTACTCGCCAAAAAGGTCAGTCAGTTCATTAATTCCAGCTCCAACTACGTCAATCTGAACGGCATTCAGCGGATTTCCAGACCCGAATTCGGTAACGGTTCCTTGCAATCGAGCAGCGCGCTGATAATCAACTCCTAGAACAAATAATCCTTCCTCAATATCAGAAACCAAAATGTTTCCTGATGGAAGATACGGCCAAGCTCCCCAAGCGCCATTAAATCCATTTCCACTTAATGGGTTGGTATCATAATAACCAGTCAGGACAATATTTGACGGATTAGATACATCATGTACGGTCACACCATCACGATAGTGGGACGTAACGACATAATCATTGATAAAATGGGTATTGTGCGGAATCACGCCTTGTGAAAGCGGGTGCCGAACCTTATCGGTTTCAACCACATTCTGTAGGTTACTCATATCGTATCCTGCAACATAGCCGCTGGTAACTTCATCGGTTGTATAGCAATTGGCGTTATCATCCGAAGGCCAAACATTATGAGAAAATTCGCTTGGTGTATCCCAATTTGACAGAACTACAGGATTGCCAGCATTGGCCACATTCACAACAAAAACACCTGCTTCTAAGCAAGCTGCCCATAACGTATCCCCACGCACAAAACCATCATGGATGTAGTGCTCGTTCCAAATTCCAAGTTCGGTTGGGTTCATTGGATTTGAAATATCCAAGATAATTGCTCCATCAATCGTATTGGTCCCGAAAATGTAAGCTCGATTATTTGGTCTATCTATGAACATATTATGCGCAGAACTGAACGGGAAACTGCTTCCCGTGTAAAGTGTAGTGGTTAAGTTCTGACTGCCTGGCAATGGACTCATATCCACAATAAGCAGACCTCCTCCTCCTTCGGTAACGCAAAAAGCATGGTTGTTATGATAAAAAGGATCTCTCCATATTGAGTTTGGGCCCAATTGAAAAAACACTTCTGTTGGCGTAGCCGGATTAGTCACATCCACAATAGAAAGTCCGCTATGCGCTCCAACCAAAGCGTACTCTCGCCCATTATGAAAAGCACCTCTCACCTCGCTCAAATCCTCGCTGTATGACAAATGTCCCAACTGTGTCATGTTCAGTGCGCTTTGCGCAAACGCAGAACCTCCGCATAGAACTAATAGAAAAGCCGCAACGGCCTGAATTTGATTTTTCATCTGATTGCCATGATTTGACGGCCTACAAAAGAACGATTTTGTAATCGGTAAGTTGTCGTATGCATGACTCTGATTAATGCAATAATGTATTGCATTATTACGGCTCTAAACCATCGAAGAATATTTACCACTTCAATTTTAAAAGCTCAAACCTTGAGCAAACCCAACAGAAAAATCCCATAGCTGAACTAGAACAACCCTAACTGCCCTTCGCCAGTTTCTTTAGCTGGTGGCGTTTCGTCCTTTTTCGCTTTTCCTTTTTCGTTTTTCACTTCATCGGTCGAATCGCTTACATCCCACTCAACAGTTGTTGCTTCTTCGGTGTCCGTGGCTTCATCGGAATCCTGCGATTCATCGTTATCATCATCGTCCTCTGCTAGGGAATCTTGACTGTCGCTAACTGGCGGTTCGTATGGAATAGGTTCCAAGAGATCAATCGTATTGACCGTTTCCTTGGTGAGTTGATTTCCTTTGGCTTTCAAACCTTTTACAGCAATAAATTCCTCCACGTTGATTTCCTCAACTGAGGCTTCTTCTTCGCCTGGCTTTTTCCGGAAATTGAGTTGAATCCGTGGTTTCCAATCAGTAGTAACGAGTTCCAATTGGTTCTCTTCTCCTTCGGGGAGCATGCTCACGGCCTTCGAAGATTTCTCAACCAGAAACCGCTTAATCATGTAAATCTTCTTGCTTGTATCGAGATAAACGACCGAAAGTGGTTTTTCAGGATTCCATTTTTCGATGAGGGTCATGTCATCGTCAAACTGTGTGCTGATGTCAAAACCGAGCAACTTGTAATCTCCATTCTGCATAATGGTCAGAATCTTGTCCTCAGGTGCAAATTCGCCCAAAAGCTCGCCTCTTCCGTCTGCATTCAAACGCTGAACGGTATCGTCAAACCAAATTTTTCTAGCTCCAAGAGTAGAAAGTCCTTTCTCCTTGATTTCAATCTTACGAAGTGGGTTCTTTGAGAATGTGTTCCCTTTCGCATCACGACCTTTTATGGTCAATTCTGCAAAGTCGAAATCGAACTTCAATTTCTTCAACTTCGGTTTTGGTCGTACATGAACCAGAATTACCTCCGCTTCCCCGTTCGGGTTTGCCGAGAACCACTCAACCGCGCTACCAGCCGTTCCTGCGGTCAGGTCATAATCCTTATCGCGGGTGATGGAAGTGACAGGGAATCGCTTGGAAAAATAGCTTCCACGCGGTCCATCGCGGTATATCATATTATATATGGTGCGCTTATCGTTCTTGCGGAACACAGCAGCATGGATAATATCCTTCCCAACAAAAACCTTGTTGTCCACCTTCACCACTTTCATTGTTCCATTGGCTAAGAAAACAATGATGTCATCAATATCTGAGCAGTCGGAAACAAACTCATCCTTCTTCAGACCAGTTCCAATAAATCCTTCTTCACGATTGATGTAAAGTTTCTCATTCGCAACAGCAACACGTGCCGCCTGAATCACATCAAAATGACGGATTTCGGTTCTACGCTCACGGCCTTTACCGTACTTGTCTTTTAGGTTTTTGTAATACGCTATCGCGAAATCGACCAAATGCTCCAGGTCGTGCTTGACTTCAGCGATTTTACCTTCCAATGCAGCGATATTATCATCCGCCTTGTTGCTATCAAACTTGGATATACGCTTGATGCGAATCTCGGTCAATCGCGTAATGTCGTCCACCGTTACCTCACGAATCAAGTGTTTCGTGTGTGGTTTCAGTCCTTTATCAATCGCACTTATGACGCCTTCCCACGTTTCTTCTTCTTCAATATCGCGGTAGATGCGATTCTCAATGAAAATTTTCTCCAGCGAAGCGAAGTGCCATTGCTCTTGCAATTCATTCAGCTTGATTTCCAACTCTCTTCTGAGAAGATCAAGTGTCTGTTGCGTACAGATTGACAAAATATCCGAAACCGACATGAACATCGGTTTATCATTTACAATCACGCACGCATTTGGCGAAATGCTCGATTCGCAATCTGTGAAACTGTAAAGCGCATCGATGGTCTTATCAGGAGAAATTCCTGTGGCGAGGTGAATGAGAATTTCCACGTCCTGAGCCGTGTTGTCCTCCACCTTCTTTATCTTAATCTTGCCTTTCTCGTTCGCTTTTAGAATGCTGTCGATAAGGTTGGAAGTATTGGTTCCGTACGGAATCTCGGTAATAACCAATGTTTTGGTGTCAATCTTCCCAATCTTGGCACGAACCCGAACTTTACCTCCACGCTGACCATCGTTGTAACCGCTCACGTCAATCATTCCACCAGTAAGGAAATCAGGCAAAACAGTTGCCTTTTTTCCTTTCAGAATTTGGATGGAAGCATCAATTAGCTCGTTGAAATTGTGCGGAAGAATCTTGGTTGAAAGTCCAACCGCAATACCTTCAACTCCTTGCGCCAACAACAACGGAAACTTGACAGGAAGCGTAACTGGCTCCCTGTTTCTTCCATCATAAGAAGTCTTCCAATTAGTGGTTTTTGGATTAAAAACAACCTCAAGGGCAAATTTGGAAAGTCGGGCTTCAATGTATCGACCAGCAGCTGCGCGGTCGCCCGTAAGCGTGTTGCCCCAGTTTCCTTGGGTATCAATGAGTAGTTCTTTCTGTCCAAGACCAACAATCGCATCGCCAATGGCCATATCGCCATGCGGATGGTATTTCATGCAATGCCCAATGATGTTGGCAACCTTATTATAGCGGCCATCCTCCAACTCAAACATGGAGTGCATGATACGCGTCTGAACAGGCTTCAATCCATCCTCAATATTCGGAACGGCACGCTCAAGAATAACGTAGCTAGCGTAGTCCAAGAACCAGTCTTGATACATCCCACTTACGGCAACGGCACTTTCTACCTCGCCAGTTCCGTCTTCCTTTTTCTCTTCGTTTTCTTCCGAGCCGTTCTCTTCGCTCATATTATTTCCTGTACTTTCTAAAACTGTTATGCTTCAATTTTCTCGCTCTCCAAATCCTCGACCAAGTCCTTCTCAATCCTTAATCTATCAATGATGAAATCTTGTCTATCAGGAGTATTTTTACCCATGAAAAACTCCAGCATCTGACTCAAGTGATCTTCTTTTCTAATCTCAACTGGATCCAATCGCATGTCTTCTCCAATGAAATTCTTGAATTCATCGGGCGAAATTTCTCCTAAACCTTTGAAACGCGTTATCTCAGGGTTCTTTCCAAGATGGGCAATGGCATCTCTCCGCTCATCTTCCGAATAGCAATAGCGCGTTTCTTTCTTGTTACGAACACGGAAAAGAGGTGTTTGTAATATATAAACGTGTCCATTCTTAATCAAATCAGGGAAGAATTGTAGAAGGAACGTAAGTAGAAGCAAACGAATGTGCATTCCATCCACATCGGCATCAGTAGCCACAACTATCTTATTATAGCGCAACCCTTCCAGCCCATCTTCAATATTCAATGCGGCTTGCAAAAGGTTGAATTCCTCGTTCTCGTAAACAACCTTTCTCGTTAGACCGTAGCTATTCAGTGGTTTTCCACGCAAGCTAAATACGGCTTGCGTGTTTGGGTCACGACTTTTGGTGATGGAACCAGAAGCAGAATCTCCCTCGGTGATGAAAATCGTAGTTTCATCCGACCGTTCCTTGTTCGAATCGAAATGAATACGGCAATCGCGTAATTTCTTATTGTGAAGGCTGGATTTTTTCGCCCGGTCACGAGCCAATTTCTTAATGCCTGAAAGCTCTTTCCGTTCTCGTTCTGCTTGCTGAATTCGCTTCAAAAGCAAATCGGCAACATCTGTATTCTTATGAAGGAAATTGTCGAGATCGGTTTTAAGAAAATCCCCAACGAACGCCTTCATCGAAGGGCCATCTTCAGCCACATTCTGAGAACCCAATTTGGTCTTCGTCTGACTTTCAAAAACAGGTTCCATCACCTTCACAGAAATAGCTGCGATGATTCCACTTCGGACATCACTGGCATCAAATTCCTTCTTAAAATGTGTTCTAATGGTCGTCACTACTGCTTCGCGAAAAGCACCTTGGTGCGTACCGCCCATGGTGGTATGCTGACCGTTGACAAACGAATAATATTCCTCTCGCGATGAATGTCCGTGCGTAATCGCCACCTCAATATCCTCACCTCTCAGGTGAATAATCGGATAACAGATATCATCATCAATCTTGGCCTCCAACAGGTCTCTCAGACCATTTTCGGAAATCATTTTCTCACCGTTGTAGAGAATCGTCAACCCAGGATTGAGGTAACAATAGTTCCACAACATCTTCTTCACATGCTCATCGCGGTACCGAAATCCCTTGAAAAGTGATTCATCAGGCTCAAAATATGTGATTGTACCCTTCCGCTGAGTACTCGGCTCAATAGGAGCATCTTTTGTAATTATTCCTTTCTCGAACTCAGCCAACTTGGTCTGATCATCGCGGTAGCACTGAATAGTAAACACCGAAGACATAGCATTCACAGCCTTGGTACCTACTCCATTCAATCCAACCGACTTCTTAAAAGCAACCGAATCGTACTTCGCTCCAGTGTTGATTTTACTTACACAATCCACAACTTTGGTCAGCGGAATGCCACGACCGTAATCGCGAATTCGCACCGAACGTTCCTTCACCGTAACCTCAATCGTGCGGCCATTTCCCATCACAAACTCATCAATCGAGTTGTCAATAACCTCCTTGATTAGAATGTAAACACCATCGTCATACTGGCTTCCATCGCCCAGTTTGCCAATGTACATACCTGGCCTAAGCCGAATATGTTCATGCCATTCAAGCGATCGAATTTGCTCTGCTCCGTATTGTGTTTCCTGCGCCATTTCCGTCTTCTATCCTTCCTTTCTTGCGGACAATAAATATAGTAGTAGAGCACGGTCAGATTGAACTTATTTCACCTTGGTTTTCAACAGGGATGTGAACAAGGGTTTTTGGGCGCGTCCCCGATAAAAAATCGGGGTCGGGTCGTCCGCTGTATCTTTTTTTTCGTTCCTCAAAAAAGGATGCCGCTCCCACCCCTCGCGCGGGCGCATCTTTCTACATTTGCGCGCCAGAAAACCCACCATGCAAAACCCAATTTTCAGAACCCTCTCAATAATCATCAATCTCGGACTGCTCCAGCTCACTACAGGATGCAGTCAAGAATTAACTCAACCAATTGAAGTTGTTTTCTACAATGTGGAAAACCTGTACGATACCGTTGATGACACCCTTGTTTTAGACAACGAATTCCTTCCCGACAGTGCCAACAATTGGACTCAGGAACGCTACGCAAAGAAGCTAGTTGACCTCGCAAAAGTGCTCACCGCCATATCTGAAGACGGACTTCCAGAAGTGGTAGGAGTTTGCGAAATTGAGAACCGAAAAGTAGTAGAAGACCTTTTCAAAACCGATTCGCTTGGCAAAGTCAAATTCAAAGTCATCCACGAAAACAGTCCGGATGCCAGAGGCATAGATGTTGCCCTAGCTTACAACTCAGAAATTCTTTCTGAACTCTATCACGAAAAACTGAATGTTTTCTTCGATTTTGAACCAGAAACCACCACCCGTGATATCCTTTACGCCAAACTACTTTCAGGAAAGGATACGCTTCATTTCTTCGTTAATCATTGGCCATCCAGACGTGGTGGCGAAGAAGCAAGCGAGCCGAAACGTTTACTTGCCGCAACCGTTCTCCGAACAAAAATCGACTCCATTTTACAACGGAACAAGAACGCCAAGGTCATTTGCATGGGAGATTTCAACGATTACCCAGACAACCGCTCCATGACCGAAGTTATGAACTGTAAACCTGGCGCAAATAATAAACTCACCAACCTGACCTACAACCTCAATCAAAGCGGATTGGGCAGCTACAACTATAAAGGAGACTGGGGAATGCTCGATCAATTTATCGTATCAGATGGCTTACTTAATAGCACAAAAGGATACGCTGCTTCAGATTCGTCAGTCGCAATTTTCAAAGAAGATTGGCTGCTGTTTTTTCCAAAAGACGGAAGCGAACCATCTCCAAGTAAAACCTATGGCGGACCAAAGTATCATGGCGGTTATTCAGACCACCTTCCTATCCGTCTAACCCTCCATTGAGATTGGGGAAAAATTGTTGATACCCGATTCTTAAAGCGCGGATAATTACGTTCCCGCGTAATTACTTTTGTTTCTCAATGTCCTAAAAATGAGAGCAATCTATTTTGCACTATTCGTGATTTTGTTTGCCTCTTGCAAGAAAGAAGAACTTCAACCAGGAGAAGACAACTTGTTTTTTGTTGAATTCGAAATTGGAAGCGACACGGTTTACTATGAAGATGGCGAAGAAAACTACGGTAATGGACCAGGCATTCGAACCTATGAGGATTCTCTTGGCAGATTGCATAGTCAGTATACCGTCTTTCAGCGAAGTTCCCAAACACCAGATTACACCAAGAACACGGTGGGAATTCAAGTTGTGAAGTTTCTCACCGACACGTTATTCCCATCTTACAATGTCAGTTATTCCCTTTTTGATGAAGGAACGTACGGTTACGGATCTTACAACTTGGACAGCACAACTGCTGGAATTGAAGGAGCCATCTTTTTCTACGTAGATAATGACAGTGTAACTTGGAGCAGTGACGTGCAGTACGGAACACAAGAAAGTTGGGCCAATTTCGAAATCACATCACATAAGGCGGTTGATGAATTGCAGTTTGGAGCCAAAACCAAAGGCACATTCAATTGCCGTGTATTTAACGGTACAGGCGGACATCTCGATTTGAGAAACGGAAGATTTCACGCTCGAACCATTTATCCTCAATAATTTAAAAGCATGAAACAGTACCACGACCTGATGCGCCACGTAATGGAAACCGGAACCGATAAATCGGATCGGACAGGAACTGGTACGCGCAGTGTTTTTGGCTATCAAATGCGCTTCGATCTTAGCGAAGGCTTTCCCGTGGTTACGACTAAAAAACTGCATTTACGCTCAATCATCCACGAACTTTTGTGGTTTTTGAAAGGCGACAGCAACATCAAATACCTAAAAGAAAATGGAGTTTCTATTTGGGATGAATGGGCAGATGAGGATGGAGAATTAGGCCCCGTTTATGGTGTTCAGTGGCGTTCGTGGCCAACTCCTGACGGGAAAAAAATTGACCAAATCGTAAAACTGATTGACGGGATTAAGAACAATCCAGATTCCAGACGTCATATTGTAAGTGCTTGGAATGTGGCTGAGGTGGAAAACATGGCCTTGCCTCCGTGCCACACCATGTTCCAGTTTTATGTTGCCGATGGAAAATTATCTTGTCAATTGTATCAGCGCAGCGCAGATATTTTCTTGGGTGTTCCCTTCAATATCGCTTCATACGCCTTACTCACTATGATGATTGCTCAAGTCTGCAATCTTGAACCTGGAGATTTCGTTCACACATTTGGCGATGCTCACCTCTACTCCAACCATTTTGAGCAGACCGAATTGCAACTGAGCCGTGAGTTGAGAACACTCCCAACCATGAAAATCAATCCTGCTGTGAAAGACATTTTTGACTTCAGGTATGATGATTTTGAGTTGCTGAACTACGAACCGCATCCGGGAATCAAAGCACCGATAGCCGTATGATTAGCATTATTGTCGCAGCAGACGAGAACAACGTCATCGGAAAAGACAACGACCTCATTTGGCATTTGCCAGATGATTTGAAGTTTTTCAAACAGAAAACGAGCGGGCACGCCATCATCATGGGGCGAAAAACCTATGAATCTGTTGGCCGTCCACTGCCAAATCGCACCAACATCATCATTACGCGAGATTCAAATTTCAAAGCTGAGGGATGCGAAATCGTCAATTCGCTTGAAGAAGCATTGGCATTGGCCAAAAATGATAATGAAGCCTTCATCGTTGGTGGAGAACAGATTTATCGCTTGGCGCTTGATTTAGTTGACCGAGTTTATCTCACGCGTGTTCATCACTCGTTTGAAGGAGACAGACATTTCCCGAAACTCGGAACTGAATGGAAAGAAGTTGAGACGACTGCTCATCCAACGGACGAAAAACATCCACATTCGTTTACCTTTATCACCTACGAAAGAGCTTAAAACCGTTACTTTACACACGATTTTACAACCAAGAATTATGAACAGAAAATTCCTTTTCCCGATTGCATTGACACTTTTGACTAGTGTTGTTTTCATCTCTAGTTGCAAGAAAGTTGTGCATCAGAACATTCAAGCTGCCAGCAATAGTTCGGTTGCCATCATCGTTTTCAACGATGTGTTTGCACAATTGAGTACTGCGGTCAACAATGGAACACCACTGAATCAGATTAGCCAATCATCTTGGACTTTGAGCGGAACGGCCTCCTGTGCCACAGCCACACTTTCGCCCCTCGGTTCAACATTCCCAAAAACCTTGACCGTTGATTACGGAACAACTGGTTGTACTGGTCCAAATGGAATTGTTAGAAAAGGAATTTTCACTGCCGAATTCAGCGGAAATTTTGGAGACGAAGGAACTACAATTGACATACTTTTCGATGGCTTTACGAAAGGTCAATACACGCTTGCAGGAACGTATTCCGTTACTGTTGGTGCTGCCGATGGCTCAGGAAATCCAACCTACAGCGAAACAATTTCTGACGCCATTATTTCTTGGGGTTCTCAGCAAGTTCTTTGGGAAGCAAACCTCAACAGAACATGGACAGAAGGAGATACCACTCATTTCAACACGCCAGATACCACAAGCATTATGGGAGTAGCTGGTTTGAACGATGATGTTTTTGAACTGACAGGCTCAGGCGAAGGCAATGATTCGAACACACATCCGTTTACTTGGGAATCATCAACTGCATTGGTTCTTCAAACAGGTTGTGCCTACATCAATAAAGGAACGATGGTCATTTCGCCTGCCAATTTCAACGATGGAACTATCGATTACGGAATGGGAGAATGCGATAAGCAAGCGACTATTGAAGTTGATGGCGAAGTCTTCAACTTCACACAGTAGCGGTTAGGTTAGGGTTCGATGCATCGAACCCTAACAGACGAATCCTTAGACAAAAACCGAATCTTCAACCCTCGGCATTCCGAAGGTCTTTCCGACCTCGTACATTTTAGCAATTGCACTTTTTCCTTTTTCTCCAAGATCAATTGAATATTTATTGACGTAGAGATTGATATGTGAACGCATCACTGCTTCGTCCATTTCCTGCGCATGACACTTGACGTAATCTTTTGAAGCTTCGGGATTATTGAACGCAAATTGCACGCTTTCTCTGAGCAGAGCATCAAATCGCCTACGCAATTCTGGCTTCAATCTGCGGTGAATGGCAATGCCGCCAAGCGGAATCGGGAAACCTGTTTTTTGTTCCCAAACTTCTCCCAAATCGGCAATCTTCACTAACCCTTTTTCTGAGTACGTGAATCGGTTTTCATGGATAATGACTCCAGCTTCCACTTCATCATTCAAGACCGCCTTTTCAATTTCTGAGAAAAGGAATTCCTTTTTATTTGAAGCATCAGGATAAGCGAATGACATCAAGAAGTTGGCAGTTGTGTTCTTTCCAGGAATGGCAATCGTAACGGTTTGTAATTCATCTACGGTCAACGGTTTCTTCGCAATCAATAACGGCCCACACTTATTGCCCAATGCACTTCCGGCATTCAGCAGCTGATACATATAATGTACGCGCGCAAAAGCATTGTAACTGATTTTGGTAATGTCCAATTTCCCAGCAATCGCCATGCGGTTCAGTTCTTCCACATCGGCCAACACAACTTCCAGTTCAATATCACCAAGGTCAATTCTTCCATTGACCAAGGCATCAAAAATGAAGGTATCGTTCGGACAAGGCGAAAAACCAAGCGTAAGTTTATGCTTCATTAGTCCATTCATAAATGTATTTCTCTACCTCCGAATGCAGGTTTTTGATAGCCAAAGGAATGTTCCAAGCGTCTCGGTTTCTCGGTTCAACCATATTAGATATAGCCCGAATTTGAACCCACGGAACGTCAAATTGATTGCAGACGTACGCCACGGCTGCTCCTTCCATAGTTTCGATATTGCATTTAAATTGTTTAAAATCTCTTTCGATAGTCGCAGCGTTTCCATGAACACGATTGACCGTCAAAGCGGTGACTCCCAGCAAATTTGGTCGGTAATCTTCATCTGCATGAAACACTCGGTCCGCTTCGTCCATCAGCCCTAAATCATCCGCTGGAATAAACCGCGAATGATCTTCAACCCCTAGCTCTGAGAACTCATCAATTGCAACCCATACAACCTGACCAATCTCTACATCATTTGTAAACGTGCCTGCTATTCCAATGTTGATTACCAAATCATATTGGGTTGCGGCAAGTTTGCGCGTGACAGCAAACGTAGTTGCGACCATTCCAACGCCCGTTATCAATTTCTCCAAGCCGTCAAACTCTGCAGAAATCATTTCTGTTTGAGTCGCTGAAACGAGAAGAATCCTTTTTGCCATGTGCCAAATTTAGTCTCTTCGATTCAGGTTTTGCAGCTAGGACGCTCCAAACCGAAATTTATGAGGCTGATTCTAGCACGAATCAGAACCAATGCTAAACAAAAACTAAATGCATAGTTATAAAACTAACTCTTTAGTTATAAATTCACGCCATGACAGATTTGACGAAAGCCGAAGAACAGGTAATGCATGCGTTATGGAAACTCAAAAAAGCGTTCGTTAAGGATGTGATTGAAGAGTTTCCAGAGCCGAAACCTGCGTACAATACGGTGAGTACCATTATCCGCATTTTAGAAAAGAAGGAGTTTGTGAGTTACAAGGCGTTCGGGAAAACACACCAGTATTTTGCGATTGTATCCAAGGAGGATTACACCAAACACACCGCTGGACACTTAGTCGATAATTATTTCGATGGATCATTCAAGAACTTGGTTTCATTTTTCGTGAAGGACAACGACATGACTGTGAAAGAAATGGATGACCTAATGAAGGTGATTGAAGCGAAAAAGAAACAAAACATGTAGAGTCGCGATTTATCGCGACTGAATAGCACAGACAATCTGGCAACCAATAATTAAGACACGATAAATCGCCTCTCTACTGAATAACTCTTAACAGACGCGATAAATCGCGTCTCTACAATCCATTATCTTTGGCCGAATCTCAAACCAACCAACCATGAAACATTTAATGAATTGGGGAGGAATCCTTGGGCTTGCGCTCATCGGAATTTCATTAGTCCTGTATTTGCTCGATATGACCGAAGCTAAATGGGCGCAATGGATTAGTTATGCGGTTATTGCGGCTTTAATTTATCTCGGCACTCAGGCAAAGCGAATTAATCAGGATGGCGTACTTTCTTACGGACAAGGACTTGGAACTGGTACTGGCATTGCCTTCTTTGCCAGTATCATGGTGGCTTTTTACACTTTCGTGTTTTTCAGTTTTATCGACCCAGACACGTTAGAGCAACTTATTTTACGAGCAGAAGATCAGATGTACGAACAAGGATTGCCTGACGACCAAGTTGAGATGGCTATGAGCATGACCAAAAAATTCATGCAGCCAGGTCCAATGGCGGCAATGGTAGTTTTGAGCTACACTTTCGTAGGATTTCTGATTTCGTTGGTAACCTCTGGAATTTTAAAGAAAGACGGAGACCCATTCGCTTCCGTTTCATCTGATTCAGAAAACAACTAACCGCGGTGCTGATATCCATCGTAATCCCACTTTACAACGAAAACGAATCGCTGCCTGAGCTAACTAGGTGGATTGATGAAGTTATGCAGAAGAATAACTTCAACTATGAAGTTGTGTATGTGGATGACGGAAGCACGGATGGTTCTTGGGAAGTCATTGAAAATCTGAAGAAACAGTATTCTCAAATTCGTGCCTTGCGATTCCGTAGAAATTATGGGAAATCTGCTGGCTTGAACCGTGGATTTGACGCAGCCAAAGGCGACATCGTTATCACAATGGATGCCGATCTACAGGATAGTCCAGAGGAAATTCCTGAATTGGTGAGGATGATTACTGAGGATGGTTTTGACCTAGTATCAGGCTGGAAAAAGAAACGTTTCGACCCGATTACAAAGACAATTCCAACCAAACTTTACAATTGGGCAGCACGCAGCATGTCTGGCATCAACTTGCATGATTTCAATTGTGGTTTGAAAGCGTACAAGCAAGATGTGGTGAAAAGCGTGGAAGTATATGGTGAGATGCACCGTTACATTCCCGTAATCGCCAAATGGGCTGGATTCACCAAGATTGGTGAAAAGATTGTGCAGCACCAAGAACGAAAGTTTGGCGTCACTAAGTTTGGGATAGAGCGATTTATCAATGGGCCTTTGGATTTATTGGTCATTACATTCATGAGCCGTTTCGGTAAACGTCCAATGCACTTTTTTGGAGTTTATGGCACGCTTATGTTTCTTCTTGGTGGTGCTGTAAGCGCTTGGCTCATTCTTGAAAAGATTATTGGCCTTGCAAACCAGACAAAAGTGCGCGAAGTGACGGATCAACCTTTGTTCTACCTCGCCATTTTAGCGATGATTATCGGCACGCAGTTGTTTACCGCTGGTTTCTTGGCTGAGATGATTTCCCGATCCTCACACGACCGGAACAACTATCATATTGCCGAAACAATAGACTAACGTTGGGCGTAACCCGAAAATGTGTGATTATCGGTCCTGCTTTTCCGCTTCGCGGAGGAATAGCGCAACTGAACGAATCTTTGTCCCAAGAATTTACCAAACAAGGAATTGAGAACACGATTTTCTCGTTCTATCTTCAATATCCAAATTTTCTTTTTCCGGGAACGAGCCAAAAAGAAGCCAACGACCGAAGAGGCCCAGAAGGAGTCGACATTCGCTCAACCATCAGTTCCATCAATCCCATAAGTTGGTGGCTAACCGTACGGAAAATCGCCAAACTAAAGCCCGATTTTATCGTTGTTCGATTTTGGCTTCCATTCATGGGGCCATGTTTGGGCACCATCTGTAAATGGCTTAAAGCCGAGCTAAATGTTCCGATTATTGGCATTCTGGATAACGTTATTCCGCACGAAAGAAGAATCGGAGACGGAATGTTCACTCGGTATTTCCTAAATCATTGCGACTCGTACGTGACTATGTCTTCGAGTGTAATGGAAGAACTTAGCCAGTTTGATGCTAAAAAAACTCGGAAGCTGCTCTACCATCCCATTTATGACCATTTCGGTGAAAAAGTGGAGAAAGAATTAGCGAGAAAACACCTCAACCTTTCTGACGAATGGAAGGTGATTCTTTTCTTCGGAATCATTCGAAAATACAAAGGACTAGAACTTCTGCTGGAAGCCATCTCCAAAATGGAAAACCGAGCCAGCCTAAAGTTGATTGTTGCTGGAGAATTCTATGAAGATAGAGCCAAATACGATAGACTTATTAAGCAATTGGGAATTGAAAATAATGTGATTATCAATGCCGGATTTGTCGACAAATTCAAAGTGCGCTATTATTTCTGTGCTGCCGACATAGTGGCTCAACCGTACTTGAGTGCAACACAAAGTGGTGTCACGCAAATTGCCTATCACTTCGACACACCTATGCTGGTTACCAATGTTGGCGGACTACCAGAAATGGTTCCTCACGGTAAGGTTGGATACGTAGCAGAAGTCAGTCCCGAATCTGTTGGCAATTATCTCGACACCTTTTTTCAGGAAGAAAAAATGAACGAATTTCAACTGAATATCCTTAAAGAAAAAGATCGATTCTCTTGGAATCACTTTGCCCTAGAGATTGAGAAATTGGGAAGCAATAAGTATTAACTAAATACACCCATAGAAGTGGCGTTCATCGCCCATTTTTCAATTCAAATCAGGCACGTAAATGACTATATTTGCGCCCCTTTTAAAACGGTAAGTCATTAAATCAATTACACTGAAACAGATTGCAATGGTTGATCTGCAAACGCAATATCAGCGATTGCAGAAAGAAATTGATGAAGCCGTGCTTGGAGTCATGGAATCAACGCGATTCATTGGCGGACCTGAGGTTGATAATTTCGCAATTGAACTAGCCGAATATCTAGGAACCAAGCATGTAATTCCATGTGCAAACGGAACCGATGCATTGCAAATTGCAATGATGGCTTTGGGTTTAAAGCCTGGTGATGAAGTCATTGTTCCAACGTTCACCTATGTTGCAACAACTGAAGTCATTGCTCTTTTAGGTCTGACTCCTGTTATGGTTGATGTGGATGCGGAAACTTTCACGCTTGATTTGAAGCAGGTTGCGGACGCCATTTCACCGAAAACAAAAGCTATCGTTCCTGTTCATCTTTATGGACAATGTGCCGAAATGGAAGGTCTGATGAAGTTGGCCAATGCGAAAGGAATTTTTGTCATTGAAGACAATGCCCAAGCAATTGGTTCTGATTATCATTTCACAAATGGGAAAACGGTAAAGGCTGGAACGATAGGACACTTTGGTTGCACTTCGTTTTTTCCATCAAAGAACCTTGGCTGTTTTGGTGATGGCGGTGCCATTTTTACCGATGACGATAATCTTGCTGCAACAGCAAAAATGATTGCTTCTCACGGACAAAGTCGTCAGTATGTGCATGACGTGGTTGGTGTAAACTCAAGACTGGATGCTATGCAAGCAGCAATTCTACGAATTAAGCTTCCGCATTTAGATGATTTTATTTCGCGGAGAATTGCTGTAGCTGACAAATACGATGCTGCTTTTAAGGAAGTAACTCAGATTCAAACTCCAGTTAGGAATTCTCGTTCATCGCACGTTTTTCATCAATACACGCTTGTGTTGAACGGAGTTGACCGTGATGGGTTGAAGACTTTCTTAGCCCAGAATGATATTCCGTCCATGATTTATTACCCAATTCCTTTACACAAACAAAAAGCATTTGCGTTGAGCGATTCTGATAGGTCATTTAGCGTGACTGAAAATCTATGCGATAACGTTATTTCGCTCCCAATCCATACAGAAATGGAAGATGAGCAACAGAATTATATCATTGAAAAAGTAATTGAATTCATAAATAAAGCAGAATGAATATTGCAGTAGTAGGAACAGGTTATGTTGGATTGGTTACAGGAACCTGCCTTGCCGAAACCGGAAATCACGTTATATGCGTTGACATTGACGTGAAAAAGGTCGATAAGATGAAGAACGGAGAGGTGCCGATTTACGAACCACACTTGGACATCCTTTTTGAACGAAACATCAAACAAGGTCGATTAAAATTTACCACTGATTTGAACGAAGCTGTTGAATCAGCACAAGTTGTATTTCTAGCGTTACCAACACCTCCGGGAGAAGATGGCTCTGCCGATCTTTCCTACGTATTAGGTGTTGCCGACAACCTCGGAAAAATCATGAAGGATTACAAAGTTCTTGTGGATAAAAGCACGGTACCTGTTGGCACAGCAGATAAAGTAACTGCCGCGGTTAAGAAGCACGCAACGGTTGATTTTGATGTGGTTTCTAACCCTGAATTTTTGAGAGAAGGATTTGCAGTAGATGATTTCTTGAAGCCTGACCGAGTTGTGGTTGGAACATCATCAGCTCGTGCTCAAAAAATAATGGAAGAGCTTTATAAGCCTTACGTTCGACAAGGAAATCCAATCATCTTTATGGATGAGAAATCGGCCGAGTTGACGAAATATGCAGCCAACGCATTCCTTGCCACTAAGATTACGTTCATGAATGAAGTGGCAAACCTTTGCGAACTATTGGACGCAGACGTTGACAAGGTGAGAATCGGAATTGGAACAGATACGAGAATCGGCAAACGATTCCTTTTTCCTGGAATTGGTTATGGCGGAAGTTGTTTCCCGAAAGATGTTCAAGCTTTAGCGAAATCTGCTGCAGGAGTGAATTATGATTTCGCACTTCTCACTTCGGTAATGGAAGTCAACGAAAAACAAAAAACCATCATCGTTCCCAAAATAAAGGACTTTTTTGGTGGCGATTTGAAAGGAAAGCACTTCGCGCTTTGGGGATTGGCGTTCAAGCCCGATACAGACGACATTAGAGAAGCACCAGCACTTTACGTTATTGACAAATTGCTTGCTGCAGGAGCAACCATTACTGCCTATGACCCAGAGGCGATGGAAAACGTAAAAGAATTATTGGGAGACAAAATATCCTACGCAGACGATCAATATAAAGCACTTACAGGTGCAGACGCATTGATTATTGCTACCGAATGGTCTGTTTTCCGTTCACCAGAATTTGACAAACTCAAAACTGGTCTAAAAGAGAAAGTAATTTTTGACGGCCGTAATCTTTATGACCTTGACCAAATGAAAGATCTTGGTTTTTATTACAATTCAATAGGTAGAAAAACCGTAATCCCACAAGGATGAAAAGAGTTCTCATAACAGGTGCCGCAGGTTTTCTCGGTTCGCATCTTTGCGATAGATTCATAAAGGAAGGATGTCATGTCATTGCCATGGACAACCTCATTACTGGCAACCTGAAGAATATCGAACATCTGTTCAAACTCAAAGAATTTGAGTTTTATCATCACGATGTAAGCAAGTACATTCACATTCCGGGCGAATTAGATTACATCATGCACTTTGCATCTCCTGCAAGCCCAATTGACTACCTTAAAATCCCCATTCAAACCCTTAAAGTGAGTTCGTTGGGAACTCACAATTGTCTTGGTTTAGCCAAAGCAAAAGGCGCTAGAATGCTCATTGCATCAACTTCTGAGGTTTACGGTGACCCATTGGTTCATCCTCAAACAGAAGAGTATTGGGGAAACGTAAATCCTATTGGACCGCGTGGTGTTTATGATGAAGCCAAGCGTTTTCAGGAAGCGATAACGATGGCATATCATCGGTATCATGGAGTTGAAACACGCATCGTTCGGATCTTTAACACGTATGGCCCAAGAATGCGCCTAAATGATGGCCGCGTATTGCCAGCATTTATCGGTCAAGCATTGAGAGGTGAAGATTTAACCGTTTTTGGTAACGGAAGTCAAACACGGAGTTTCTGCTACGTGGATGATTTGGTTGAAGGAATCTACCGATTGCTGCTGTCAGATTACGCAGAACCTGTCAACATCGGAAATCCTGACGAAATCACCATTTCTCAGTTTGCAGAAGAAATTATCAAACTTACTGGAACCACCCAGAAAGTGATATACAAAGACCTTCCTGTGGACGACCCAATGCAACGTCAACCGAACATCGACAAAGCACGGTCAATCCTCAACTGGGAACCGAAAGTGAACCGAGCCGAAGGCTTGAAAATCACGTATGATTATTTCAAAAGTCTTCCAGACGAAGAACTTTACAAAAAAGAACACAACACGTTCGAAGGATACATTAAAAAGTAATGGGATACTTCGCTCATGAGACTGCCGTCATTGATGAAGGGTGCAAGATTGGAGAAGGCTCCAAAATTTGGCACTTTTCTCATTTAATGGATGGCTGCGTGTTGGGTGAAAATTGTAATCTAGGACAAAACGTTGTGGTGTCTCCTGGAGTTGAACTTGGCAACAACGTAAAAGTTCAGAACAATGTTTCCATTTACACAGGCGTTGTTTGCGAGGATGATGTTTTCTTAGGGCCATCAATGGTTTTTACCAATGTTACAAACCCACGTAGTGCTGTTAATAGACGAGGTCAATACGAGAAAACGTTGGTTGGCCGAGGAGCAAGTATAGGTGCAAATGCAACCGTTGTTTGCGGAAATGAAATTGGCAAATTCGCTTTCATAGGTGCAGGTTCGGTGGTCACAAAAAATGTTCCCGCTTATGCCCTTTTGGTTGGAAATCCTGCAAGGCAAATTGGTTGGATGAGCGAATTCGGTCATCGATTGGAATTTGATTCTCAGGGATTGGCCATTTGCCCAGAATCGCAAGAGAAATATGAATTGAACAACGGTTCTGTAAATAAGATAAGTTGAACGACCAGAAGAAAATAACATTTGGAGTTGTAGGATGCGGCCACATTGGCAAACGTCATGCAGAGATGATTATTCGCAATGATGAAGCAGAACTCATCGGACTTTGCGATACCAAAGCAAAGACTGAATTAGGAATTGAATCCTATGAAGTTCCTTTTTTCAATAATCTGCAAGAACTAATGAATCTGAAACCAGATGTATTATGCGTTTGTACTCCAAATGGACTTCATGCAGAGAACAGCCTGTCTGGCCTAAATGCAGGAAGCCACGTTCTGTGCGAAAAGCCAATGGCGCTGACCAATGCCGATTGCGAGAAAGTTATCCATGCGGCACTCAACAGATCAAAACAGGTTTTTTGTGTTATGCAGAATCGTTACTCACCACCTTCCGTTTGGATTAAGGATGTGATTGACCGGAAATTGATGGGTAACATCTACATGGTTCAAATAAACTGCTATTGGAACCGTGACGACCGCTACTACAAAGCTGGTGGATGGAAAGGAAACCAAAAGCTTGATGGCGGAACGCTCTTTACTCAGTTTTCCCACTTCGTTGATATTCTATACTGGCTTTTTGGCGACATTAAGAACATTAAAGGAGATTTCCGAGATTTCAACCATTCTCACACAACAGATTTTGAAGATTCAGGAATGGTAACCTTCCAACTTGCTGATGGCGGCATGGGAAGCCTGAATTATTCGACTTCAGTTTGGGATTCAAACATGGAAAGCAGCCTTACCGTAATCGGAGAAAAAGGTAGCGTGAAGATTGGAGGTCAGTATATGAACGAGGTTGTGCATTGCAACATTGAAGGATACGAAATGCCTGAGTTGGAACCTGCGGGACCAGCTAACGATTACGGTGCATACAAGGGTTCTGCAGCAAACCATCATTTCGTTATTCAAAATGTGGTTGACTCGTTAAAAGGACGAAAAACAATTGCTACCAATGCCATGGAAGGAATGAAAGTGGTGGAAATAATTGAACGGATTTATAGTCATAGAAAGACTGATGTTTTAAAGAATTGAAATGAAAAATATCTACGAAAAACTATTAGACAAGGAAGCTAAACTGGCCGTAATTGGACTTGGATATGTTGGCTTGCCAATTGCCCTTGAATTCGCCAGAAGAATCAAAGTTGTAGGGTTTGATATCAATCAAGAACGAGTTGATATGATGAAGAACAACATCGACCCAAGTGAGGAATTAGAATCAAGCGATTTTGAAGGCTGCGACATCCTGTTTACTAAAGATGTCAACGACCTTAAAGATGTTCAGTTCTTCATTGTGGCTGTGCCAACTCCAATTGACGAGCACAATCTACCGGATTTGAGACCTGTTCTAGGAGCATCAAAAACAGTTGGCGGAGCACTTAAAAAAGGTGATTATGTCGTTTATGAATCTACTGTTTATCCTGGTTGTACGGAAGAAGATTGTGTTCCTGTACTTGAAGAAATTTCAGGGTTAAAATTCAACGAAGATTTCAAAATTGGTTATTCTCCCGAAAGGATAAATCCGGGCGATAAGGAGCACACGCTAAGAAAGATTATCAAAGTAGTTTCAGGTTGCGATGAAGAATCTTTGGAGATTGTGGCCAAAACCTACGAATTGGTTGTGGATGCTGGAGTGCACAAGGCTCCATCAATCAAGGTTGCGGAGGCGGCTAAAATCATCGAGAACACACAACGCGATGTGAACATTGCGTTGATGAACGAACTGTCTATGATTTTTAATAAGGTTGGTATCAACACGTTTGATGTACTTGAAGCTGCCGGAACCAAGTGGAATTTCTTGAAATTCTTTCCTGGTTTGGTTGGTGGACATTGCATCGGAGTTGACCCTTATTATTTGACGCACAAAGCACGCGAACTAGGTTATCACTCAAAGGTTATTACTTCAGGTCGGGCCATAAACGATGAAGTTGGCGCGTACGTGGCCAGAGAAACTGTAAAAAAAATTGTGGCGAATGGTGGCGACATCAGCAAGTCAAAGATTTTGGTGATGGGTGCAACGTTCAAAGAGAACGTTGCTGATATCAGAAATTCAAAAGTGGTGGATGTAATTCGAGAACTCGAATCGTTCGGAGTTAGTGTTGAAGTGGTTGATCCACACGCTTCATCCATTCATTTAAAACATGAATATGGTTTTGAGCTGGCTTCGACTGTTGGGAAAAACTACGATGCCATCATTCTTGCGGTGAACCACGCTGATTATTTGGGTAAACAAGAAAGTGAGTTTCAGTCCATTTCTAAACCGAATGGAGTTTTTGTGGATGTAAAAGGTGTTTACAAGGATAAAATCAAAAACCTATCCTATTGGAGTCTCTAATATGGTAATTGTAACGGGAGGCACGGGTTATATCGGTTCACACACTTGTGTGGAACTAATAAACAATGGATATGATGTTGTGGTGCTAGACAATTTATCAAATTCTGATGAATCCGTACTTAATTCGATTGAAGAAATTACTGGCAAACGTCCTCAGTTCTTTAAGGTTGATATTGATAACGCTGAACAATTGGCGCTTGTATTTAACAAGATTGGATCACAAGCAGAATCAATAATTCATTTCGCTGCAAAAAAGGCTGTTGGCGAGTCTGTAAATGAGCCGCTTCTGTACTACCGTAATAATCTTGACAGTCTGATGAACATCCTAGTGGAAATGGAAAGATTCCAAATTCCGAACTTGGTTTTCTCATCAAGTTGTACCGTTTACGGTCAACCAGATGTTTGTCCTGTTACAGAAGCCACTCCAAGAAAGGAAGCTGAATCTCCGTATGGAAATACAAAATCCATGTGTGAAGACATTATCCGAGACACTTCACGAGTCCAGCAACTCAAAGCAATTTCGCTTCGCTACTTCAATCCTATTGGAGCACACGAATCGGCTAAAATTGGTGAACTTCCTGTTGGAGTTCCCAATAATTTGGTTCCCTTCGTTACGCAAACCGCAGCTGGTATTCGTAAAGAACTCACCATTTTTGGTGATGATTATGACACCATTGATGGCACATGTGTGAGAGATTACATTCACGTGGTTGATCTTGCCAAAGCGCACCTAAGAGCACTTCGCAAGTTAGAAGTCGAGACAAGGCAAAACAGTTACGATATATTTAATATCGGCACTGGCAAAGGAAGTAGTGTTTTGGAAGTGGTAAATGCATTTAAGAAAGCAACTGGTATTTCGGTCAATTACAAGATTGGTTCTCGTAGAAATGGTGACATTACCGCAGTTTATGCAGATACCACCAAGGCAAATACTGAGTTGAATTGGAAGTCTGAATTAGGTTTAGAAGAAGCGCTCCGCTCCTCTTGGAATTGGGAACGGAATTACAGAAAAATAAGGGCATGAAAACAATAATCATAACAGGAGGTGCAGGATTTATTGGATCGCACGTAGTCAGAAGGTTTGTAAAAAACTACCCTAATTATAAGATTGTAAACCTAGATGCGTTGACGTACGCGGGCAATCTCGAAAATCTAAAAGACGTTGAAAATGCTTCAAATTATGTGTTTGAGCATGCCGATATTACTAACCCAGCTCGGCTTAAAGAGGTATTCGAAAAATACCAGCCAGAAGGCGTGGTTCATTTGGCTGCCGAATCCCACGTTGACAGATCCATTTCAGGTCCAATGGCTTTTATTCAAACCAACATTCTTGGAACGGTGAATCTACTCACTGCTGCTAAAGAACTTTGGAATGGCAACTGGGAAGGAAAACGATTTTACCACATTTCTACCGATGAAGTTTATGGTTCACTTGGAGAGGAAGGTTTCTTTTACGAAACAACTGCTTACGACCCTCGAAGTCCATATTCAGCTTCAAAAGCAAGTTCAGACCATTTGGTTCGAGCGTATTATCACACCTACGGATTGCCAGTTGTAATCTCTAATTGTTCCAACAATTATGGGCCAAATCACTTTCCTGAGAAATTGATTCCACTTGCCATTCATCGTATACAGAACAATCAGGAAATTCCTGTTTATGGCAAAGGCGAAAATATCCGCGATTGGTTATTTGTAGAAGATCATGCCTCTGCCATTGATGTGGTCTTTCACAAAGGCGGATTGGGCGAAACCTACAACATTGGAGGAAACAATGAATGGACGAATATTGACCTTATCCGTCTTTTGTGTTCTATCATGGATGAAAAGCTTGGAAGAGAAAAAGGAACTTCAGAAAAACTCATCACGTTCGTAAAAGATCGTGCTGGCCACGATTTGCGATACGCAATTGACTCGACCAAATTGAAAACGGAATTGGGTTGGGAACCAAGCTTGACATTCGAAGAAGGTCTTCCAAAAACAGTAGATTGGTACTTGGAAAACAGTGATTGGTTAAACAGCGTGACTTCTGGTGCCTATCAGAATTACTTCAAACAACAATACCAAGAGAGATAATGTATTTAACTCCATTCCATGCTATCGACATCAGTAACTCAACCTTTCTTATTACTGGCGGGGCTGGCTTTGTAGGGTCAAATATTGCGGAGTATCTCATCAAGTTCGGTGCAGGAAAGGTTCGAGTACTCGACAATCTTTCCGAAGGAAAATTGCAGAATATTGAACCGTTTTTGGATCTTCCAAACTTCGAATTCATTAATGGAGACATTTCAAATTCTGAAACATGCCAAAAAGCTTGCGAAGGAATTGATTACATCACACATCAAGCGGCTTTAGGCTCGGTTCCACGTTCTTTAGAAACGCCTTTGCTTACCAATGAGGCAAACGTAACCGGGTTTCTGAATATGTTGACAGCCGCCAAGGATGCGAAAGTGAAACGCTTCGTTTACGCAAGTTCGTCATCCGTTTATGGCGATAGTTTGAAATTGCCTAAGGTTGAAGAACACATTGGCGCTCCACTTTCGCCTTATGCAGCTTCCAAATTTGTGAACGAAGTTTATGCTGGAGTTTACGCGCTCAATTATGGAATTGAAGTAGTTGGACTTCGTTACTTCAATATTTTTGGGCCAAACCAAAAACCGGATGGCCCTTACGCTGCGGTGATTCCGTTGTTTATGGATGCGTTGCTAAAAGGAAAATCCCCTTTCATTAATGGAGATGGAGAACAATCACGCGATTTCACATTTGTGGAGAATGCAGTACAAGCCAATATTCGTGGCATGTTCTCTCAAGTACCTGGTGCATCAAATCGTGTTTACAATATCGCATTTGGCGAAAAAACCACCGTTAATCAACTCTATTTTGATTTGAAAGACCTCGTAGGCTCAGAAGTTAATCCAACTTACAGAGACCCAAGAAAAGGTGATGTTCAAGATTCTCTTGCCGATATTTCGAAAGCAAAAGCTTATCTCGGATATAATCCGCAAGTGAGCATAAAAGATGGTCTTGAAGTGACCCTCAAGTGGTTTGCTGCGAATTACGGCCCTACTCGTTAAAGAATAGTTCGTTTGCCCGTTGGGCGATGCAGCGTCCGTGATACTCAGAACTTTCTAGCGTTGTTCTCAGGTTTGTTCCCGCATACAATCTGCTGGCAACAACTTCATCTGCCATTTCTGTGAACGAAGCATAGGAACGTTCTTCCAAGTTGAAGATTACGTGCGTTTTGTCCGTAAAAGCCAAGTCATTTCCATACAGATTGATAAACACCTGCGTGGCGGCATACGCCATAGTCGAACGCATTGATGGATATTCTGGCGTGTTCGGATTGGTCAAATAGGATTCCCAATTGACGTTTGAAGTATTCTGAACGAAGGTCAAAGGACGCGGATGATAATACGTGTATTTCAGTTTGTAGGTGGAAATGTAAGTATCGGCCATGGCGATGGAAAGTTGAGCCCAAGCGGTAATTGCCTGTTTGCCATCAAGCAAATTCTGATTTACAAGTTGACCGAGAATCGAAACGTAATGTCCAGGAACGGTGTAGCTTCCGTCATCATCTCGCCAAAAATCGGCAACGTCCTTTTGTTCGGGCGAGAGACCTGCTTCAATGGCAATAACTTCATCAATATCTGTCCTATATGCAGAGCCACTTTGGTTTGATACTGCGATGGGCGCTCCTGGGTGACAAAGCACGATGAGCTGATCTGGACTGAATGTAAACGCTCTGATATTTCCCCAACAAGCAAATTCAGCTGCATGGAAACTCGGAGGTGTTGGCTGCCAATTTCCTGGTTCTGTTGGAATGGTTGTAGAACAGTTGAGAACATCCAAGTAGCCATCCGAATCTGCCCAAACATTGAGGGCGTCTCCCAGCAATTCACCGAATGCTCTAGACCGATTGACAACCACTTCTCCGAATCCTGCGGCTGCATAGTCTCGCTCATGATCAGAGTAGGTAGAATTAATCACATTCTTGATATTGAGAGGGGCGTTCTGAAATTGATTGAGAAGCACCGTTCTCATAGCAGATTCTGAAATGATGCCGTAGCTGTATCCTAGATTCGGATCTGGCACCGGAAGTTCGTCTAAACCTTGAAGTTGTCCAACGAGAGAACGCATATCGTCATAACCCATGGCATAGCCTTGATAATAGGCGATACTTGCATAGGCCAACATTCTAGAAGCTTCGGGTCCTGTCATGTGTGTGGCCCGTATAATTGCTGGAAACTGCTCTAACCATTCGCCAAGTTGTGCTGGCGATGCCTTTCCTTCGATGTCCTCCACACGCAGTGGACGGTCTTCCTCACAACCAGTGGGCACAATCAGAAACACAAATGCAACTAAGGATAAAAGACCGATTCTCTTCAAAGACATGATAAATATTTTGAAATCTGAAATTACCGAATTATCCAACCGAGGATGTCACTATTTGACGATTCACCTTTTTAATGAGACCAGAAAGCACTCTTCCTGGACCAACTTCTGTAAATGAGGTTGCGCCATCGAAAAGCATTTGATTGATTGTCTGCGTCCATTTTACTGGAGCCGTTAATTGCGCAATAAGATTGGATTTGATAATGTCAGGGTTTGAAACAACCTGCCCAGTAACGTTTTGATAAATAGGGCAGATGGGTTTTGAAACCGTAGTACTCAAAATGGCATCTTCCAATTCTAGCTTGGCTGGCTCCATTAATGGGCTATGAAAAGCGCCACCAACATTCAATTTGATGGCTCGCAACGCTCCAGCTTCGGTAAGTTGCTTGCAGGCAATTTCAACTCCGAGTTCGCTTCCGCTGATTACAATTTGTCCGGGGCAGTTGTAATTGGCCGGAACAACAACTTCATCAATAGAAGCGCAAATGGTTGCAACAGCATCATCCTCCATTCCAAGAATGGCGGCCATCGTTGACGGGTTCAATTCGCAGGCCTTTTGCATGGCAAGCGCTCGCTTAGAAACCAACCTCAAACCATCTTCAAATGTTAGCGCCTTATTGGCTACGAGTGCAGAAAACTCGCCCAACGAATGTCCTGCAACCATTTCTGGTTCAAAATCCTCTAAAGTCAATGCAGTAATAACCGAATGAAGAAAAATGGCTGGTTGCGTAACGCTTGTCTTTTTCAGGTCCTCCTCTGTTCCATTAAACATGATGTCGGTTATTTTGAAACCAAGAATCTTGTCTGCTTTGTCAAAGTAGGCTTTGGCCTCTGCAGAACTTTCGTAAAGTTCTTTTCCCATGCCAGGAAACTGCGAGCCTTGGCCCGGAAATACGTATGCTTTCATTAGAAATTGTAAATATTGTGATGCAAGGATGGTTTTGAGTTCAAATTAGGCCGAATCCTGTTTGAAAGAAAGGGACGGGAGACGAGGGGCAAGGGGCGAAAACCGTCCCTCGCCCCTAGTCTCTTGCCCCTCGTCTCTCGCCCCTAGTCCCTTGTCTCTTGTCATTCGGCTGCGTAAATCAGTCTCCGTAGTATTCTACGTAGTTGTTCTCCGTTTCAATCAATTTAATGTAATGGAGTGTTGCACCTTTTTCGGTTACCAAAGGAGCGAGAATTTTCCAAAATTCCATTGCCAGAATTTCGGTTGATGGCAATTTTCCGAGCATGAAATCGACATCCAAATTCAGGTTTTTGTGATCTACTTTTTCAATCACTTCGTCCTTGATAATTTGGCTAAGCTCCTTCAAATTCATAACAAAACCAGTATCAGGGTTTACCTCTCCCTTTACGGTAACGATGAGGTCAAAATTATGCCCGTGCCAATTGGCATTGGCACATTTCCCGAACACTTCATCGTTTTTATCGGTGCTCCAATTCTCATTGTAAAGCTTGTGCGCAGCATTGAATCGTTCTCTTCTGGTAATGTAGATCATGGTCTAAAAAACGGAGCGCAAATATAGAACGATAAAAGGGAGCGGAAGAGCATGTTTTACGAACAGAAATTGGCAGTTATCAAACATGTCACGAACAGTTTTGTTCTTAAATCATGATCGGCAATCGATCATACATGCCAAGCACCCTTTTGCCTTTACATTTGTCAGACAAGTAAACAGTTTAGACTCAATGCGGTTTCCAATTTTCGTTTTTCTCCTAATTGTAAGCACCCAATCATACGCACAACTCTTTTTCAATAGGCATGATGCCGTTCCCGTTGCGGAAGAAAATGGAACGCTTGATTTTCCGTGGGCTGGTGGCTTGAACCATCCTGAATTTTCCAACATGGATTTTGACTCAGATGGCAAGAATGACCTTTTCGTATTTGACAAGGGTGGTGATAAGATTACATGCTTCCGAATGAATGCTCAGAATCAGTTGGAGATTGCGCCTAGATACCGAGATATGTTCACCAATCAGCATGGCACGAGCAATAGATCACTTCATGGTTGGGTTTTGCTTCGCGATTTTAATGCTGACGGGAAAAGCGACATTTTCACCTATTCCAACGGTGGAATGGCGGTTTACAGAAATGATGGAAATGCCGATACGCTCATTTTTACATTGATGACACGCAAACTGCTTTCTGATTACGGTAACGGTCTTATCAATATCTACGTGAGCCCTGCCGATTTACCAGCAATTATGGATGTGGATGGAGACTCCGACATGGACATCGTTACCTTCAGTTTATTCGGAACTTCAGCAGAATATCATCAGAATCAATCCATGGAATTGTACGGCATTCCAGACAGCATGACCATGGAACTTGCCACGCCTTGCTGGGGGAATTTTCAGGAAGATCCGTCAACTGTTGGTGTCAATCTGAATGTTGCGTGCAAAGGCAATATCAACGCAGTTCCAACAACCGAGGCTGATGCTAATTCTGGTGTTCATTCTGGTTTTACCATGCTCGGTTTGGATATTGAAGGCGATGGCGACCAAGATCTTGTGGTGAGTGTTTTAAGCTTTGATGCGATGAATATTCTTATCAATACTGGCGATGGAACTACCGCCAATATTGGTTCGCAGGACCCTACATTTCCTGCCAATTTCGACAACACGAGTGCCATCAACATTTTCACATTTCCTGCAGCGTTTTTGGTTGATGTGAATAATGATGGACATGATGATATTGTTGCTTCGCCCAATCAGGAGAACAACGGACACAACTATCACAGCAGTCATCTTTACCTGAACTCCAGCTCAACGGCCAATTTTGACCTAGATTTTGTGAAGAACAATTTTCTTCAAGATGAAATGATTGAGCTGGGAACCAGTGCGTACCCCGTGTTTTTCGACTATGACCAAGATGGATTGAAGGATTTAATAGTGGGCAACAAAGGGTATTCTTCGAGCACCGCTGTATTTTCGTCACAACTCGCTTATTACAGAAACACAGGAAGCTCAACCGAGCCAGCCTTCACGCTCCAAACACGAGACCTTGCCAACATTTCTAGCCTAGGAATCGGCAACGTGGCCGCCACTTTTGGCGATCTTGATGGAGATGGCGATGATGACATGCTTGTTGGCGCAGTAAATGGAACGGTGCATTATTTCGCAAATAGTGCTGGTGCAGGAAACCCGTGTAGTTTTTCGCTCACATCTCCCGGATTTCAAGGAATAACCATTTCAGGTCAATATGCCACGCCATGCCTTTATGATGTAGATGGTGACCAGCTGCTCGATTTAATCATCGGTGGAAAAAGTGGAAACTTGGTTTACTATCACAATGATGGCACCTCCACTACTCCACTTTTCACGCTCACAGATTCTAATTTCGGAAGTGTAGACATGACGGTTGCTGGTTCTGCAGATGGCTACAGCGCTCCATTTTTGTTTGAACATGAAGGAAGATTGCAAATGCTAGTCGGTTCAGAAAGTGGCCGAATTGATTTGTATGACGAAATCACGGAGGTAGTTTCCGACCCAAGCGAAATCGTTGCCAACTTGGGTTCTGGAACGAGTTTCACTTCAGGTTCGGAAACGACTCCTTATGGCTTTTCAACTCAAAGTGGAAGGAATCAATACCTCATCCGCGCTAGCGAGTTGACAGCTGCTGGGCTCAATCAAGGTGCTATCCAAAACATGATTCTTTCTACCGAAAACACCACCACTACTTCGTTCAGTTCATTCTATATCAAAATGGGATTGACCAATTTAACCGAACTAAACGGTTTCGTTGGAGGAACTGAAACCGTCTATTATTTACAAACTCAAAATATTGCTCAAGGGGCAACAACATTCGATTTCACCGCTCAATCTTATGGTCCAATTGTGTGGGATGGCGAATCAAATCTGGTGGTAGAAATCTGCTGGTACCGTGGCCCCGGAAGCACAGGAAACGACCAGAACGTACAGTTTTCAACCCTTCCTTACAATTGCACTGCGTACAGTAATTCGAACAATACAGATGGCTGTGGAATTGAGTACATCGGGTCAACCATGCAGCGTCCGAATTTCATTTTTACAGTAAAACCGTCATTCAATAAAGTCTCGGCATTTCCTGCCTATGAAGGCGAACGCTCAGCACCATGCTTGGGAGATTTGAATGCCGATGGATTGCCTGAGTTGGTTATTGGCAATCTTGCTGGAGGTTTGGCCTATTACAAAGGAGATACGGTTGGGCTAACCATTAGCGGAATCGAAGAAGTCGGTCGTATTGAGAGATTTGATTTGAATCTCTACCCAAATCCCAACAACGGAACATTTACAATTGAACCGCACGTTGCGCTTGACGGAATCGTTCAGATAAGGGCTTTCAACACGATGGGCGAATTGGTATGGAGCGGCTCATCAAACAACCTTATCCGTCAAACATTCGACCTTTCTTCTCTCCAAAACGGAATCTATTTATTAGACATTCGTTCTGAGAATAAAATGGCCACCAAACGTTTTATCGTTCAGAGATAATGAACGATGACGACTAGGACAAGCGGGTATTATTACCAAACATATTGAAAAACATATTTTTAGCCACAGATGCACAGATTTCCACAGAAAGAACACTGATTATCTGTGAAAAATCCGTAAAAATCTGTGAATCTGTGGCTATTTCATGTCAATTGCTTAAGACCCGATTGCCCTGTTATGAAGGCCCGATACTGCTGTTTGACGGTGTCTGCAATCTGTGTGCTGGTTCGGTTCAGTTTGTCTTAAAACGGAACAAGAAAGAGAACATTCAGTTTGCCTCGTTGCAATCGGAGTTTGGTCAGAAAAAACTTCAAGAAGCGAAACTTCCCGAAGATTACACCGCAAGTCTTGTCCTACTTGAAAACGGAAAAACCTACGTAAAAAGTGATGCGGCACTTCGGCTAGCCAAACACTTGAATGGGCTGTGGAAACTCAGCTCAATATTTCTGGTTGTTCCCAAATTCATCAGAAACCCAGTTTACAATTGGGTGGCAAAAAATCGCTACAAGTGGTTTGGCAAAAAAGAGGTTTGCTGGATTCCTGAACCGAAATGGCGAGAACGTTTTCTAGGTTAGGGTTTGATGCATCAAACCCTTACATCCTCAGCCATAATTCCGCGCTTCCGTAGCGAATACTGGCCGCATATTTTCTCAGAAAGTCCCCGCCTAAAACCATATCAATCGGCCCTAGATTCAGTTCAGAATAGGAAGCATTTACGTGGCTGAGGTCAAGCGACACAACATCAAAATCCTCCAGCACAATATCTCCCAAAATGAACTGGTTAATGGAGAATTTGAAGCCTTCCATACTGTCCGTTCCCAAACCTTTGGAGAGTTTTTCGGCCACTTCAAATTCAGTCTGATCAGAAAAAAGAAATATCCTGTTCTTATCAAATACTGTTTGAGAAGCCCCCGTATCGATAAGAATATTAGCCAAGTTTCCGTTCACAAAACCGCTAACCGCGATGTGTACACCCGACTTTTCAATCTCTACAAAACGAATGGGAACAGGAAACTCCATCATATAAAAAAGGGTGTCTCGGAAACCGAAACACCCTTCAAAGTTAATTCAGTTAAACCTACGCTGTTGCTTCTTCCAACAGATCATTTGTTTTTCTAACACCATCAGCACTTTCTGCAAGAAGTGCTTTCTCGGCAGCATCAAGTTTAATCTCAACAATTTTCTCGACACCGTTCTTTCCGATGATAGCTGGAGCACCGATACAAATGTCTTTCAATCCGTATTCTCCATCCAACATTACTGAACATGGAAACATCTTTTTCTGATCACAAAGAATTGCCTGAACCATAGAAGAAACCGCTGCACCTGGTGCGTACCAAGCACTCGTACCAAGTAATCTGGTAAGCGTAGCACCACCAACTTTGGTTTCTTCCGAAACCTCAGCCAATTTCTCAGTAGAAAGGAATTCAGAAACTGGAACTCCGTTTCTTACCGCCAATCGTGTCAACGGAATCATGCCTGTATCGCTGTGTCCACCGATTACCATTCCGGCAACATCAGATGCAGGACATCCCAACGCCTCACTCAAACGGTAAAGGAAACGTGCGCTATCCAATGCACCTCCCATTCCGATAATTCTGTTCTTAGGAAGACCAGTTGCTTTGTGTGCCAAATAAGCCATTGTGTCCATTGGGTTACTCACCACAATAATGATCACGTTTGGAGAATGCTTGATTAAGCTCGTTGCTACCGTTTTCACGATTCCAGCGTTAATGCCAATCAATTCCTCACGGCTCATTCCTGGCTTACGCGGAATTCCACTTGTAATTACCGCAACGTCACTTCCTGCCGTCTTTGAATAATCGTTGGTAACGCCCGTAATCTTGGTGTCAAAACCAAGAAGAGTGGCCGTTTGCATAAGGTCCATGGCCTTACCCTCGGCAAAACCTTCCTTAATATCTACTAAAACAACTTCCGAAGCAAAATCTTTGATAGCGATGTATTCGGCACAACTTGCGCCAACCGCTCCTGCTCCTACAACTGTAACTTTCATGGTATTATATTTTTTTGAGTTTTCGTTTTCTTGAAACGGTGGCAAATGTAGAAAAGATGCCGCTCCACAAAAAGCGGATAGAAGTCAGTTTTAAAGGTGTTTTGAACCACCTGCCTTAATCAAAGCAAGAGATTACTCCATCTCTTTGTTCCGCAAAAGTAGAAGCCAACTAATCTAGATAACAAAACCATACTGTTTTGTACCCAAATTAGTTGACCTCTACAGCAATGACTCGATATTAGTACTGATTAATGAATCTATCCAACTCCCTCACGCTGCTAGAGAACCAGAACACATCATTCACAACGAAGTAGTTCTCAGGGTCGCCTACAAACTGGTAGCCGTATTTCGCAATCTCCAATCGGCTCGATTCAAAGCTCATCAGTTCCATAATCTGTGCAATTTGGTTAGACGAAGCACCGTTTAGTCTGATGATTTGTTTGGCAACACGTACCTGGTCCGAATCAAACGATTGCAACTTAATGCTTCGTAGCGCACTTGCAAAAACGTCAGGGCGCATTCCAATTACAATAGGAGCGCAAACCACTGGTTGCGGATGTGGTAACATGCTCACAAAACCACCGTTACCGTTCGCGTTGGGAGTTACGATTGCGCCATTTCCATGACCACCGTTTCCATCCCAATAGCTACCACCTTGGTGCGCCAATGGCTGTGCGTTTACCTTCATTCCTTGCGGAGTGATAATGGCCAAAACATCTGACCGTTGCGGCACACGAATTACCCCATTAAAAAGCATCCCGTGATCTCCCCAACTGCCTGGTCGCATCAATTTTACTTGATGGTCGCCCGGCATCATTCCCTCCAATCGCACCAAATTGTTGGCCGCGTTGTAGGTCTGCCCATCAATAATAATCACTGTGTTTGGTCGGTGTCCAGCCACCTCAACGGTCAGTCTGGAAGCACTCGGATACGCCATCATTACTGTAGCAGTTAAGACAAGCGCTAACGTGGTAGTAAAAGTTTTCATGGCTTCTAGTTTTAAAGGTTCGATAGGTCTAAACCAATTGACGTGCCAAACGATTTTTTTGCTTTGGGCGCGTCCCTCTCCTACGCAACGGCCCACCCAAAGTCGGGTCGGTCCGCCTCAGGCGGATCTATCTTTTTTGTGAAAAACAAAAAAGGATGCCGCTTCCATCCCTCGCGCGGTACTCCGAGCCAACCTTACAGCAAACCAATTAACTTTCCACTATGAAACATCAACTCACCAACCGATTTCCACAAAAACGCGCCTTCATTACAGGCGCAGGCTCCGGCTTAGGACTCTGTCTCTGTAAAGAACTGGCAGCCGATGGCTGGATCATTGGCATGAGCGACATCAACGGAGTCGCTTTGGAGAAAGCTGCTACCGAAATCCAATCACTTGGAGGAAAACCACTGACCTACGGACTAGATGTTTCCGACAAAGACGCCTACCGCATCGTTGCCGATAAATTCCTTACAGATGTGGGCGGAATTGACCTCTTAGTAAACAACGCAGGAGTTGGTGATGGCGGCTATGTAGAAGAATACGGTCTCGACAATTGGGATTGGCTGCTGAGCATCAATCTCCATGGCGTGATCTATGGAAATGCGCTTTTCATTCCACAGTTCAAGAAGCAGAAATCGGGTGCCATTATCAATATAGCAAGTGCTGCAGCATTTACCAGTTTACCTAGAATGGCGGCATACAACGTGAGTAAAGCGGGTGTACGAGCACTATCCGAAACCATGTCGGCAGAACTTCATTCGCACGGTGTTCAAGTAACGTGCGTCATGCCCACTTTCTTCAAAACTAAAGTGATGCAAAGCGCCCGTGGAAATGCAGATGAAGTAGAAATGTCGAAGATGATATTTGCCACATCAGACCTCACACCCGAACGAGTTGCTGCATACGTTCTAAAAAAAGCGGGCAAAGGCCGATTTCATGTCATTCTCCCAGCCGATGCCAAGTTTATGTTCTTTATGAAACGCTTCTTCCCAAGCTTATTGCTGCGCATATTCCGCCTTGGCGAAAAGAAGAAAGAAACCGTTAGAAAGCACTTAACCGAACGCTACGCCAATGCCGATAAAAAAGGCAAGGTTGACCACGAATACCTAGACTCAGTATTCAGAAATAGAGTTTATAAAGTTGATTGAGTTGTACGCGAATCCCGCATTTGCTAATTCACTCATTTGCTCATTCGCTAATTGTCACACGTTGAATCGGAAATGCATCACATCTCCATCATTCACCACGTATTCTTTTCCTTCCACTTTCATCTTACCAGCTTCCTTCACGGCAGCTTCTGAACCAAGCGTCACAAAATCGTTATAGGCAATTGTTTCAGCACGGATAAATCCCTTCTCAAAATCGGTATGGATAACGCCAGCCGCTTGCGGTGCAGTCATTCCTTTTTCAATTGTCCAAGCGCGGACTTCCTTCACACCTGCGGTGAAATACGTTTGAAGCTTGAGCAATTTGTAGGCTGAACGGATCAACTTATTGACGCCAGCTTCAGACAATCCCATGTCTTGTAGAAATTCTTGGCGTTCTTCGTAGGTGTCCAATCCTGCAATATCAGCTTCGGCAGCGGCAGAAATCAGAATCACTTCTGCATTCTCATCCTTCACTGCTTCCACAATTTTCTTGCTGAATTCATTTCCAGAAACAACCGAAGCCTCATCCACATTACAGACATAAAGCACAGGCTTCAACGTCAATAACTGAAACGACTGCGCCAACTCCAATTGGCTTTCGCTCATTTCTGCTGCACGAGCAGATATTCCTTGCTCCAATGTCGCTTTCAGAATCATTAGCACGTCAAATTCAGCTTTCGCTTCCTTTTGACCGGTCTCCGCGCCCTTTTTCACTTTCACCAAGCGCTTATCAACCGTTTCAAGGTCTTTAAACTGTAGCTCGGTATCAATCACTTCCTTATCACGGATTGGATTCACCGAACCATCCACGTGAACGATATTTCCATCCTCAAAACATCTCAAAACATGGATAATCGCATCGGTCTCACGGATGTTTCCGAGGAACTGATTTCCCAATCCTTCTCCCTTGCTGGCTCCTTTCACCAATCCAGCAATATCAACGATTTCGATAGTGGTAGGAACCACGCGTTCTGGCTTCACCAACGATTCCAGCTTTTCCAACCGCTCATCAGGCACGGTAATCACACCTATGTTTGGTTCGATGGTGCAAAACGGAAAGTTTGCAGCCTGCGCCTTTGCATTAGAAAGACAGTTAAAAAGGGTGGATTTCCCAACATTTGGAAGTCCTACGATACCACATTGTAAAGCCATAGCTCGATTTTTTGAGGCGGCAAAGGTAATCGTCTAGCTAAGATTCAACCTCCACTACTTCCTTAAAAAAACCTACCTGCTCAAGCGTTTGTTTATCAGGGCGAATGATGTAGAAAATCTTGTTGTCAACCATCGGGATTTTACCCGTGTATCCGTAGCGAAAATTGTAGCCAATGATGGCAAATTCGCTGGCATGTTCAGGATAGGCCGCCATGATGGCGTCTATGTTCTCAGGCGTTCGGCAACGATCTTTTCGCCCAATAACCAACAGCTCTTTATTACTCATGTAATTGAGCTGATACTGCAAAAACTCGTTGGTTGTAAAAACATACTTCACGCCTTCAGCCTTGAATTTACGGATGAGTTTATCCATCACCGCTTCATCGTTCTTTATCTGTTTATCCACCTCCGTCAGCGACATATTCACAAACGAATATTTGTTGAAATTGGGCAAAGCCGCTAACCCCATCAAGCATAAAATGACCAAACCTCCTAAGATTCCTTTTCGCACGTTTTCGTTCTCCATTTCCCTAAAAACAGAAACCATCGTAAAGACAGCAAAACCAAAGAAAGGAAGTAAATACCGTGGCTCCGACTTAACCAAGAAACCCGAAAACGAAAACATAGAAGCCAGCAAAAAGACAAGCGAAAGACTCAACTTTTTCTCCTTTATGGCTCTTGCGATGGCGAAAGCTGCGAGAATCAAAAACACCACAACAAATATGGTGGCGTAGGATTTATTTGAAGGTTCGTAATTGGTAGAGAGAAAGTAGTTTCCGCCAAGGTTTTTGAGAAGCAAATGAGGCAAATCAGCCAGTAGCTCTAAACGCTTCAAGAAATTCGGCTTTGGAGTGTCCCACGCTACTTCAATCGTTGATTTAACATACGCGAAAGCCGCCAACGGAACTCCTGCCCCAAGTATAAATGCACCTACTGATTTTGCCTTTTCAGCAAGGCCGCCTTTCTGCTCCCAAAGAAAGTACGCGGTAACTGGCAGCAAACACGGCAACCAAATGGGTTGTGCCTCATACACCAACGCCAACGACAAGCCAATGACGAGCCAAATGATGGCCTTCATTCTCTCTTTATATTGAATGAGCAGATACAGAATGAGTGAAGTGAAGAAGAAACTAGTGAGATAACCACCTCTCGCTTTCATTGACCAAACCAGCCAAGTTGGAGACAAAGCCATCACCGCCACAAACAGGGCTGTGGCAACTTTATTCTGCTTCAATAATTTGAAAAACGATAATGCCATGAGCGCAACCGAACCTGACCACAACAGCAACATCGGCAGCTTTACCGCCAGCATTGTTGTGCCAAACAGGAGAATTCCAAAACTGATTAAAAGCGCCTCTACAATCGAAAGACCATAGTTCTGACCATAGAAGTAAATTGGAAAATTCCCATCAAGAATATCTAGCCCCATAAGTGCCACAATGGCTTCGTCTCCATCAAAAAAGAACACGTTAGAATTAACGAAAAGCAACCGCGAGAGGAAGCAAAACACAAAGACTAAAATGACTATTACGAGCTTATTTTTCACAATGAGAGTTTCGTTTTTACTGGTTCGGAAAATTATCCTTTTGAGATGAATAGACACAGGCTAGAAGGAAAAAGTTGGTCGCTTCGACTTATCAATTGTTTTCAACGCGGCTTTGTGTCGGCTATGGCTTAGGCTACTTTTGAGGCTAAACCAATTAACTGCTCCATGCCATCAACCCAAGAACTGAAACGCATCTGTTCGCAGACCAGAAGAGACATTGTAAGAATGGTAGCCGCTCCCAAATCGGGGCATCCCGGAGGCTCGTTAGGCTGCGTAGAATTCTTCGTTTCGCTCTATCACGAGATTATGAAGCCTGATGCTTCCAACTTTACCATGGATGGCAAGGGAGAAGATGTTTTCTTCCTTTCAAACGGCCATATTTCGCCTGTTTGGTACAGCGTTCTTTCTCGCTACGGATACTTTCCTGTGAAGGAATTGAGCACATTTCGTTTTCTGAACACGCGTTTGCAAGGTCACCCAACCACACACGAAGGTTTGCCTGGCGTGAGAATGGCGTCAGGTTCTTTAGGAATGGGACTTTCCTGCGGAATAGGAGCAGCACTTTCTAAAAAACTCAATGGAGAAAGTAAGTTGGTTTACACGCTTCATGGCGATGGCGAATTGCAGGAAGGTCAGATTTGGGAAGCTGCCATGTATGCTGCAGCCAAAAAAGTTGACAATATCATTGCCACGGTTGACGTTAATGGAAGACAGATTGATGGCGATACGGATGATGTGATTGCACTTGGAAGTCTTCGCGCAAAATTTGAAGCTTTCGGTTGGAAAGTGTTTGAATGTGACGGCAACAATTTGGAGGATTTACTCAAAACCATGGCTGAATGCAAGGCGGCAACTGGCAAGGGAGTTCCAGTTATCAACCTGATGAAAACCGAAATGGGCATGGGAGTTGATTACATGATGGGAAGTCATAAATGGCATGGTATTTTTCCAAATGCGGAGCAACTGGAAGATGCCCTTGGCCAATTGGAAGAAACACTCGGAGACTACTAGGTATTAGGAATGAGGAGTTAGGTTTTAGCCAATGAAAAATCCTAAGTGATTCAACAATTTTTAATTATTCATTCATAATTCTTAATTGAATTTTAGAAAGCATATTTCTGTCTTGATGTTGGCGCTTGGGTTTTTGCTCAGTTTCAGCAACACAACTTCCGCGCAGGAAAAAGCAAAACCGCTCAACCGTATTCTATTCGTTTTCGATGGGTCTCAGAGCATGTTCGGACGCTGGGAAAGCGGGATGAAAATTGACATCGCGAAGCAACTCTTAAACGAGCTGCTGGACAGTCTGAAAAATGTGGAGAATCTCGAATTGGCCCTTCGAGCATACGGACATCAAAGCCCTTTCATTTCAAGCACACAACGCGATTGCAAGGACACGAGGTTGGAAGTTCCCTTTGGTGGTGGTGGCGTACCCGCCATAAAGAAAGCTTTAGACAAAATCCAGCCCAAAGGAACCACCCCGATTGCTTATAGTTTAGAGCAATCAGCTAAAGATTTCCCGCCCTGCGGAAATTGCCGGAACATGATTATTCTGATTACCGATGGAATTGAAGAATGTGATGGTGATCCCTGCGCGATTTCGATGGCATTACAGGCCAAAGGAATCGTTCTAAAACCGTTCGTAATTGGGATAGGACTCGACTTGGAATTGATTGACCGATTCAAGTGCATTGGAAGTTATTTCAATGCGAAGAATGAACGCTCCTTCAAAGACATTTTGAACGTGGTTATTTCTCAGGCCTTGAACCCTACTTCGGTTCAAGTCAATCTGCTCGACATCAACAGTAATCCAACCGAAACAGATGTGAACATGACGTTCTACGATGCCATTTCAGGTCAGATGGTTTACAATATTGTTCATACTATGAACCACCGTGGGTTGCCAGACACATTGGGCATTGACCCGTTGACTACTTATCGAATGAAGGTTCACACGGTACCGTCCGTTACAAAAGATAGCATCGTCCTGATTCCTGGTATTCACAACATCATCGCTATTGATGCGCCTCAAGGTGACCTGATTTTGAAGGTTCAAGGAAAACACGATTACGAGAATCTTCAGGCAATTGTCCGAAAAGGTGGTGAGACAAACACGCTGAACCTCCAAAAAGTGAGTAAAAAACAACGCTACTTGGTCGGGACTTATGATCTGGAAATTCAAACCCTTCCAAGGATGTATGTTTCTGGGGTGAATGTGGCGCAGAGCCATACCACCACTGTTGAGATTCCGCAACCTGGAATGGCACATATCATGCGAAACTCAAAGGGTGTTGGTGATGTGTTTGTCAAGGAAGGAGTCAATCTGAATTGGATTTATTCACTCGATCCAAACCTCACATCCGAAAGCATTCCACTTCAACCAGGAACGTATAAAGTGGTATTCAGACCAACTGGATCGAAAAGGGCTTTTTACACAATTGAACAGGATTTTACAATTTTCTCAGGCAAATCACAACTTGTGGAATTGAAATGAAAAACATTTTTTCAGCCACAGATACACTGATTTTCACTGATTCTACACAGATGATATGTCTTTAATGAAAGAAACCTATCCGTTTTCCAAAGAGACTGAAAGCATTATTAGTGCAGCATTTGATGTACATAATGGTTTAGGAGCAGGCTTCTTAGAAATCGTATACAAGGATGCCTTGGAATTAGAGTTCCAGTCTAGAAAAATATTCTACGAACGAGAAAAAGAGTATTCAGTAAATTATAAAGGGACAATTCTTCCTCATTCATTTTTCGCTGATTTTGTAATATTTGAAAACGTAATTCTTGAGGTGAAGGCAAAGTCAGGCATTGCCGCGGAAGACCTATCTCAAACTTTAAATTATTTGAAATGTTCTGGCTGTAAAGTCGGACTCATTTTGAACTTTGGAACATCATCAGTCGAAATCAAACGAGTTGTATTTTAACAATCATAATAATCAGAGTAAATCTGTGCATCTGTGGCTAAAAACATGTAATCAATGGCAATCGAAAAACTAACTGAAGACCGCGATACACGTTCTGGATTTGGAGCTGGCCTCCAAGAATTGGGACAAGAGAACAAGGATGTTGTGGCACTTTGCGCTGACCTTACAGGTTCGCTCAAAATGGATGCTTTTGAAAAAGAAAATCCAGATCGATTCTTCCAAGTTGGAATTGCCGAAGCAAACATGATCAGTATTGCTGCAGGAATGACGGTTGGCGGTAAGATTCCATTCACGGGAACATTTGCGAATTTTAGTACGGGTCGCGTTTACGACCAGATTCGTCAGTGCGTAGCTTATTCGGGAAAGAACGTGAAAATCTGTGCATCGCACGCTGGACTGACCTTGGGAGAAGATGGTGCCACGCATCAGATTCTGGAAGACATCGGCATGATGAAAATGCTTCCACACATGACAGTTATCAATCCGTGTGATTACAACCAGACCAAGGCAGCAACCAAGGCGATTGCTGATTTGGATGGTCCAGTTTATCTCCGTTTCGGAAGACCAAAAGTTCCAAATTTCACTCCTGAGAATCAGAAATTTGAAATTGGTAAAGCATGGAAAATTGCTGACGGTGCTGACGTAAGCATCTTCGCCACAGGTCATTTGGTTTGGAAAGCTATTGAAGCCCAAGCCATTCTTGCCGAAAAAGGCGTGAATGCGGAAATAATAAACATTCACACCATTAAACCTTTGGACGTTGACGCCATCCTAGCTTCCGTTAACAAAACAGGTTGCGCGGTGACTGCCGAAGAACACCAGAAGAATGGTGGACTCGGTGATAGTGTGGCTCAAACCTTGGCTTTGAACAATCCAGCTCCCATCGAAATGGTGGCAGTCAATGACAGTTTTGGGGAAAGTGGAACGCCCGAAGAACTATTGGAGAAATACGGATTGAACACGGAAAGCATCGTTGAAGCAGCATTAAAAGCCATCGCAAGAAAATGACATGAATTAGCCACAGATGCACGGATTTTCACAGATGTACACAGATTTTTTCTCTTCTGAGAAAATCAGTGGTAATCTGAGAATCTGTGGCGATAATATGTTTTTCCGTCTGTTTGATTCTTTCAATCGATGACAGACGACCAAGACAAGGACTTACTGAAACGTTTCAGAGACCCTTCGTCTCGGAATATGGCATTCAGGGAGCTGGTCAACCGCTATCAGGAACGACTTTATTGGCACGTCCGAAGAATTGTGATTGACCACGATGACGCGGATGACGTGTTGCAGAACACCTTCATCAAGGCATTCAAAAACTTAGACCGCTTTCGGGAGGACAGCCAGCTATTTACATGGCTTTATCGTATTGCCACCAATGAAGCTCTCACCTTCCTCAAAAAGAAGCGCAAGAACATTTTCGTTTCGTTGGATGATGTCTCCTATGCACTTTCGTCTCAGTTAGAATCCGATACTGAAGTAAGTGGCGATGCCATTCAACTTAAACTTCAGCAAGCCATTCTCACGTTGCCAACCAAGCAGCGATTAGTGTTCAATATGAAATATTTTGATGAGATGAAGTACGAAGAGATTGCGGAAGTGACGGGAACTTCTGTTGGTGCCTTAAAAGCTTCCTACCATCACGCAGTAAAGAAAATTGAAGCCTTTGTTAAGCAACAGTTTTAAACCTTTTAAGAAAATCATTGTCAATCTATCGTGATGCAAAACACAGAAAACCATAACGAGCCGAAATTGAATCTGGAGGGATTTTCGGAAGCCGACCTCAAACGGAAAGCTTTCAAAACGCCCGAAGGTTATTTCGAGAACTTGACGCCACGGATTATGGAAAATGTTCGGGCTTCGGAGCACGTTTCAGCTAAACCAACATTCAACTGGAATCGGATTCTGATTCCAAGTTTTGGAATTGCGGCAATTGCGCTGACAACTTGGTTTTTCTTACCTCCTACGGAAAATACTGAACCGAATTTTGACATGGCTCTAGCTTCATTGTCGGTAGAGGAATTGACTGAATATGCAGACCTACAACCAGCAGAATTAGTCAGTTACGAACTGGTAAGTTATAATGAGATTACGATAGAAGAAAGTACTTTTTCGGATGAAGAAATAATCGAATACCTCTCTACCGAAGATGAAATTGAATTGAACACACTTATTGACGAAATAGAAATCTGACATGAAAAAGCTACTGATATTGACTGCCGTTGTGCTCTTGAACTCATTTCAAGTGCTTGTTGCACAAGATGAATTGGAACCTTCTAAGCGAGAAAAATTGGATGCCTTGAAGGTGGCTTTCCTGACCAACGAGCTGAACCTGACTTCGACTGAAGCACAATCTTTCTGGCCTTTATATAATGAGTTGGAAGACAAGATGCGGGAGATTCGAAAGAAAAAACGCGATAATCGAATCGATACTAAAACAAATCATGCTGATTTGACGGATACGCAGCTTTCGGTCGCAATTGATCGCGAATTGGCGTTTGAGCAGCAGGAGCTTGACCTTAAAAAAGAGTACAACGAACGATTCAAGAAGATTCTACCCATTAAGAAGGTGGCAAAATTACACGCAGCCGAACACAATTTTCGGAAAGAATTGCTCCATAGAGCAAAAGACCGCACCAAAACTCCTGGAGGGTCACCACATTGAGTTGATTTGAAGAAGTTGAAGAAGGCGTTGAACCATCAGTACCTTTTTTTTGTTGTAACCATTGATTGAAAACAGAGTTTGAACGAGCCATGTGAATACCTCAATAACTTTTTTCAAAACCCTTAATGAACGAATCATTAAGGACAAATTGGATGAATGTTTTTTTCGTATAATCGCGGTTGCAAATTCAAAACCTATTACTGACTAAATAATGAGTGACAAAGCTGAGATTCGTGTGGGAGACAAAGTAATTGAACTGCCTGTTATCACTGGCACAGAGAACGAACAGGGTATTGACATCCGCCAACTGCGCGACCAGACTGGACTAATTACTTACGACAGTGGGTACAAGAACACAGGAGCCACAAGTAGCTCAATTACGTTTTTGGATGGAGAGGTCGGTATTCTCCGTTATCGCGGTTACCCGATTGAGCAATTGGCAGAGCAATCAACCTTCTTGGAGGTCGCTTATCTTTTGATTTATGGTGAACTTCCTACACAGCAGGAATTCTCCACATGGAACGAGGCCATCACGCGCCACACGTTGATCCATGAGGACATGAAAGAGTTCTTTGAGGCGTTTCCTAGGAAGGCGCATCCGATGGGCGTGCTCGCATCCAATCTGATTTCGCTTTCGACATTCTATCCAGAAAGTCTTGATCCAGACCGTGAGGAAGAAAAAATCAACCTTACCATCAAAAGGCTGATTGCCAAAATCTCTACGATTGCTGCCTGGTCGCATAAAAATTCGGTTGGTCACCCAGTTGTTTATCCAAAGAACAAATACAATTACACCGAGAACTTCCTGAACATGATGTTCTCTGTGCCAACGGAAGATTACGAGCCAGACCCGATTGTTGTGAAGGCACTTGATCAGCTTTTGATTCTTCATGCCGATCACGAACAGAACTGCTCCACATCCACAGTGAGAATGGTAGGGTCGTCTAGGAGCAACCTATATGCTTCGGTTGCGGCAGGGGTGGCCGCTCTTTGGGGGCCGCTTCATGGTGGAGCCAATCAGGAAGTTATTCAGATGCTTGAACAAATTCAGGCAGATGGTGGAAACATGCAAAAGTGGATTGATAAGGCAAAAGATAAGAACGACCCATTCCGAATTATGGGATTCGGTCACCGTGTTTACAAGAACTTTGACCCACGTGCCACCATCATTAAGAAATCATGCGATGACGTATTAGGCAAATTAGGTGTGAGCGACCCGATTTTGGATCTTGCTAAAAAGCTGGAGTATGTGGCTCTGAATGACGATTACTTCAAGGAAAGGAATCTTTACCCGAACGTTGACTTCTACTCGGGCATCATTTACAAGGCAATCGGAATTCCAACTGAAATGTTCACAGTGATGTTCGCCATGGGTCGACTTCCAGGATGGATTGCACAATGGAAGGAGATGATTGCCAATAAGGAACCGATTGGTCGTCCACGACAGATTTATACTGGTCCAACGGAGCGACCTTACAAGCCAATGTCAAACAGATAAGGTTGATTTTTCAATTCAGTGACAAAAAAAAGGATGAGCAGTTGCTCATCCTTTTTTGTTTGGCCTCCCCTGACCTCCCGAGAAAACGGGACAGGCTCTCCAAAGGAGGGGAAATCGTACATCTATGAAAGTCTCCAGTAGGGAAGGGAAATTGCGTTCTTTGCAATGCATGGCGAAAAGGCTTTTCAGAAAACGAAACATCGGACTTTTCATCAAAGTTGCGATTGCCTTTGTCGCGCTTTGGTTCATCTACCGTGAGGTTCAAATAAAAGATCAGGTTGCTGATTTAGAAGGCGGAATTAACTTCTTGCTTCAGTCAGAACAACTTCTAGTCTTTATGGGCCTAATAGTTCTGATGATGCTCAACTGGGTACTTGAAGCATACAAATGGCGTTTACTAATGAGCCACATCGAGAAAATCAGTTTTTGGAAATCGCTCAAAGCCATTTTCTCTGGAGTTACAATTGCCATATTCACCCCTAATCGGATTGGCGAATATGGTGGGCGGGTTTTCCATCTTCAAAAAGCAGATAGAATTGATGCTGCCCTACTCACCATTGTCGGGAGCTACGCGCAATTGGTTGTTACGCTGGTAACAGGAATTCTGGCTACGATTTTCTTTCTACCTGAATATGTTGGCCTTGGCCCAATCACCCCAATGCAATACAACCTCACAGGAGTTCTGCTGGTAGGATTGTGTGTAATGCTCGTTTTGCTATTTCTGAATACGCGCCTACTGACCACCGTTTTAAGTTGGCTTCCAATTCCAAAAAAGCATCAGCACTACGCTAATGTTTTTCAATACCACAGTTCGGCAACGCTTTGGAAAGTATTCCTAGCCAGTTTAGGGCGCTACGTCATCTTCACGTTTCAATTCTTTCTTCTCTTGCAAATTTTCAATGTCGAAGTCAGCTTTGGAAATGCGATGATGATGATTTCCATGACCTATTTCGTGATGACTGCCATTCCAACCTTCGCTATTACCGAATTAGGTGTGCGAGGTTCGGTTTCGGTTTACTTTTTAGGGATGGTTTCGTCTAACGCTAGTGGCATTTTCACGGCAAGTTCTATGCTGTGGCTTATCAACTTAGCAGTTCCCGCACTGATTGGGGTTATGTTCATTTTCCAACTACGCTTCTTCCGAAAATCTGATTGATGGAGTGGATTTGGCATGTCCTTTTTGGTTTAGCGGTAGCCGTAATGGCACTCTATTCTGCTATGATTCTCTACGCCATTTCTGGTTGGAAAAAACTAAAAGTGGAGGAAGAAATTGAACCAACACTTGGTGTAAGTATCCTTGTTGCAGCTCGCAACGAATCTTTCAATATCGAAACGGTTATACGTGACATCTTCAATCAAAGCTATGCAAGCGAGCTATTTGAATTGATTGTAATTGACGATCATTCGGAAGACGATACCCTAGAGAAATGCCAAGCACTCAAGGCTGAATTCCCGCAACTGAAAGTCTTATCAAACACGAATGGTGAAGGCAAAAAAGCTGCTCTTCAAACAGGCATGAAAGAAGCGCAATTCGGAATCATTGCCACGGTAGATGCCGATTGTCGCGTTCCTTCTGAATGGCTCATCAGCATGATGTCTCATTGGCAGGAGAATAAAACAAAAATGCTGCTTGGGCCAATTGTATTGGAACCAGCAGTCACTGTTTTAGAACGTGTTCAATCGTTAGAAATGCTTGCCATTATGGGATTGACAGGCGGTTTTGCATCTCACCAAAAACCGATTATGGCCAATGGTGCCAATCTGTTCTTCGAGAAAAAACCGTTTGAAGAATTGGGAGGATACGGAAGTTCAGCGAATCCTTCGGGAGATGATGTTTTTACCATGCTCAACTTCAGTGAGAAATGGCCAAATTCGGTTCAATTTGTAAAGCATTACGAAGCAGTGGTATTAACGCGACCACAGCCCACCTACTCCACTTTTTGGCAGCAACGGAAGCGTTGGCTTTCCAAAAAAGGTGGCTACAGTAATCTGTTTGTAAAGGGAACTGCTGTGATTACCTACTTGGCAAATGTGGCAGCATTCGTGTCCCTCATTGCTATCATTGTGGCATTCGGCTCCTATTGGACCGACAGACTGATGTGGCTTCTGTTCGTGAAAACACTTTTAGACCTGATTATTACCAGAACTGCCAGCCGCGATCTTCAACCCCACTGCGGCATTGGACATATTCTTATTGCCGAAATTTTCATCTCCGTCTATGTTACCTTTCTTGGCATCTTTGGAAACGTGCGCAACTATGTTTGGAAAGGGAGGAAAATAAATGTTGAATGAGCGAATTTGAAAATGAGCAAATTAGCGAATGCGAAACAGGTCAGATACAACCTCTATCCTCGAATGCACATTTGCTAATTTGCTCATTCGCATATTGATAAATAAATGAGTAAAGGCACATCACTCGGTCAACTGGCTTGGAAAAAGTTTAGGAATGATGCAGCCGCCATTTTTGGGGTTGTGGTCATTTTGATTGCGGTGGTTCTTGCCATTCTAGGGCCGTTGGTTACACCTGATGGAAGTCCGCATGCCAACAGACAAATGATTGAACTGGCAGCAAAAAAGCCAGGTTCTACATTCACATTTCTTAAAATACCTAGGTCGTCCGTTTCTGCCGATAGCTTCTTAGATATTCTATTGGCTGGAAAGCAGGAAGAGTACTCTTGGATGGCAATTTACAGTCATTCATTCTCCAACGATACGCTCATTATTGAACGCTACACTGGCGATACGCCCAATGAGGGTGAAGTGGTGAACTATGCTTTTTCCTCGCTTTCATCCGAAGGAAAATCATCTGAAGAAATAGAGAGAGAACTCATCGAAACCAGAACGTTTTGGTTGGGCACCGACCGCTTTGGCCGCGACTTGCTGAGCCGCATGATTCTCGGAACACGCATTTCCTTAAGCATTGGTTTTGTGGCCGTTTTCATTTCGTTGCTCATCGGCATTCTGATGGGTTCCTTAGCGGGCTTTTTCCGTGGTTGGATTGATAACGTGGTGATGTGGTTTGTAACCGTGGTTTGGAGTATTCCACTTCTGTTGCTCGTTATCGCCATCACATTGGCCATGGGTAAAGGATTTTGGCAGGTGTTTCTGGCCGTTGGTTTGGCCATGTGGGTGGATGTGGCGCGTATCGTACGCGGTCAAATACTCAGCATTCGCGAGAAGGAATATGTGGAAGCATGCCGTGCCCTTGGCTATTCTGGTTTCCGAACGATAGTGAGACATATTCTCCCAAATATTCTTGGACCCGTCATCGTCATATCGGCAGCCAATTTTGCGTCTGCCATATTGATTGAAGCGGGATTGAGTTTCCTCGGCATTGGCGCACAACCGCCTATTCCGAGTTGGGGTGCCATGATTAAAGATCACTACGGCTACATCATCATGAACAAGGCATATTTGGCAATCATTCCTGGCGCAGCCATATTGCTGATGGTGCTGGCATTTACGCTTGTTGGAAATGGTATTCGGGATGCGATTGACGTGAAATCCGTGAATTAGGACACCTTTGAAACAAAAAGAAACGACCTCTGTAGGCAAGCTCACAGAGGTCGTTCTGGTAATTAGAATCCTGCTGATTATTCTCTAATCAACTTCAATCGGCTAATAGCTCCTTTGTCCAATATCTGCACTGTGTAAATGCTGCTTGGCAAGTTGCTGATGTCAATTACGACCGCAGAGCCATTCACATTGGACATGTTCATTACCGTTCTTCCTTGCAAATCGGTTAGTGTAATACTAGCATTGCTGAAAGGCGAGGCGGATTTTAAGGTGATAATTGAGCTAGAAGGATTTGGATAAACCGAATACTCAGGAACATTTGGTGTGTCGTTCAAACCAACCGTAATTGCTTGCATGCACTCAGAGGTAAGTTCGCATTCGCCTAAAGTGACCGTAACTGCATAGTTACCTGAGTTAACGATGGCAAACGACTGCCCATTGGCACCCATAATTTCTGCAAATCCATTGTCGCAATCTAGCCATTGGTAGCTACTGAACTGCATATTGGTAAAAAAACCATTCCCATTGTCAGTCAAGAGTACTTCATCAATCACATTGATGGTAAGATTGATTGTCAAGATGCTATCCAAACCGACATTATTCGGAATAGTGTCCATGTAAATACCGTCCTCTGTCCAAGTATAATTGCCACTTGGTGATGTATATGTTTCGCAGGCCGAAATCTCCAAATTGGAATACGAGATACCAGATCTAGTCCATATTTGATGAAGGGTAGAAGGCGTTGTGGAAGGTGACGGGGTAACAATCCAATCATCAACTTCCCATCTAGCTAAACTTGGAGAGAGAAACCAATGCCGGGCCGTAAAGAGCCACAGCGGATACTCGGTCATGGCGTAGTTGCCTTGATTGGTATTGGGTCCGTCTTGTAAACTTGGCATCAATGCAGTATGACCAGCCAACGTAGTATGCGACCCTTGAATACCCCAGGTGGAACCAAGTCCAGTGCGGAAATAGGCAATAGTTCCGGGATGAGAGCTTTTGAAATTGATTACCCTGCTATGATTACTTGTGATACCATAGAAACGAACTTCGTCAAAGGCCAAAGCGTTAAGTAGAGCCGTATCGGCATGACCCCAAGTGTTGGAGGCGCTTTCATCTATTATGGTCGAAAGATCGGCACTTCCTTGGAGCGGAAGCGAAGTGGTAAGCAATGCCAAGTCTGGGTTTGTACCAGCTAAGTGATTGTAGTTAAGCACCAAGGTCCAGCCACCGCCATCAGTTGTCATGTCGCATTGGCATTGCATCTGTGGCTGCGGCCCATCCCCATCAGGATCGATGGTGTAAACTCCATCCGTGGCTGTTGGGTCTAGGCCAAGAATCTGCTTGCAGTTCTTTGGTAGTTCCTGAGCGGAAGACTGAAATGCCAACAGCATCAGCGTGGCAACGGTCAGTGTAATTTTTTTGTTCATGTGTGGTTGTGTTTGATTAAAATTGGTTTTAAGTGGAGGCAAAATTATCGCCCACCCAATCACATTTTTCTGCGTAGTTGTACTGATTTTTTGATGGAATCTAAGTGACAATGAACCATACCACTTCAAGGTCTTTCACTAACTTTGATAACATGGACACGGCACATCTCAAATACAGTATTATCGAAAAATTGATACGCACAGAGGACGAAAAACTGCTCAAAAAAGTGGCGGCTTTGATGCGTTCAGAGCCTGTTCCCTATCCCGAAACCGAACTCAAACCAATGTCGGCTGAGGAGTTCAATGAAAGAATTCGGAGGGCAGAAGATGATATTGTTGCGGGTCGGGTTTATACAACGGAAGAAGCGAAAAAAAAACTGAGACCGATGTTGGTTGAGGAGTTGGAAGAGCGGATATTGGAATCAAGAAACGATATAACCGAAGGTAGATTTCATACCTCAGAAGAATTGAAGAATCACTTCCTCAAAACCTAACAGGTTTTTAAAACCTGTTAGGTTTCCCCCTAAACCCCAAATGAAAAAAGCCGCCTACTCCGCCTTATTCCTCATTATCATTCTTTCGATTGTATTTATGGCAGGGCCAAAAGCGCCAACTCCCGAACTCGACCCCACTCCTATTTCCAATTCCATTGCAATCGATTCGTTAGATGGATGGATTGCCCAAAAGGAAGCTTCATTCAAAACGCTAAAACCAAATAATGAATCACGAATTGAGTGGTTCAACGATTCCATTTCCGTCACAGAATACGCCATTGTTTACATCCATGGATTTTCGGCATCGGGCGAAGAAGGCAATCCCGTGCATCGCGCATTTGCGCAGCGATATGGTTGCAATCTCTACCTGCCCAGACTGTACGGACATGGATTAGACACCACCGAACCACTCATCAACCTTACCCCCGAAAACTACCTCCAATCTGCCAAAGAAGCCATTGCTGTTGGAAAGCAAATTGGCAAGAAGGTTATTCTGATGTGCACCTCCACAGGCGGCACGTTGGGAATTTACCTGACAGCCCACGACCCCGAAATTGCTGCGCTCATCTGCTATTCTCCCAACATCGACATATTCGACCCAAATTCAAATGTGCTCACTCAGCCCTGGGGACTGCAATTGGTGCGATTGATTTCTGGAAGCAACTATCGCGAATATGAAGCTCCTGCGGAGTTCAAAAAATACTGGCAAACCAAATACCGAATCGAAGCTTTGGTGGCGCTGCGCTCGCTTATAGATTACACCATGACTAACGAAACCTTTGCGCTTGTAAAGCAGCCAATCTTCGTTGGGGCATACTATAAGAGCGAAGCAAATCAGGACAGCGTGGTTTCGGTGGAGGCCATGCGGCAGATGATGCCACTGCTTGGCACGTCCGATGCTCAAAAACAGATGGTTGAGTTTCCTGTAGGTTCGCACGTGCTTACCAATCCGCTGCGCAATCCGGATGTGGAAAGTGTGACGAAAGCTTCATTCGATTTTGCTGAGAATATCCTTGACCTAAAAATGAAGGCCGATACAATTCCCGAGTGACATAACGTTATGTTATTCGTTACTTTCGACTCATGAGATTGGAACTTCTCGCTTTTCTATTGCTCCCGCTTTTCGTTTTCGGACAGGAAAAGACGGATTCCATCGTTCCGCCTGCAGCATCATCACCAGAATATCAGGTTGCTCTTCCATGGAACGGAACAATAATAACGGCCATGCAAAATCCTGCTTTTGCCGGGTTTGATAGGCGATTGCAGTTCGGATATTCTTATGAAGGCGAGAAACTAAATGTTGCTGAGGGCTACGATACCAAAAATGCAGGATTTTGGAATCAGTCTGCCATTGTAGACTTTGCATTCGGGGGTCGAAGAAAAAACATAGGTATCAACATCACCTACAATGGCGGGCAACGATTGATAACGGATTATCATCGAGTTCAGGTAGCGCACTCCTATAGGTTTCACCTAAAGGAACATAAGTTCATTCTTGGCGTGGGTGTCAGATACCTCAAGTTAAAAGGTGGATCGGACTCTTTCACTTACGGAGATATGATAGACCCTTTATACGGTTTCGTTTATCAGACCAGTGAATTTTACGGACCAGATTCTGTCCAATTTGCTGAGTATTCTGCTGGGCTTATTTATACTTGGAAACAACTCTTCTTCGGATATGCATTCCGCTATGAGCATAGGTCGCTATTGACGCCTGCCGGAAAAGATTTTCACCCCGTACATCATTTACATGCCAATTATAATTTGGACTTTTTTGCCGCTGGTCAAATGGCCGTAGGATTTACTGCTGAACACAACGGTTTCCATTGGTATATGGAACCTTCGCTGCTGGTAATGTGGAAACAAATTTTATTCGTCAATCTTTCTGCACCAGATTTGAAACAGTTCAAAACCGAGGTTGGATTACAGATTTGGCACTTTCGTGCCGTTTATAGTTTTGCCTTCTATTTTGACCAATATGCCAACGATACATTCGGTGTAGCGGCTATGTCAGGCGGGCTTCGATATCACTTTCAACCCTTTGCATCCAAACCGAAATGAAACAACTTTTGCTGTTTGTATTTCTTGGTTTGCTTCTCAACGGATGTGTAAAAGAGCAGTTCGCTCCCGAATACGATTCAATAAATTTAGATGCGGTAATCATTACCCACGACACGCTAATCTGCGGTTACGATTTTTTAGGTGAAATCAATTTGATCAACGGATTATACAATTCTGCAGACTCTTCACATTGGGAGATTCTTCAATTCGAACCAGAGTACATTCAGCAGTATGCAGGACAAGACACCTTTTCAATCAGATTCTATGAATTACTTGACACAGGAATTGTAAGGTTGACCAATTATTCTGACGGAGACAGTTCTTCCATTCAAATCAAGATCATAAATTGTTTTCAAACCCTTTACATCCCATCTGGGTTTTCACCCAACGGAGATGGATTGAATGATACGTGGTATCCCATTTTCACAAACATTACTGACTTACACTGGATTATCCGCTCAGAAAACGGCCAAGTCATACTTGATAATGAGGGTGACCCAACGGTATCTTGGGATGGCGCCTGGAATAAAAATCCAGCACCAGCAGGATTGTATCGATATTGGATTCGATATTTAAAAGTTGAGGACGGCAAAACTGAAACCAAAGAAGGATGGATTCAACTTTACAGAAACGAATAGAGCATGAGAATTACAACGGTACTTTTCATTCTATTGCTCCCGCTTTTCGTTTTCGGACAGGAAACGGTTGATTCTATCGTTCCAATCGAACCCGAATGGAACAGAAAAGATTACTCTCAAGAAGACAAAATCTTCAACCGTTCCATTTGGACATTCGTAGACAATCCTGCCTTAGCGGGGTTTGATAGGAAACTGGCCGCAGCCTACCGCTTCCGAATGAAGAACCTATCGATGGGCGTTCCGAATGATAAAGGCAAGTTGGAGTTGGCCTTTATGAAACATGAAGCGTTTGTTGATTTATCTACCGGAGGGCCGAAACAGAATTGGGGAACGGCCGTGTATTACAGCAATGAGAAGGAATTGCAGCACACCATTCAGCATGCCATGCTCGCAAGCTCTTTCAGAATCAACATAAAAGACCATCATCTGATCTTGGGTGCAAAAATCACTTTTCAACTCTCCAAGTTGAATGATTGGGGCAAACTAACGTTTGGAGACATGTTTGATCCACGCTACGGTTTAGTGTACCAAACAAATGAAATTAGGCCAAGTTCGAAGTCCAATTTCATCTATTTTGGGGGAGGCCTCCGATATTATTGGAAACGTTTCTTATTCGATTACTCGGTGGAACGGAAGCCTGATAACGGTTGGGCTTTGGCTCAAATGGGGACGAATATCATGACAAACAAACTTAAAGCCGTTTATCATTTTAATGTGGGCGATGGCATTACGATTTCTCCTGAGGTGACAGGCGAAATCCAATCTATTGGAAACAACATTGGTTCTGGAAACAATTTCGGCTTTTTTTCAGCTTACGCAACCATCACATACAAAGACATGGCCTACGGACAATTAGGTATTGCCGACCTTAATCGTTTGAGTTTCCGAGCAGGTTATCAACTAAAAGATATGCTGGTAATCGAGGCAGGTCTTTCATCTTACTTGGACAAAACCATGGAAAAGATAGGCGGCCTTGCCGGAGTAGATGTTGGAATTAGATACCAAATAAGACCATGGTACAGATGAAAAAACTAAGCCTTCTTTTTGTTGCACTTGGTTTATTGACGGGCTGTTTTAAAGACGAGCCGAAACTACCCCAATATTTCGCCATACAAGATGTCGATGTAGCTGTTGATTCAGTCCTTTGCTTTTCTGGTTACGAAGGATTTGACCACTTCAAATTAACCTGCTCTGCTTATCATACGCACAAACAGTGGTACAAAACTTGGCACGACAATTTTCTTGGGTTGCAATCAGCTTACTTAGGAAACGACAGCGTAATTGAGTATCCAGTTATTCCTCATATATCCACTTCATTCTATAGTATTGTTTGCTACGGAATAACAGGAGCAGATACGACAGTTTACAACCTAGAGATAAATTACTGCGGCAGACATATATACATTCCTACCGCTTTCACACCAGTTGGAATTGATGGACTTAATGATACTTGGTTCCCTCAGGTTTATAATACAGATGATGCAAGCACCTTCTCTATTTATTGGGAAATCAGATCGCTTGATGGGATAAAGATCTTCGAATCTTCAGAAGCTAACTATAAGGTGCATGGTTGGGACGGCACGTACAATGGTTATCTCATGCCACGTGGCTCGTACCTCTTTTATATTGAACTCACCTTCCAAGGCGAAGACCCTGTAGAATACACAGGTTGGTTAGAAATGAGGGAATAGCGCTTGCTTCAATTTTAGGTTTACATTCGACCGCACTCATGAACTATTTGAAGAAAGCGGCTCGTTTCGTATTGCTCTTTTGTGGCATAACCGCCATCGTCTTGATTGCCCTAGCATTTACAGACGTACCCTATTTCGTCAACCCTTAATAAGTCATTAACACACTGATTGTTAATAACATATGATTATTTCGATTGGATTCAGAATGCAAGGTTCGGTATCTTCATGGCGAAAACCTTGCAAAATCATGACCATGATTCCGAAGAAAAGACCAGA